>NZ_JBHUER010000003.1:193236-286335 GCF_042681025.1 Methylopila henanensis
CGCCGCGAGATCGGCGGCGCGGGCTTCGACGGCGCCGAGCGCGACGAACGACCAGCCGGCGAGGGGCAACAGCACGAGCGCGCTCGCCGCCGCAGCGCCCGCGACCATGCGGCGGGCGCGGGCCTGCGCCGGATCGCGCCGGCCCCGCCAGAGGTCGAGCGCGAGCGGCGCGGCGGGGTCGGCGCCGCCGGGGCCGATCCCGGTCGGCGTGAAGCCGGCGGCCTCCGCGCGCGCGCTCCAGAGCTCGACCGTCTCGCGCGCTGCGGCGACGACCTCGACCTTCAGCGCGCCGTCGGCGGCGTCCTCCTGCCGATAGGCGTAGACGACCCGCTCCGGAGCCCATGGGACCAGCCGGTCGAGGCGCGCGTCCAGCACGGCGTCGAGATAGGGCCTCGTCGCGCCCGGGAAGCTCAGCTCGCGCCGCAGCGTCGCGCCCGGCGGCAGCGTCAGCGCGCCGCTCGCGCCTGCGACCGGCGGCGTCAGCTTCCGGGCGGCGCCGTCGGGCGCGATCTCATAGAGCGCGAGCGCGTCGCCTTCGGCCACGGCGACGCGGCGGCGCGGGCCGCCGGCGCGAGCGAACAGCGGCGCCGCCAGAGCGGCGAGGTCGTCCGCGAGGTTACGAAACACGCCCGCAAGCGCCACGGCGCCGGCCCCCAGCATCGGTTCGGGCGATCGCCCCCCGCGCCGACCCTAGCCTGCGGCGCGCCGAGGTCAACGACATCCGCGTGACGGTGTCAGCCGGTCGCGCGCAGCACCTCGTCCACGGTGGTCAGCCCTGCGCCGGCTTTGGCGAGCCCGTCCTCGAGCATGGTCGTCATGCCGCCGGCGCGGGCCGCGGCGAGGATTTTTGCCGGGTCGGGTCGGTCGTCGATGCAGGCGCGCACGGCGTCGTCGACGCGCAGCGCCTCGAACACGCCGATCCGGCCGCGGAAGCCGGAGCCGCCGCAGGCCGCGCAGCCGCGAGGGGCGTGGAACGAGGCGCGCGCGGGCGCGGCCGCGCCGCGGGCCTCGCCGACGCCGCGCGCCAGATCGGCCGCCAGCGGATCGGGCGTCTTGCAGCGGTCGCACAGCCGCCGCACCAGCCGCTGGCCCACGACGCCGCGCAGCGCCGCGCGGATCAGGTAGGGCTCGACGCCGAGGTCCGCGAGCCGCAGCACGGCGTCGGCCGCGGTGTTGGTGTGGAGCGTGGTCAGCACGAGATGGCCGGTCAGCGCGGCCTGCGCGCCCACGCTCGCGGTCTCGCGGTCGCGCATCTCGCCGACCATGATCACGTCGGGATCGTGCCGCAGGAAGGAGCGCAGCGCCGCCGCGAAGGTCAGCCCGATCGCCGGCTTGATCTGGGTCTGGTGCACGCCGGGGATCTGGTACTCGATCGGGTCCTCGACCGTGACGATCTTCCGGGACGGGTCGTTGAGCGCGGCCATGGCGGTCGCGAGCGTCGTGGTCTTGCCGCTGCCGGTCGGGCCGGTGACGACGACGACCCCGTGCGGCTCGGCGAGCAGGCGCTCGAGCGTCGAGCGGTCGCGGGGGCTGAGGCCGAGGCGGTCGAAATCCAGCAGCCGGCCATCCTTGATCAGGATGCGCAGCACCGCTGTCTCGCCATACATGGTCGGCGCGATCGCGACGCGCAGGTCGGCCTCCACGCGGCCGACGCGCACATTGGCGCGCCCGTCCTGCGGCAGCCGGCGCTCGGCGATGTCGAGCCCCGCCAGAATCTTCACCCGCGAGATCAGGCCGGCGGCGAGATGCTTCGGCAGCGTCTGGTCCACCTTCAGCCGCCCGTCGACGCGCAGCCGCACCCGGACCTCGTCACGGCCGGTCTCGAGATGGATGTCGGTCGCGCCGGTTTCCACCGCGCGCTCCAGCAGCTCGTCGATGGTGCGCACGATCGGCGCGCCGCGGGCGAGGTCCTGCAGCGCCTCGACGGTGTCGGCGCGGGCGCCGTCGGGGGCCTCCGCCGGGCCGTCCAGGGCGGGCGCCTCGGGCGCGCAGCGCTCGAACAGCAGCTCGATCTCCTCGAAGGAGAGCACGACGAAGGCCGGCGCGCGGCCGAGGGCCAGCGCCATGGCGTCGCGCGCGTCGTGGTCGGACGGGTCGGCGATCGCGGCGGTCGGAGCCCCGTCGTCGTCGAACGGGTAGGCGCGGGCGTCGCGCAGGAACCGGAGCGACAGGCCGCCAATCAGCGGCCGGCGCTGCGCCACCTCGGCGAAGGCGGCGCGCGGCAGGCCGTGCGTCTCCGCGAGCGCGTCGGCGAGATCGGAGGCGGGAACCGCGCCCTCGCGCCACAGCGCCTCGGCGCCCGAGCCCGCGGCGACGGCGTAGCCTCGGGTGGCGAGCCGGCCGGCGAGGTCCGGGGGCGCTGCGAGATCGTAGGCGGTCATGCGCGGGACGCTCGCGAACGGGTTGGACGCCGTCGCGACCCTAGAATCTGGCGGCGGCGGTGGAAAGAGCCGCGACGGCGTCCGCGTCAGCGGTCCGGGGCGGCGCGGAGCGCCAGCGCGTCGATCTCGGCGACCACGCGCCCGGTCGCGCTCCAGTGCGGCATGTGGCCGGCGCCGGGCAGGACGACCAGCTTCGAGCCCGCGACCTGGCGGTGCAGCGCGCGGGAATGGAGCGTCGGCGAGACGGTGGCGTCGACGTCGGCCGTGACGATCAGCGTCGGCTGGCGGATCGCGCCGTAGCGCGGCGCCTGGGCTTCGAGGAACGGCTTCAGGTCCTTCAGGTCCTGCGCGTTGGCGCGGAACTCGGACGGGCGCAGCAGCAGCCGGGCGTCGGTGCGGGCGACGTAGTCCGGGGGCGGGCTCGCGGGCGCGAACACGCTCGCCACCGCCTTGTCGAAGGTGGCGAGGCCGACCGGTGCCACCACGGTCGCGGCGAACAGGTCGCCGAACAGGGGCGTCGCCGCGACGCTGTTGTACCAGGCCACGCCGCCGGGCCAGGGATGGGTGGCGCCGGCGAGGGTGACGAGGCCGACGACGCGGTCGGGATGGTCGAGCGCGAGGCTGGTCGCGAGCGCGCCGGACCAGGAGTGGCCGACCGCCACCACCCGCCTCACGCCGATCGCGTCGAGCGCCTGCAGGATCGCCGCGCCCTGGCGGGCCGGCGACGCCATCTCGCGCCCGCCGAGCCGGTCGCTGCGGCCGTGGCCGGGGCGGTCGACGAGCACGACGCGGTGGCGGCGGGCCAGCCGCCGGCCAATCGAAAGCTCGAGGTCCTTGAGGTTGCCGCTCGCGCCGTGCAGTAGCAGCAGCGTGCGGCCGGAGGCCGGTCCTCGCGGCTCCAGCACTACGACGTTCAGCGCGCCGCCCGTGACGGCGACGCGGCGGGCGACGCCATGTTCGGCGAGGGCGGCGGAACGCCGGGCCTCCACCGCCGTCGCGGCCGCAAGCAGGACGGCGAGCGTCGCGACGACGGCCGCCGCGACGAGACCCGCGCGCATCAGATCGGCTGGCCCTCGACCTTCAGCGTCAGCTCGTCGACCTCGCGCTTAAGGCCGTCGATCTGCGGATGGATGGCGAGCGCCTTGCGGAACGCCCCGAGCGCCGGCTTGTCGAGCCCGGATTCGCGCAGGATGCGGCCGAGCCCAAGCCAGGCGCCGAAGTGGCGCGGCTCGCGCACCAGCGCCTCGCGCAGGTCCATCATGGCGCGGTCATAGTCCTTGCCGAGGAAGTGCAGCGTGGCGCGGCGGTTCCAGCCTTCCGCGAATTCGGGCCTGAGCGACACCACCCGGTCCATCAGCTTGATCGCGACGTCGGCCTTGGCCTTGCGCTGGGCCTCCAGCGCGCGCGAGGTCAGGAGGTCGGCGGTGTCGCTGCCCGACCGCATCCACAGCGCCTGCACGGCGCCCGCGATGCGGCGGGCGGCGGCGGGATCCTCGGTCTTGGCGAGACGCTCCAGCAGCGCGTCGACGGCCTTGCCCTGATCGGCGGCGGACGGGGCGTCCGCGGGCGGCGGCGCGGCGGGAGGCGGCGCCGGCAGAGTAGGGGTGGAGCCTTCCGGCGAGGCGTCGGGCGGCAGCGCCGGCTGCGCCATGGCGGCAAGAGCGCCGCCGAGCGAGAGGAGGGCGGCGAGCGCCGCAGACTGAGCGAAACGCGTCATGGCCCGGAGCTTAGGCTCCGGACCGGCGCGGCGTCAAAAATCTTCGGCGTGAAGCGCAGCGGACTTTTGGCGCCCGCCGGCCGCGCGGTCTCAGCCCTGGCGGGCCTTGTAGCGCTTCTGCGTCTTGTTGATGACGTAGACGCGGCCCTTGCGGCGCACCAGACGGTTGTCGCGATGGCGGTTGCGCAGGGACTTCAGCGAGTTGCGGATCTTCATCGGTCTCGTCCTCAAGACGCCGGCCGCTGGCGCGGCGACTTGCGTCGGTCGTGTTGGTGTTCGTCGGAGCGGACAGGGCGCGGCCCGGCCGCGACCTCGGCGACCGCCGGTTCGGGCCGCCTTCTAGTCGGACGCGGCCGATTTTGCAAGGCCGGCGGCTCCGCGGCGGCGCGCCGAAAGCCATCTCGCACCTGCGAAAGGCGACGTTGCGATGGCCTTGCCGGCCGGACTAGGTTCGTCGCCAACGATAACATCGGAATGGGAGATCGAGAATGGCTTCGGATCTGCGTCTGCGCCGCAGCGTGCTGTACATGCCGGGCTCGAACCAGCGCGCTCTCGACAAGGCGAAGACCCTGGCCGCCGACGCGCTGATCCTCGATCTCGAGGACGCCGTCGCGCCGGACGCGAAGGAGCTCGCCCGCGAGCAGGTGTGCGCTGCGGTGAAAAGCGGCGAATACGGCCACCGCGAACTGATCATCCGCGTGAACGCGCCGCAGACGCCATGGGGCGAGCAGGACCTGAAGGCCGCTATCGAAGCCAAGCCGGACGCCATCCTGATGCCGAAGGTGTCGTCGCCGGCGGTGCTCGAGAGCATCGCGAACCGGCTGGAGGCGATGGACGCGCCGGAAGACATCAAGATCTGGGCGATGATCGAGACCCCGGCCGCGATCCTCAACATCAAGGAGATCACGGCCGTCCGGCGGGTGATGCCGGAGGCGCGGCTCACCTGCCTCGTGCTCGGCACCAACGATCTCGCCAAGGACACCTGGGCGCAGATCGTGCCTGGCCGCGCGCCCATGCTGCCGTGGATCATGTTCGCGCTCGCGGCCGCCCGCGCCGACGGGCTGACGATTCTCGACGGCGTCTGGAACGACATCGCGGACGTGGAGGGCTGCCGGGCCGAATGCCGCCAATCGCGCGATCTCGGCTTCGACGGCAAGACCATTATCCACCCGAACCAGATCGAGCCCGCCAACACCTCCTTCGCGCCGACGGCCGAGGAGGTTGCGCGCTCGCGCAAGGTCATCGACGTGTTCGACCTGCCGGAGAACGCCCGAAAAGGGGCGATCAAGATCGATGGCCGAATGTACGAGCGCCAGCACATCGGCATGGCGCGGCGCGCGGTGGCCTGGCACGAGGCGATCTCGGCGCGGGACCAGTGACGGCCGGCGGGTCGCGCTCCAGATCGAGGCGATGATCGAACTCTCCGCATCCGAGGCGCGTCGCGTCGCTCTCGCCGCGGTCGGCCTCGACCGGCCGCGGCCGGCGCGCGCGGGCCGCGGCGCGCTCTCCGGCATGTTCGACCGGCTGGGGATGGCGCAGATCGACAGCGTCAACGTGCTCGCCCGCGCGCACACGCTACCGGCGTTCTCCCGGTTCGGCGGCTACGACGTCGGCCTGCTCGAGAAGATGAGTTCGGGGAAGCGGCGCGCCCTGTTCGAGTACTGGGGCCATGAGGCCTCGCTGATCCGCGCCGATCTCCAGCCCAGCCTGCGCTGGCGCATGGCGCGGGCGCGGGACGGGCGGGGGATCTATGACGGGCTCGCCCGATTCGGCCGCGAGCGGCGCGCCTTCATCGACGCCATGCTCGCCGAGATCGCCCGGCGCGGCCCGCTCGCGGCGCGCGACCTCGACGCCGGCGAGAAGGGCGCGGGCGGCTGGTGGGGCTGGAGCGACGCCAAGCGCGCGCTCGAGTGGCTGTTCTGGGCCGGGCTCGTCACCACCCACGGCCGCCGCGGCTTCGAGCGCGTCTACGACCTGCCGGAGCGGGCGACGCCCGAGATCGCGGCGCTGCCGACGCCGGACGACGCCGAGGGGCAGCGGCGCCTGATCAGCGCGGCCGCGCAGGCGCTCGGCGTCGCGACCGTCGGCGATCTGCGCGCCTACTGGCGGATCGGCCCGCAGGAGGCGGGCGCGCGCGTGGCGGAGCTGGTCGAGCAGGGGGCGCTGATCCCGGCGCGGGTGGAGGGCTGGCGGCAGCCCGCCTATCTCGCGGCCGGGACCGAGCCGCCGCGCCGGCGTCCCCGCGCGGCGGCGCTGGTGTCGCCCTTCGACCCGCTGCTCTGGGAGCGGGACCGCGCCGAGCGGCTGCTGGACTTCCGCTACCGCATCGAGATCTACGTGCCGGAGCACAAGCGGCAGCACGGCTACTACGTGCTGCCGCTGCTGGCGGGCGAGCGGATCGCCGCGCGGCTCGACCTCAAGGCCGACCGCGCCGGCCGGCGTCTCGTGGTGGCCGCGGCCTGGCTCGAGCCCGGCTCCGCGGCCGGGCCCACGGCGGAGGCGGCGGCCGACGAGCTGCGCCGCGCGGCGGCGTGGCTCGGCCTGGACGACGTCGCGGTGCAGCCGAAGGGCGATCTCGCCGCCGCTCTCGCCGCTCTGACGCGTTGACGCCGCTCACGAATTCCGGCGCGCAGGTGGCGCGCGCCGCAAGATTGCGTTAACCCTTCGGGCCTTTCGCGAACTCGGGGGTCGAGGCCATGCGCGTTCTGATCGTCGAGGACGACATGATCATCGCCGGTCATCTCGGGCCTCTGGTCGCGCGGGCGGGCCACGAGCTCGTCGGCCTCGCCGCGGACCGCGGCAGCGCGATCGCGCTCCTCCAGTCCGTGACGGTCGACTTCGCCTTCGTCGACATCCACCTGATCGACGGCTGGACCGGGGTCGACGTCGTCCGCGCGGCCGTCGCCGCCGGCGCCGCAGCCGCCTTCACCACCGCAAATTTCGGGCTCGTGCCGAACGATTTCGCGGGCGCGATGGGGCTGATCGAGAAGCCTTATGACGAGGCCCGCATCCTGGACGTGCTCGCCTTCGTGCAAGCGCGGCTCGAAGGCGGGACGGAGGTGCCTCCGCCGCAGGGATTCGCGCTGTCGCCCTACTGGAAGGGCCGACCGCAGAGCGCTTCCGCACCGTCGCCGGCGCCGCTTCTTCCACGCGCGAATCTTCAAATTTGAGAGAGCCGGCGATTCGCCTTAGCGGCGATTTCATGGCAGTCTGAACCCGCCTGGAGCGGAGGCGGTCCGATGGGGCGATACGCGAGCGGCGTGCTGGTCTTCGCGCTGACGATAGCGCTGTTCTTCCTGATCGGAGCCTTCTGCATCTACGTCGTGAAGACGGTGCACTGGATTCCGCCCGTGATCGTCTTCGGCGTCGCCGGCGGCCTGTACACGATGCTCGTTCTGTTCATTCTCCACAGTTTCGCGGGCACGCTCTCGCCGTCGCCGGAAGAGCTCCGCGACCAGGCCCTGAGCCGGGAGAACGAGGCCGAGGGCGACCTGCTCTAAGCGCCTGCGCGGCAACGGCGAGGCCTTCCTGCGCTCACTGGCATGCCAGCCCCAAAGGCGCGGCAATAGTTCCCGTGCGACACGGTGTCATAGGGTTGGGGCCGGGGTGGACAGTCTCCGACCTTAGTGCGAGATAGCCTCAAAGATCAGAGCCGTTCCAAGATACGGCTCGCGCGGTGGGACGAGGGCGCGAACGCCCTCAAACCCGGCGCGTCATCGATGCGTGAGGAGACCGATCTCTTGGCAGCGACGCACGACGCGCAGGATCCCAATCGTCGGGATTTCCTGTTTCTCGCCACCGGCGCGGCGGCCGCCATCGGCGGCGGGTTCCTGGCCTGGCCGTTCGTGGCCCAGATGAATCCGGACGCTTCCGCGCTCGCGCTTGCGACCAGCGAAGTCGACATCAGCCAGATCGCGGAAGGCCAGGTCGTCACGGTCAAGTGGCGCGGCAAGCCGGTCTTCATCTGGAACCGCACGAAGCAGCAGATCGACGACGCCAAGGCGGTCGAGCTGTCCCAGCTCCCCGACCGGCTGGCCCGCAACCAGAACCTCCCCGACGACTCGCCGGCGACCGACGAAAACCGCGCGGCGAAGGACAAGGAGAACTGGCTCGTGGTGGTCGGCGTCTGCACCCATCTCGGCTGCGTCCCGATCAGCCAGCAGGGCAATTTCGGCGGCTGGTTCTGCCCCTGCCACGGCTCGCACTACGACGGCGCCGGGCGCATCCGCCAGGGGCCGGCGCCGGAGAACCTCCACGTGCCGCCGTTCGCCTTCATGGGCGACACCAAGATCACCATCGGCTGAACGAGACTGCGGCCCAGCTGAAGCCGCGGCGATGAGGCAAGAGGGACGATGCAAGGACACTCGACCTACCAGCCGAAGGGCGGCGTCGCGAAGTGGCTGGAGGACCGGCTGCCGATCGTCGGCCTGGTCCACTCCAGCGCTGTCGCCTATCCGGTCCCGCGCAACCTGAACTATTTCTGGACCTTCGGTGGCATCCTCACCTTCATGCTCGTCGCCCAGATCCTGACCGGCGTGGTGCTCGCGATGCACTACACGCCGGAGGCGACCAAGGCGTTCGCGTCGGTCGAGAAGATCATGCGCGACGTCAATTACGGCTGGCTGCTGCGCTACCTGCACGCCAACGGCGCGTCGATGTTCTTCATCGCCGTGTACCTCCACATCTTCCGAGGCATGTACTACGGCTCCTACAAGGCGCCGCGCGAGATCCTCTGGATCCTCGGCGTGCTGATCTTCCTGCTGATGATGGCCACCGCCTTCATGGGCTATGTGCTGCCCTGGGGCCAGATGTCGTTCTGGGGCGCGACCGTCATCACCAACCTGTTCTCGGCGCTGCCGGGCGTGGGCGAGGCGATCGTGACGTGGCTGTGGGGCGGCTTCGCCGTCGACAACCCGACCCTGAACCGCTTCTTCGCGCTGCATTACCTGCTGCCGTTCATCATCGCGGGCGTGGTCGGGCTGCACATCTGGGCGCTCCACCATGTCGGGCAGAACAACCCGACCGGCGTCGAGGTGAAGGACTTCCGCAAGGACACGCTGCCGTTCACGCCTTACGCGACCCTGAAGGACGCCGTGGGACTGGTCGCGTTCCTGCTGTTCTTCTCCTACTTCGTGTTCTACGTGCCGAACTATCTCGGCCACGCCGACAACTACATCGAGGCGAACCCGCTGGTGACGCCGGCGCACATCGTGCCGGAATGGTACTTCCTGCCGTTCTACGCGATCCTGCGCGCGATCCCGTCCAAGCTCGGCGGCGTGCTGGCCATGTTCGGCGCGATCGCCATCCTGTTCGTGCTGCCGTGGCTCGACACGTCCAAGGTCCGTTCGGGCAACTACCGGCCGATGTTCCGCATCTTCTTCGGCTTGTTCGTGGCGAACGCCATCCTGCTCGGCTGGCTTGGCTCGAAGCCGGCGGAGGCGCCCTACGTCTATGTGGCGCAGGCCGCGACGATCTACTACTTCGCCTACTTCGTGGTGATCCTTCCGCTGCTCGGCAAGTTCGAGAAGACGAAGCCGTTGCCGAACTCGATCGCCGAATCCGTGCTCGGCGGGCACGGCACGCCGGCCGGCGCCGTCGCGGCGCCCGAGCGGAAGGGTTGAGGGCGGCGATGACCATGCGTTCGGAAAGCATGCCCATGACCATCTCGCGCCTCGCGCGGTCGCTCGCGGCCGCGGCCGCTCTCGCCGTCACGCTCGGCGGAGCCGGCGCGGCCCAGGCCGCGGAAGCCGGCCCCAAGCCGCCGATGCAGTCCTGGAGCTTCTGGGGCCCGCTCGGAAAGTTCGAACCCGGCCAGCTCCAGCGCGGCTTCAAGGTCTATCGCGAGGTCTGCTCCAGCTGCCATTCGCTCTCGCTGGTGTCGTTCCGCAACCTGATGCAGCCGGGAGGCCCGCAGTTCTCGGAAGGGCAGGTCCGCACCATCGCGGAGGAGTACAAGGTTCAGGACGGGCCGAACGACAGCGGCGACATGTTCGAGCGCCCGGGCCGGCTCTCCGACGCCTTCCCCAAGGCGTTCCCGAACGAGCAGGCCGCGCGCGCGGCGAACGGCGGCGCCTACCCGCCGGACTTCTCGCTGCTCGCCAAGGCCCGCACCTATGAGCGCGGCTTCCCGTGGTTCCTCTGGGACATCGTCGCGCAGTACCAGGAGCAGGGGCCGGACTACATCCACGCCCTGCTGGTCGGCTACGAAGCGCCGCCGGAGGGCGTCAAGCCGAGCTCGCCGGGCCTGCACTACAACAAGTATTTCCCCGGCCACTGGATCGCGATGGCGCAGCCGATCCAGGACGGGCAGGTGGAGTACACCGACGGGACGCCGACCACTGTCGACCAGTACGGCAAGGACCTCGCCGCCTTCCTGATGTGGACCGCGGAGCCGCACCTCGCGGCGCGCAAGGGCACCGGCCTGGTGGTGATGATCTTCCTGATCATGTTCCTCGGGCTGCTCGTCTACGTGAAGAAGAAGGTGTGGAGCGGGGCGAAGCCGGTTCACGCCTGATCGCCCGGCGGCGGCCGGAGCGGATAGGATCGACGGCGGGCCAACGGCCCGCCGTTTTCATGTGGGGGCCGGCGCAGAGGAGACGACGCATGACGAAAGCCATCCTCGGAGTGATCGGCGGGTCCGGCGTCTATGACCTGCCGGGGCTCGAGGACGTGCGCGAGCTCCACCTGACGAGCCCGTGGGGGACGCCGTCGGCGAAGCCGAAGCAGGGCCGCATCGGCGCGACGACGATCGTGTTCCTGCCGCGCCACGGCGCCGGGCACCGGCTGTCGCCGTCGGACATCGACTATCGCGCCAACATCGACGTGCTGAAGCGCGCGGGCGTCACCGATCTCGTCTCGCTCTCCGCCTGCGGCTCCTACAGCGAGGAGCTGCCGCCGGGCACCTTCGTGCTGGCGGACCAGTTCATCGACCGCACCTTCCGGCGCCAGCCCACCTTCTTCGGGCCGGGTTGCGTGGCGCATGTGGCGTTCTCCGACCCGGTCGCGCCCAATCTCGTGGCCCGGCTCGCCCGCGCCGCCGCGGCGGAGGCCGTGCCGCACGTGGTCGGCGGATCCTACGTCTGCATGGAGGGGCCCCAGTTCTCGACCCGCGCGGAATCCACGACCTACAAGGCCATGGGGGCGTCGATCGTCGGCATGACCAACATGCCGGAGGCCAAGCTCGCCCGCGAAGCGGAGATCTCCTACGCCACCGTCGGCATGGTGACGGACTATGACGCCTGGCGTCCGCACGAGGCCGGCGTCGATGTGGCGGACGTCATCGCGGTGATGCGCGACAATGGCGAAAAGGCCCGCCGGCTGATCGCGCGCCTCGCCGCGGACTTCCCCGCCGAGCACGAGCCGTGCCCCGTCGGCTCCGACCGCG
Organism: Methylopila henanensis; assembly: GCF_042681025.1. Classification (NCBI taxonomy): domain Bacteria; kingdom Pseudomonadati; phylum Pseudomonadota; class Alphaproteobacteria; order Hyphomicrobiales; family Methylopilaceae; genus Methylopila; species Methylopila henanensis. Next base: position 204,719 of record NZ_JBHUER010000003.1, read on the forward strand.
CGCTCGATTTTGCGATCATCACCGCGCCCGAGCATCGCGACGCCGCGCTGCTCGCGAAGCTCGACGCCGTGGCCGGCCGCGTTCTCGGGCGCTGAGTCGGGCATTCCCCACAAGACCCATTGCTCCGGCGCGCCTGTCGCCGCAGCATCGCTCGCCGCACGGATTCGCGACGCGCGGCTGATCCAGCCCTTCAGGATGAACGCCGCCATGTCCGCCGCCGTCCGCCTCGCCTTCGCAGGTCTCGCTCTCGCCGCGACGCCGGCTTTCGCCGACCGTCCGCCCACGCGCACGCCGGGCCTGTGGGAGACGGCGACCATCACCAACGCCGGCCGCACGATGGCTCGCGAATGCATCGACGAGCGGACCGACCGGATCGTGCGCCAGGCGACGTCCGGCGTGACCTGCCGCAACGACGACTTCAAGCGCACGGCCGACGGCTACGCCGCCGGTGCGATCTGCCGCTCGGGCGGCATGTCGATCGACAACAAAGTCGAGATCACCGGGGACTTCGCGACCTTCGCGCGCGTGTCCACTACCACGGTGATGTCCGGCCTGCCGGGCGAGGCCGGGCCGCGCACCTTCACCTCCGCGATCGAGGCGCGCCGTCTCGGAGACTGCCAGCCCGACCAGCGCCCCGGTGACGTCATCCTGCCCAACGGCACCGTCGTGAACGTGCCGCCAGCGCGGTAGCGCGCCGGCTAAGGGACGCGCATCGTCTCGATGAGGTCATGGGGCCGCGGGGTCCGACCGCGGCCACGCGGCTCGTCCGAAGCGACGTCAGACCGCCTCTCGCAGGACAGGGCGGCCAAGCATGGCGATCAACTCGCTCTTCGCCGCATCCGACAGATAGGGCTGAAACAGGCTCGCGACCTGTTTCAGTCCCCAGTCGAGATGGTCCTGCCCTAAGTCCTCGATACCTTCCTGCAGGCTGAGATACAGCGCCCAGTAGGTCGATACGATCCAGACATTGGCGAGCAACAGCGGCGCTTCTTCGTCTGGGACATCTATCAGTTCCGCATCCGTCATCTGACGAAGCGCCCCGTCTACGACGAGCCGCATCGCCGCGCTGAGCCCGCGGATCGGCTCGCGCAGGGTCGGTGCGATGGCGATGACGCCAGGCAGATCCCGGAAGATGTAGCGATGGTCCCAGACGATCGAGAACCAGCGCCGCATGAAACCGGAGAAAACGCCCGGGTCGACGGAGATGTTCGAACCTGCGTCCGTCATGAAGGCGGTCGCGTCGGCCTCCAGTCTTTTGAACAGCGCCTGGAGAAGCGCCTCCTTCGTCTTGAAGTGATAATAGAGGTTGCCTTCGTTGATGCCGACCGTTCGAGCGATTTCGGCGGTCGTGACCCGATCCGGCCCCCTGTCGTTGAACAGGACGAGAGTGGCGTTCAGGATCCGGTCTCGGGTGCCAGTCCGATCGGCCCTTGTCGCGCCTGCCGCCGCTGTTCCTGCCATGCCGCCCCTTGCATCGATAAGGTGTCCACCTTAGGTCTCATAAGGTGAGCGCCTTACAGATACGGCGCGGACGGTTGGCAAGCAAGGATGCACATCATGGCTGGCTCGGCCCAAGTTCCCGGCGCGCCGAAGACGACGTTTCCCCTGACGCCACAGTCAACGCTCGCTGTGCTGCTTGCGATCGTGCGCAACCCGCTCGAAGCGCTTCCCTCGTCGATCTTCACGGAACCTGTGGTGTTTTCGAAGACCGCCGGAGAGATGAAGGTCTACATGGCCGACCCCGCGCTAATACACGAGGCGCTGGTCAAGAATGCGGAAGCCTTCGGCAAGGGGGATCAAGTCCGGCGAGCGCTGGGACCGGCCCTTGGCCGGGGCCTGCTGACGGCGGACGGCGCGCATTGGAAGTGGCAACGGCAGTCCGTCGCCGGCGGGTTTCGGCACGACAAGCTGCTCGAACTTCAGCCGACAATGATCGCAGCGGCCCAGCGCACGCGCGACAGGTGGATCGGGGCGGGCGATGGAACAGTCGACGTCAGCCACGAGATGATGCGCACCACCTTCGATATCATCGTCGAGACGATGATGTCCGGCGGATACGGCGTCGACGTCGATCGGGTCGAAAAAGGTATTTCAGATTTCCTCAAGCCGACCGGCTGGACGTTCGCGCTCGGACTTCTGCACGCCCCGGACTGGATACCCTATCCCGGCCGCGGCAGGGCGGAAGCTGCCGTTGAATTCCTGCGGGCCAGCCTCCTGAGCGTGATCGAGGAGAGGCGCAAACGCCCCGACGACCGCCAGGATCTCGTGAACATGCTTCTGTCGGCCTCTGACCCGGAGACCGGGCGCACGATGAGCGACGCGGACATCGTCGACAACCTCATGACCTTCATCACGGCCGGCCATGAAACGACGGCGCTCGCGCTGGCCTGGACGTTCGGCTTGCTGGCGCGGCGCCCGGAGATCGAGAGAAAGGTTCTTGACGAGATTGACGCGGTCACGGAAGGCGAGCCGGTGAACGCCGAGCATGTTTCGAAGCTCGTCTATACGCGGCAGGTCTTCTCGGAAGCCATGCGCCTGTATCCCCCCGCGCCGATCATCACGCGGACCGCTTTGCGGGACGTCCAGCTTGGCGAATATCTCATTCCGGCCGGAACGGTGCTGATCGTTCCGATCTACGCGGTGCACCGCCACGCGTCTCTGTGGCCGGATCCCGAGGCGTTCGACCCGGACCGCTTCCGTCCGGAGGCGGTCAAGACACGGCCCCGCTACGCCTACATGCCTTTTGGCGCGGGTCCGCGCGTCTGCATCGGCAACGCCTTCGCCGTCATGGAAGCCGTCGCCATCTTGGCGGTGCTGCTTCAGAAGGTCCGGCTCGCGACGATCGAGCCCGAGCCGCCGAAGCCCGTCATGAAAGTCACGCTCCGGCCCAACCAGGCGCAACGCATGACCCTGACGTTGCGCTGAAGAACGCCTCGGGGAAGGACAACGCGCTCCATCTCCGCCCCTCGGCAGCGCCGCAACCGCCATCGTCCGGCTCTGAGCAGTGAGTCCTGAGCCTGGTGGACAGGACGTCATCGTTCGTCCGACAGTGTATTTCTACCTAGAGGTGTTTGACGAATTAGCGACAAAGGGGGATCTCGATGGCCTACCTAGAACAGAGCGCCAATCTCTCGGACGTGCCGGACAAGCCGCTGGCGCTGAAGACCCTGGCCGACGCGGGCGGGGAAATCGGGAAGGCAAGCGTGACGGCCCCCGCGGCTCCCGCCGTGCACGCTTCGCTGGATCGCTGGCTGACCCGGGACGGCTGTCTCGATTTCCGGCGGTTCGTCGGCCCCACGCCGGCGAACGGTCTCGTCATTGACACCGCGCTGCAAGACGCTTTCGACGAGGCGAACGCGTTGCCGCAACAGAGCCGGCGCATCCTCATGCCGGCAGCGCGCTTCGTGCTCGAGAACACGGTGACATCCGGCGTGAACGAGCAATCCGGTCTGGTCGGAATTCCTGGATCTCGTATTGAAATGCAGCAAACTGGCCCCGGCATTCACGTCCGAGGACAGTTCTTCCGCATATTCAATATGTCATTTCTTGGAAATAATTCGGGAGGTCAGTGCGCTCTCGAATTCCGAAAGAACGCAGATGCTCCTTCTAATGAAGTAAATGTGGATGTAGATGCGACAATACTAAATTGCGGATTCACGAATTTCGTATCTTCCGTAATATTTTATGGGCGAGGTCTTCTGGCGAGACAAAGTGGCTTTGGAGGGTGCACCTACGGGTTTGATCTTCATTGGCCGGAATCGCCAGTTGGCGCCGACCCTGACCCCGCGACCGGATGGCGGGCCATGGTCGTCGAAGCGACGCGGGCCCACGCGATCTCGGCGGTCGTCCGCGGAATCGGTGTGGACAGCCAGCACCTCAGGCTCCGGTTGGCGGGCACCGAGGCTGACGTCGGCCGGGCGCTCTTTAACGGAGGCTGCAGCAACAGCGAGTTCATTGACAATATCATGTCGGGCGCGGACGGCGCGGTGACCATCAGCATTGGACGGGGCGGCAAGGGAAATCGGTTCATCGGCAACAGATTCAGCGCGGACGCCGCAACTCCGGCAAACCGCGCCATAAGGTACTACGGCGACGCCGTTTTCGAGAACGTCTCCATCGACGGAACGTTTTCGGGTTACGCGAGCGCTCCAATTCAAAGCCAGGTCGGCGCCAAGAACGTGCGCATCCGCGGCAACTTCTGGGGTAACGGGACAGCGGCGCCCGGGCAGTACGACATCGAGATCACCGGTAGCGCGGCGGGGCTGGATGTAGAAGCGACGTTCGGCGCGAGGGCGACGACGGGCGGAGCCTGCGTGCGCGTGAGCGGCGCGGTGGACGCCTATTCCCGGGTGACGGGCATGAAAGAAGGCGGCCGCGCCATGCTAGACGCTGGATCGATCTCGGGAAATCCGCTGATCGAGTACGAGCCGAACGTCTACCGGGGAACCATCACGGCTCGCCACCATCTGGCGCCAGAGTTCGTGGCGCACAACACACGCAACAGCAGCTGGGAGCCCGGCCTTCAGCCTGTCGGCCGTTTCGTCGTCCGCACGTCGGACACGTCCCATGCGGGTGGCCCGGGAGAAGCAGGCTCATTCGAAGTCCACGCGGCGACGGCGGCCGGCGACGAGACGTTCGCGGAGGTGAAGGTCTCGGGACCGGCTAGCCGGAACATTTCGTCGTGCCGGTTCTATTGGAACGGCGTCGGGCCCCTTGCGGACAACGATAAAAGCCTCGGCTTCGCAAGCGCGCGTTGGGCGACGGTGCACGCCGTCAACCTGACGGGAGCGTTTCCCGGCCCCTATGCGGACGATGCGGCGGCGGGGACGGCAGGCGTTCCGATCGGCGGAACCTACCGCAAGACCGGCGGCGTTCTCGCTTGGCGCCAGGCGTAGGTGTCGTCGCGATCGCGGCCCGGAGCCCCGCCGCCGCACGGGGCTTCTTCTTGCAAAGCCGCGCGAACGTCCTCCGCGTGTGGCCCATCGCCCGCAATCATGAAGGTCCGGCCGCCCGATTTCGGGCCTCTAGTTCGCCGGGTCGCGGCTCTCGGCGTCGTAGACCCGTTCGGCGCCGCGCTCGGCGGCGATCCTCTCCGATCGCGTGGTCTGGCGGTTGCGCAGCATGCCGTAGCCGAGCGCGAGGCCCAGCACGATCACGCCGCCGACCGTCAGGATCAGCCAGAGTCCTCCTCCGCCTTCCATCCATCGTCTCCTTACCGGTTGCGCGGCGCGTTCCGGAGCGCCGCCGTCCTGTCCAAAGGGTCCGCGGAGCGCTTTGGTTCCGTGCGAAAGCTCGCCGCCGTCCATCGGCCGCGCTTCCGCCAAGGAAACGTCACGACGTCTTCGGAACCGCGCCACAACCAATCGCGATCCTCATGCGTTGAAAGTGTTTCGACGCCTCAGGAGGGCTTCGTGATGAACGCCGAGGAACGCAATCTGATCGCGGGCCTGTTCGACAGGCTGCGCGGCGCCGAGAACGCCTATCGCGACCCCGAGGCGGACGAGTTCATCCGCGGGCAGGTCGCGCGCCAGCCGCACGCGCCCTACGCCATGGCGCAGACGCTGATCGTGCAGAACCAGGCGCTCGAAGCTGCGCAGGCGCGCATCGCCGAACTCGAGCGTGCGCTCGACGAAGCGCCGCGCGGGCCGCAGGCGGCGTCGCCCTGGGGGCCGCGCGCGAGCGAAGCCATGGGCGCTCCGCCCGCCTTCGGCGGGCAGGGCGAGCGCGATCCAGATCCGGACTACGGGCGGCGGCCGTCCTATGGCGACCGGCCGTTCGGGCAAGGCTCCTACGGCGCTCCGCCGCCCGCGGCCGCTCCGTCGCGCGGCGGCGGCTTTCTCGCGGGCGCCCTGACGACCGCGGCAGGCGTCGCAGGCGGCGCGCTGCTGTTCTCCGGCCTCCAGTCGCTGTTCGGCGGCGAGGAGGCTCACGCCGCCGGCTCCGCCGCGAATGCGGTCGAGCCGCAGGCGGACGCCGCCGCGCCCGAGGACGCGGGCGGCGGCTGGTTCTCCGGCCTGCTCGGCGGCGACGAGGCCGGGTCGGCCCCGCCGGACGACGGCGGCGACAGCGACTGGATCTGACGTCCAGAACATCGAAGCAGGGGCGAGTTTGCGTCCGCGCGGCAGCCGGGCGGACGCCAGAAGACGGATTTCAGCGATGGCTGAACGGAAGCGATACGACGAACCCGAGATGGTGCGCGAGCCCGGCGTGGAGCCGGACCGGCGCGAGGGCCACGAGCGCGACTTCATGGCCTCGGACGACATCGAGGACGGCGCGACCGGATCCGAGGATTCCGGCGCGGGCTCGTTCCTCGACCGGTTCCTCCCCCCACGGTCGAGCGGCCGATAGAACGCCGCCGGATCCGCGCGTCGCCCACCCTCCAACCTGGAGGGCGGCGCGCCGGGGAATGGAGTGATGGAGCTCGAACGAAAACAGGCGGCGCCCGGTCCGGCGCCGCCTGTTTTCGTGAGTCCGCCTGATCTCAGGGGTGGCGCCGGCCGCCCGACGCGGAGGCCACGACCGCCTCGATCGCGCGCTGGCTGTAGGGCTTGGCGATGAAGGCGGCGTCGCGCAGGCCCTCCGGGCATCCGGAGACGTCCGAGCCGGTGACGAAGGCGAACGGAAGCTCCTGCTCCTTCAGGGTGCGCGCGAAGTCGTAGGACTTGCCGTCGACCACGTCGATGTCGAGCAGGGCGAGATCGAAACCGCCCTTCAGGGCCTTCTGCGCCTGCGCGATCGACCGGCAGGAGGTGATGCGGGCGTCGGTCCAGCAGCGGACGATGGTTTCGAGATCCAGCGCCAGAATGGCGTCATCTTCGAGGATCAGAACGCGGAACGGCGCCAACGCATGTACTCCTGGCGAATTTCACTCGCACAGAAACGCGCTCCGGCCCGTCCGGTTTCATGGTCGATGAAGAATTAATTTTAACGGCGCGCGAGGGGCCGGCGCGGACGCCGGCCCCTCGCGCCAGAGCCCTAGATCACCTTGACGACGGTGCCGACGCGGACGCGTTCGTAAAGGTCGGTCACGTCCTCGTTGGTCATGCGGATGCAGCCCGAGGAGACGGCGCGGCCGATCGACCAGGGCTCGTTGGAGCCGTGGATGCGGTAGAGCGTCGAGCCGAGATAGAGCGCGCGGGCGCCGAGCGGATTGTCCGGGCCGCCCGGCATGAACGCCGGCAGCTCGGGACGGCGCTGGCGCATCTCCGCCGGCGGCCGCCAGTCCGGCCATTCCCGCTTCTGCGAGATGGTCTCGGTCCCCTTCCACGAGAAGCCCTCCTTGCCGACGCCGACGCCGTAACGGATCGCCGTTCCGTCGCCCTGGACGAGGTAGAGGAAGCGCTCGCGAGTGTTGATGACGATGGAGCCGGCGGGCTCGGAGCCGGCGTACTGCACGGTCGTGCGCGCGAATTTCGGGTCCACCGTGCGGCGGGCGGCGTCGCCGGCGCCAGCGGCCGAAGGCGGCCCGGCGAGGCGGCGCGGCGTGCGCTCGATGCGCGGCTCGCGCATCTCGTAGGGATCGTCGTAGCGGTCGTCGTAATCGTACCGGCGGTACTCGCGGCCGTAGAGCACCCGCGGCTCGTCGCCGTAGCGGTAGACCCGCGCCTCGCCGCCGTCGAGCGCCATGCGCCCGCTGCGGCGCTCGGCCTGACGCTCCCGCGAGGTCGGAATGCGGCGGGTCCGGTAGACCGGCTCGTCGTCGCCGAACATCTCCTCGATCAGGCCGCCGCCCATGTTGCGGGACGGCGCGCGCCGGACGACGCGCGGCTCGTCGTCATAGTAATAGCCCGCGCCGGCGCGGGGCGCGTATTCGCGCGTCTCGATCACGCGGGACTGGGCGACGGCGGGCGCCGCCGGCGCCAGCGCCGCGATCGTGAGCGCGCCAAGCATCGCGGCGAGAGGAGCGCGGAATGCGGTCACGGATGCTTACTCCTCGAAAACAGGCCCGGCCGGAGAGGGCGGTCGGGCGACATCTTACGCTACAATGGACGGAAACCGCCTTACGTTGCATGAACGAGCGCGTGAGCCTTGTCCTGCGCGACCGTGGCGAAATCGAGGGGCGGCGGCGCCGGGTTGTCCGGCTCTGCATGTCGTGACAGAACGCGACGCTCCTCCAGCCGACGGGACGGACCTGCGATGAGCGAATTCCTGATCCGCGAAGCGAACGACGGCGACGGCCCGGAGCTGGCCGGCCTCGCCCGCCGCGTGTTCGAGGAGCACGGCGGCGCGGCGTTCGATCCGGCGCGGCATCCCGAGCTCGACCAGCCGGCGAGCGCCTATGCCGGGCGCGGCGGCCGGCTCTGGGTGGTGGCGCGGGGGGATACGCTGGTCGGTGGGCTCGCCGTCGCCCGTCGCTTTCGGGCCGGCGAGTTCGAGATCGCGCTGCTGTATCTCGACCGCGACGTGCGCGGGCAGGGGCTGGCCGCGGCGCTGCTCGCGGGCGCGACCGCCTTCGCGACGGCCTCGGGCGGAGAACGGCTGACCTCGTGGCTCGACGCCCGCTTCGAAAGCGGCGCGCGGTTCTACGAGCGTCAGGGGTTTCTCAGGCTGCCGGGCGTCCGCGCGCGCCATGACGCCGAGGACACTCTCCAGCACGCTTACGCGCGGGACGTCGCGCAGGTGGCGTGAGCGTCAGCCGACCGCCTTGCGCAGCTCGCCGAGGCGGCGGCGGGTGACCTGCCACGAGCCGAAGCCGAGCCGGTTCTCGATTTCGCCCTGGGCGATGCGCCACAGCGGCAGCGCCGCGTCGAGCGCTCCGCGACCCTTCTCGGTGAGCGTCGGCTTGCGGCGGCCGTTCGCGCCCTTCTCCGGCGCGACGAGGCCTTCCTTGCGCAGGAGCTGAAGATTGCGGACGAGCGTGGTCCGCTCGATCTCGATGCGGTCGGCGAGATCGGTGATGGAGCCGGCCTCGTCGGCCTCGATCGCGGCGAGCAGCACGAACTGCGTGCCCTTGAGGCCCGACGGCCGCAGCGCGTCGTCGTAGAAGCGCGTGACCGCGCGCGCCGCCATGCGCGTGTGCGAGCAGGCGCACATGGTGTGGATATCGAGAATTTCCTCGCGGGTCGCCATTCCGTGAGGATCGCGCCGAATCCTGCGAAAGATCAAGCGCCAAGACGCCACAGCGGCGTCGCGCGGGCTTCCCCCGGAACGCCGGGCGGATAGTCTTGCGCGCATGGGGTGGCGCGGCGGCGCCCGACGCGAGGACGCCCGAGACCCGATGACGACGATGCGCCGTCTTTCCCGCCTCGGTTGCGCGGGAGTCCGCGCGTGACCACGCGGCCGCAGCCCGCCGTTCAGGTCGCGGACTTCACGCTGCAGCTCCGGAGGGCCGAGGCGGGCGGCGGCGACCTGCTGGTCGTGCTGTCCACCAAGCGGCGTTTCGCGATGTACCGGCGGGAGTTCACGCGCGACGTCCTGTTCGTGGCGGACGGGCGGGTCGGCTTTTATGTGCACGGAACCGAGGCGCTCGCGGAGGCGATCATGTCGATCGCGGATCGCGGCGACTACGAGCGCGTGCTGCTGGTCGGCGGTAGCAAGGCGGGCTTCGGCGCGCTGCTGGTGGGGGGCGTGGCGGCGCGGATGCGGCCGGACCGGGTGATCCGCGTCCTCGCCTTCCAGCCGCGCGCCTGGATCTGGCCCTACCAGCGCGAGCGCAAGGTCCCGAGCTATCACCGCCAGCACCGGCGCGCGTCGAAGGAGCCCGGCCTCAGGGCCGACATGCGCCGCTTCGGCGACGTCCGTTTCGTGGCTGAGCTCCCGAACCTGGTGGCCCAGGTCGTCTACCCCGGCCGCAACGCCGAGGACATGGAGCAGGCGCTCGCCCTCGACGGGCCGAACGTCCGCCACGCCGCGGTCCCCACTGCGATCCACAACGCCATGGGCTTCCTCAACCTGATCCGGCGCCCGGAGGAGGAGGTGCGGGCGGGCGTCGACCGCATGTTCGGCGGCGACGCGGCAGACGACGGCCTGTTCGCGGACGAGGCCCAGCGGCTGACGCTCGTGCGCGAGATCCTTGCGGCCGTCGCGCTCCCGACCGTCGACGAGTATGTCGACGCGACCTTCGACCTGTCGCCGACGCCCGCCCCGCCGGGCTGGGCGAGGCGCATGGCGTGGCGGCGTCTCCGGCGCAGGGCGGCCGCGCTGCTGCGGCGGCTCACGCCTTATCCGCGCATCCGGAGCCCGCGCGCCGCGCCGCCCGTCACGTGACGCAAAAAATCCTGCGCCCCGCGTCCGGCCGCGTCCTTGACAGCCGGCGCCTGCGTTCGTATCTCGCCGACGTGTTAGCACTCTCCATAAGCGAGTGCTAACACCCGGACGTCCGGCGTCCGGCCAAGGTATTGGAACGCGAAGCGCCAAAGCGCGCGCTCGAGAGGGTTCACCAATGGCATTTCGTCCGCTGCACGACCGTGTGGTCGTCCGCCGCCTCACCGCCGAAGAGAAGTCGAAGGGCGGCATCATCATTCCGGACACGGCGAAGGAAAAGCCGCAGGAAGGCGAAGTGGTCGCCGTGGGCGCCGGCGCCCGCGACGAGTCCGGCAAGATCGTCGCTCTCGACGTCAAGGCCGGCGACAAGATCCTGTTCGGCAAGTGGTCGGGCACCGAGGTCAAGATCGACGGCGAAGACCTGCTCATCATGAAGGAGTCGGACATCCTCGGCGTCATCGCCTGAGGTTTTCCGGCTTTTTTTACGCCCGGCCGGGCCGCGCCCTCACGGCGCAGCGGCCGGCGGGATCGAACCTGAAACTTCGCTCAAGGGAGCACTCACATGGCTGCGAAAGACGTACGTTTTTCCGCCGACGCGCGCGACAAGATGCTGCGCGGCGTCGACATCCTCGCCAACGCGGTGAAGGTCACGCTCGGCCCGAAGGGTCGTAACGTCGTGATCGAGAAGTCCTTCGGCGCTCCGCGGATCACCAAGGACGGCGTGACCGTCGCGAAGGAGATCGAGCTCGAGGACAAGTTCGAGAACATGGGCGCCCAGATGGTGCGCGAAGTGGCCTCGAAGACCAACGACCTCGCCGGCGACGGCACCACCACCGCGACCGTGCTCGCCCAGGCGATCGTCCGCGAGGGCGCCAAGTCGGTGGCCGCCGGCATGAACCCGATGGACCTCAAGCGCGGCGTCGATCTCGCCGTCTCGAAGGTCATCGAGCACCTCAAGGCTTCGTCCAAGAAGATCGCCACCTCCGCCGAGGTCGCGCAGGTCGGCACGATCTCCGCGAACGGCGACAAGGAAGTGGGCGAGATGATCGCCCACGCCATGCAGAAGGTCGGCAACGAGGGCGTCATCACGGTCGAGGAAGCCAAGAGCTTCGAGACCGAGCTCGAAGTCGTCGAGGGCATGCAGTTCGACCGCGGCTACCTCTCGCCGTACTTCATCACCAACGCCGAGAAGATGATCGCGGACCTTGAGGACCCCTACATCCTCATCCACGAGAAGAAGCTCTCCGGCCTGCAGGCGATCCTGCCGGTTCTCGAGTCGGTCGTGCAGTCGGGCAAGCCGCTCGTCATCATCGCCGAGGACATCGAGGGCGAGGCGCTCGCCACCCTCGTCGTCAACAAGCTCCGCGGCGGCCTCAAGGTCGCGGCCGTGAAGGCTCCGGGCTTCGGCGACCGCCGCAAGGCCATGCTCGAGGACATCGCGATCCTGACCAACGGCCAGGTCATCTCCGAGGACCTCGGCATCAAGCTCGAGAACGTGACCCTCGACATGCTCGGCCGCGCCAAGAAGGTGACGCTCGAGAAGGAGAAGACCACGATCGTCGACGGTGCCGGCGAGAAGGACGCGATCGAGGGCCGCGTCGCCCAGATCAAGGCCCAGATCGAAGAGACCACCTCCGACTACGACCGTGAGAAGCTCCAGGAGCGTCTCGCCAAGCTGGCTGGCGGCGTGGCCGTCATCCGCGTCGGCGGCGCGACCGAGATCGAGGTCAAGGAGAAGAAGGACCGCATCGACGACGCCCTCAACGCCACCCGCGCGGCGGTCGAGGAAGGCATCGTGCCGGGCGGCGGCGTCGCCCTGCTGCGCGCCAAGACCTCGATCCGCGACATCAAGAACGACAACCCGGACATCCAGGCCGGCTTCAACATCGTTCTGAAGGCGCTCGAGGCTCCGATCCGTCAGATCGCCGCCAACGCGGGCGTCGAAGGCTCGATCGTCGTCGGCAAGCTGCTCGAGACCGACAACGCGACGTCGGGCTTCAACGCCCAGACGGAAGAGTATGTCGACATGATCCAGGCCGGCATCGTCGACCCGACCAAGGTTGTGCGCACCGCGCTGCAGGACGCGGCGTCGGTCTCGGCTCTGCTCATCACCACCGAGGCGATGATCGCCGAGCTTCCGAAGAAGGAAGCGGCTGGCGGCATGCCGGGCGGCATGGGCGGCGGCGGCATGGGCGGCATGGACTTCTGAGGAAGTCCATAAAAGCCGCCTGTCCCTCAAGGATGGCCAAGTCGGGAACACCCGACTTGGCATGCGGCATGGATTTCTGATCCAGCCAGCCACGGTTGCGAATGACAAGGGCCCCGGAGCGATCCGGGGCCCTTTGTTTTACGTCGGAGCCTGCGTTTATCCGGCGGCCGTCGCCGCGAGATAAAGCCCGAGCGCCAGCAGCCCCGCGAAGAACAAGGTGCGGAACGTCTCCGGCGCGATGACGCGGCGGAGCTTCGTGCCCGCCGCCATGCCGAGGCCGGCGGGGATCAGCGCCGCGGCCGAGCCGCCGATCGCCGGCGCGGGCAGGCCGCCGTGCAGCGCGAGGCCGGCGCCGAGGGCGAGCGTCGACACCGTGAAGGACAGACCGAGCGCCTGCACCAACTCCTCCTTCTCCAGGCCGAGCGCCTGCAGGTAGGGCACCGCCGGAATGACGAACACGCCGGTCGCGCCGGTGACGGCGCCGGTCACAAGGCCGACGGGGGCCGCGAGCCTTCGGCCGGCGCGTTCTCTCAACGTCGGCCGCCAGCCGCTCAGGCCGAGCGCGGCGTAAAGCGCGAGCACGCCGCCGAGAGCGGCGGAGGCGAGGCGGGCGTCGTCGCCGGACAGCGCGCCGGCGGCGGCGGTCGTCGCGACGGCGACCCCCGCCATCATCGGCCAGAAACGCCGGACGGCCCCGAGAGGATCGGGGCCCGCCGCCAGCTGCCAAAGGTTCGTCACGAGCGAAGGCAGAAGCAGGAGGGCCGCGGCCGTCGCCGGCGGCATGACCGCCGCGAGCAGGCCCATGGCGACCGTGGGAAGGCCCATCCCGGTCACGCCCTTCACCAGCCCGGCGAGGCAGAAGGTCAGGAAAGCGAAGGCGAGGAAAGGCGGCGCAAGATCCGGCATGGGCCGACTTGAACGCCGCCCCGGGCGCGGCGCAATGTGGAGTTTCGGAAAACGGCCTTCGGTAAATCCAGAGGAAAACGGAACGCGCCATGCGCTTTGACTTCGCGGATTTGCGTCTCTTCCTGCATGTGGCGGAGGCGGGCAGCATCACCGCGGGCGCGGAGCGCGCGGGCCTCGCGCTCGCCTCCGCCAGCGAACGCATCCGCGGGATGGAGGCGACTGGCGGCGCGCCGCTGCTGGAGCGGCGTCATCGCGGCGTCGTTCCAACCGCCGCAGGCCAGGCGCTCGCGCGGCACGCCCGCGAGATTCTCGCCGCCTGTGAGCGCATGCGCGGGGAACTCGCGGCCCATGGCGAAGGGCTGCGGGGCGTCGTGCGGATGATGGCGAACACCTCGGCGGTGTCCGAGCATCTGCCGGCTCCGCTCGGCGCGTTCCTCGCCGCCAACCCGCGCATCGACGTCGAGCTGGAGGAGGCGTCGAGCGCCGACATCTACGAGGCGGTCGCCGCGGGCCGCGTCGATTTCGGCGTGGCGTCCGATCAGGTCGACCATGGCGACCTCGTCCTTGCCCCGTTCCGCAGGGACGCGCTCGCGCTCGTCGCGCCGCACGGCCACCCGCTCGCGGCGCGGCGGGCGGTCGCCTTCGCCGAGACGCTCGATCATCCCCAGGTCGGGCTCGGCTCCGGCGGCGCGCTTCAGGACTATCTCGCCGGGCGGGCGCGGCGGCTCGGACGGGCGCTGCCGGCGCGTGTGAAGGTGCGCGGCTTCGACGCCGTGTTCCGGCTGGTGGAGCAGGGCGTCGGCGTCGCGGTCGCGCCGGAGGCCGCAGCGGCGAGGGCGGGCCGGACCATGGCGCTCGGCGTCGCGCCGTTGTCGGACGCGTGGGCCGCGCGGGGGCTGGTGATCGCGACCCGGCGCGGCGGTCCGCCGTCGCCCCACGCGGCGGCGCTGATCGCGGCGCTCACGCCGTCAGGCTGAACTGCACCGTGCCCTTGGCGCTGCGTTTGGCGCGGTAGAGCGCGGCGTCGGCGATCGTCACCAGCTCGAGCGTGTCGCGGGCGTCGGCCGGCGAGACGGCGATGCCGATGGTGACGCCGACGCGCACTGTCACGCCGTCGATCTCGATCGGCTCGCCGACGTGCGCAATCACCCGCTCGGCGATCTGCCGAAGCGGGCCGGCGTCGGTGAGCCCCGGCAGCAGCAGCGCGAACTCGTCGCCGCCGAGCCGCACCAGCAGGTCGCCGTCCCGCAGGGCCAGCGACATGCGGCGCGCCGCCTCCTTCAGCACCGCGTCGCCGAGCCCGTGGCCGTGCTCGTCGTTCACCTGCTTAAAGCCGTCGAGATCGAGATAGGCGAGCGCGAAGCCGTCGTTCCGCGGCGAGCCGATCATGCCCTCGACGCGGGCGAACAGCGCCAAGCGGTTCGGCAGCCCGGTCAGGGGGTCGAGCAGCGCGCGGCGCTCGCTCTCGCCGAGCCGGATCGCGGCCGCCTTGCCCTGGCGCAGCACGTAGGCGGTGAGCGCGGCGAAGGCGACGAGCAGCGCCAGCATGATCGGCAGCAGGCTGCGCAGAAGCTCCGCGCCGGGATCGGAGCCGCGCCAGGCGAAGGCGACGGCGCCCTTTCCGTCGGCGGTCGGAATCCGCACCGAGGCGTCGTGGCGGGCGGCCTTCGCCACCCGCAGGCCGGGGAGCAGGTAGGCCTTCGACAGCGCCTCGAGCTGCGCGGGCCCGAGCAGGTCGACGAGCGCCAGCATTCTCGGCTCGGCCGGCTCGGCGCCCCGGTCCTCGGCGTAGGGCCGGATGCGCGAGAGCGCGACCAGGGCCGGCGCGCCGTCGAGCAGCAGCAGCCCGGACGCCGTCTCGACGCCGCCGTCCGCCCCGACCCGGTGGGCAAGGACGCCGAAGCCGCCCTGCAGGATTGCGGCGAGGGGGCCGCTGATCTCGGCGCCGTCGCGCGAGCCCAGAACGACGGCGCCCTCGCCGTCGACCACGGCGACCAGATGCGCGCCGTATTCATCGGTCGCGGGCCGGACGACGTTCTCGCCGAACCATTCCGCGTCGCCCTGTTTGGCCACCCGGTCGTAGGTTTCGTCCCAGTGCGCGTAGTCGTTGGTCGTCTTCTCGAGAGCGGCCGCGCGGGTCGCGAGGGCGGTCTCCGCAAGGGCGCGTTCGCGCGCCTGCATGTCCGCGGTCTGGCGCTGGGCCACCCAGACGGCGGCGGCGATGCAGGCCACGATCATCACGGCGACGAGCAGGCTGACCGGCGCGATGACGGTCCTCGAAAACGTGTCTCCCGGCCGTTTGACGCCCCCGGATGGCATGTCTGGCGCGATCCCCCGCTTGCGCGCGCCCGAAGCGGCGGCGTGACGCCCTTCTATCTGTCCGAGCCGGGGGCGACCTCAAGCCTTTCGGGCGAGCGATCCACCGCGAAGCGGGGGGCTTCGCGGCGGACGCTGGGGTCGGCGGTCAGCGCGCCGCGACGGCCTTTCCGGTCGCGACGTCGGTCACGGAGCCGTCCTCGAGGCTGATGCGATAGATCTCGCGCACCACGTTGCCGGAGAATTGCAGCTCCACGATCGAGACCGTCTTCAGCGTGGTCTGGAAGCCGTCCGGCAGCAGCTTGTTGAACTCCGCGGCGGTCTCGTCCATCGGCGCCTTGAACGTCGCGAACGGCTCCATCGAATAGACCAGCGTGTTGTGCGGGTTGTGCGAGGCGGTCGCCTTGCCGTCCTTGATCACGTTGACGCCGCTGACGCCGACGGTGCGCACCAGCTCCTTTCCGGCGTCGCCCATGGCGGCGTAGACCGGGCCGGTGACGCGCGGCAGCGGACCGTCGCGCAAGGGCGCGAGCGCCGCGGTCGCGGTCACGCTGTAGGCCATCATGTCGTCATAGGCCTTGCCCTCCTTGACCACGCCGAGATCGAGCCACCACGGCCGGCCCGCGCCCTTGGCGGCCTCGGTCGTATAGAAGGTCTTGAGCGTGATCTGGAGCGGGGCCGGGGGCTTCGGCAGGACCTTCAGCATCGCCGCCGGGGTCTCGGGATCGGCGTTGTGGATGTGCACGACCGTGATGTGCGGGATGTTGGGGAGCTCGGCCTCGGCCTTCAGCCCGAGCTCCAGCAGGCGCGCCTTCAGCGGCCCGCGGATCTTGGCGTCGAGCACGTCGTTGGCGTCCTTCGGCAGGGTGTAGACGAGCCCGTAGGTCGTCTTGTGCTCCCGGAACTCCGGTTTGCCGATCGAGGAGTTGTCGATCTCGGCGGCGAAGGCGGGCGCCGCGAGCGAGACGGCCGCGAGAGCCGTGGCGGCGAGGGCGAGATGGCGGAGCATGGCGAGCGGTCCCCTGCAAGGATGGTTCGTTCCGGGCGTAGCCAGGGCCGGATCGGCTCTGGCGCGAACGTCCGGGCAAGGATCGTGCGCGGGCGGTGACGGGCCGATGTCCCACGCGGTATCCCGCGGCCTCGTTCACGGATTCGTGTTCGACTTTGGGCACGGTCAGCGCGGAAATCCTGCGCCGGAGCGTCACGGACGGGGGCCTGTTCGCCGGACGGATTCGCGGCCGCCGCTGGCTCCCGCGTGTTATGCCGGCGCCAAGGAGGCGGCGGCATGCGCGTTCTTGTGCTCGGAGCTTACGGCTTGATCGGCGCCGCCGTGGCGGATCGCCTGCTGGTGGCGGATTGGCGCGTCGTTGGGCTCGGGCGGTCCGAGCGCGCGGGGCGTCGTTCGCGGCCCGAGATCGAATGGCGCTCGGCCGACATCGCCGCGCTTCTGAGCCCGGATGACTGGGCGCCGTTCCTGCGGGGCGTCGACGCGGTGGCGAACTGCGCCGGCGCGCTGCAGGACGGCGCACGGGACGACGTGGCGGCGGTGCACCGCGACGCCATGCTGGCGCTGCAGCGCGCCTGCGCGGCCGCGGGTGTCCGGCGTTTCGTGCAGATATCCGCCGTCGGCGCGCGGCCCGACGCCGTGACGACGTTCCTGCGCACCAAGGGCGAGGCGGACGCGGCGCTCGCCGGGTCCGGGCTCGACTGGGTGATCTTAAGGCCAGGCCTCGTCATCGGGGCGGCGGCCTATGGCGGAACCGCGCTGCTGCGCGGGCTCGCGAACGCGCCCTGGGCGACGCCGCTGATCGAGGGCGCGGCGCCCATCCAGACGGCGCCGGTCGACGAGGTCGCCGAAGCCGTGCGGAAGGCGCTCGCCGGCGAGATTCCGTCCTGCGCGGCCTATGATCTCGTGGAGGACGAGGCCTACACGCTCGGCGGCGTCGTCGCGGCGTGGCGGGCGGCGCTCGACCGCCCGCCGGCCCGGACGCTGAACGCGCCGCGCTGGCTCGGCCGGCTGCTGTTCCGGGGCGGAGACCTGGCGGGCGCGCTGGGGTGGCGGCCGCCGATGCGCAGCGCGGCGCTGCGCGAGATCGAAGCGGGCGTGCGCGGCGATCCGGCGCCGTGGCGGGCCGCGGCGGGAGCGCCCGTCCGAAGTCTCGCGGCCACCTTGCGGACGCTGCCCTCCACGGTCCAGGAGCGGTGGTTCGGGCGCATGTTCCTGCTCAAACCCGTGATCATTCTGACGCTCGCGGCGTTCTGGGCGGCGTCGGGCCTGATCGGGCTCGTGCGCTTTCAGCAGGCCGCCGACATCCTCGTCGTGCGCGGAGCGCCGCAGACGGCCGCGGGGCTCGCGGTCCTGCTCGGAAGCGTCGTCGACGTCGCGCTCGGCGTGGCGATCCTGTTCCGCCGCGCGCATGTGGCCGCCGCCTGGGGCATGATCGCGGTCTCGGGCCTCTATGCGCTCGGCGCCGCGGCGTTCGCGCCGGATCTCTGGCTCGACCCGCTCGGGCCGATGGTCAAGATCTTCCCCGCCGCGGTGCTCGCGCTGGTCGCGCTCGCGATCGAGGAGGAGCGATGACCCCGTCGTTCGTCGACGCGCTGCGCTGGCTGCATGTGATCGGCGCGACCGTGCTGCTGGGAACGGGGGCCGGCATCGCGTTCTTCATGCTGATGGCCCACCGCTCCGGCGACGCGCGTCTCGTCGCCCATGTGGCGGGGACCGTGGTGATCGCCGACGCGATCTTCACCGCGTCCGCGGTCGTGCTGCAGCCGCTCACCGGCGCCGCGCTGGCGCACCTTCTGGGGTGGCCGCTGACGACGGGATGGATCGCGCTTTCGCTCGCGCTCTATGTCGCCACGGGCGCGCTCTGGCTCCCGGTGGTGTGGATGCAGGCGCGGATGCGAAAGCTCGCGCAGGCTGCGGCGGCCGGGGGCGGGGAGCTGCCGCGGGCCTACCATCGGCTGTTCCGGCTCTGGTTCGCGTGCGGCGCGCCGGCCTTCGGCTTCGTCGCGGCGATCCTCTGGCTGATGATCGCGAAGCCGGCCATTCCGTGGATCGACGGCTGACGCTCCTGCTCCAGAAGGCGCAGCCTTCTGCCGCCGTCGATCTCGCGCCGCCCGCCGCTACGGTTCCAGTTCGCCTGCGCGGACCAACAGATGCACGGCCTGGGCTGTGCTGGCGGCGCCGAGACGCTTGCGGACGCGGCGCATGTGATTCTCGACCGTCCGTTCGGATAGCGCGAGCAGCAGCGCGATGTCCGCCTGTCGCCGGCCGGAGGCGATCCAGCGCATGATTTCCCGCTCGCGGTCGGAGAGGCGCGGCGTGGCGGGGGACACGGTCGGCCAGAGACGCCGCGCTGCGTGGAAGGCGGCGGTCGCCGCCAGCGTCAGCGCCAATCGGGTTTCAATCGCGCTGTCGATAGTCTCGCCGCCGAAGGACATGGCGCCGATCAGGCCGCTATGCCCGAAGATCGGAACCTGAAGGCCGTGTACGCCGGGCCCGCTCGGGCGCCTGACGACCCGATAGCTTTCCTGGTCCGGCGCGCCCGTTTTGGTCCAGAAGAAGGCGCGATCGGTCTCCAGCACGTGCCGGTTGACCGGGCATCGCGCAAGATAGGTTTCAGGCTCGACCTGTCCGCTATCGCCGAACCAGTCGCCTTCCAGCCAAAGCAGCCGTTCGACGAGGCCGTCGCCGGATGGCGGCGAGGCGTAAAGGACGAAGCGGTCGTACCCGAGCGGTCCGGCGAGCCCCCGGACCGCTGAGCGGAGGGAGTCCATATCCTCGCTCCGCTCTATGGCGGCGACCGCCGCGGCGGTCGCCGTGAGGCCCGATCCGCCCATGCTCAGCCTTGCGCGACCTCGGCCAGCAGCGCCCCGGCCGCGAGCTTGCCGAGATTGTTGGCGGCGAAGGGGCTGGCGCCGGTCAGCACCTTGCGGTCCTGGTGGGTCGCGTCGTTCACCTCCGTGTTGAGTATGTCGACCCCGAGAGCTTTCAGCTTCTCGCCGAAATGCCAGGTCAATTGGCCGGGCATGTATCCTATGTCCGGCGTCAGGCGGTCGGCGGCATCGGGGAAGGCGGTGATCGCGTACCCCGCCAGCGGGAACACGTCGCCGTCCGCCTTGGGCGCGCAGGCGAGGAAGGCGGCCGGACCGTGACAGATCGAGATGAGGTGCCGATCGTTGTCGAGAGTCCATCGGATCACATCGGCGACCTCCGAGCTGAACGGCAGGCCCACGAGCGGGCCATGCCCGCCGGGAATGAACACCGCGACATAGTCGCTGTCGGGCCCCAGTCCGGCGAGCACGTCGGCGAGTTTCAAGGGCTGCTGGAACTGCTCAAGATAGGCCTTATGCAGGCCCGTGATCGCCTCATCTTCCTTGGGCATGGCCCAGAACTCAAACTTGACCGAGTTGCCCGACACGGTGGCGATGTCGAACTCGAATCCAGCCTTGTGCAGGTGGTACATCGGCACCAGCGTCTCGACCGGGTGGTTGCCTGTCGAAAACATCGTGCCGTTCTGAGTCTTGAGGTATCGCTCGTCGGTTCCGATGACAAGAATACGTCGCGCCCCGGCATAGGGGCGCGGGTAGTCGGCGCCCTCAAGGTCGCTCTTCGGGCTGGTGTATTGCGACAGCGAATAAGGAGACGGGAAGAAGGCGTTGAATTCGGCCTCGTCCGGCTGTGGTTTTTTGCTCTGCGGCAGGATGCTCATCCTGTTTCTCCTGGTTGGATTCGCAAGGTAGACATCGGCCAACGCGGGGGAAATGAGGGATTTCCCTCAACGCCGCTATCCTGTTCCAGGGCACGCGGATGCCATTTTTCCGCAGTTTGGCGCAGACATGAGGGGCGAGTGGGGAGCATTGCCGCTCGCTTCATCACGATCGTGCGGACCCTAGCCGTTGGTTCTCCTCACGGTCGCCGCACGGCTCGGCTAATGTGGCGTCACGTCGGACTTTAGCCGGCGTGCGCGCCGGCTAAGGCGCGCGTCGCGTATCGCCGGAGTCCCGATGGCCGTCCGTTTCCGCCGTCTCGCCGCCGTCTGCCTCGCGATCGTTCCCCTGGCGGCGGCGGCCGAGCCGGTGCGCGACGAGGCGAGCGGGCTCGCGATCGATCCGCCGGCAGGCTACTCCGTCGAGAAGATCGACGGCGGGCAGCGCTACGCCGCCGCCTTCAACGTCAAGAAGACCGGCGCGGACGAGCCCGGCTGCCGGGTCGGCTTCCAGGCGAGTCCGCAGAACGCCGGCCTGACGCAGGAGGAGATCAACGCCTTCACCGCCAAGCCGGAGTGGACCGATCTGATCAAGGCGACGCTCGCGCTCTACTACGACGTGGCCTCGGTCGATCCGTTCGAGCAGGCCGGGCTCGCCGGGGCCGCGGTGATCGGCGACATCAAGGCCGCGGAAGGCGAGACGCAGGCCCCCGACGCGCGCTCCTATCTCGTGCTGCTCGACACGCCGAAGGGGCGGACCACGCTGGTGTGCGTGGCGGCGCGGTCCGACTTCGACGCCCGCCGCGCCGAATTCGAGGCCGTGGCGCGGGCGGTGCAGCCGCCGCGATGACTTCTAGGTGAGGGCGGTTTTCGCGCGCCGCAGCGTGTAGTCTCCGGGTCTCCCGCGCCACGTCGGCGCTGGGGCCAAGGCCCGAGGACGTTGATGACGCCGAGACCGGACCGGAGCGCGATCGCGCTCTACGATCGCTTCACCCATGGCGAGCTCGACCGTCGCGGTTTCATGGCGCGGCTGACCGCGCTCGCCGGCTCGACGGCCGCGGCGCAGGCGCTGCTGTCGGCGCTGTCGAACGACTACGCCCGCGCGGCCATCGTCGCGCCGGACGACCGTCGCCTGAAGATCGAGACCGCGACCTACGCCGGTCCGGACGGCCCGGTGAAGGGCCTGCTGGCTCGCGGGGCGGCCGAGGGACGTCGGCGGCCGGCGGTCGTCGTCATCCACGAGAACCGTGGACTCAATCCGCACATCCAGGACGTCTGCCGCCGGCTCGCCGTGTCGGGGTTCATGGTGTTCGGCGTCGATCTGCTGTCGCCGGTCGGCGGCACGCCTGAGGACGAGGACGCCGCTCGCGAGCTGATTGGCGGGCTCGATCCCGCGAAGGCGACCGCCATGCTGGTCGCGGCCGTGTCCTTCCTCCAGCAGCATCCGGAGGCGAACGGCTCGGTCGGCGCCGTCGGCTTCTGCTGGGGCGGCGGCATGGCGAACCGGCTCGCCGCGGCCTCGTCCGAACTGAAGGCCGCGGTGTCCTACTACGGCCCGACCCTGCCCGACGAGCAGGCGGCGGAGGTGAAGGCCCCGCTGCTGCTGCAGTACGCAGGCCTCGACGAGCGGGTGAACGCGGGCGTGCCGGCCTTCAAGAAGGCGCTCGAGGCCGCGGACAAGCCCTTCGAGCTCTTCATCTACGAGGGCGCGGACCACGCCTTCAACAACGACGCCAATCCCGCCCGCTACAACAAGAGGGCGGCGGACCTCGCCTGGGACCGCACCATCGCCTTCCTGGAAAGCCATCTCGGCGCGGCTCCGCCCCCGACCTGATCGGGCGGCCGGACGACGGCGGCGCATTTTTTTCGCGCGGACCGGGAACCGCGGGCCGAGGTTCGCGTTGTCCGACCGAAAGCTCGAGAAGAGCTTTTGATCGGGCCTTCGGACCCCCCCGACCGAAGCGCCTGGACAGAGGCGGAGCCGCTACCCCCCCGAAGCGGCTCCGCCTTTTTATTTTTCCCCGATCGCGTCGAACAGGCTCGCCACCAGAGGCGGGTTCGGCTCGAACACGTCTTCCAGCGTCGCGACGGTGACCGTGCCGGCGCCCGCGGCGGCGAGCGCCTCGACCAGCGGAAACAGCGCCTTCTTCGGCGCGTGCAGCACCAGCGGCGCGCCCGGCGCCGGCGGCCCGAACGGGGCGCGGGCGTCGAAGCGGGCGGCGACGTCGATCAGCACCCGCTCCACGCCGGCGTCGAAGCGGGCGCGCACCTCGCGGATGGAGCGCGCGCGCACTTCGGCCGCGATGCGGGTGAGGATGGTGCGGGCGGCCGCGCGCGCCGGCGCGCCCCAGTCCGCGCCGAGGCTCGCCACTAGCTGGGCCTGACTGCGCAGGATGACGCCGTCGTCGAGCACCTTGAGCGCGTTCGCGGCGAGCGTCGCGCCGGTGGTGGTGATGTCCACCACCACGTCGGCGGCGCCGGCGGCGGGCGCGCCCTCGGTCGCGCCCAGGCTCTCCACGATCCGGTAGTTTGAGACGCTGGTGCGCGCCCGCCCGCCGCCGGGCTCGGTCCAGGCGAAGAAGCCGCGCGTCAGGTTGAGGTACTTGGTCGCGACGCGCAGCCGCCGGCCGTGGCGGCGCTGCATGTCGGCGGCGACGTCGTCGAGGTCGGCCATGGTGCGGACGTCGATCCAGGCCTTCGGCGCCGCCACCACCACGTCGGCGTAGCCGAAGCCGAGAGGCTGCAGCAGCTTCACGCGGCCGGCGGCGTCGGGGATCTGCTCGCGGATCAGGTCCTCGCCGGTGACGCCGAGATGGGCGGCGCCGCTCGCGAGCTGGCCCGCGATGTCGGAGGCCGACAGATAGGCGATCTCGACGTCCGGCAGGTCGGCGATCGCGCCGCGATACTCGCGCGCGCCGTTCGCCCGCACGAAGTTGAGGCCGGCGCGGGCGAAGAACGCCTGCGCGTTCTCCTGCAGGCGCCCCTTGGAGGGCACGGCGAGGATCAGCGGTCCGGTCATCGCGCGGCTCCGGGGAAACGGTCGAGCCAGAGCGAGAAGCCGACGCCCGGCGCAGGAGCGGCCCCGAGCGCGCCGAGCAGCCCGTCATAGCGCCCGCCGCCGGCGAGCGGCCCGTCGCCGCCGTCACGGCCGAGCTCGAACACGAGGCCGGTGTAGTAGTC
Organism: Methylopila henanensis; assembly: GCF_042681025.1. NCBI lineage: Bacteria > Pseudomonadati > Pseudomonadota > Alphaproteobacteria > Hyphomicrobiales > Methylopilaceae > Methylopila > Methylopila henanensis. Next base: position 228,245 of record NZ_JBHUER010000003.1, read on the forward strand.
GAGCTTGCGGCCGAAACGGCTCGCGAAGCGCATGCGCTCGACCGGAAGGCCGGCCGCCGCGAAGGCCTCGATCCGGCTCCCAAGCCGCTCCACGGCCGGGCCGATCGCGAGCCCGCCGGCGGCGAGGGCCCGCAGCCGCTCCACCGCCGTACGCGCGTCGGCGTCGACGGCGAGAACGTCGGTCAGCGCCTTGCGCTGTTCGGCGGAGAGGCCCGCGGCGCCGCCTGCGGCGTTCTGCTCGATGAAGCGGTCGGCGATCTCGGCCGGCGTGCGGCCGCCGACGGCCGCGATGCCGGCGAGCGACAGCACGTCCTCGATCACGGCGCGCGCGGCCTCGGGGCCGGCGGCGTCGAGCGCCGCGAAAAGGCCGGCGTGGCCGGCCCGCGCCGCCTGCGCCGGCGTCGCGGCGGACAGCGCGTCGAGGCTTTCGCCATAGGTGATCTCGCGCTTCAGCCGCCGCCGGAACGCGGGGGCTGCGTCGAGCGCCTCGACGGCCGCCGCGATCAGCGCGAGGTCGCCCAGCCGGATGATCGGCGCCGGTTCGCCGAGCAGGGCGGCGGCTTCGAGCGCGAGCGCGAGGATCTCGGTCTCGGCCGCGATCGCGTCAGCGCGGCCAAAACTCTCGACGCCGGCCTGCGCGCTCTCGCCGCCGCCGCCGCGGCGGTGACGGAAGATCGGGCCGGCGTAGTAGTAGGAGGCCGCCCGCGCCGGATCGCCGCCCGCGATGTGGCCGAGCGCGATCGGGATGGTGAAGTCCGGCCTGAGGCACAGGTCGCGGCCGTCGCCGTCGCTCGTCAGGAACATCCGCGCGCGCAGGCCTTCGCCCATCACATGCAGGAACGGCTCCGCCGGCTGCAGGATCGAAGGCTCGGCGCGCGCGAAGCCGGCCGCTTCGAAGCGGTCGAGCAGGCTCGGCGGGATCGGGACCAGAGGCGACATCGGGCAGGCACGCGGGGACTGTTGCAGGCGGGCGGAACGGTTGCGCGTCTAGCAGGCGAGACGCCCGAGCGCGACTGTTTTCGTGGGTGCAGGCCGATCGGCCGCCTTCGCGCCGCCCGCCGCGCCGGCCTGCCGCGACGGTTTGCGCGGCGGCGCAGGGGTTGTCCGCGCGGTCTCGTCTCGATATGTTATGTTATAACATTTAAACATGGATCGCGCCGCCATGCCCGACGCCCGCCTGCCCGTCACCGTGCTTTCCGGCTTCCTCGGCGCCGGCAAGACGACGCTGCTGAACCACATCCTCGCCAACCGCGAGGGCCGCCGGGTCGCGGTCATCGTCAACGACATGTCCGAGGTGAACATCGACGCCGACCTCGTGCGCGGCGGCTCGGACCTGTCGCGCTCCGAGGAGAAGCTGGTCGAGATGACCAACGGCTGCATCTGCTGCACGCTGCGCGACGATCTCCTGACCGAGGTGCGCCGCCTCGCGGAGGAAGGGCGCTTCGACCATCTGGTGATCGAGTCCACCGGAATCTCCGAGCCGCTGCCGGTGGCCGCCACCTTCGACTTCCGCGATGAGGACGGCGTCTCGCTGTCGGACGTCGCCCGGCTCGACACGATGGTGACGGTGGTCGACGCCGCCAACCTGCTGAAGGACTACGGCAGCCGCGACTTCCTCGGCGACCGCGGCGAGACGGCGGGGGAGGGCGACGAGCGCAGGCTCGTCGACCTGCTGGTGGAGCAGATCGAGTTCGCCGACGTGGTGGTGCTGAACAAGGCGTCCGCCGTGGACGCCGCCACCCGCGCGAGCGTGCGCGGCGTCATCCGCGCGCTGAACGGCGACGCCGAGATCGTCGACGCCGATTTCGGGCGCGTGGCGCTGTCGAAGATTCTCGGGACCGGGCGGTTCGACTTCGAGCGCGCCCGCCGCAACCCGATGTGGGCGAAGGAGCTGTTCGGCTTCCGCGACCACACGCCCGAGACCGAGGAATACGGCGTGTCGAGCTTCGTGTTCCGCGCCCGCCGGCCGTTCCACCCCCAGCGGTTCGACGCGATCCTGAAGCGGACCTGGCCGGGGCTGGTGCGCGCCAAGGGGCATTTCTGGCTCGCGACGCGGCCGGACTGGGCCGGCGAGATGTCGCTCGCGGGCGCGATCTGCCGCACCGAGGGCGCGGGCACGTGGTGGGCCGCGGTCCCGCGCCGCGACTGGCCGGAGCATGAGGAATGGCGCGGCTGGCTCGGCGCGCGCTGGGCCGAGGGCTGGGGCGACCGCCGCCAGGAGCTCGTGTTCATCGGCGTGGGGCTCGACGAGGTGCCGCTCCGCGCCGCGCTGGAGGCCGCGCTCGTGGGCCGCGACGAGACCGCGCCGGACTGGGCGGCCTATCCCGGCCTGCCCGATCCCTTCCCCCTCTGGCGCCGGGACGCGGCCTGAGCTTATCTCCCCTCCATCATGCCGCTGTTCTTCAAAGCCAAGTCCGAGGATCCCGGCCGCGCGGAGGCCTCGCGCCGGGTCGCGGGGCTGGTCCGCGCCGCGCTTGCGCTAGGCGAGGATGACGCCGTGACGGTCAGCGAGATCGATTGCGGCGACCCGGCCTGCGGCGGCGCGGAGACGGTGGTGCTCGTCATGCGCGTCGGCCGGAAGACGCAAGCCGTGAAGCTTCTGAAGCCCACGGTCGAGGTCACCCCCGAGGACGTCGCCGGCGCCTTCGCGGCCGCCGGCTGACGGTCTTCCCTCAGGCGCGTGAGAATCATATAACGCCGCCCACCTCAGGGATTGGAGCGGCCGTCCGCCGGAGCGTCGCGCGAGCGCGGCGGCGGAGCGACGTTCCCGGAACGACGTCGGAGCGATCATGGCCGGGCATTCACAGTTCAAGAACATCATGCACCGCAAGGGCCGCCAGGACGCGGTGCGGGCCAAGCTGTTCTCGAAGCTCGGGCGCGAGATCACGGTGGCCGCCAAGTCCGGCCTGCCGGACCCGGCCATGAACCCGCGCCTCCGGCTCGCGGTCGCCGCCGCCAAGGCGCAGTCCATGCCGAAGGACAACATCCAGCGCGCCATCAACAAGGCCGCCGGCGGCGACGCCGACAATTACGAAGAGGTCCGCTACGAGGGCTACGGCCCCGGCGGCGTCGCCATCATCGTCGAGGCGCTGACCGACAACCGCAACCGCACCGCCGCCGCCGTGCGCTCCTACTTCACCAAGGCCGGCGGGGCGATGGGCGAAAGCGGCTCGGTCGGCTTCATGTTCACCCGCGTCGGCGAGATCGTCTATCCCGCCAAGGCCGGCACCGCCGACGCGGTGCTGGAGGCCGCGATCGAGGCCGGCGCCGAGGACGTGGAGTCCGACGACGAGAACCACGTCGTCACCTGCGCCTTCGAGGACCTGAACGAGGTCTCCAAGGCGCTCGAGGCCGCGCTCGGCGAGGCCGAGAGCACCAAGATCGTGTGGCGGCCCTCGACCACCACCGCCCTCGACGAGGACAAGGCCGCCTCGCTGCTGAAGATGCTCGACGCCTTCGACGACGACGACGACGTCCAGAACGTCTGGGGCAACTACGAGATCTCCGACGAGATCATGGCGAAGATCGGCGGGTGAGGGCGCTGAAGGGGCGGAAATGCTCCCTAGCGTCCGGCGCTGGGAAACATCGTGCACCGTGCGCTTACAAGAAGTTTAAGGGGGCTTTCGTGAAGCCGTCGCGTTTTTACCGCGGGCGACATGCGCAGACTCATATCGCAGGGAGCCTTCTATGCGCTCTCGCTGCAGTCGCTCCGGCTTTGCAAAACCGATTTTGAGAATCGAGGGAGTAATCTAACCTCGGCGTGGAAGCTGGGGGTCAAAAATGTCCGGTATCGAGCCGTCCGGAAGTACGTGGCTTGCGACGATCAAAGATTTCGACTGGCTGAAGTTCCCAGGCGTCGCAAGAGCTATCGCCATCCTAGTGACTGGCTCGGCTGAAGCAGCGGCGGCGTGGGTCGATATCGCCAAAGCAAAGGGCGAGGAGCGGGCTGCACGGATTAGAGATTATGCCGGGGCCAGATCGCAGGTGATTGAGGCGCTTGGAGCAGAGTCAGCCAAGGCAGTCGTAGGCGATCACGCGCTCGTGCAGATGGCGCTCGACCGCCTAGTCCGAGACGAACTACGAAAACAGGAAAATCGCGAGGAGGTTGCAAAGCTAGCGATCGAACAAATTGCGAGCGAAAACGTTCATGATTCTGATCGAGTAGCCGATGAGGTCAAAATTGACGATGATTGGATGAACGTTTTTACAGATTATGCCGAGAGAGCAAGCTCTGCTTGCATGCGAAATACTTGGGCGCGAATTCTTAAAGGTGAAATAAGAAAGCCTGGATCTATATCACTTCAGACGCTTCAGGTGCTCTCAGTAGCAGATCAGAGTGTTGTGAATTCATGCGCCGCGTTGTTTCCATATGTTGTTTATAGGAAATACATCGCAAAAAAAGTTGTGTCGGCGGACGGGTTTGCAAAGCATTTAATGCTGCTTCAGGAGGCTGGAATTATTGCCGGTGTGGGCGGCACATGCTCCAATGCAATGCCTTTAAATGAGAATGTATGCTTGGTGGTCGGTCTAAAAGAGAAGGGGATTATTGCAAAATATCCCCTCGCTCCGGGAATGGAAAAGTCCTTTGAAAGCGTAAATCTTACGCGCGCCGGGGTCGAGCTTTATATGACCGTGGATTGGGAGGACGATGTTGCAGCGCTTGGGGAGTATTTGAAGTTCTATCAGAAAGACGGCGCATATAAATTTTATGTAGGAGATGTTGAATGGACGAGTGAGACGAAGTTCAAAATTGTGAATGCATCTGAAGTGTCGCTTTGAATGGGCGTTTAAGGCTTGAGACTAAAAAAGTCGAGTGCAACCCTCTGTTTGTATCTGATCAAATGTCAAAAGTTCTAGTAGATTAGGGCTTCCGTGCTACCGCTCTCGAGAGGCTTCTAAGCTTCGCCTCAGCGACAGCGTTTTGGCCTGTAGGGGAAGGCGTACGCCCTTGGCGCCTCTCCTCTTTTATACGGATCTCTTCTTCGTTCTGGCGACGTATTTCCTCGGCTCGCTGTAAGTCACGTAACTCGGCACGGTGTTCGGCCTCAAGGTTCCGGTGGTTGGAATTCGACGTCGAGCGGGGATAGAGCGCCTGGAGATTGAGTTGGTTCGCTTGAGTGGGCGATATCCTTTTATGCCTCTGATGCCAAGCCAACCAGTTTCGGTAGGCTTCTTCCTCGCTGATCCCCTTGCGCCTAGCGTTTCGTCTGATGCGACGACCAGCATTTGAGGACGGAGGGGGGACGCCGGTACGGTTGACGTGCTCTTGGATGCGCTGCCACTCGATAGCCAGCACAAACAAGGCAAGAAAAAGTCCGATGATGCTGAGAATCATGACGATACGGATCAGTATTTTACACGCAATTCGGAGAATGGAGGCTGGCTCTTATGGAAGTCGAGTCAGGATTTTAACTTAGGCTCCAGACCCGAGCGCGATTTGAGTTTCCTGACGGATTCAGAGCCCGGTTCAACGGCCGAAAGAGGCCGTTTGACTCGGTGATCGAACAGTTCGGTTGGGCATGGACGCCGGCCGGCAGGGCGGGTAGAAGACGCGCCCTTCGTCCAGAGCCCCGACCTTTCCCATGACCGCCTGCGGCCTCGATTTCGGCACGTCCAACACCACGCTCGGGCTCGCCCGCGCCGAGGAAGCCGAAGCCTTGGGAGCCGAGCTTGCGCGGCTCGAGGGCGGAGAGGTCACGCTGCCGAGCGCGATCTTCTTCGCGCCGACCGCCGCGGCCAAGGTCGGGCGAGCCGCCATGAGCGCCTATCTCGACGGCGAGCCGGGCCGGCTGATGCGCAGCCTCAAGTCCGTGCTCGGCACCTCTCTGATCGACGAGGCGACCCAGGTCGGCCGCGACCGCGTGCGGTTCCGCGACGTGATCGCGAGCTACCTCGCGATCGTGAAGCGCCGCGCCGAGGCCGCGACCGGCGCGTCGCTCGATGCGGTCGTCCACGGCCGGCCGGTGCATTTCGTCGACGGCGACGACGAGGGCGACGCCCGCGCGGAAGCCACGCTGCGCGAGATCGCGCAGTCGGTCGGTTTTCGCGAGGTGTCGTTCCAGTACGAGCCGGTCGCGGCCGCGCTCGACTACGAGCGCAGCGTGGCGGCCGAGGAGCTGGCGCTGATCGCGGACATCGGTGGCGGCACCTCGGACTTCACGGTGGTGCGGCTGTCGCCGGACCGGCGCGGCCGCGACGACCGGGCGGCCGACATCCTGGCGAACGACGGCGTGCGCGTCGGCGGCGTCGACTTCGACCGCCGCTTGAGCCTGGGCGAGGTCATGCCGCTGCTCGGCTTCCGCTCGCCGATGAAGCGCCGCGAGCTCGAGGCGCCGTCGAGCTGGTTCCACGAGCTCGCGACCTGGTCGAGCATCAACAAGCTCTACGATGGCCGCGCCGTGCGCCAGATCCGCGAGACGCGCCGCGAGGCGGCCCGGCCGGAGCTGCTCGACCGGCTGATCCGGGTTATCGAGAGCGAGGGCGGGCACGGGATCGCGGCCGAGGTCGAGGGCGCCAAGATCAGGCTGTCGGAGACCGAGGAGACCGCCGTGCCGCTGGGCTGGGCCGAGCCGAGGCTCGCCGCCGCGGTGCGGCGCGAGCGCTTCGTCGGCCACACCGGCGCGCTGACCGCGAAGATCGCGGAGCGCATCGGCCGCTGCCTCGCGGCCGCCGGCGTCGGCCCGGAGCGGATCGACGCGGTGTTCCTCACCGGCGGCTCCACCCGCATCCCCCATGTGCGCGCCGCGATCCTGGGCGCCGTGCCGGCGGCGCGGCCGGTGGAGGGCGACGTGTTCGGCTCCGTCGGCCTCGGCCTCACGCTGGAGGCCGCGCGCCGCTACGGCTGAGCCGCCGTCTGTTTTCCGGCCGCGCGCGGCTTATCTGTCTCTGGGCATGCGCCCCGAAGACCTGCTTGTCCCCACCCCCCAAGGGCTCTACTGCCCGCCGGCCGACTGCCACATCGACCCGATGCGGCCGGTCGCCCGCGCGCTCGTCACCCACGGCCACGCCGACCACGCCCGGCCCGGCAACGACGCGGTGATGGCGACGCCGGAGACGCTCGCCATCATGGCTGCGCGCTACGGCGAGGCGTTCTGCGCCACGCGCCAGCCGGCGCCCTACGGCGCCCGGACGAAGATCGGCGACGTCACGGTCAGCTTCCACGCCGCCGGCCATGTGTTGGGCGCGGCGCAGATCCTGTTCGAGTGGAAAGGGTTCCGGGCAGTCGTATCCGGCGACTACAAGCGGCAAGCCGATCCGACCGCGGCGCCGTTCGAGGTGGTCCCCTGCGACCTGTTCGTCACCGAGGCCACCTTCGGCCTGCCGGTGTTCCGCCACCCCGACGCCGGCGACGAGGTCGCGAAGCTCCTCGACAGCGTCGCGCTGTTCCCGGACCGGGCCCATCTCGTCGGCGCCTATTCGCTCGGCAAGGCGCAGCGGCTGATGAAGCTGCTGCGGATCGCGGGCTGGGACCGGCCGATCCACCTGCACGGCGCCATGGTCCGGGTGACCGAAACCTACGTTAACCTCGGAATTGACCTCGGATTGACCGAACAGGTTAAGTCCGCGGAGCGAAAGAACCTCGCCGGCGCGATCGTCATCTGCCCGCCGTCGGCGCTCCGGGAGCTCTGGGCGCGCAAGTTCCCGGACCCCGTCACGGTGGCCGCCTCCGGCTGGATGCGCGTGCGGGCGCGGGCGCGCCAGAAGGGCGTCGAGCTGCCGCTGGTGGTCTCCGACCACGCCGACTGGGACGACCTGCGCCGGACCATCCTCGACACCGGGGCGGGCGAGATCTGGGTCACCCACGGCGAGGAGGACGCGCTGGTCCACTGGTGCGGGACCGCCGGGCTCAAGGCGCGGCCGCTCAGGCTCGTCGGCTACGGCGACGAAGGCGAGACGGACGAGCCGGCGGCGGAGGGGGAGGGCGCAGCCCCATGAACCGCTTCGCCTTCCTGCTCGATCGCCTCTCCTACGAGCCCCGGCGCAACGCCAAGGTCCGGCTGATGGCGGACTATTTCAGAGAGACCCCGAACCCCGAGCGCGGCTGGGCGCTTGCGGCGATCACCGGCGCGCTGTCGTTCCGCCACGCCAAGGCCGGGCTGATCCGCGGCCTGATCATGGAGCGCGCGGACCCCGAGCTGTTTGCGCTGTCCTATGATTACGTGGGCGACCTCGCCGAGACCGTCGCGCTGATGTGGCCGGGAGAGACCCGCGCCAACCGCGCGCCGCCGCTGTCCGAGATCGTCGAGGGGCTGGCGTCGACCGCCAAGCTCGACCTGCCGAAGCGCCTCGCCCAGTGGCTCGACGCGCTGGACGAGACCGGGCGCTGGGCCCTGCTGAAGCTCATCACCGGCTCGCTTCGGATCGGAGCCTCCGCCCGGCTCGCCAAGACCGCGGTGGCGGCGCTCGGCGAGGGGATCGCGCCCGACGACGTTGAGCTCGTCTGGCCGGGACTGGCGCCGCCCTACGAGGACCTGTTCGCCTGGGTCGAAGGCCGCGCCGAGCGCCCGAACGCCGAGGACCCGGCGCCGTTCCGCCCGCCGATGCTCGCCCATCCGCTGGAGGACGCCAATTTCCGGGCCTTCGACCCGGCGGAATTCGTGGCGGAGTGGAAGTGGGACGGCATTCGCGTCCAGGCCTCGGCCGGCCGTGACGCCGAGGGGCGCCATGTGGCGCGGCTGTGGAGCCGCTCGGGCGAAGACGTTTCGGCCGCGTTCCCCGACCTGCTCGACGCGCTGACCTTCGACGGCGCGATCGACGGCGAGCTGCTGATCCTGCGCGAGGGGCGGGTCCAGACCTTCAACGTCCTGCAGCAGCGGCTGAACCGCAAGGCGGTGACGCCGAAGCTGACCGCCGAGTTTCCCGCCCACATCCGCGCCTACGACCTGCTGTTCGACGGCGATGAGGACCTGCGCGGGCTGCCTTTCGTCGAGCGCCGCCAGCGGCTGGAAGCTTTCGTGGCGCGGGAGGGGAGCGCGCGGGTCGACCTGTCGCCGCTGGTGCCGTTCGACGACTGGGACGGGCTCGCCGCCGCCCGGCTCGACCCGGCCTCGGCCGGCGCGGGCGCCGACGCCGCGGCCGTCGAGGGCCTGATGGTGAAGCGTCGCGACAGCCCTTACGTCGTCGGCCGGCCGAAGGGGCTCTGGTTCAAGTGGAAGCACGACCCGATGACGGTCGACGCGGTGCTGATGTACGCCCAGCGCGGCCATGGCAAGCGCTCGTCGTTCTATTCCGACTTCACCTTCGGCGTCTGGACCGAGGACGCCGACGGTCCCCGGCTGACGCCGGTCGGCAAGGCCTATTTCGGCTTCACCGACGAGGAACTGGTCGAGCTCGACCGCTTCGTGCGCAAGAACACCGTGAACCGCTTCGGGCCGGTGCGCGAGGTGACCCACACCGAGGCGATCGGCCTGGTGCTTGAGATCGCCTTCGAGGGGATAGCGAAGTCCGCGCGGCACAAATCGGGGGTCGCGATGCGGTTTCCGCGCGTCGCCCGCATCCGCTGGGACAAGCCGCCCCATGAGGCCGACCGGCTCGAAAGTCTCGAGAAGCTGATCGAAGAACGCGAGGCCGCGGCGGGGAGTTGAGGCTTACTGGCTCGCCCAGACGACGCGCGCCATCCACGCCACCTGCGAGGCCGGGATGGTGCGGTCCGGGTGCGCCGGGTTGAGCGACCGCAGCTCGATCTGCTTGGCGGAGGTGCGGGCCAGCTCCTTGGCGAGCACCTCGCCCTCGGTCGTCCGCAGCACCACGCGGTCGCCGCGGCGGACCGGCGAGCCCGGAGCCACCAGCACGATGTCGCCGTCGCGGAACACCGGCTCCATGCTGTCGCCCTGGATCTCGACGGCGTAGACCTGTTCGCGATCGACGTCCGGAAACTCGATCTCGTCCCAGCCCTGGCCGGTCGGCAGGCCAGCGTCGTCGAAATAGCCGCCTTCGCCGGCCTGCGCGAGCCCAATCAGAGGGACGCGCTTGCGCTGCCGCGGCGCGCCGTCCGTCAGCAGCGTCATGAAGGCGTCGAGATCGGTCGTAGTGGCGTCGAGCGCTTTCGCGATCGATTCCGTGGACGGCCAGCGCGGCCGTCCATCGTTCGCGATGCGCTTGGAGCGGTTGAACGTGGTGGGATCGAGCCCGGCCTTGCGCGCGAGGCCGGAGGCGGAGAGCCCGTTCTTCGCGGCGAGCGCGTCGATCGCGGACCAAATCTGGCCGTGCCCGAGCATCCTCTGTCTCCACCCCTTGTGGCGAGCGGAACACCGCTCTGATAGGAATTAGTACCTCACGGACGTCCTGTCCATGATTTTCTTGCTTTTCTTCGCGCCTTGCATGGCGGCCCCGGTCGCTTTAGGCCTTCGGGCGCGCTTTCCAGTGTCAAACGCGCCGGATAGGTCTGCGTTCCGCGCTTCGTGACCGAACGAGTTTGGCGATCATGCCCGCCCCAACGATCTACAAAATCGCGCCTGCTGCACTCTGGCGGGAAGCCGAACGGGCGGGGCGGTTCGACGGCGCGCCGGTCGATGTCGCGGACGGCTACATCCATTTCTCGACGGGTCCCCAAGCGCGCGAGACCGCCGCGAGGCATTTCGCCGGGCAGACGGATCTGGTGCTGGTCGCGGTCGACGCCGAGGCGCTGGGGGCGGCGCTGAAATGGGAGCCGTCGCGCGGCGGCGCTCTGTTCCCGCATCTCTACGCGCCGCTGCCGCTGTCCGCCGTGCTGTCGGTCGAGGAGCTGCCGCTCGGGCCGGACGGCGCGCATGCGTTCCCGCCGGAGCTGTCGGCGGGAGAGGGCGCATGATCGGCCCGCTCTGGCCGCTCGCGCGGCTTGCGCTGCACGCGCTCGACGCCGAGACCGCCCACCGCGCCACGCTCGCCGCGCTCGAACGCGCGCCGGTCATGCGGCCGCCGGCCTGCGATCCGCGTCTCGCGACGGAAGCGTTCGGGCTGCTGTTCCCGAACCCCGTCGGCCTCGCCGCCGGCTTCGACAAGGACGCCAAGGCGCCGGACGCTCTGCTCAGCCTCGGCTTCGGCTTCGTGGAGATCGGCTCGGTCACGCCGAAGCCGCAGCCGGGCAACCCGCGGCCCCGACTGTTCCGGCTCGGCGAGGACAAGGCGGTCGTCAACCGCATGGGGTTCAACAATGAAGGCGCGGCGGCGGCGCTGGCGCGGCTGGAACGCCGTCGCGGCAGGTCGGGGATCGTCGGGGTCAATGTCGGCGCCAACAAGGACGCCGCCGACCGCGCCGCGGACTATGCGCAGGGCGTCGAAACCTTCGCGGACGTGGCGTCCTTCTTCACGATCAACGTGTCGTCGCCCAACACGCCGGGACTGCGCGACCTTCAGGCGCGCGCCGCGCTCGACGATCTCGTCGCCCGGGCGCTCGGCGCCCGGGACGGGGCGGTGGCGCGGGGCGCGCGGCGGCGACCGGTTCTGCTGAAGATCGCGCCGGATCTCGACCTGCACGGGCTCGACGACGTGGTCGAGGTCGCGTTCGGCCGCGGTCTCGACGGGCTGATCGTGTCGAACACCACGCTCGACCGGCCGGCCTCGCTGCGTTCGTCCGCGGCGAAGGAGGCGGGCGGCCTGTCCGGCGCGCCGCTGTTCCGCCGCGCGACATGGATGCTGGCCGAGACCTTCCTGCGCGTGGAAGGCCGCATCCCGCTCGTCGGCGTCGGAGGGATCGCGTCCGGAGCCGACGCGGTCGCGAAGATCCGCGCCGGCGCGACGCTGATCGAACTCTACAGCGCGCTGGTGTTCGAAGGCCCGGCGCTGATCGGGCGGATTCTCGCCGACCTGAACGAAGCGATCGCCTCCGAAGGCGCCGGATCGCTCGCCCCGCTCGTCGGCCGCGACGCCGCCGCGGTCGCGGCGGCGGGACCGGAGGCGTGAGCCTCAGGCCCGGCCGGAGCCGATCTTGAGCACGCGCAGGATCAGCCAGATCGGTATGACGACCGCCGCGCCGATGATCAGGTAGCGCAGCAGCGCCCGGAGCAGGTCCGCGCTGTTCGCGAGCAGGTCGCGCACCACGTCGATCGCGTAGTCGAGCAACCGGAACACGTCGAGGTCGAGCTGGTCCAGCACCAGCCCGACGATCACGCACAGCAACAGCAGTCGCAGCAGCACGCCGAGCGGCGAGCCGCCGAGGAAGCGCGAGACGCCTGACGAACCGTAGGACATGGGGCGTTCTCCCGCTCTCTCAGGCCGCCTGCGCCAGTTCGCCGGCGAGCGCGCGCCGGATCAGGGCGCGCGTCTCGTCAACGCCGTAGGCCGCGACGAAGGTTCCGAAGCGCGGGCCTTCCTTCTCGCCCAGCAGCAGCTCGTAGAGCGCGCTGAACCAGGCGAACGACACGCCGGGGCCGCCGTCCGGGCCCTTCCGCTTCTTGTCCTGATAGCGCTCGATCGGCCGTGCGACGTCGAGCACCACGTCCTGGATGGCTGCGGTGTCCGCGTCGGCGGGCAGGGCGGCGAGCCCGGCGTCGAGCTTCGCGAGCGCGTCCGCCTCCACCTCGTCGGCGAGGCGGAAGGCGCGGCGCGGCTTCACCCGGTCGATGAAGTAGCGCACGGCGTAGCCCGCCAGCCGGTCGAGATCGGGATGGGTCTCGGCGGTCACGCCCGGCGCGTAGCGCCGGATCATGCGCCACAGCACGGCCTTGTCCTCGGCGTTGGCGGCGGAGGCCAGCTTCAGCAGCAGTCCGAACGACACCGGCATGTCGTTCGCCGGCGGCTCGCCGGAATGGATGTGCCACACCGGATTGCCGAGCCGGGTCTTCCAGTCCTGCGCCTCGTAGCGCGAGAGGAAGTTGTAATACTCGTCGACCGCCTTCGGAATGACGTCGAAGTGCAGCTTCTTCGCCGAGCGGGGCGACTGGAACATGTAGAGCGCGAGGCTCTCCGGGCTGGCGTAGGTCAGCCACTCGTCGATGGTGAGGCCGTTGCCCTTGGACTTGGAGATCTTCTGGCCGTTCTCGTCGAGGAACAGCTCGTAGACGAAGTGCTCCGGCGCGACGCCGCCCAGGATCTCGCAGATCCGGTCGTAGATCGGCGCGTTGGTCTGGTGGTCCTTGCCGAACATCTCGAAATCGGCGTCGAGCGCGGCCCAGCGGGCGCCGAAATCCGGCTTCCACTGCAGCTTCACCTTGCCGCCGGTGACCGGCAGCGTCTTGTCCACGCCATCCTCGTCCATGAAGGTGATCGTGCCGTCCTTGGCGTTCACCTCCTTCAGCGGCACGTAGAGCACGCGGCCCGAGACGGGCGAGATCGGCAGGAAGGGCGAATAGGTGGCGCGCCGCTCCTCGCCGAGAGTCGGCAGCATCACCTCCATGATGGCGTCGTAGCGTTCCGCCGCCCGCAGCAGCACGGCGTCGAGCTTGCCGGACGTGTAGTAGTCGGTCGCGGAGGCGAACTCGTAATCGAAGCCGAAGGTGTCGAGGAACCGCCGCAGCATGGCGTTGTTGTGGTGGCCGAAGCTCGGATAGTCGCCGCCGAACGGGTTCGGCACCGAGGTCAGCGGCATCTGCAGGTACGGCGTCAGCGCGGCCGGGTCCGGCACGTTTTCCGGCACCTTGCGCATGCCGTCCATGTCGTCGGAGAAGCACAGCAGCCGGGTCGGAATCCTGTCCTCGGTCAGCGTGCGGAAGGCGTGGCGCACCATGGTGGTGCGGGCCACCTCGCCGAAGGTGCCGATGTGCGGCAGGCCGGACGGGCCGTAGCCGGTCTCGAACAGCACCGGGCCGTCCTTGGGCTTGCGCTTCAGCCGCTCGACGATCTTGCGCGCCTCCTCGAACGGCCAAGCGGTCGAGGCGAGCGCGGGTTCGACAAGGGCGGATGCGTCAGGGACGGTCATGATGCCTGCAGGCGTAAGGGTAGAAGAGGGCGGAAACTAGAAACCGTCCGCCTGCGCGTCAATCGACGGCGATGTCACCACAGTCCCACGGGAAAGTGGCGGAGATAGATCTCCGCGTAGACGCCGTTCTCGTCGAGCCGCTGCAGGGCGAAATCGATCGCCTGGCGCAGCCGGTCGTCGTTCGGGCGCAGCATCGCCCCGACGCCCTCGCCGAAGTAGCGGCTCTCCGTGTAAGCGCCGCCGACAAAGGCGCAGCAATTGTCGGACGCCGCGCCGTTCAGCCAGAAGGCGAGGGCGGCCGCGTCGCCGAACGCCAGATCCGCCTCGCCGTTCCGGACGGCGGACTGCGCGTCCGCGGCGCGCTCGAAGGTCTTCAGCTCGGAGCCGGGAAAGAACGCCTTGAGAAAGGCTTCATGCGACGAGCCCGTCACCACGGCGACGGAGCGCCCCTTCAGCGCTTCGGAGGCGGTCGACGCGATCGCCTTGTCGCGGCGCGCGACGAAGCGGGCCGGCGTCTGGTGCAGGCGCTCCGTCATCGCGAAGCGCGCGCGCAGTTCGGGCGTCGGCTTGACCATCGCGAGGATCACGTCCGACTGACGCCTGTCGAGCGTGTCGAGCAGCGCGTCCCAGCGCCACGCCTGCAGCGTGCAGGCGATGGCGAGCTCCGAGCAGACCGCGCGGGCGAGATCGACGGCGAAGCCGGCGGGCTGGCCGTCGGCGTCGGAGTAATGGAACGGGGGGTAGTCGTCGCCCGTCGCCCATTTGACCACGCGCCCGGCGGGCAGATCCGGCTTCTCGAGCCGCGCCTTCGGATCGCTGAAGCGCGGGATCGCGACCGGCGGCGCCGATGTCTCGGCGGCGCAGGCGGAGGCGGCGATCGCAGCTCCGAGGATCGCGGCGCAGATCTGCGCAAAAACCCGTAGAGGTTGCATACGACTCGACTCCTCATTTTCGCGGATTCTACACTTCTTCGACCCTCCTGATCCAAGGACGGCGTCCTGGGGACATTCGGCATGGCCGGATCGGAGCAGGCGCGGCGCGTTGCGCCGGCGGGGAGGGCGGCGGCCCACGCGGTTCCGTCGCGCGCCGGGCGTGCGGCGTACGCAGCTTCGAGCCTCCCGCCCGAATTCGCGGCGATGGCGGCGGAGGGCTTTCCGCTTCAGCCCCTGATCGACGCCGCCCGCGAGGCCTCGCGCCTTCGCGCGGCGCCGTTCGACGTTCTCATGGCCGCGGGCGGCTTCCCCGAATACGAACTCGTGGCCGCGCTCGCGCGGGCGATCGGGCTCGAGGCCTTGGGATCGGACGCGCCGGCCGGGGACCCGATCGACGCCGATCAGTTCGCGCTCGCCTGCCGCACGGGCGTCATGCGCTTCGACGCCGACGGGCGCGCGCGCCTGCTGGTCGCGGCGCGGGGGCCAGCCATAGGTCGGCTGGCGTCCTTCCGGCGCGGCCGTCCGGCCGACGGCCGCCGCGTCGCGATCGCCGGGCCCCGCGCCTTCGCCGACATCGCCGTCCGCCGGGCCGGCTCCGCCCTTGCCGACCGCGCGAGCCTCGGGCCCGGCGCGATCGCCCCGGAGCTCACGGCCGCCGTCTCCATGCCGGTTTTCGACCAGCCGCGGAGGGAGGTCGCGCTCGCCGCCGCCGCCGTCGGCGTCGCTGCCGCCTTCGCCTTCGACATGGTGTTTTTCGCCCTGGCCGCGATCGCCGGGCTGCTGTTCTTCGCGATGAACCTGTTCCGGTTCCTGCTCGCGATGACGCCGGCGACCGATGACGTCGCGCTGCCGCGCGGCGACGACGGCGACCTCCCGATCTACACCGTGCTGGTCGGCCTGGCGTTCGAGGGCGCCGTAGTGCCCGGCCTGCTGGACGCGCTGGAGACGCTCGACTATCCGGCGGCGAAGCTCGACATCAAGCTGCTGATCGAGGAGGGCGACCACGACACGCTCGGCGCGCTCGCGCGCCGGCCGCCGCGCGCCGGGATCGAGGTGCTGACGCTGCCGCCCGGCGGTCCGAAGACCAAGCCGCGCGCGCTCAACGCCGGGTTGCTCGCCGCGCGCGGGACGCTGCTGACCGTGTTCGACGCCGAAGACCGCCCGGAGCCGGACCAGTTGCGGCGCGCGCTGGAGGTGTTCCGCCGCAACCGGCCCGATCTCGCCTGCGTGCAGGCCCGGCTCGCGATCGACAATCTCGACGACGGCTGGCTCGCCCGGCAGTTCGGCGTCGAGTACGCGGCGCTGTTCGACGTCTCCGTCCCCGCGCTCGCCACCCTCGGCATGCCGATCCCGCTCGGCGGCACGTCGAACCATTTCCGCACCTCCGCGCTGCGCATGGTCGGCGGTTGGGACGCCTCGAACGTCACCGAGGACGCCGATCTCGGGCTGAGGCTCTCCCGGCTCGGCTGGCGGACGACCACCGTGCGCTCGACGACCTGGGAGGAGGCGACGACCTCGCTGTGGCCGTGGCTCAAGCAGCGCACGCGCTGGATGAAGGGGTTCATGGTGACGGCCGTCGTGCACGGCCGCAGCGGCGTCGACCTCGCGTCGCGGCTCGGGCCGGCGCGCTTCGTAAGCGCCTCTATGGCGGTGGCGGGCGTCGCGCTGACGGCGCTGGCCTACCCGGTCGTGGTGGTTGGGCTGCTGATCGGCGGGCTCACCGGCTCGCTGTTCGCCGTGTCGGGCGGCCTGACGGAGGCGGCCTTCGTCGGCGTCCATGTCGCCAACCTGATCGTGGGCTACGCCACCGGCCTCGCCTGCGGCTGGATGGGCGTCGACCGGCGCGGGCCGGCGCGGCTCGCGCTCGACCTCTTCACCATGCCGATCTACTGGCTGCTGGTGGGCGTGGCGGCGTGGCGGGCGCTCGGCCAGATCGTCTACGGCAGCTCTACGCGCTGGGAGAAGACCGTGCACGGCGTCTCGAGCCGACGCCGCACGCCGACCTGAACCGTTGTCAGGCCCCGAGGTAGCGGCGCAGTTCGTCCGCGGACTGCTGCGGCTCGCGCTTGAGGTTGAAGGGCGCGACGAAGGCGCCGTTGCGGTCCATCAGATAGACCAGCGCGGTGTGGTCCATGGTGTAGTCGCCGCCGTCGAGCGGGACCCTCTTGGCGTAGGCGCGGAAGACCTTGACCGTCGCGTCGACCTGCTCCTGCGCGCCGGTCAGGCCGCGGATGCGGGGCGAGAAGCTGTCGAGGTAGGATTTCAGCGCCTCCGGCGTGTCGCGCGCCGGGTCGACCGTCACGAACAGCGCCTGAGCCTTCTCCGCGTCGGGGCCGAGCGCCTCGAACACCTGGGTGATGTCGGCGAGCGCGGTCGGGCAGACCTCCGGGCAATGGGTGAAGCCGAAGAACACGAGGTAGGGTTTGCCCGCGACGTCCTTCTCGGTGACCGTCGCGCCGTTCTGGTCGACGAGCGTGAACGGGCCGCCGACGCTCGACGCCTGGGTCGCGACCTCGCCGCCGGGCTTGCTGAAGTGGATAAGGCTGAAGGCGAGGACGCCCGCCCCGACCGTGAAGGCGAGGGCGCCGGCGAGGAAGGCGGTGCGGGACGACATCGGCGGATACTCCTTCAGAAACAGGCGATGACCGCCGCGAAGGCCTGCTCGAGGAACACGCCGGAGCCTTCGGAGGCCCAGAGGGCGAGGGCGGCCCCGGTCAGCGCGGCGACGCCCACGGCCGCGGCGGCCCAGGCGAGCCGCGTGGCCGGGGATTGCGGCGATGGTGCGGGTTCGTGTTGGGTCATGTGACAGCGCGCCAGCGCCCGAGAGGCCTTGCGCGCTGTCATAGACCCGCCGAAGGCCGCCGTCGACGTCCTTGCCCGAGAACGGCTTCACGACGCCGCGCGCGGCGCCGACAATGGCCTTGTCGCCGCCGCGTCCGGCCCCTAATGTCATTCACCCGAGCGGGCGTAGTTCAATGGTAGAACGGCAGCTTCCCAAGCTGCATACGAGGGTTCGATTCCCTTCGCCCGCTCCAAAATTCCAGAGCAGTTGCAGCGTGTTACGGTTCGACCGTTAAACTCGCGTTCCCTACGTTCCCCAAAGCTCGCCCGGCGCTCCCGACGCGCGCGAGTCGTCGCTCAGGCCGCCGCCGCGACCGGCAGCCAGACCGTGAAGGTCGAGCCGCGGCCGACTTCGCTCTCGACCGTGATCGCGCCGCCATAGCGCGCCATCAGCGTGTAGCTGATCGACAGGCCGAGCCCGGTGCCGCCATGGGCGCGGGTGGTGAAGAACGGATCGAAGATCCTGCCGAGCTTCTCGGCCGGGACGCCGACGCCGGTGTCGGCCACGCGGATCGCGACGCCCGGCGCGTCGGCGCGGTCCTCGTCGGCGGTCGAGACGGTGAGGGCGCCGCCTTCCGGCATGGCGTGGATCGCGTTGACCATCAGGTTGATCAGCACCTGCTGAAGCTCGGTGCGGCTCACCTCCACCGAGCGCTCCGCGGCGTCCCTGGTCGTCACCGCGATGTCGGCGCGCTCCAGCAGGTGGCGCACGAGCACCAGACAGTCCGCCACCACGCCGCCGGGGGCGACCGTCTCCACATAGCCGGCGTATTCGTCGGGCCGTGCGAACTGCAGCAGGCGGGTGACGATCATGTTCACCCGGTGGACCTGCTGGTCGATCAGGTCGAACTCGGTCCTCACCTCCGCGGCGGCGGAGCCGAGGATCTCGCGGGCGACCTCGAGATTGCCCTGGATCACCGCGATCGGGTTGTTGATCTCATGAGCCACGCCCGCCGTGATCTCTCCGATCGAGGCGAGCTTCTCGGACATCACGAGCTGGCGCCTAGTTTCTTCGAGCTGCCGCGTCCGCTCCCCGACGCGCGCGTCGAGCTCCGCGCCCCAGGCCCTGAGTTCAGCGTCGCGCGCCTGCAGGCCGTCGAGCAGGTCGTCGAGGCGATGAGCGACCACCCCGATCTCGTCGTCGCGGGGCGCCTCGCCGGTGCGGGCGCCGAGATCCCCCGCGTCGACGGCGGCGATCGTGCGTTTCATGCGCTCCAGCGGCCGGAAGATCGCGCGGGCGAGGCCGAGCAGGAACGGCACCGTGACGGCGAGCGCGAGCGTGAAGGCCGCGACCACCGCGCCGATCATGGTCCAGCGGGCCGTGCGGAAGGGCTTTTCGAGGAAGCCCACATAGAGCATGCCGACCCGCTGGCCCTCGCCGTCGACGATCGGCTCGTAGGCGGAGATGTAGCGGTCGTTGACCACGAAGGCGCTGTCGAGCCAGGTGCGCCCCTCTCCAAGAACCGCGTCGCGCACCTCGCGCGAAACCCGCGTGCCGAGCGCGCGCCGATCGCCGAACAGGCGGACGTTGGTGGCGATGCGGACGTCGTCGAGGAACAGGGTCACGGTGCCCTGCCCGCCGGCCGGAAGAGCGGAATGGGCGTAGATCAGATCGTTTATCGTATCGACGAAGCCAAGATTGCCGTTCAGAAGCGCGCCGCCGACGAGCGCGGCGGAGCGCCCGTCCGCAAGCGTCACCGGCGTCGCCGAATGGATGACGAGGCCGCGGGTCTCGACGGCGCGATCGGTCTCGGCCGCGTTCGGCGTCGGCACCAGCTCGATCCGCGCGCGCTCCGCCATGCCGCGTGACAGCCGCGCCATCTCGTCCTGCTCGAACACGTCGAGCGCTGTTCCCGCACGGCCAGCGAACGCGGCCTCCACGACCTTGCGCTCGGGCGAGGGCGCGGCGGCCGCGTCGCGTTCGACGAGGCGCAGGAAGTCAAGTCCGAGCTCTTGGCGGCGGCTTTCGAGCAGGTCTGCGATGGAGCCGTCGCGCGCGGCCTCGGCGAAGGCGGCGGACCGCCCGAGCGCGGAAAGCTGTTCGCCGCCGCGCTCCTTGAGGCGGTTTAGGTACTGGCGCGCGACGATCAGCTCGTCATTGGCCTTCGACACCAGCAGAGCGTCGAACTGGGCCAGCCACCCGAACAGCGCGAAGCCGAGCACCACGGGGAGCACGACCACCATCGGCAGCAGCGCGATGGCGAGCAGCCGGGCGCGGACCGATCGCGGCCGCCAGCCCGAGGGCGGGCGCTCAGGCATTCCATTCGGCGCATTTGCGGTCGAGCGTCTTGCGCGAAACGCCGAGGCGCGCCGCCGCCGCCGCCCGGTTGCCGCCGCAGGCCTTCAGCACCCGCAGCATGTGGCGCTTTTCGAGCTCCGCGAGATCGTCGGTTTCGGGCTCGGGTCCGGCCGCGGGCTCGCCGACGTCGAAGGCGCCGAGGATCAGGCCGCGCTCGACCCGGTTGCGCAGTTCGCGCGCGTTGCCGGGCCAGGAGTAGGCTTCGAACCGCCGGAGCGTGTCGCGGTCGAGCGGCAGCGGCGGCAGGCCGAGCTGAGCGGAGATCTGCGCCATGAACATGCGCGCGAGCGGCGCGATGTCTTCGGGACGCTCGCGCAGCGGCGGCAAATGGATGCGGAACACGTCGAGCCGGTAGTAGAGATCCGCCCGGAAGCGGCCGGCCGCCACCTCCTCCGACAGGTCCGCATTGGTGGCGGCGACGAGGCGGACGTCGATCGGCACCTCGCGGTCGGAGCCGACGGGCCTCACCTTGCGGTCCTCGATCACCCGCAGAAGCTTCGCCTGCAGCGTCAGGGGCAGCTCGGCCAGCTCGTCGAGGAACAGCGTGCCGCCCTGGGCGTAGAAGAACAACCCTTCGCGCGAGGAGGCGGCGCCCGTGAAGGCGCCCTTCACATGGCCGAACAGCTCGCTTTCGATGATCTCGGCCGCGATCGCGGCGCAGTTCACCGGCACGAAGGGTTTTGCGGCGTAGGGCGACTGCTCGTGCAGGGCCCGCGCTGTGATCTCCTTCGCGGTGCCGGATTCGCCGGTGATCAGCACCGTGGTGGGCGTCGCGGCGGCGCGCGTCACCATCTCGCGGATCCGCGCCATCTGGGGCGAGGTCCCGACAAGACGGCCGGGCTCCTCCGGTTCGGCTTGCGCGCCGAGCTGGCGGCGCAGCACGAAGTTCTCGCGCCGGAGCGCAGCCCGGTCGAGGCAGCGGGCGATGGCGTTGAGGATCTGCTTGGTGCGGAAGGGCTTCAGCACGAAGTCCGCCGCGCCGGCGCGCAGCGCCTCGATCGCGGTTTCGAGATCCGCGAAGGCGGTGATCAGGATGACCTCGGTGAAGAAGCCGTCGCGGCGCAGCTCCGCCAGCCATTCGAGCCCGGTGCGGCCCGCCATCACATTGTCGAGGATGATGAGGTCGAAATGGCTGGCGTCGATCAGACGCCCGGCGGCGACCGTGTCGCCCACCGCCTCCACCCGCGCGCAGCGCGGCGCGAGCGTGCGGGTGAGGAAGTTGCGCATGCCGGGTTCGTCGTCGACGACGAGGATGTGGGCGCGCGCGAGCCAGGGATCGGCGACCGTGTCGGCCGGCGCGTCCGCCGTCTGGCTCGCCTGGCTGTCGTGGTTCATAAGACCGCCGTCGAAGGCGGACGATCCGCCATCATCTGCTTAGAGCATCGTGGCGTGGAGCGCGAAAGGCCCCGCCGGCCCGAGGGTGGGCCTGCGGGGCGGAGGAGCTCGTTCGCTCAGTGCAGCAGGATCACGGCCTTCTGGAGGGTGATCAGCACCCCCACGGCGAGCGGAACGCCGACCGCCGCCCAGGCGAGCGCGACGAGGACCGGCGACGTCGTCGCGGGTGCGACCGGCGTGTCCGCGATCGAGGCCTCGACGGCGGAGCCCGCCGCCCCGGCCGGCGCGGCTTCCGGCATGTGATGACGCGCCGCGACCGGACGGACGGCGAGGTTGCAGACCATGCCGATCACGAGCAGGCCGGCGAGAATGTACATGGTCTGGTTGTAGGCCTCCGCCGCCGGCAGGCCCGCGGCCAGCTGGTGCTCGCGCAGATAGTTCACAAGCACCGGGCCGAGGATGCCGGCAGTCGCCCACGCCGTCAGCAGCCGTCCGTGGATGGCGCCCACATACTTGGTCCCGAAAATGTCGGCGAGATAGGCCGGCGCCGTCGCGAAGCCGCCGCCATACATGGAGATGACGACGCCCATGGCGAGCACGAAGAACAGCGTGGTGCCGAGCCCCGCGAGCGTCGGCGCGGCGACGTAGAGCGCGAAGCCGGCCGCGAAGAAGATCGCGAAGGTGAGCTTGCGGCCGAGCCTGTCCGACGAGGTCGCCCAGACGAAGCGGCCGCCGATGTTGCACAGGCTGAGCAGGCCGGTGAAGCCGGCCGCGATCGCGGCGATCTGCGTCTTCTGAGCCGCGCTCAAATCGCCGAAGGCGACGTCGAGGCCGATCAGCTTGCCGCCGAACACCTCCTGCAGCATGGGCGAAGCCATGCCGATGACGCCGATGCCGGCCGACACGTTGAGGCACAGCGCGGCCCAGATCAGCCAGAACTGCGGCGTCTTGGTCGCAACATTGAGATGCACGTTCGCAGACGACACCATGGCGCTCTTCGACGCGGCGGGCGGCGTCCAGCCAGCGGGCTTCCAGCCCTCGCGCGGCACTCGGTAGCCGAGCGCGCCCGCGACCATGAAGACGGCGTAGATCGCCGCCATCGCCACGAATGTCTGCCACACGCCGACCGAGGTCTCGGTCGCGAACTGGCGCATAAGCCAGTCGGCGAGCGGAGCGCCGATCATCGCGCCGCCGCCGAAGCCCATGATCGCCATGCCGGTCGCCATGCCGCGGCGGTCGGGGAACCATTTGATCAGCGTCGAGACCGGCGAGATGTAGCCGAGGCCGAGCCCGACGCCGCCGATGACGCCCGAGCCCAGCCACAGCATCCAGAGCTGATGGGTGTAGACGCCGAGCGCGGAGATCAGCAGGCCGCCGCACCAGCAGGCCGCCGAGACGAGGCCCGCCTTGCGCGGGCCGGCGCGCTCCAGCCAGCCGCCCCAGATCGCGGCGGAGCAGCCGAGCAGCACGAAGAACAGGGTGTACATCCAGCCGAGCTGGCTGATCTTCCAGTCACAGCCCGTGGCGACGAGGCCGGCGAGGAAGCTCATGTCGGCCGGGCAGGCGATCGGCTGCGCGATCCCGACGGCGCGCGACAGCGGCAGCCAGAACACGCTGAAGCCGTAGGCCATGCCGATGCAGAGATGGATGGCGAGGGCGGCCGGCGGAACGAGCCAGCGGTTGAAGCTGGGCGCGGCGACGGTGCGTTCGCGGCTGAAGAAGCCGGCTTCGGCGGCGATGGTGGCGGACATGGATCCTCCTGGCGGGGCGCTCGATCGCGCGGTCTCCGCCGCGCTTGGCCAGCCGGGTCAGCAATGTCCGGGCCATGTCAGGAAATCATCTGTTTCCAACAGGTTGATGGTTTTCGCCGCGATCTTCCGCGGACATTATGTCCGGGCCAGCCGCCGCGGCGGCGGCGCGCATGGACAAAATGTCCAGTTCCCGCGCTCGCTGCAGGCGCGGCCGGGCCCCGCCCGGCGCATCCGTCACACCGCGTGGTAGCGACGGTCGAAATAGACCAGGCCCGCGGCGACATCGTGCAGATGCACATCCATGACGTGGCAGAACAGGACGTCGTGGCTGCCAAAGGACGACACGTCGACGATGCGGCAGTCGAACGCGGCCGTCGCGCCGATAAGCGCAGGCGCGCCCGACACGCCTGCGCGCCACTCCGCCGCGGCGAAACGCTCGGGCGTCGGCGTCTGGCCGCCGAACAGCCGCGACAGGGCTTCGTGCTCGGGGGCGAGCACGTTGACGCACAGCGCGTCGTTGCCGGCGAAGGTCTCGAACACCGAGGCCGAGCGGTTCAGGCAGACGAGCAGCGACGGCGGCGCGTCGGAGAGGCTGCACACCGCGGACGCTGTGAAGCCCGCGCGCCCGGCCGCCCCGTTGGTCGTCACGATGGTCACGGAGGCTCCGAGCCGCGACATGCCCTGCCGGAACCGCTCGCGGCTGACGGCGCTGCGATCGGGATCGGCCGCAGGCCGTCCGGTCATCGCGTTCATGGGCGCCGCCCGGCGCCTGCGTCGACCGGCCCAGGGCGCCGGCCGGCGGCCGTCTCAGAGGTCATCGAGGAACTCCCGCAAAACGGAGTTGAAGGCGGCGGCTTCCGTCACGGTCGAGGCGTGGCCTCCGGTCCCGAGTTGCAGCCGGCCGCGCGGAAGCCCTTCGGCGAGGTCGCGCGAGGCCGTCCAGGGGACCAGAACGTCGTCCGTCGCCGCGACGACCAGCGTGGGGGTCGGAACCTCCGACAGCCTTCGCGAGACGTCGAAGGCGCTCAAAGCCGCGATCCGCCGCAGCAGCGTGTCCTCGCCCTGGAAGCCTTCGATCGCGTGCGCCTCATCGGCGGCGAGACGCGCCTCGTTCGCCGCGATCCATTCCGCGGGATAGAGGAAGATCGCCTGAGCCCGCACATAGGCCGCGACGCCCGCATGCCGCAGGAGCGCAGTGCGGGCCTCGAAACAGCGCAGGGTCGGTGACGCGATCTTCGCCCAGGCGTTGACGAGCGTGAGGCTTGCGAGCCGGTCCGGCCGCCTGAGCGCGAGATCGAGCCCGACGAGGCCTCCGAGCGCGTGGCCGACGAAGTGGACCGGCCCGAAGCCGCCGTCGTCGAGGATGTCGAGCACGTCGTCGGCCATGTGGCCGATCGAGTAGCCGTCCGGCAGCGGACCGGCGTTCGCGCCGGCGCCGCGATGGTCGTAGACGACGACGCGGTATCGCTGCTCGAGCGCGGCGAGCTGCGGCTTCCAGTAGGCGCCGAAGCCTCCGAGGCCGGTTGACAGCACGACCACGCCGGCGTCCGGCCCCGTCAGGCCCGTCACGTCATAGCGCATGACGAAGGTCCTCGTCCGGCTCAGGCTTTGCCGACATGGGCGATCGAGGCGATCTCCACGAGCGCGTCGGGCTTCACGAGGCCGCACTGGATGCAGTAGCGGGCCGGGCGGTCCTCCGGAAAGTACTCGGCGTAGACGGCGTTCATCGCGGCGTAGTTCGCCCAGTCCGTCAGGAAAATGTGGTTGAAGGTGATGTCCGTCATCGCGCCGCCCGCGGCCTCCACGACGGACTTGATGATCTCCAGCACATGGCGCGTCTGGGCGGCGACGTCGCCCACATGGACGACGTTGTTGTCCTTGTCGAAGGGCAGCGTGCCGGAGACGTAGAGCACGCCGTCGGCGAGCGTTCCGGGCGAGTAGGGCGCGATCGGCTTTCCGGTTCCGGGCGGGGTGATGATGGTCTTCGGCATCGGAGCTCCTTTAAGCCTTCGCGGCCGGGGTCTGGGAGATCGCGCCGCAGAAGTCGGCGGTGGTGGACACCCAGCCGAAGAACTTCTCGACGTTGTAGAGGCTCGCCTCGCGGATGAAGTCCGGTCCGAGGTGGTGCACGGCGTCGTCGAGCACGACGCCGAAATACTCGAGGTGGAACGCGTCCCTGAGCGACGACTCCACGCAGACGTTGGTCGCGACGCCGACGAACACCAGCGTGCGGACGCCGCGCGAACGCAGCACGCTGTCGACATTGGTGTTGAAGAAGCCGCTGTAGCGCGTCTTCGGGATCAGGATGTCGCCGGGCTGCGGCTTGAGTTCGTCGATGATGTCGTAGTCCCAGCCGCCCTTCGCGAGCAGCGTCCCCTTGAGCTCCGGCCGGGCGCGCATGGTCTTGAGCGCGTTCGACTTGTGCCAGTTGGGGGAGCCCGGGCCCCCGGCCTCGACATAGTCGGGATCCCAGCCGTTCTGGAAATAGACGACGGTGACGCCCGCCGCCCGCGCGGCTTCGAGCGTCTTGCCGATCTGCCGGATGGCGGGGGCGGCGCCGGAGACGTCGAAGCCGGCGATGTCGACATAGCCGCCGGTGGATGCGTAGGCGTTCTGCATGTCGACGACGATCACCGCGGTCTCGCTCGGCCTGAGCGTCAGCGGCTCCGGCCGCGCGGGCAGGACCACATGGTCGTCGGAGGACGGCGCGACATAGCCGGCGTGGAGCGGCGCGGCCATCAGACCGCCTCCGCCAGTGACGCGGCCGCCGCGCGGGAGCGCATCAGCGGCTGGATGCGTTCGCCGAAGTCGTCGACGCCCTTCACGAAGTCGTCGAAGGTCAACAGCACGCCCTCGCAGCCGGGCACCGTGTCGATCTCGTCCAGCATCCTCGCGACGTTGGCGTAGGAGCCGACCAGAGTGCCCATGTTGATGTTCACCGCCGACGTCGGGTCGGCCATCTGGCGGACATTGGTGTCCTTGCCCGACGACTTGTCGACGTTCGACTGGTCGACGAGCCATTTCAGCGCCTCCTCGTCGGCGCCGGACTTGTAGAGCTCCCATTTCGCACGCGCCGCCTCGTCGGTTTCGTCGGCGATGATCATGAACAGGGCGAAGGAGGTGACGTTCCGCCCCGTCTCGTCCGTCCAGCGGCTCAGCCTCTCGACCGTCGAAGCGAAGGCGGTCGGCGTGTTGAGGCCCTTGCCGAAGCAGAAATTGTAATCGGCGTATTTCGCGGAGAACGCCATGCCGGCGTCGCTCTGCCCGGCGCAGATGATCTTCATCTCTCCTTCCGGCCGCGGGCTCAGCCGGCAGTCGTTCATCTGGAAGAAGTCGCTCTTGCGGTCGGAGCTGCCCGTCTCCCACAGATCGCGCAGGATCTGGACGTATTCCGCCAGATACTCGTAGCGCCGGCCGAAATACTCGTCGCCGGGCCACAGCCCCATCTGCGAATATTCCGGCTTCTGCCAGCCGGTGATGAGATTGAGGCCGAAGCGTCCGTTCGAGATCGAGTCGATCGTCGAGGCCATGCGGGCCGCGATCGCCGGAGGCACGACCAGCGTCGCCGAGGTCGCGAACAGCTTGATGCGCGAGGTGACCGCCGCGAGCCCCGCCATCAGGGTGAAGGACTCGAGGTTGTGGTCCCAGAACTCGGTCTTTCCGCCAAAGCCGCGCAGCTTGATCATCGACAGGGCGAAGTCGAAGCCGTGCTTCTCCGCCTTCTGCACCACCGTCTTGTTGAGTTCGAAGGTCGGCTTGTATTGCGGCGCGGTCTCGGAGATCAGCCAGCCGTTGTTCCCGATCGGGATGAATACGCCGATTTTCATTGTCCGCGTCCTCCTGCTCCGGCCGATCGAGCGCATGGCCGCCCGATCGGTCGTGCATTTCGCAAGCAGGCTGCGTGCCAGACGAGGATGCCTCAGCTTTTTCAGCGCCTTGGCCATAACGATCGGAATCTGATCGGACCAAATGGTCTGTTTTTGAGCAGTTGGTCCGATTTTGCCGCCATTTCTCGCCCAGCGAAGAGGCGCGTTGCGCCCACGGGCCCTTGTCGCGCCTCAGCCGTGTTGCTCGGCCATCCGGCGATCGACAAGACGGTGGAGGTCGAAAGCGTCGAAGTCGCTGGCGGGCGCTGGGATCGGAACGTCGATGTCTCCGTTCCAGAACGCGACCGTCCCGAGGGTCAGCCGCGCCCCCTTCTTTCCCGGCCATTCGTCGAACCGGCTGTGGATCGACCGTTCGAACGGCAATTCGGCGTCTGCGACCTCGATGCGGTCGAGCGGGAAGCCCCCGGTCACCGGCACAAACTTCAGCTCGAGCCCGTCGGTGACGCTGAACCAAGTCTCTTTGAACCGCGCGCCGGACGGCCCGGCGAGCTTCAGCATCGCGCGGCAGTCACGGGCGTTGACATAGAATCCGATGCAGCGGCCGGCGCTCGGGAACTCGATTGCATCGCCGGCGCGGAGCTCAATGTGCTCGAAGGAGAGCAGCCTGTTCTTGCGCACGGACAGGGCGCGGCCCGGGATCAATTGCTCGGGTTTGAAGACGCTGAAGTTGCCGGAATAGTCGACCGTGGGGGCGCGCTTCGGGGCTACGTAGTCCGCAAGCGCGAGTCCAAGCTGATATCCGGCCGCGTAGGAGATCTCGCGGCGAGGATGGCCGACATGCTCGTAGAGGCCGGGCTTTTCGCCCAGAATCTTCCGCCCGTATTTGAGGGTCAGATCCCGGAAACTGACGAATTGCGAGCCGCAGGCGGCCGCGATCACGCGCCGTTTCAGATACTGCGGCGAGGCCTTCTTGATGAAGTTCACCTTGGTGAAGCCAAGCGTGATCAGGTTGGCTCGCGAGGCCAGTGTCGACATAAGCTCGAAGATGAGCCGGTTATTGTAATTGATGTCGCCGATGCGCTGCGAAAGATGTTCATCGTTTACGATGCAGTCCAGGATAACATGATCGTATCCTGACAGGTCGTCGGCCAGATTGGTCACGAACTGCATCCCGGGGGACGCGCCAACAATATGCTTGTCAATTTGAGCTTCAGGTAAAGCAGCGCGGAAACCGTAGGTCCAACCATCCTTGAGGATCGAGTTCGACGTGCCGAGGATCAAGATCTTCATAAAGGCCTTTCGAGCTCCATAAGGCTGCTTTGCAAACGGCGCGCTCCCTGAGTGTCTTTTTCCGTTCTTGGCGTCTCGGCCTTTCATGATCGGGATCTGATGAGATGGCAACGGACCGGACGTCGCGGTCCCGCGACCATTTGCCGGAGGCGTGAAGTCGCGGGCAGGCTCGCGCCGGTCAGGCTGGCCGCGCCGGAGTCCGGCCCGGCCGCCGACGTAGGATTGTTCTGCCACGGCAGAAAACTTAATATCTGTAAGTGATAAAATCAGCGTATAACTATAGTATAAATGATGGAATTG
Organism: Methylopila henanensis; assembly: GCF_042681025.1. Classification (NCBI taxonomy): domain Bacteria; kingdom Pseudomonadati; phylum Pseudomonadota; class Alphaproteobacteria; order Hyphomicrobiales; family Methylopilaceae; genus Methylopila; species Methylopila henanensis. Next base: position 256,654 of record NZ_JBHUER010000003.1, read on the forward strand.
GAATTATTATTCATGTATACGTGTTCTAATAAATATTAATCATCTAAATAAATATCTTATATTATCTGACCGTCGCGCTCTCGCCGGCTAGCTCGGCCGGCCGGTTCGCGCCGTCGGGACGGTCGCTGCAGAACATGGCGAGCACCGCGCTTGGGCCTTCTCCACGCCGAGCGTGTGGCGGCTCCTCAGCCGTATTTTAAATAGCGATCGCTACAGTAAGCCTTGACAGGTCCCGCCGAGATAAATACCGATCGGTACAGTACCGGTCGATATGAAATCTACCTTCCAGATCCGTCCGGCGCTCGCGCCGTCAAAGGAATTCCTCATGTCTAACTCACTTGAAGGCAAGGTCGCGGTGGTCACCGGCGGCAGCACCGGCATCGGCCTCGGCATCGCCAAGCGCTTCGTGTCCGAGGGCGCGACCGTGGTGATCACCGGGCGTCGCCGGGCCGAACTCGACGCCGCGGTCGCGGAGATCGGCGAGAAGGCGTCGTCCGTGCAGGCCGACGTTTCCGTCCTCTCCGACCTCGACGCGCTCTACGCCGAGGTCTCCAAACGGCACGGCCGCATCGACGTGCTGGTCGCGAACGCCGGCGGAGGCAGCCTGGCGAAGCTCGGAGAGATCACTGAGGAGCACTTCGATCGGACCTTCGCCATCAACGTGAAGGGCGTGCTTTTCACGGTGCAGAAGGCGCTGCCGTTGATGAAGCAGGGCGGCTCGATCATCGTGACCGGCTCCACCACCTCGATCATGGGAACCGAGGCGTTCAGCGTCTACAGCGGCACGAAGGCGGCGATCCGCAACTTCGTGCGCAGCTGGATCCTCGATCTCAAGGGCAGCGGGATCCGGGTCAATGTCCTAAGCCCCGGGCCGATCGACACGCCGGCGCTGCGCGGCGTCGCGGACCAGGCGCCCGGTCTGCTCGAGCATTTCTCCGCCGTGGTCCCGCTCGGGCGCATCGGCGATCCCGACGAGACCGGCAAGGTCGCCGTCTTCCTCGCCTCCGACGCCTCGAGCTTCGTGAACGGCGCGGAGCTGTTCGTCGACGGCGGCCTGGCGCAGGTTTGATTCTGACCGCCGGGGAGGGGTCTTCCTGTCTCCGGCGGCTGGCGCGGTAAATTACGTCACGACAGTGTAAATTCCAATTAAACCACAATTTCGATAGATAATAATTGACAGGGCGTGTCGGCTGAGGACGATGGGCGCGTCTGGCGGGCGTAGACACGCCCGACAACGACTTCCTGCCCGCGACCCTCACGAGCGTCGCGGGCTCATTTCGATGCGGACAAGATCAATGGCCGTTCAGGGCGTTTTCATTCCGGATCGTCTTCGGCTCCGCAAGCGGCGCGGCTCGTGACGAGGCCGCCTGCTCTCGTGCGGACGATCGCCGCGGAACCGCCGCTCGCTTTCTCCATTCTCCGCAACCTCTCCAAGGCGCTCGCGTGACCTCCGTTTTCGTATCGAGCCTCGCATGAGCGATCCTGCGAAGCTGCGCATTTCGCCTGGCGCGGGCGGGGTCTCCATCTGGAGCGAAGAGCTGTTCGGGGCGCCCGACGCTCACCGCCTTCGGGACTTCATCGCCAGGGCCTTCTCGGTCGAGGACGTCGCGAGGCTCGAAATCCGCAGCGCTGACGCCTATGGGCGCATCGCTTACGCCCCGACCGCGGCGCCCGAAGGCGTGTGGCGGAAACTCGCCCAGGCCCTGCGTCGGTCGGCACATACGGACGATCCCGATCAGGCGCTCCGTAACGGCCGGGCCTCGCAGAAGACCTTAGAGGCCGTTGGCGCGGCTCATCTCTATCTCGGCCATCCGGCCCGACTGCCGATCCGCGTCAGCCGTGTCGGCGGGACGCTGTCGACCTGGCGGCTCCGTCCAGTGGGGAACGACGCGGTGCGGCTTTCGCATCCGGCGCTTCACCGCAGACGCGATCTCCGCCACCGCCTCGAGGAGCAGATCGCGGCGATCTTCGGCGTCGGCGAGGTGCGCGATCGTTCGTTCTCGTCCGACGTCGTGCTGCGCTTCGATCCCGGGATTCTGACGCTCGAGCGGCTGGCGCGCGAGCTCGAACGCGCCTGGCCGGCGCTGATCGAGGGCGAGGACGAGCCGCCTTCGGCGAAACGGCTGTTCACGGCGGGCTCTCTGCTGACGCTCGCGGCCGTCGCGCAGTTCGCGGCGCCGGCCCTGCGTCCGGTCGCGGTCGGCGCTGTGGTGGTCTACGCCGCGCCAAACGTCGTGGCCGCCATCCGGCAGGCGCGCCATGGGCAGGTGGGCCTGCCGGCGCTCTATTCGTTCGGCCTCGGCCTCATGCTGCTGAGCGGCCTGCCGCTCACAGGCACGATCATGGCCTCGCTGATGCAGCTCTGGCCCTATCTCGCCCACCGCACGATCGTGAACCGGCAGCGCAGGCTGTTCGCCGCGCATCGCAAGCGTCCGACCTGGGCGCGGGTCGCGGGACGGACGGTCGAGATCGAAGTCCATGTCGACGATCTGAAGCCGGGCGACGAGGTCGTGGCGCGGGCCGGCGAGACGGCGCCCGTAGACGGCGTCGTAATCGCGGGCGCCGCCTCGGTCGCCGACGTGCTCGGCGGATGGGCCAGCCCGCTGCGGGACGTCGCGCCCGGCGACGCGCTTTATGCCGGCGCGCTGGTGCGGGACGGCGAGGTGACGATCCGCGTCGTACGGGCGGGCGACGCGACGGCGGCCGCGCATGTGGGCAAGATTCTGCCGCACGCGGCGTTCCGAAACCTGCCGTCGCTGTTCGACGCGGAGCGCGTCGCGAACCGCAACGCCAAGCCGGCGCTGGCGCTCGCGACGCTGAACCTGCTCACCGTTCGCGCGCCGCGCTTCTCGCAGGCGGTCATCCGGCCGGACTACATCACGGCTCCGCGGCTGAGCGCGCAGCTGTCCGCGCTCTACGACCTCGCGAGCGGCCTTGAACGGGGCGTGCTGTTCCGCAAGCTCGCGGCGGTGGACGCGTTGGCGGACATCGATGTCGTGGTGTTCGACGACAGCGCGGGCCTCGACCGGCGCCGCCTGGCGGTCGACCAGATCGCGGCGCCGTCCGGCTCCGCCGAGGACGCGCTCGCTTACGTGGCCACGGCGTTGGCGTCTGACCGGTCGGAGCGGGGTCTGGCTGTCGCGCGATTGGCTGCCCGGAGAGCTTCGGCCAACGTGGAGGCCTACGGATTGCGCCGAAGCGCGGGCGCCATACGGTTTCGCGATGCGCTCGACCGCGAGGTCATTGTGGCGTCGCCCGCCTATGTGGAGCGCGCCGGCGTCCGGCTCCCCCCGAAGCTCGAGCGGCTGGCGGCTTTCTTCGAAGATCCCGACGGTAGGCCTGTCATTGCGTTGCGCGACGGCGCTCCGCTTGGCGTCGTAACCTTCCGCAGGCGGGGCGAGGCCGAGGCCGCGACGACGATAGCGGCGCTGAAACGACAGAATCCGAAGCTCCGTTTCGTCCACGTGTCAGGCCGGCGAACGGCGGCCGCGCGTGCGGCGGCCGACGCGGCCGGGATCGAGTTCGCGTTCGGCGGGCTCGACGCCCGCGGTAAGATCTCGGTCCTGAGGGGGCTCGGGCGGCGAACGATCTGGGTCGGCGACGGCGCCGCGCCTGAGGCGGTCGAGATCATGGCCGCCAGCGACGTCAGCGTCTCGGTGGCGGGCTTCGGAAAGGCGCCGACCGATGCGGCCGACGTGATCCTGCTGCGTGGAGAACTCGCGGGCCTGCCGTCGTTGAACGACCTCGCCGCTGCGCGCCGCGCGCGCATCCGGGGCGATTACCGCACGATCTACGCCGCGAACCTGCTTGGCGTCGCGGGCGCATTCCTGGCCAACTTCGGCAGCCTGCAGTCCGGACTGCTGTCGAACCTCGGATCGGGGCTGGTCTACGCGCGGCATGTGCGGCGGCTGAACCGCCTGATCGCCGCGATCGAGGCGCAGCGCGGACGATTGGTCGGGTGAGGACTACAGGCCGGAGCCCTCTGGCCGACCCGTTCCGTCAGGCGGCCGAGATGAACTCCGACTCCCGGAGCACCGTTTCGACCAGCGTGTGAAGCTCGGCCTTCCGCTTGGCTGTGAAGCCGACCTTCGCCCAGACCGGCGCGGTCGCGAAGACTTCGACCTTCCCGGCCGAGAACTCGACCTCGATGTCAACCGGATCGATCAGGATGTGGAGTATGTCGGCGTCCTCCTCCCAGCCATACTCGAACGGCTTGGGAGACAGCCCGGCGTTCTTCTCGATGTTCGCTTCGAGCGCCTCGCGGCGCTCCTCGTTCAACGGCGTGTCGATGTCGAACTCGTAAATCTTCTGTCGCTTCATCTCAGGCCGTCAGCAAGGATTTGGATCGGAGCGCCCCGGGCAGGGCGGGTTGGGTCGGGCGAACGGCGCGCCGCTTTGTCGTGCGCGGACGTTCGTCGGCGGAAGAGCGCTTCGCCGCCCGATCGTTGACCGCGTGCTCGCGCTCCTGACGTTCGGGCGCCCGGCGCTCGGGATCCCACCATAGAAGCATGTCCGCCCATTCGAAGCGCAGGATCGCGGCGAGGCGCGTCCAGCCGCGCTTTTCGCACATGCGCGCCAGCGCATTGGAGCCCGCCTTTCGGGCGAGCTTGCGCAGCCATTTCGCGACCTTCGACTTCAGGATCCTGCCGGTGAAGCCCGAGGTCGCGATCAGAGCCAGCGAGATCAGGCCCGCTACGACGCCGAGCAGGATCGCAAGTCCGTCCTGCTCGGCGAGACCGAGCGAGATGACCGAGACCGACGCCGCATGCAGCGGGTCGAAACCGATCACCGGAAACGCGATCGCGACCCCGAGGATGAAAAGCAGCAGGCCGATGACGCGGCGCGCCAGAGGGCAACTCGCCCAGCGCAGGCGGGGTTTCGAGATCTTTTCGGCCGCTTCGATGACGGGGGCGAGCGCGTGGATGGCGACCGCGAGCGAACGACGCGGCACCCTGCGGCTCAGCACGGCTTTGGGAAGGCTTGTGGTTTTGCGCCCGGCGATCATTTGGCCCGCCAGAAGCCCGGTCGAAACGCCGTTAATCGGGGGCATGTCCGGAACGGGCACGATCGACGGCATTGAGAAGAAGACGAGCGAGGCTTCCGTTCTGTCCGCCCCGAGGCAGTCGAGGATCTGACCGACCGTAAAAACGTCGACGCCGGGATTCGCGGTCAGGATGCCGCGCAACAGATCCGACGTGCGGGCCATCGCGTTCGGCCGGAGAACAGTATCGGCCATCACCGGCCCCTTGCTCGGCCGTCGGAGCCGTTGGGCCGCTGGTCTGACCATCTATCGACGCCTTGCATATCGACTCATTCGACTTGGCTTTTACGTCAGCGACGTCACAGTTTTCTGACGCTGCCTCGGCCCTGAGGTTCCAACCCGTTCCGGTCTGGCGCCGTCCTTGCTGCGACAGATCGACATGAACGCCTGCCGGCGCCGTCATCCGTTTGACAAAAACGATCGTCGCCGTTACGCGTCACCTTCAGTCTATAGAATTAATGGATTAAATAGACAAGATGGCTTCGGCGCTCGCTGCTCGATCCTTTGGATAAAGACCCGACCCGAACCGCCATCGGCGGGCTGAAATCCTTCAGGCCGTAGAGTTATGAAGACTTCCCGGACGCCCTCCTTCACGACGTAAAAGGACCTGCCATGGCCGCCGCCACCGCCGAAGCTTCTGACAGCAATCCCCTCTCCATCCTCGGCGACGCGCTCGAAGCGGCGGCCCAGTCGATCGGCGACGCACGCGCCGACGCGAGCGAGCAGGCGAAGGTCGCGGCCCGAAAGGTGAAGTCCGGCGTGTCCGCCGGCGCCTATCACGCGGCTTACGGGCTCTCATTCGGCGTCGTCTTCGGCGCCGTGTTCCTGAAAGAGCTCCTGCCCGAGGACAACGCGCTTCGCCGCGGCTTCGAGGACGGGGCGGAGGCCGCCATCGACGCCGTCGCGAGCCGCCGCGTCGCCCGCGAGCCGGTCGAGGCTGAAGCCGCCGAGCCCGCAGCGGAGTCGGCCCCGAAGCCCAAGGCCCGCAAGGTCGTGATCAAGTCGCGCAAGGCCGGCTGATTACGTGCGATGCGGCCGGGTTCCGGCCCCGCCGCGTCCGCCATCCTTCAGGAACGGTCCGTCATGTCGTCATCCCATGAAGCTTCGAAACGGCCGGCCGCGCCCGGCGCCGTGAAACGGCGGGCGCTGCCGCAGGGGCGGTCGCCGTCCTACGAGATAGACTTCCCCCGGCGTCCGAAGGGGGTTTCGATCATCGCGGCGCTGTTCGGTTCGTTGCGCGAGGCCTGGTCGCGCGGCGGCGAGGCGGTCGCCGACGCCTACGCGTCCAGCGCGCGGGTCGTGCTCGACCACAAGGAAGCGCTTGAAGATCTTGCCGCCGAACGACGACACGGGCCGCGCCCGGAAGCGTCCACGAAGAACCGCGCCGCCAAACTCGAATCCGGAAGCTGATCCATGGCCACCGTCCAGCCGTCGACGAAAGCGCAATCCAGGACGCGGGCGACCGGGCCGGGCGCGCAGCGCGCCGGTTCGTCAGGTCTCAACGCCGGGTCCCGCCGAACGCGGCCGCGCGGCGCGTCGGCGCCGGGGACGCCCGACCTCAAGGTCTCGTTTCCCTCACCCAGCCGCGTCCGCTTCACAAGCGCGCGGCTGTTCGGGGATCCCCGCAGCGCCACGGCGCGCGACTTCTTCGAGCGCGCGTTCCAGGCGCCGAACGTCGCGCAGATCGAGATTGACGGCGCGACGCGGAGCGCCGAACTCTTTCTCACTGCGCCGCTGGCGAAGGGCGAGGGCGTCAGCGCGCTCGCGTCGCTGCTGGCGCGGCCGGTCGGCCGCGCCGATCCTTCGGAGGCGCTGATCTTCCCGGAGGACTTCGGTCGGGGATCGACCCGCGCCATACGCCTGCAGCGCTACGATCGCCGGTTGTCGAGCTGGACGACCCGGCACGCGCTGCCGGGCCGGGTGCGGCTCTACAACCCCGGCCTCGTGCGCCGGCGTGACGTCTGCCAGCTCGTCGAGCGCGAGTTCATGAACACGTTCGGGGTCGACCGCTATTCGACCAACGTGCTCACCGGCACCGTGCTGGTGCATTTCAATCCGAAGCAGCTCAAGCTCGCCCAGATCATCGCGCTGCTAGACGCGGTCACGGCTTCCGCGCCGGACGCCGAGCCCTCGCCGGTCGATCTCGATCTGCCCATCAACACGGCCTCGGTCGCGCTCGCGGTCGCGAGCCGCTTTTTCGTCCCGGCCCTGGCGCCGGTCAGCGCGGCGCTGTTCCTCTACTCCGTCATCCCGAGCTTCAAGTCGGCCTATGAGGTGGTCTTCAAGGAGAAGCGGATCGGCGTCGACGTGCTCGACGCGATCGTGGTCACGGCGTGCCTCGCCACCAACCAGGTGCTCGCCGGCACCGTGCTCGGGTTCACGCTCTCGGTCTCGCGCCGCCTCGTCCAGAAGACCGAGGACGACTCCAAGAAGATGCTGCTCAACGTCTTCGGCAAGCAGCCGCGCTTCGTGTGGCTCGAGGTCGACGGCGCCGAGGTCGAGACGCCGCTGGAGAAGCTGAAGCTCGGCGACGTCATCGTGGTGCACACCGGCGAGACCGTGCCGGTCGACGGCGAAGTGGTCGACGGCATGGCGATGGTCGACCAGCACACGCTGACGGGCGAATCCGCCCCGGTCGAGAAGATCAAGGGCGACCAGGTCCTCGCCTCCACCACCCTGATCGCCGGCAAGGTGAGGATCGCGGTCACGAGCGCCGGCGACCAGACGACCTCGGCCAAACTCACCCGCATCCTCAACGACACCGCCGGCTACAAGCTGAAATCCCAGTCGCGCGGCGAAGAGCTCGCGGACAAGGCGGTCGTCCCGACGCTCGCGCTCGGCGGTCTCGGCTACGCCCTGACGGGCGTCAACGCCGCGACCGCGGTGGTGAACTGCGATCTGGGCACCGGCATCCGCATGGCGGCCCCCATCGCGATGCTGACGTCGCTGACGCTCTCCGCCGAGCTTGGCATTCTGGTCAAGGACGGCCGCGCCCTGGAGCAATTGAAGAACGTCGACACGTTCCTGTTCGACAAGACTGGAACGCTGACCCGCGAACGGCCAGAGGTCGGGCGCGTCCTGACCTATGGCGAGCATTCGGCCGACCAGATCCTGACCTGGGCGGCCGCGGCCGAGAAACGCTTCAGCCACCCGATTGCGAAAGCGATCGTCGACAAGGCGCGCGAGCTGAAGCTGGACCCGCCGGCGATCGACGACTCCAAGTACCATGTGGGCTACGGCATCACGGTCTCGGTCGACGGCCACACGGTCCGCGTGGGCAGCGCCCGCTTCATGGAGCATGAGGGCGTCGAGCTGCCGGCGGCGCTGAAGGCCGAGATCGAGGCCGCACATGAGGAGGGGCACTCCCTTGTCATGGTCGGCGTCGACGACAAGCTCGGCGGCGCGCTCGAACTGCAGGCGGCCGAGCGGCCCGAGGCCAAGGCCGTCATCGAGGGCCTGCGTGCCCGTGGGGCCAAGCAACTCGTCATCATCTCCGGCGACCACGAGCAGCCGACAAGGAAGCTCGCCGAGAAGCTCGGGATGGATCGGTACTTCGCCGAGGTCCTTCCGCAGGACAAGGCCGCCTATGTCGAGTTGCTGCAGAAGGAGGGCCGCACGGTCTGCTTCATCGGCGACGGCGTGAACGATTCGATCGCGCTGAAGACCGCCAACGTCTCGATCTCGCTGCGCGGCGCCTCGTCGATCGCCACCGACACGGCGCAGGTCGTGCTGATGGAGGACAACCTGACGAAGCTCCTGCAGCTCCGCGACGTCTCGCAGGAGCTGAGCCGCAACATCAGCCGAAGCTGGGGCGTGATCCTGATCCCGAACATCATCTGCATCGCGGGCGCTCTGCTGGGCGGCTTCACCGTGATGCACTCGATGATCTTCAATCAGATCGGCGGTCTGCTCGCGGTCGGCAACGGCCTGCTGCCGCTGCGCAAGGCGTCGGCGATCCGGCTGGAGAAAGAACGACTGCAAGCGGCGAGATCGCTCCCGCCGCCTGTCGCCGCAAAGTGACGATGAGGCCCCGCGGCGCCAACGCGCCGCGGGGCCTTTGAATTTTTCGGGTCAGTCCTCGGCGGCCGCGGCCTTGCGACGCGAGCGCTTCGGGGCTTCAGCCTCAGGCTCGACGGCCTCGGCCGCAGCCGCCTTGCGCTCGTCGATGGCGTTGAACGCCGCGTGGGCGCCGTCCTCGAAACCGCGGCGCACCGCGTTTCCGGTCGGCAGCAGCTCCTTCAGGAACACGGCGGCGAACACCACGCCGTAGGACGCGCCATAGGCGCCCTTGTAGGCGCCGACGCCGATCGCCGCGCCCGCCTTGCCGGCGGCCGACTTTACCGAGGCGCCGGCGCTCGCGCTGGCGTTGCCGATGTAGTCGATGGCGTTCTCGACAGCGTGCGAAACGCCTTCGAGGGCGCTGTGCTGCGGGGTCTCGATCGTCTCAGTCGCGCTCATGTCTCATCTCCATGTCGAGCGTGAAGCGGCGGCCCGGAGGGCCGCCGCGATGATGTCCGGGCTTCAGCCGACGCGCTCGGCGGCCGGAGCCACGGCGAACGGCAGCGGCGCGGCGTCGACTGCTCCCTTCATGGTCGCGATCATGCGGGGGCGCCGGATACGCTCGACCAGAAGCCAGGCGGCGCCGATCAGCATGTAGGCCAGGAACAGGCCGGCCAGCAGCGAGTCCGGGAGGCCGATCGGCGGGAACAGTTCGCTTCCCGGAAGACCGAAGGTGCCGAGCAGCGGGAGCGCCAGGAAGGCGAGGCCGGCGGCCGAGTAGGCCACGGCGCGCGCGGTCAGCCGCCCGATCGAACGCAGGTAGAGCGGCGCTGCGATGGTGATCAGGATGTAGACCGTGATGAAGCCGAAGCTGCAGAGCGTGCCGAAGTACCCCTGGGCGTCGAAGGCGCCGACGCCTGAAAGATAGACCGCCGTCGGCGCCGCGAAGGTGATCAGCGCCGCGACGGCGACCGCCACATGGGGCGTGCGGTTGGTCTCGTGCGCCTCGCCGAGGGCCTCGAAGAACAGGCCGTGGCGAGACATCGAGTAGATGATGCGGGCGGTCGAATTGATGGCCGCGAGCGTGCAGGCGAAGAAGCTCAGCACCACGCCGATGGTGATGACGGTTCCGAGCGGGCCGACGCCGAGCTTGGCGGCCAGGTGGTCGAGCGGAGCCTCTGAGGTCGCGAGCGACGCGGTTTCGCCCTTGAAGCCCAGAACCACGACATAGGCCATGAAGATGAAGACGACGCCCGAGAAGACGACGGAGTGCATGACCGAGCGCGGGATCGTCTTCAGCGGGTCCTTCGCCTCGCCCCCGAGCGAGGTCGAGCTCTCGAAGCCCGAGAACGCGAAGATCGTCAGCACGACGCCGACCAGGATGCCGCTCGGGGTCGCGCCCTCGAGCCTGAACTGCGAAGAATCGATCTCGAAGCCGTGCTGGCGCCAGATCAGGACGCCGAGGATGACGATCGAGACGATCGCCACCGCCTCGAACACGAGCATGGTTTTGGCCGAAAGCTGGATGTTGCGCATCGCGACCCAGCCGGAAACGCCAGCGCCGATGGCGAACCACGCCAGGATCGGAAGCTGCAGCCCGGTCGCCTGACCGAGCAGCACATTCGCCACGATGGCGAAGCCGCACAGCGTCGACATGCCCGTGAGCGTGTAGGCGAAGACCAGCGCCCAGCCGCCAAGGATGCCCGACGTCGGGCCGAGGCCGCGGACGATGTAGGTGTAGAGCGAACCTGGAGAGGCCGAGCGGGTCGCGAACTGATTGACGTTGAGGCTGACCAGCACGAGCCCCAGCATCCCGAGCAGAAAGCTCAGCCAGGTGCCCGTGCCCGCCGACGCGAAGATCAGGCCGATGATCGCGGCCGGCACGGTGGAGGGCGCGATCACCGATACCGACTGCGCCAGCACCTCCGGATAGGACAGGCACTCACGACGCAGGCCGCCGATCACGGGAGCCACGGCCTCGTCATTGGCGTCCAGGGCGACAGGCTGGGTCTGCATGATCGGGATCACCTCGCTCCGATAGGACCGAACGCGGCGAACGCCGCCGCATCAACGGACCGCTAAGGCGCAAGTCTCCGTTCTCCCCGGCCCGAAGGCGGCGAGGCGTCATGCCTGCGTGTTCACGTTCCGCACCGAAAGCCGACGAGCCGAGAGCTTTTCGACGCTCTCACAGCTTCGTCATCAGTACGTCATTTAATGCACTGCAAAATGCAGGTTTGCAATGCGCGAAGCACAAATTTTTTTGCCTAAGTCATTCATTTCGCAATGAAATACCTATTCCCTACTAGGGATAGGGTATTTCCGGGATTAACGTCCGCGTGGCGCCGCACAGCGTCATGACCGTCAAAAATATGTCACTCGGCCACATGCATGTCTACATATAATACTAAATCGATCGATTTTGATTGAGATTTCGATCGGGTTGGCGTTCTATGCGCTGGTTGACCGACACCGGAATCGCCATGCCCCGTAGCCGCGTCCCTAGGCGAACCTTCCTGCGCCATGCGTCAGGCGCGGCTCAGGCGCCGGCGGGCGCCGAAATCGCTCCGGCGCAACGGGCGGTCGCGCCGCGCTTCGGCGAGCGTGCCGCATGCTGACCAAGAAGGCCAAGTATGGCGTCAAGGCGATGCTGCATCTGGCCAGGCTCGACTATGGGCAGTCCGCCTTCGTGGCGACGATCGCGGAGCGCAACGACCTGCCGAAGAAGTTCCTCGACGCGATCCTGACCGATCTCCGGAACGCGGGGCTGCTGCTGAGCAAGAAGGGCCGGAACGGCGGCTACACGCTGGCGAAACGACCCGAGGACATCTCGATGGGCGCGATCATCCGCGCCCTCGACGGGCCGCTCGCGCCAATCGCCTGCGCGAGCCGAACCAGCTACGTTCCCTGCAGCGACTGCGGTCCAATCGAGCAGTGCGAAATCAGGTTGATGATGCTCGACGTGCGGGAGGCGATCGCAAACGTGCTCGACCACCGCACGCTTGCGGAACTGCGGGACGCCCGCGGCGATCTCATGGCGAGCTTCGTCTATCAAATCTGAGCGTCGGGGCCGCACAGCGCCGGGCCCGGCTCAAGGCCGGGAAACGGGGGAGGGCCCGAGTAGAAAGCCGCGGCGAGCCATTTCGCGAGGGCGGCTTCCTCCACCTGCCGGCCGAAAAGCCCCATTCGCTCTGGACCACAGGCGAGGCCGCGGCGATCCAGGTCAATGGGACTGGGCGGTTCGGCCTGAACTACGTCAAATTCGGCCGATGAACCGTCGAAGGACCGCCGACGGCGGTTCAAACCTGATCGATCGCGACGAGCAAGACGAAAGAGCCGCTATGGCGGCTCAGGCCTTCCGATGAAGGCGCTGCAGCGTCTTGTCGGAGGTCAATTCCGCGCTCGCGTCGCGGCCGATCCAGCGCGCTGTCTTGTCGCTCGAAGCCGCCAGCTTACTGGCGAGGGCGACCGCCGGGCCATGGCAGCCAAGACTTCTCTTGCCGATATTGCGTAAAGCCCAGTTCACAGATTTTCGAACGTAATTTCGGTCATCCGTCGAATGACGCTCGATCAACGGCAGCAGTGCTAAAAAGGTTGTGTCCGGTTCGGTCTTTCGATGAACCGCCATTCCCGCGATCATGGCGAAGGCCGTGCGGCGAACAAACTCGCGTTCATCTTCTGCGAACTCCGTTACGAGCGTGTCAAGACCAACTTCCACGTACAGATCCGCGGCCATGTCCACGATTTCCCAGGAGTCAAAATCGTTCGCCCACGCAATGGCCTCCTCCGCAGTGAATCGACGTGGCTCTGCGGTGTAGATCGCCAGAACGCGCGCCTCGCGTATCGCCGTACGCCACAGCGCGAGCGCGCGGCCCTGATCTCGACCGACTTGCTTGGCCAATCCCTGCAGGGCCGGATTGGCGAGGCCGAAGGCCTTGTCGACGCGTATTCCTACGCGTCGCATGGAGGTCAACGTCTGCTCCGACCCCACGCTTTCGAGGTGGGCGACAATGTCAGCGGCGGATGAAGAGGGAGAGAGACCGGCCAAGATCGAGGATCCCCTTCCTTCGGATAGCGGTATTGGATCGACTGGCGCGGAGCTGCTTTGGGACGCTAGCGGGCGGATAAAAGGGTCTGGTCGGGAGGCGTCGGCGGACGACCCATCCTAGGCGTTTTCTCCTCACGGGTTCACGGCCTGACGCCCGATAGAACGTCGTCGCGGCCGTCGTTTCCAAAGGTTCCGCCGGAGCTCAAGGTGCGTTTGAGCTTTGAGATCGCTTCGGCGACCTTGCGTTCGTCGAGGGAGGAATAGCCGAGCACAAGGATGTCGTCCGCGGCTTCCCCGTTAAAATCGAAGGCCGCTCCGCTCGACAGGGCGTAGGCGCCGACGCCCGCCTCCCGCGCCATGACCTGGACCTCGCGGGCGCTGGGAAAGCCCTCGGGGAGGCGCCATGTCAGATGGAGGCCGCTGTCGGCGCCCGAGATCCGGGGGGTGTCGAAATGGGCGTGCAACGCCGCGACGAGCGCGTCGCGGCGAGACTTGTAGACCTGGCGAAGCCTTCGCAGGTGCCGGTCGAAATGACCTTCGTTGATGAACGCGGCGAGCGTCGCTTGTTCAAGCCAGGCCTGGCCGTTGCTCATCCGGGCCTTCAGCAGCCGGGCGTCGTCCCACATCTGACGCGGTACGACCGCGAAGCCGATGCGCAGGCCGGCGCCGACCGACTTCGAGAACGTCCCCGCGTACAGGACGCGCCGTCCCCGGTCGAGGCCCGCCAGCGACGTCAGAGGCGGGCCGTCGTAGCGGAAGTCGCTGTCGTAATCGTCCTCGACCACATAGCTGTCGGTCTCCTCCGCCCACCTCAGCAGGGCCAGCCGACGCGCCAGCGTCATCATCACCCCGGTCGGAAACTGATGGGAGGGAGTGACGTAGAGCAGGCTGCCCGGCGACGTCGGCAGGCGATCCGTCTGTATGCCGTCCCCGTCGACGGGGATCGGGTGGATGGGGAGCGACGTGCTGCTGAAAAGCATCGACGCGCCGAGATAGCAGGGGTTCTCGATGCAGAGCTGGCGCGTATGGGACCGGAGCAGGTTGACCACGAGGTTGAGCGCGTCCTGGCCGCCGGCCGTGACGATGATCTGGTCCTCGGTCACTCCCATGCCCCGCGCGCGGCCAAGATGGTCGGCGATCGCGCGGCGCAGGTCCGGCAGGCCGGCCGGATCGCAGTAGTCTGTCAGGTAGCCGCTTTCGTCGGCTAACAGACGGTTTACGATCCGCCGCCAGGCCCTGAGCGGGAACGACGCCGCGTCGGACCGCCCGACCCAGAAATCGAACGCGGGCCGATCGCCGCCCCCGCCGGGCGAGCCCGCGAAGCAGAGCAGGGGCTCGGTGGCGGACGCCTCGGCCGCCGGTTCCTGGGCGGCGGCCTTGCCTGCGTCGCGGATGAGGATGAGCGCGTCGGGCGGGATGGACGTAACGTAGAGGCCCGCGGTCCCTCTCGCCTCGACATAGCCTTCCGCGGTCAGCCGCTCGTAGGCGATGAGCGCGGTGTTCCGCGAAATCCCGAACCGCTCGGCCAGCATCCTGCTCGGCGGCAACGCCATTCCCGCCCTGAGCCGACCGTCGAGGATCAGGGCGCGAACCTGTTCGAAGATCTGCGCCTGCAGGGATTTCCCGCAGCCGTGGTCCAGGGAGAGCGTAAGTTCCACGAAGCAGCCGACCCGATCCTTGGCGCCATAAGTGGCGCGACAAGCTTCGGACTTTGAGGACCAATCGGCGACCTGTCCATGCGTCCATCGATAGGGCGCCGCCTCCGCGATGTGCATTGGCGCCATGGATCGAGCCGTGATTGGCACTTCCTCCCGCCCAAATTTCTAGATGTTCTAGTTCCAATGCGCCATGCGACGGGCGGCGACGCCCTGCGTGAAAGACGCGCCTGCGCGGGAGGGACCTGTATGAACGATCACGTGAAATCGCTGTCGTTTTATGGCGGCTGTCCGCACGATTGCCCCGACACCTGCTCGATGATCTTCGAGGTCGCCGACGGCAAGCTGCTCGGCGTGAAGGGCAACCCGGACCACCCGATGACGCGCGGCACGCTCTGCGTGAAACTCAAGAACTACGAGGAGCGCCATTACCATCCGGACCGGCTGCTCCACCCGATGAAGCGGGTGGGCCCGAAGGGATCGGGCCAGTTCGAGCGCATCACCTGGGACGAGGCCCTCGACACGATCGTCACGCGCTGGAAGGCGATCATCGACCAGTACGGCCCGCAGGCGATCGCGCCCTACAGCTATCTCGGCAATCAGGGGCTCGTGCACGGACTGAACGGCGGCGACGCCTTCTTCAATCGGCTCGGCGCCACGGTCATGGAGCGCACCTTCTGCGGCGAAGGCTCGTGCACCGCATGGCTGCTCACCGTCGGCCCGACCGCCGGCCTCGACCCCGAGAGCTACATCCACTCGAAGTACATCGTCATCTGGGCGTGCAACTCGGTCTCGACCAACCTGCACCACTGGGCGATCGTGAAGGACGCCCAGAAGAAGGGCGCAAAGGTGGTGGTGATCGACAGCTATGCGTCGCGCACCGCGAAGGGCGCCGACTGGCACATCGCTCCGAAGCCCGGCACCGACGGCGCCCTCGCCATGGCGCTCATCAACTCGATCATCGAACAGGGCCTGGTCGACCAGGCCTACGTCGACAATTACACGGTCGGCTTCGAGGAGCTGAAGGAGCGCGCCTCGACCCGCACGCCCGAATGGGCGGCGGAGATCACCGGCGTGTCCGCGGACGACATCCGCAAGCTGGCCTATGAGCTCGCGACCGCGCAGCCGGCGGCGATCCGCATGGGCGTCGCGCTCGAACGCCATTACGGCGGGGGACAGACCATCCGCGCTGTCTCGTCGCTCCCGGCTCTGACCGGCGCCTGGCGGCATGTGGGCGGCGGCGTGACCCAGTTCCCGGTCTGGGAGCATCCGTACAAGTTCGACGTCATCTGCCGGCCGGACCTGATCCCGGAAGGCACCCGCGTGGTCTCGAACCTCCACATCGGCCGGGCGTTGCTGGGCGAGGGGCTCGGGGACGGCCCTCCCATCATGTCGCTGATGTGCTGGAACTCGAACCCGGTCACCCAGGCGCCCGAGACCGACAAGATCGTCGAGGGATTGATGCGCGAGGACCTGTTCCTCGTGTCCGCCGAACACTTCATCTCGGACACCGCGTCCTACGCCGACATCCTGCTGCCAGCGTCGATGGGCGCCGAGATGGAGGACATGATCCTCTCCTGGGGCCATCTCTACCTGACCTACAACACCAAATGCGCCGAAAGCCCCGGCGAGGCGATCCCGAACAACGAGATCTTCCGGCGTCTGGCGGCGCGGCTCGGCTTCGAGGAAGACAACTTCAAGTGGTCGGACAGCGAGTGTCTCGAGCACTACGTCGACTGGTCGTCGCCGGCCTGCGACGGCGTCGACCTCGATTACATGCGCAAGCACGGCTTCGCGCGGCTGAAGGTCGGCACGCCGGACGATCGGGCGCCGCATAGGAACGGCAATTTTCCGACGCCTTCGGGCAAATGCGAGTTCAAGGTCGAGGGCGCCAAGAACTTCGTGGCCCCGCCGTTCCGCCAGATGTACCTCGGCTTCCAGCCCGGCGAGGACCTGGACCCGCTGCCGGACTATGTCGGGGCGCGCGAGAGCCACACGAACGATCCTGAGCTCGCGAAGCGCTTCCCGCTCAACATCGTGAGCCCGAAGAGCCACGCTTTCCTCAACTCCTGCTACGCCAACATGAAGGACAAGCAGCACGTGCAGGGCGAGCAGTTCGTGCTCATCAGCCCGGTGGACGCCGGCGTCCGCGGCATTCGCGAGGGAGACAGGGTCAGGGTCGCGAACGACCGCGGGGCCTTCAAGGGCGTGGCGCGCATCACAGACGACGTGACGTCCGGGATCGTGGTGGCGACGCTCGGCTACTGGCGCCAGCTCAACGAGGGCACGGTCAATTCGATCTCGTCGCACCAGTTCGGCGACATGGGCCACTCGCCGACCTTCTCCGACAACCTCGTCGAGGTGTCGCTGTCGAACTGACGATAGGAGGCGGCGCGTCAGGCGCCGCCTCTTATCCCCGCCCCGGCCGAAACAGACGCGCATTGGCGCCTTGCGCCTACGGCGACCGAATTGAGGCGTACTTGGCTCAGTACGCGGCTGATGGATCATGTCGGCTGAGCGTCTGAACGGCGGTCTGGCGCTGTCGCGCGCCAGCCGGACAGTCCGGGCCGAGCCACGGCGCTGCGTTCAACGAGCGTCCTCTAACAGAACCGCGCTGGCGAGCCCATTCGGTCAGTAACCGCCGGTCAAGCGCTGGCGCAGATGGCCATGTAAACACTCCGGTGACCAAGCGCTGTTCGCGCGCGTATCGGGCGCCTCCCTTAGGCGTTGCTCCGCAAGGCCGTCGAGCGCTCGGTATTGAACGGATCAACTCAGCAAATGTCGCGAAGCTTTTGCTCGCGGAGCGGCGGCGGGAGCTTCACGTCGCCTTGACCCCGTGCTTCGGCGGCTCGGGAGAACCAATCACCCAACCTCAGCAAGACGTTCCCAAACGGGAAGACCGCAGCCGCGGTCCATGAACACGATTGAGCAGATTATGAACATCATCACATGTTGTCTAAATCTGACGAGCGGAGAGAATTACTTACAGTTTACATGATTGTAGACGGATGCGCTGGGGGTTTGGAAAAATGCGGTCAAAGTGCGTGACTCTTACGATGGCGGGCCTGGCTTTGACCTGCCTCGGCGGCGCCTCGCAGGCGCTGGAGGTGAACGCAGGGGATTATGAGCAATTCCCTGTCGGGGCGACGATAGGAATTCTCTACTATCAGTATGGCAAGACGTCCGACAGTTACGCTGATGGCCATAAAGTGTCAGGCGACGCAAAGCTCGATTCAAATGTCTCCATCTTTCGTGCGCTTCATGTCTTCGAGATCGCGCCGCGTCTGACGGTCGACCCGCAGTTTCTCCTGCCCGTCGGCAAGCTGTCGACGAGCGGCGCGCTTGATCCGCTGGGATCGCCCGGCGGCATCGGCGATCTGATCTTGGCGACGGCCTTCAAGTACAAGCTGAACAACGCGACCGAAGACGTCATCGCCTTCACGCCCTATCTCATCGCGCCGACGGGACAATACGATTCCGATCGGGGCCTCAATCTCGGCGCCAACCGCTGGCAGACCGTCCTGCAGGGTGCCTACGTCAAGCATTTCGATCCGAAGTGGTCGATGGACTTCGTCGCGGACGTCTCGTTCTTCTCGGACAACACGTCCGCGAACGTCGGCGGCGTCAAAGGCCGCCTGGAGCAGGATCCGCAGTTCGAGCTGCTCAGCTATGTCCGCTACAAGGTCGACCCGACGCTCGAACTCGCGGCCGGCCTCGGCCACAGGTTCGGCGGCAAGCAGACCTTCGAAGACGTTTCGGTGGCCAATTCGAAGACCGAGACGACCTATGGCCGGCTCTCCGTCTCCTACTTCTTCCAGCCGACCTGGCAGATCCATGCGATGGCGGGACGCGACCTGTCCGTGAAGAACGGCCTGAAGCAGGACGCCTTCCTGCAGCTGCGCATCGCCAAGATCTTCCCCTGACGCCGCGGGCGGAGCGTTTCGGCGAGGCCGAGCGCTCCGCCTCGATCGAGGGCGCGGGGACGCGCTTTACGCCGGCCGGCGGTTCGCGCGGCCGTCGATCCGATACTGGAAGGGCGTCGTGCCCGTCGCGTTGCGGAACGCGCGCGTGAAGTTCGCCTGCGAGGAGAAGCCCGCGGCGAAGGCGATCTCGGAGATCGCGCAATCGTCCGCCAGCAGGCGCTCTTTGGCGCGCTGAAGGCGTCGGGCGCTCACATGCGCGTGCGGGGTCTCGCCCGTCGCCGCCCGGAAACACCTCGCGAAATGAGCCACGCTCATGCAGGCCACGGAGGCGAGGTCGGCCACGGTGAAGTCGCCGTCGATCTCAGCCTCGATGAACTCCATGACGCGCGCCAGCCGTCGGGGGTCGAGGGGCCGGTCCTGCGCGCTCGCCGCGTCGGGACGAAGCGTGGCGGACGAGTAGGCGTGAACGAGATGCGCGGCCAGCGCGACGCCGAGCGCTTCGACGAAAAGGCGGCCGCCGGCGCTTTCCACCGACAGCTCGCGCATGATGTGCGCCGCGACGGTCTCGATGAAGGCGTCCCGGGCGACGGTCTGGTAGCGCACTTCGACCCGATCCGGATCGATGTCGTGCTCGCGGAGCAGCGTCTCCCCGAACGGCCTTGCAGGCAGAAAGATGTGCAGGCAGTCGTCCATCGGCTCGATTATTTCGACGTAATCTTCCCGGATCCCCGCCGGGCACAGCCAGACCGTGCCCTGCCGGCCATGGGTGTGCTGCCGTTGCCCGCCGCCCTCGCGATCCACCACCGTGCGGCCGCTCAGCTGCACGGCGATCTCGGTGTCGCGCGGCACGAGCGAGGGCAGTTCGCCTGCCGGATGGCTCCAGCGCTCCGCGAGAAGGCCCGACCAGCGCCGCGCGTTCGAGGTCTCGATCATGGACCCGTTGACATATTTGTCGACTGAATGCCCGAGCACCATCCGCAGCTCCCTGCATCCTGGATCGGCGACGCGTGACGGCGTCGCTGGTTCGGGTCGGAGCAAAATTCGAGCCACTTTGGAGTGAGTTCAAATTTAGCAGGATGCGAACATCCCACGTCGCTTCAGGATAAAGCCGTCCGCCCACATCCGCGCCAAGCTCACTGAATGAGCAACGTGCATGAGCGAGGGATTGGCGAAATGGCGCGCAGCGTGGTCATCGGGGCATGCCCCCACGATTGTCCGGACACCTGCTCCATCCTGACGACCGTCGAGGACGGCAAGGCGATCGCGGTCCGCGGCAATCCCGACCATCCCTTCACGCGCGGGCGGCTCTGCGTGAAGGTCAACAACTACCAGGACAGGGTCTACAGCGAAGAACGCGTGCTCTACCCGATGAAGCGGGTCGGGCCGAAGGGCTCAGGCCAGTTCGCCCGTATCTCGTGGGACGACGCGCTCGCGGAGATCGCCGCCCGCTGGAAGGACATCCTCGCCTCCGACGGCGCGCAGGCGATCCTGCCCTACAGCTATCTCGGCACGCAGGGCATC
This sequence comes from Methylopila henanensis, assembly GCF_042681025.1. Taxonomy (NCBI): domain Bacteria; kingdom Pseudomonadati; phylum Pseudomonadota; class Alphaproteobacteria; order Hyphomicrobiales; family Methylopilaceae; genus Methylopila; species Methylopila henanensis. The sequence continues at coordinate 276,838 of NZ_JBHUER010000003.1, forward strand.
ATCAACGGGCTGAACGTCGGCGATCCGCTGTTCAACAAGCTCGGCGCGACGGTGTGCGAGCGCACCTTCTGCGACAGCGCCTCCTGCACCGCCTACATGATGACCATCGGTCATACGCCGGGCGTAGACCCGGAAAGCTTCGTGCATTCGAAGTACATCGTGCTGTGGGCCTGCAACACGCTCAGCACGAATTCGCACCACTGGCCCTTCATCGAACAGGCGCGGAAGAACGGGGCCAAGCTCGTCGTCATCGATCCGGTGCGCACCCGCACCGCCCGGCTCGCCGACTGGCACATACCGATCCGCCCCGGCACCGATGGCGCGCTTGCGCTCGCGCTCATCAACGTGCTCATTTCCGAGGACCTGATCGACCGCGACTACATCGAGAAGCATACGATCGGCTTCGAGGAGCTCGCCGAGCGGGCTGCGGCTTACACGCCGGAGTTCGCCTCGGCGGAGACCGGAATTCCGGTCGAGGACATCCTGAAGCTCGCCCGCGAATACGCCACTACGCCGCCGGCGGTCGTGCGCATCGGCGTAGCGGTCGAGCGCCATGCGGGCGGCGGCCAGACGGTGCGGGCGGTCGCCTGCCTGCCGGCGCTGATCGGCGCCTGGCGGCACGTCGGCGGCGGCCTGCTGCAGCTCCCGATCTGGGCGTTCCCGGTCAACTGGGGCGGCCTGATGCGCCCCGATCTCCAGCCGCCGTCGATGCGGGTCATGAACTCATGGCGGCTCGGCGCGGCGCTCACGGGCGAGCTCGGCTTCGATCCGCCGATCCGCTCACTGTTTGTCTACAACGCCAATCCCATGTCGATGGTGACGGAGCAGGCCAAGCTCGAGGAGGGGCTCGCGCGCGAGGATCTGTTCACTGTGGTCAGCGAACACTTCGTCACCGACACCGCGCGTTACGCCGACATCCTTCTGCCCGCTACGACCCAGCTCGAACAGAAGGACATCATGTTCTCCTGGGGGCACCTTTACCTCTCCTACAACAACCCCGCGATCGAGCCGCTCGGCGAGGCCGTGCCGAACACCGAGCTGTTCCGCAGGCTCGCGAAGGCGCTCGGGATCGACGACCCGTTCTTCTATCGCTCCGACGACGAGATGATCGAGCAGTCGATGGATTGGGCGAGCCCGGCGCTCGAAGGCGTGACGCTCGAGGCGCTTAAGGAGAAGGGCTATCTCCGGCTGAACATGCCGAAGGCGGACGACTGGGCACCGCATCGCGACGGAAACTTCCCGACGCCGTCGGGCAAGTGCGAATTCCGCTCCAGCCTCTCGGAGGGCGGCAACTTCGTCGTTCCGCTGTTCCGTCAAGGGTTTGGCGGCGATCAATCCGGCGAGCCCGTCGATCCGCTGCCGCACTACATCGCGCCGAACGAAAGCGCGCGGACCGCGCCGGATCTCGCCGCGCGTTACCCGCTCAGCCTCATCTCGCCGAAGAGCCACGCCTTCCTGAACTCGAACTACGGCAACCTGCCGGCCCAGACCGCGCAGGCCGGCGAGCAACAGGCGGTGCTGCTCCATCCGGAGGACGCCGCCGCCCGCGGGATCGTCGCAGGCGCGCCGATCCGCGTGTTCAACGAGCGCGGCGCGTTCGAGGCCTTCGCCACGCTCTCGCCCGACGTCATGCGGGGCCTCGTGGTGGCGCCCTCCGGCTACTGGCAGCGGTCGAACCGCAAGGGCGCGACGGTGCATGCGCTGACGCCGCCGGCCTACGCCGATCTCGGTCGCGCGCCGACCTTCTCCGACATGCTGGTCGAGGTCGCCTCGGCCTAACCTGGGCCGCGGCGGAACAGGGGCGGCCGGGACTTCCGCGCCGCCCTTTCGGCGCGCCGCCCGCAATCAAGGACATTGAACGATGGCTTACGTCGTCACCGATCTGTGCCGGGGCTGCCGGTACACGGAATGCGTCACCGTCTGTCCCGTCGAGTGCTTCCATCTCGACGAGGCCATGACCTACATCGACCCGGAGAACTGCATCGATTGCGGCGGCTGCGTCCCGGTCTGCCCGGTCGGCGCGATCCAGGCCGACTACATGCTGCCTGCGGACAAGAAGGACTGGATCGGCATAAACCGGGCCCGCGCGGCCGAGACGCCGGTCATCGTCGCCCGCCTGGAGCCGCTTCCGACCGCCGAGGAGCGCCGTCGGGAGATCGCCGGATGAGCGCGCCGGTCGATCCCATGGCCTCTTCGTCCGACAGGCCGTTTCGCGTCGCGGTGCTGGGCGGCGGTCCGAGCGGCTTCTATGCGGCGGAAGCGCTGTTGCGGTCGGACCTCCCGGTCGCCGTCGATATGTTTGAACGGCTGCCGACGCCGTTCGGCCTCGTGCGTTTCGGGGTGGCGCCGGACCATCCCAAGCTGAAGCAGGTCTGCGCGGTCTTCGACCGGATCGCGCGCATGCCCGGCTTCCGCTTCTTCGGCGGGATCGAGATCGGCGTCGACGTCTCCCTCGAGAGCCTGCGCACGGCTTACGACGCCGTCATTCTGGCGACGGGCGCCTCAGTGGACCGCCGCCTGGGGACGCCCGGCGAGGATTTGCCGGGCAGCCACACCGCCGGCGAGTTTGTCGGCTGGTACAACGGCCATCCCGATTTCAGCCACCTGTCCTTCGACCTCTCGGCCGAGCGGGCCGTCATCGTGGGCCATGGCAACGTGGCGCTCGACGTCGCGCGCATCCTTCTCAAGACGGTCGACGAACTGCGCGCGACCGACATCGCCGAACATGCGCTGGACGCGCTGGCCCGAAGCCGGATCCGTGAGGTCCAGATCGTAGGGCGGCGCGGACCGGCGGAGACGCGGTTCTCGCCCAAGGAGCTCCACGAGTTCCAGGACATCGCGGAGTGCTCCGCTAGCCTCGACGCCTCCGACCTTCAACCCGACAGCTTCACCGTTGCCGCCGACGCGGGCCCGGACGTCCGCGCGGCGATCGGCCTGCTCGAAAACTTCGGCCGGGAGTCCGAGAGCAAATCGCGACGGTGCGTGTTCCGGTTCCATCTAGACCCCGTGCGGATCGAGGGCGACGGCCGCGTCGAACGCGTCTCGTTCGCGCGCACGCTTCCCGCCGGCGGACGCGTGGAGATCGACTGCGGCCTGCTGTTCGCGAGCATCGGCCGCCGGGCGGCGCCCCTGGTGGGAGCGCCCTACGACGAGGCGCGCGGGACCCACGCCAACGTCGGCGGGCGGATCGTCTCGGCGGGCTCCGTCGGGCCGGGCCTCTACGCATGCGGATGGAGCAAGCGCGGACCACAGGGCACGATCGGAACGAACAGGGCGTGCAGCGCGGACACGGTCGCGGCCGTGATCGCCGATCTGCGAGGCCGCGGCGCCCCTCCGGCGGTGGAGACCGACGATCTTCTGGCGCGCGTGGCGACCGGATGTCTCGACTACGAGGCGTGGCGGCGGATCGACGCCGCCGAAATCGAGCGTGGCCGCGTCCGCGGCAAGCCGCGGGAGAAGTTCGTCACGGTGGCGGACATGGTGTCCGCCTCCGCATAATCCGTTGCGATCCACCTCTGTCCATTTTCGTTGATATATGAGGCGATGTACGTGGGTCATTCGTCCGGCCGGGTCCATCGACACCCATTACAAGCCGACCTACGATGTGGGGGCGGCGCGATCTCCGACGACAAATATGAATCCGAAGGGCAAATTGCTCGCGGGGGAACGAGCTGAGGCGCGAATCTCTGCAGAATACAATCATCGCGGCCATAGTCTGAGCGATGATCGCCCCGTGTCACGATCTTCTTCGTCCTGCATCCGCAGGGCGCTCGGCGGATCCTATCCCGGCGCGCCTGCGCCTGCGATCGGGACATGAACCAATCGGTCAGATCAGAACGCTGATCGGTCCGATCGTCACGATCCTGATCCCGAGCGCCTTCGCCACAAACGACAGCGCCGCGTCCTTGTCCGACATGTGGATGACGCCGGTCACCCTTCGCGCCTCCAGCGATGGGCGTCCAATCAGGACGCGGCCCGAAAATCTGCGGTTCAGTTCCTCGATGACGAATGACAGCGGCCGGTTCTCGACGACCAGGCGCCCGTTTCTCCAGGAAGCGGCGAGCTTGCCGCCTGCGCCCTTCGTCAGTTGACCCGCCGACGCCCGGTACGCGACCTGCTCGCCTTCTTCAAGACGGATGGCGGGACGGTCATGCGTGAACTCGACGAGAACAGAATGCTCGGTCACGGAGACGTCGGTCTCGGAACCTCCCAGCCGCACGTCGAAGGCAGTGCCGAGAGCCGTCACCCGAGCGTCCCCGGCCTCGACCGTGAACGGTCTGTCGGAATCCGGCTTCACTTCGAAATAGGCCTGGCCCCTAAGCAGGCGGATCGTCCGTCGACCCGGCGAATAGTCTTCGGCGACGGCCGACGAGGCGTTGAGCTGCAGCGTCGAACCGTCCGCCAGAGTGAAGATCGGCATTTCTCCCTTGCCCGAGATCATGTCGGCCTCGAGCCGGATCGGTCCATCCAAGGCGAAAAACAGCCCGCCGGCCGCGATCGCGACGATGAGGCCTGCGGCGATCCGTTTTCCCGCGCCGCCCGCTCTCGTCGGCGCGCTTCGAAGCGTCGGGTCGTCCGCAATCGCGGTTCGGGCGTCGCCCATGATGCGTTCCGCCGCCGCATAGGCCTCGTCGTTTTCGGGAGAGGCGGCGCGCCAAGCCTCGAACCGCGCCCGGTCCTCGTCCGTCAACGTTCCGTCCTGGTCACGCAGAAGCCAGTCCACGGCCTGCTCATGACGTTTTCGACGCGGGTCAGCCGTCCTCCTGTTCGTCAAAAAACGCTCCCCGGCCCTCGTGTCTCCCATCCCTGACGAATGAGCAGGCGTGTTCCGGACTCTTAGTCGAACTCCGCCAGCCTATCGAGACAGTGCGTGAAGGCGCGCCGCAGGTGGCGGTCGACCATGTTGCGGCTGAGCTTCAGCCGGTTCGCGATCTCGCCGGGCGTCAGCCCATGCATCCGATGCAGCACGAAGACCGCGCGGCGGCGAGGGGGCAATTCGGCGATCGCCCGCTTCAGCAGGGCGATACGGCGCTCGGCGTCAAACGCGTGATAGGGCGCTGCGGACTCAACCGGGACGGCGGCGGCCTCATCGTCGGTGCCCGAGAACAGCCGGCCCTCAAAGCGTTCGCGCCGTAACCGGTCGACGCCGAGATTGGCGGCGGCGCGGCGCAGGAAGGCTCCGAGCGAGCGTGTGTCCGCCAGCGCTTCCGGCCGCATGGCGAGCTTGACGTAAAGATCGTGGACGATGTCGAGCGCCGCCGAGCGGGGGCGGCCGCCCCCGCTCGCGGCCGCGACCATTTCCTCATAATGCGCCTCGATCGCGCGGTTCAGCAGGTCACGGCCGTCGCCGGCTCCAAACCCCGTCAGTGCGCCAGTACCGGTCGTCATCGTCGCGCGTCGTCCCGCAATCCGTCATTCGCTGCGCGAGTTCAAACGCCGGTCGGCAGCCCCCCGTCGGCCGACGGCCGCGCTCGCACCCGTCCGGCATCGTTGGCGCACCAAGAAAGTGATGCAATCTCAATGTTTTAGAATGCCTCCAACTCAGCCGCGCCGCCAGGGCTCGGCGTCTTTCTAGGAATGAGCGAAGCTCCTCATTTCGTTCGGATTGGCTACGGCGCCGACCCTCGCGGGGACCGCCTGCCGTCCGCACGATCTGCGCCGGCTTGTGGCGCCGCTACAACAAGCGGGCTGAGCGCTGGCCGGCTGACGACCTCATCCGAGCGACGCCCGGCGTCGCCACAGAATGAACGCGAAAGCCGGCGCGCCGATCACCGCCGTGAGGACGCCCGCCGAAATCTGCAGCGGCGCGAAGGCGACGCGGCCGATCAGGTCGGCGGTCATGACGATCACGGCGCCGATCAGGGCCGAGGCCGGAATGATCCTCGCGTGACGAGGCCCGACCAGCCGCCGCGCCGCATGGGGCGCGACCAGCCCGACGAAGGCGATCAGGCCCGACACAGCGACCGCGGCGCCCGAAACCAGCGTGCACAGGAGGATAACGAAGCCCTGGAAGCGCGTGACGTCCTGCCCGACGCTGCGCGCCGCCGTTTCGCCGAGCGAAGCAACGTCAAGCGCGCGAGAGGCGAGCCAGCAGAGAGGGAGCGCCGGTCCAAGCCAGAGGCTCAGCGCCGCGACCTGAGACCAGTTCGCCTCGTAGACGCTGCCCGACAGCCAGATGAAGGCGCGGTGCACGTCTCGGGCGTCGCCGAGGGCGGTCAGCAGGGTGATGCCGGCGCCGGAAAGAGAGCTCAGCCCTACGCCGACGAGGATGATGCGCAGCGATGTCGCGCCCGCGCGCCACGACAGTGCATAGATGGCCGCGGCCATGGCTGTCGCGCCGAGGAATCCGGCCCAAGGCGTGAGGAAGGGAGAGGAGGCCGGATAGGCCACGATCAGCACCGTGACGGCGAGCGCGGCGCCGGCGTTGACCCCAAGGGTTCCGGGCTCGGCCAGCGGGTTGCGCAAGATCGCTTGCGTGATCGCGCCAGCGACGCCGAGCGCCATGCCGACCAACGCCCCCAGCAGAACGCGTGGCAGGCGCAGATCAAGCACGATCATCGCGAGGTCGCGCGGGCTGGACGTCGGGTCTGTCAGGGTCCAGGCGATATCGGTCCATGCGACCGGCACGTCGCCCATCTTCAGCCCGGCGAGAGCCAGCAGCACGATGAGAAGACCGGCTCCGGCGACGATCCGCGTCATGGCGTGGGGCCAAGCCGACGGCGTGCGAGCATGATGAAGAAGGGCGCGCCGATCAGCGCCATGGTCGCGCCAGCCGGGAAGTTCTGGCCGAGCAGCGTCCTGCTTGCAGTGTCGGCGACCGTCAGCAGAAGCGCGCCTCCCAGCGCGGAGAACGGGATCACCCAACGCTGATCCTGTCCGATCGCCATGCGGACGATGTGCGGCGTCACCAGCCCCACGAAACCGATCGGCCCTACCAGCGCGACGGCTCCGCCGGCCAGCAGCACCACGATGACGACCGAGGCGCCGCGCCAGAACCGCACGTTCTGGCCAAGCGCGCGCGCGACATCCGTCCCCAGGCTAAGCGCCGTGAGGAACCGGCCAAGGAAGAGCGATGCGCCAAGCCCGGCGAGGATGAAGGGGGAGACATCCTCGATATGCGACATGGTCCGGCCTGCGAGCGACCCCGCGGTCCACATGCGCACCGTGTCCATCGTGCCCTTGTCGAGCACCAGCACAGCTGCGGTGAGCGAGCCGAGAAAGCCTGACAGCACCGCGCCTGCGAGCACGATCTTGAGCGGGGTCGCGCCCGTGCGGCCAATGGATCCGAGCCCGTAGGCGATTGCGGTCGCGGCGGCTGCGCCTGCGAAAGCCGGCCAGACGAAGGCCTCGCCCGTCGAGGCGCCCGCAATCGTGGTCGCGAGCACCACCGCGAAGGCGGCGCCCGCGTTGAGCCCGAGCAGTCCGGGCGAGGCGAGGGGATTGCCCGTGACCGCCTGCATGATCGCTCCCGCCACCGCGAGCGCGGAGCCTGCGAGCATGCCGGCGAAAAGGCGGGGCGCCCGGATGGTCCCGATGACGAGATGATCGCGCGAACCGTCGCCGGCGAATAGCGCGTCCAGCACCGTCCCGACGGGATAAAGCGTGGTCCCCGCCGACAGCGACCAGATCGCGACGGCGATGAGAATGACGCAAAGGGCGGCGAGCGCCGCCGGCCGCCGACTCCCCCGGTTCTTCCGGTGTTCTGGCTCCGCCGCGCCGCTCACGGCGCCTTCAGGACGTACCGCTCGATGTCGTCGAGGACGCGGTTGGCGGAATTGAGCCCGCTGAACTCCATCCAGGTCGCGGCGTCGACGCGGTGGACGCGCCCCGCCTTCACGGCGGGCAGCATGAGCCACAGCGGATTGGACACGACCTCTTCATGCCTGCCGTTCCGGTCGGAATCGTTGGAGCCCCCGACGATGTAGAGCAGCACGTCGCCGTCGAGCCCCGCCAGCTCCTCCCAGTCCGGACGCTTCACGCCGGGACCGCTTTCGGACGTCTCGTAGGCGGATCGCTTCACGCCGGCCTCCCGCATCACCGCGAAAGGGGCGTAAGCGCCAGGTTTGTCGAGATAGACCTGAAAGTCCCAGGGCGTGATGCGCACGGACGACACTTTCACGTCCGGCATCCGGGCGCGGATGTCCGCGACGCGCCGCTCGTAATCGGAGAAGACTCCTTTCGAGGCCTCTTCTCTGCCGGAGATCCTGGCCACCGCAAGATAGAACGTCTTCCAGTCGTCGGCGGTGATTAAGGCCGTGGGCGCAATCCGCGCCGCCATGTCGCGGACCTTGGCGCCCAGGAAGGCGCTGCCGATGATGAGGTCGGGCTTGAGCGCGATGATTCGCTCGATGCTCGGCTGCTCGAACGTGCCGATGTCGACGACGCCGGCCTGCTCGGCGCGCGCCCTCAGCGCCTTGTCGCTCATGCCCGACATGGAGGCCCCCACGACCGGAGCGCCGAGCTCGAGCGCCATGCCGAGGCTGAAGGTCGGCTCGAGCGCGACGATGCGCTTCGGTTCGGCAGGCAGGCAGAGCGGCGCGCCCATCACGTCCGCGCCCTCAAACAGCCGTCCCTCGCAGGCCAGCGCCTGTGAGGACAGCACGACGGCCAGGACAGCGGCCAGCGCGCCGCGCTTTGCGGTCATCAGAACCTCGCCGTGCCTCGCACGCCCACCACCCGGCCGTCGCCGATCGAGGCCGAAGTCCCGGTGGAGCCAATGCCGGTCAGGTACTGCTTGTCGAATAGGTTGCGCGCGAACAGAGCGACGGTCGCGTGCTTCATCTCGTAGCCGAGCGTGGCGTTGACCAGCGTGAACGACTTGACGTAGCGGCTGCGCGTGTTCGCCAGGTCTCCCGTGCTGAAGAAGCCGTCGGTGTAGGAACCGTCGGCGCCGACGAAGAAGCCGGAATGATGCTTCCAGTGAGCGCCCGCCGCCACCGTGACGGCCGGGGACTGGGGAAACTCGTTGCCCTTCAGGTCGCCGGCCGTGGTCAGCGCCTTGTCGAACTCCGTCTTGAGCAGGCCGATGTTGGTGAACAGCGTCAGTTCGTCGATCGGGCGCCAGCGCGCCTCGATCTCCGCGCCATAGGCGTGCGACTTGCCGCCGTTCTCGGTGATCGTCTGGCCCGGGAAGGCCGGGTTGAGGGACTCGATCTGCTGGTCCTTGTAGTCGTAATAGAACGCGTTGGCGTCGATCTGCAGGCGGTCGTCGAACCACTTCGAGCGGTACGCCAGCTCGTAGGACCACAGATATTCCGGGGCGATCTTGCGGAGCGCCGTCGTGCCGGCGACGACCTCCGAGAAGCCGGAACGGTAGCCCTTCGCCGCGGTCGCGGCGATCGTCTGGTTCTCGGCGAGGTCGTAGGCCAGACCGAACTTGGGGAGAAACACGATCTTGCTGACGGAGCTCCGCTCGTCGAGCGCGCCGTAGACCGGCACTGGACAGCCTGCGAAGAGGCAACCGAGGGTAGCGTCGAGATCGAGCGCCACGCCGTCGTT
>NZ_JBHUER010000003.1:286393-347855 GCF_042681025.1 Methylopila henanensis
AGCTTGTACCGCAGGTCCGTATAGGCGGCGATCGACGTCGTCCTGAACTCGGCCTTCAGGTCCTGCACCAACGCGATTGGAACGCCGTAAGGCGCGAGCGCGGTGGTCGTGGCGACGCCTGCCGCGTCACTGGTGTAACGGCCAACGAAGAAGCCCACGACGCCCGACAGCCTGGAGCCCTCGGGGTCGAAGTTCAGCCGCACGTCCTGCGAGAAATCCTTGCCTTTGCGGGTTTCGTCGCGCTGGAACGACGCCCCGGCGGGCGTGTCGATATCGAGGTCGGACTCCGAGAAGGTGGTGAGCGAGGTCAGCTTCCATCCCGGCGCGAACTCGTAGGCCAGTTCCGCGCCGTAGCGGTTGACCTTGGTGTCGCGGAACTCGGCCCCGAAGCTGTCCTCCGGGTCGAAGCGGCGGTCGAAGAAATCGGGTCCGGTCACGAAGTTCCAGCCCGGCTTGTCATGGGTGCGGCTGACGCTGAGCAGGGCGGAAAAGCCCGGCAGCGCGTCGGGCGTCAGCAGCAGCTTGGCGCGGATCTGCTCGAACTCGTCCCGACGCTCTTTGTCCAGGCTCGGGGCCACGAACCTAATGTCCTTGTCCTCGCGCGCGATCTGGCCCGCGATGCGCATCGCGACCTGATCCTTGACCAGCGGGCCGAACACCGCGAAGGCGGCGGACTTCGAATCCTCGGTTCCGAGCGAGCCGTCGATGACGACCTCCGGCTCGAAGGTCGGATCCTTCGTCTTGATCGCGACGCTGCCGCCGAGCGAGTTGCGGCCCTGCAGCGTCGACTGGGGGCCGCGCAGGACCTCGATCTGCTCGACGTCCCATAGGCCGCGGCTGCCGCGGCGGATGGCTTCGATGTTCTGCGGCGCGCCGTCGATCAGGACGGAGACGACCGGGGCGGAGCGGCCCGGCGCCGTCACGCCTTCGGCGTTCAGGCCGCGGATCACGATGCTCGAATTCCCTTCGCCCGAGGGAAAGGAGCGCACGTTCGCGAGTCGATTGTAGGCCTGGGCCGTGTCGCGGGCGCTCGAGTTCTGCAGGTCTTCCGCGGTCACCACGCCGACGCTCGTGTAGGTGCGGGAGGAGTCGCGGGCCGCCTTCTCCCCGTAGACGGTGATCGGCTCAAGCGCGATCGCGCCGTCATCGATCTGCCCGGTCACGAGTTGGACCGTCGCGGGCGGTTCGGCGCGAAGCTCGACCTGCGATCCGCTGACGATCCGCCCGGCGACGCCGGTCCCTTCGAGCAGCGAGGCCAGAGCCTCTGCGGGGGCGAGGCCGGCGCGCGCGCCCCGGGAGCGCTTGCCCGCCGTGACGTCCGCGTCGGCGAGGACCTGCAGGCCGGTCTGCGTCGCGAAGGCGTGGAGCGCCGAGGAGAGTGGTCCGGCAGGAATTGCGGCCGCATGCGTCGCGCCGCTTTCGGTAGCGGTCTGGGCGGATGCGCCCGACGCGCCTTGAATCGCGATCAACGCCCCCGCGAGCATGGCGGCGCCGTAGCCGATCCTGCCCGAAACTCCGTACTTCGAACGTGAACTCACCATCGCCCCCAAGATTCCCGACGCCTGCCGCCGTCGCTCCCCTGATGCGACGACACTTCGGCTCGTGGCTTTGACGAATGGCGGCGAGCGCCGAGGACTCTCTGCGAGAGACTTTTTTGATCTTCGCGTCGTCCGGCGCGCGATATATGCGCGGCGCGTCGTTACGGTGCATCAACGTGGAAGGCGTTTTTGGTTGCGGCTCGGCCGCGTCCGCGCGTCGTCGAAAAACTCGATCGCGAAGGTGCGCGCGCTCAGCTGCCACCGCTCGGCGACACCCCGCGCGTCGCTCGAGAGAAGGGGGCATTACGCCAAGGCCGCAAGCCCGAACAGCCGGCCGCGACGAAGCAGGCCGCGTATCCCAGCGCTTCGCCGACGGTCGCCGCGAGCTGCCATCGATCAGGCTGACGATCGCGTCGGCGCTCTGAAATTGGGTGAAGTCCACGCCGGCCCGGTCGAGCGAGGCGCGGCCCACGAGCAAAGAGTCTCAGGTCAGCGCGTTTAGGCTCAAGATCCGCTCGGACCGAATTTTTCAACACAATCCGCCAAAAGCAGACATCGACAAGCCATCCAGAAGCAGAAGTCGTCCGAGAGCGTTCAGGGGCCGGCGATGGCCGGCGCATAGCCGGCCGGATCCACCGGGCCGGAACGGCCCGGCAGGTCGATGCTCGCCATCCGGCGCGGCGTCTCGGAGATCACCCGTCCCCGGCGCACCACGAACAGCCGGGCCGCCTTGAGACGGATGGCCTCGATCGGGTCGCGCGCCTGCAGCACGACGAAATCGGCGTTGGCGCCGACCTCGAGCCCGTAGCCTTCGAGCCCCAATAGCGCCGCGGGAACTGTGGTGATCGCGTCAAAGGCCGAGCGCATCGCGGCGCGGCTCGTCATCTGGCCGACGTGGATCGCCATGTGGGCGACGTCCAGCATGTCGGCGCTTCCGAGCGCGTACCACGGGTCCATCACGCAGTCATGGCCGTAGGCGCAGGGGACGCCGGCTGCGGCGAGCTCCGGCAGGCGCGTCATGCCGCGGCGCTTGGGATAGCTGTCGTGCCGGCCCTGCAGGACGATGTTGATCAGAGGGTTGGCGATGACGCCCATTCCCGCTTCCGCGATCAGCGGAATGAGCTTCGAGACGTAGTAGTTGTCCATCGAGTGCATGGAGGTCAGGTGCGAGCCGACCACCCGGCCCTGCAGACCGAGACGGATCGTCTCGCAGGCGAGCGTCTCGACGTGGCGCGACAGCGGATCGTCGGTCTCGTCGCAATGCATGTCGACGCGTAGGCCGCGCTGCGCGGCGATCTCGCAGAGCGCCCGCACGGAAGCCGCGCCGTCCGGCATCGAGCGCTCGAAATGCGGGATGCCGCCCACGACCTCGACGCCCATATCGAGCGCTCGCTCGAGATTTTTAGCCGCGTTGGGCGACCGGAAGTAGCCGTCCTGCGGGAAAGCCACGAGCTGGAGGTCGAGGTAGGGCGAGACGAGGCGCTTGACCTCGAGCAGGGCGTCGACAGCGAGCAGCCGGTCGTCGCAGATGTCGACATGCGAGCGGATCGCGAGCAGGCCCTGCGAGACCGCAAGGTCGCAATAACGCAGCGCGCGCTCGATCACGGCCTCCGCAGTCAGATGCGGCTTGAGCTCGGACCAGAGGGCGATGCCTTCAAGCAGCGTGCCGGACTGGTTGAGGCGCGGCAGGCCGAGCGAGAGCGTCGCGTCCATGTGGAAGTGCGCGTCGACGAAGGGCGCGGAGACGAGCTGGCCGGCCGCGTCGATCACCCTCGACGCCTCTCCGCCGACGCCGCGCTCGATCGCAACGATCCGGCCGCCGCTGACCGCGATGTCGAGCCCGGTCCGGCCGTCCGGAAGCGTCGCGTTGCGGACGAGGAGATCGTGATGCATGGGGGCGTCCAGACTAAAAAAGACGTCCGGCCGCGACGGCGCGGCCGGGCCTTGGGTTACGAGAGACTGCGGCGGGCGCCGACGACGCGCCAGTCCCCGCCGTTCAGGTCGATCAGGCGATCGGCGACACGCCGGCCGTCACTCTCCCGGCACGGCCGCGACGGCCGCAGCCGGCTTCCGGCTGAGCGCGAGATAGACCCCGCCCGCGACCAGCGTGCCCACCAGCCAGCTAAGGTCGGCCCCCCCGAGCAGGTTCTTCGCGATCGGACCCTGGAAGACCGGGAGCAGCCCGTTCTGGAACAGCCAGCCCGCGAACAGGCCGACGAAGAAGGCGATGATCCCCGCCCAGTTGACGTCGCCATAGGCGCTTGTGTCCGGAGACTTGTAGAGCTCCGGCACATCGATCCGTCCCTTGCGCTTCACATAGAAATCCGCGAGCGCGACGCCCGCGAAGGGGCTGAGCCACATGATCAGACCGATCATCCAGTGGTCGAACGCCTGGGCGAAATCCGGCGCGAACACGAAGTAGAACGTCACCAGATAGCCGGCCGCGCCGACGAACAGCGCGAGCGCCATGCGCGGCACGCGGATGCCCATGCTGAGAAGCGCGAGCGTCGCGGAGTAGACGTTGAGGATGTTGGTCGCGATCGGTCCATGCAGGACGAGCGCCAGCACCAGCACCGCCATCGGGCCGCCGAACACCGCGCTCACCATCTTGGCGGGGTCGGCGGTGTTGGAGACGCTGGCGATCGTCGCGCCGAGGATCCCGAGCCAGACGACCGGCACATACATGCCGAAGAAGCTGTACCAGAACACGGACTTCGAGGACTGGCTGCTCGGCACGAAGCGAGAATAGTCGGACGCCCAGGTGACCCACGAAATGCCCCAGCCGACACCGATCGCGGCGGTCAGCAGCGTGATCATGGCGAGGCGCTCGCCCGGGGCCAGCGGGCTGACGAGGTTCCAGTTCACCACGCCCGGCTGCGACCACGCGGCCACGCTGATCAGGACCATGATCGCGACCGTCGCGGGCACGGTGTATTTCTCGAAGGTGCGGATGGCATAGAAACCGTAGGTCCCGATCCCGACCTGCAGCGCCATGATGATCGTGATGACGATGAGGTTCGGCGTCGCGGTGTCCGGCACGCCGAACTGGCCCAGGATCCCCATCGAGATCTTGACCGGGAAGTAGGTGTTCACCCCAATCCAGCCGAGCGTCATCAGGAAGACGAGCGCGGCGGGAAGGTAGGCCCCGCGCCTGCCGAAGGGCGCGCGGCTCAGCACCATCTGGTTCACGCCGGTTTTGTGCCCCATGACGGTGAAGGAGGCGAACAGCGTGCAGCCCACGAGGTTGCCGAGCACGATCACGGCGATCGTGTCCCATATCCCGAGCTTCAGGATGATGCCGAGCGCCCCGAGCGCCCAGTTGATGGGCGCGATGTTGGCCCCCGCCCAGATCCACATCTGCTGAGGACCGGTCGAATCCCGGTCAGCCTCCGGGATCGGCTCGATCGCGTGTTCGTCCAGTCTCAGTTCTGTCTTGGCCATCTTCGTCTTCCCCGCCGTTGACGCGCGGCTTGCGCCGCAATGCCCCCGCTAGTCGGTCGTCTCCCCTGTCAGAAGGGAAACTCCCGCTTGCCGAGCTGGATTGTGATCCACTTCTGCTCCGTCAACTCCTCCCAGGAGGAGCGACCGCCCTCCCGCCCGAAGCCGCTGTTCTTCACGCCGCCGAACGGCACGTGCGGCTCGTCCGTGATGGTGCAGTCGTTGACGTGCACCATTCCGGATTCGAGCCGCATCGACAGATCCATGGCCTTCTGCAGGTCGTTCGTGATGACCGCGGCGGAGAGGCCGTATTCGGTGTCGTTCGCGATCCTGAGCGCCTCTTCCGAGTCCTCGACGCGGATCAGCGACACGACGGGGCCGAAGCTCTCCTCGTGGTAGATGCGCATCTCGGGCGTGACGCCGCTCAGGACCGTCGGCTCGAAGTAGCGGCCCTCGTGGCCGCCGCCGGTCTCGACCTTGGCGCCCTTGGCCCTGGCGTCCTCCAGCTGGCCGTCGATGAAGCTGACCTGGCCGTCGCGGATCAGCGGTCCGATCACGCTGGTCGTCTCGCGCGGATGGCCGACCGGGACGGTCTTGGCCTTGGCGACGAAGCGCTCCTTGAAGACCTCGAAGATCGGCGCCTCGACCATGATCTTCGAGTTCGCCATGCAGACCTGGCCCTGATGCAGGAACACGCCGAAGGCGGCCGCATCGACCGCATAGTCGAGGTCGGCGTCCTTGAGCACGATCAGGGGACTCTTGCCGCCCATCTCGAGCGTGAACTTCTTGAGGTGCTTCGCCGCCTCGACCGCCAGCTTGCGTCCCGTCCGGGTCGAGCCCGTGAAGGTGACAAGCTTCACGCGAGGGTCGGCCATGATGAGCTCGCCGACTTCGGCCGGCACGCCCGGAACGACGTTCAGCACGCCGGCGGGAAGCCCGGCCTCGTCGAAGATGTCGGCGATCAGCGCGCCTGAGATCGGCGTCTCCTCCGACGGCTTCAGCACGAAGGTGTTCCCGGCCGCGAGCGCGAAAGCGATCTTCTTCATCGACAGCAGGAAGGGCGAGTTGAACGGCGCGATCCCGGCCACGACGCCGAGCGGCCGGCGCACGGACATCGAGATCTGGCCGGGCTGGGTCACCGGCATGGTCTCGCCCATGACGTGCCGCACGTCGCCCGCCGCGCTCACGAGGCAATCGGTGACGTAGGAGATCTCCCACAGCGCCTTGTTGAAGACCGAGCCGCACTCGTCGATCAGCATGTCGCGGATTTCGGGCGTGCGCCGCTCGATCACCTCCGCGGTCTTGAGCAGGATTTTCTCGCGTTCGCTCGCGAGCGAAGCGCCCCAGGCTTCAAACGCCTTGTGGGCGGCGTCGATCGCGCCGACGACCTCGTCGCGGCCGGCCTGCTGCGTCCGCGCGAAGAGCGCCCCGTCCGCGGGATTGAAGCTGTCGGCCACGATGTTGCGCGACGACGCGACCCATTCGCCGCCGATGAACAGCTTGTAGGTGCGAACGCCGTCGACCTCGTCGTAGGAGGCGGGATTCATGCTGCGGCTCCGTCGAGTTGCCGTGACGCCAGGTCAGTTCTTGATGGGAGGTCAGTCTTGGTCGCGAGGGCGCGGGCGATGAGATCCGCCGCGCGCTCGCCGATGAGGACGCAAGGGGCCATCGTGTTGCCACCCGCCACCTCCGGCATGATCGAACCGTCGGCCACCCGCAGCCCGTCCACGCCGTAGACCTTGAGCGAGCCGTCGACGACCGACATCGGGTCGCGGCCCATCTTCGCCGTACAGGTCTGGTGGAAATAGGTCCCGGCGGCGTTCCGCAGGAAGGTCAGCATCTCCCGCGCCGAAAGCGGTCCTGGCATCAGCTCGCGCTTCACGAATGGCCTCAGCGCGTCCGAGTGACCGATCTCGCGGCAGATCTCGACGCAGCGGAGCAGGGCGCGGACGTCCGCCTCCTCGCTGAGGAAGTTCGCGTGCACCTTCACCGGGTCTTCGGGCCGAGCGCCGGTCAGCGCGACGTGGCCGCGGCTCTTCGGCCGGATCAGGCCCGGCGCCAAGGTGAAGCAGGCGGACGGATCGACCGGCAGGTCATAGGCCGGCCGCGTGACTTCAGAGCCGAACGCGCATTCCTCAAGGATCGGCTGGAGGTCCGGCCTGGTCAGCGACGCCTCGGATTTGCAGAAGATCGTGAACTCGGCGGAGTTGTTCCGCGGCGCCGACGGCTCGCGATACTCGAACACGCAGCCGGCGACGAGAATGTGGTCCTGAAAGTTCTGGCCGACGCCCGGCAGATGCTGGACGACCGGCAGTCCAAGGCGCCGGAGCGCCGCGGCGTCCCCGATCCCCGACAGCATCAGGGTCTTCGGCGTGTTGATCGCGCCAAGGGAGAGCACGATCTCGTGGCGCGCGCGAGCAAGACGGATCTCGCCGTCATGTTCGAACTCGACGGCGACCGCACGGCCGTTCTCGATCACGACGCGCCGGGTCAGAGCGTGGGTCACCACTGTCAGGTTCGGCTGCCCGATCTTCGGGCGGAGGTAGGCTGTCGCGGTGGAGACCCGCTGGCCGTCCCGATCGACGTTGACGTTCGCGATCGCGCAGCAGCCGTCGCCCGCCATCGCCTCGGCGTTGTGGTCAGCGACTGCGGGGACGCCTAGCTCGCAAGCGTCGGCCAGCAGGCCATGCACCACGGGGATGGGGTCCTTCGGAAGGGTGATGGACATCGGCCCGCCGACGCCGCGCAGCGGGGAAGCCGGCCCGTCCCAATCCTCGATCCGCCTGTAGAGATCGACCGCGGCCTCGTACCCCCAGCCCGGATCGCCGGTCTCGGCCTCCCAAAGGTCGAAGTCGCTCTTGTGCCCCCGCGCCCAGACGAGCCCGTTGACGCTCGATCCGCCGCCGAGCACGCGGCCCATCGGGAGCGGCGCGCGCCGCCCGTTGAGGCCCGGACACGGCTCCGACGCGAAGCCCCAGTCGCGCTCGGAGCCGATGTTGCGCATCCAGATCGTGGGATCGCGGACCTCGGGGGCGTCGTCCATGCCCCCCGCTTCGATCAGCAGAACTTCGAGGTCCGGGTCAGCCGCGAGCCGGCTCGCCACGACGCATCCCGCCGAGCCGCCGCCGCAGACGATGACGTCGTAATCTTTCGAGAGCCGATTGGCGGAGGCCATGCCATTCCTTCAAAAATAGGAAGTATACTTCCCATTTTGAAAAGCAGATTTCGTGCCAACGTGTTGAAGGTGGCCTTCCCCGAGGTTGTTCCCGGTAAAACCCGTGGCTTGCCCGTTTCCAGGCCGCTGCGCTCAAATCCGCGTCAGCGTTGACACCTGTTTCGACCCTAAAGTCGAGCGTGACCGTAACGCGTGCGCGGAACACGCCGGTCGCGATCGGCGCATTGCCTCCTCCTAGAGGCGGCCCCTCGACGGAATCATACACCCGCAGCCATTCGGGGACGCACCGGGGGCGGGCCTTGGCTCGCTGTCGACCGGCTTGGGTCAAAGTCGGCTATTGCTGTCTAGCCTTCGCATTCTGTCGCCTTGGCGCGCTGTCCTCAGAAAGACTTCACTTCCTTCGCGACCACAGCGTTGGTGTCGTCGTGGCGAACAAGGGCGCAAACGATGTCGCGGAAGCTAGCAAAGGCCTGCCTGAGGTCGATGTTCGAGCGACTGGCTGTCAATCGGCGCTGAACTTTGACCCCTTATCGGCGTCCAATGTCGACCCCCTGAAGCTGGGTGAGCGGTGTCGATCCCGCCGGCGCGGAGCTGGTCGGGGTTGCGCAGCGCCGGCGGGATCGACGTCCAGAGGGCGCGGCCTCGGGCGGCGCTCAGGCGCGGTTCTTGAAGCGCCAGCTCTCGTTGCCGGTCTCGACGACGTCGCAGTGGTGGGTGAGCCGGTCGAGCAGCGCGGTGGTCATCTTTGCGTCGCCGAACACGCTTGGCCATTCGCCGAAGGCGAGGTTGGTGGTGACGATGATCGAGGTCTGCTCGTAGAGGCGGCTGATCAGATGGAACAAGAGCTGGCCGCCGGACTGCGCGAACGGCAGGTAGCCGAGCTCGTCGAGGACCACGAAGTCGAGGCGGCCGAGGTAGTCGGCCATGCGGCCCTGGCGTCCTGAACGGCCTTCCGCCTCGAGCTTGTTGACGAGGTCGACCACGTTGAAGAACCGGCCGCGCGCGCCGTCGCGGATGCAGGCCCGGACGATCGCGATGGCGAGGTGGGTCTTGCCGGTTCCGGTGCCGCCGACCAGCACGACGTTGCGCTGATGGGCCAGGAACTCGCCTCCGGCGAGGTCGCGGATCAGGGTCTCGTTGATCGGCGTGTCGTCGAAGGCGAAGTCCTCGACGTCGCGGGCGAGCGGCAGCTTGGCGATGATGATCTGGTATTTGATCGAGCGCGCTTGCTTCGACGTCGGAAAGATCTGATTTGCCGTTCATGGCTCATGGTATCGTGGACGCGAAGCACCGCGCCATGATGGCGAGCGCGGACGGCGCCATCGAGGAGTCGTCGCGGAAGAACAGCGTTCAGGGCGCGCGCCTCAGCTTGTAGTCGGCGATCAATCGGGCGCGTCCTAGCTCGGGCGCCATCCGGCGTTCCGCAACAAGCATATGGTCGATGATCTGGCGGAGCGTGCTTAGGGCGGTCTCGTCGCCTAGGCGAAAGGCCGTGCTCGTGAAAAACGCGCCGAAGCGATCCCGGTACGCTTTGCGGTCTTCGCACGCCGCGCAGGCGGTGACGGCGATGCTGAGCAGGTATGGAATTCGCTCTTGCGCATCTTGCTGACGAAGCAGGGTCGTGCAGCGGTCGAGCACCGCGTCGCTGAGGCGAACTGAGCGTCCCGCGGCGCTCATGTCGGCGACGGCGTTCAGCGCCGTCAGATAGCGGTCTATATCGTCCGACACGAAGTCGCGTTCGGCGGTGAGAATGCCGATCAACCGATCAACGGTCGCGGCGCTCGGTTGGCCGATCTTGGCGCAGAACGGCAGCGCGTCGAGCAATCCGAGAAGCGTCGTTGCGCCCCCCGGAGGGGTTTCCCATTCGGCGAGCTCAACGTCGTTCGGCGGGGGGCCGAAGTCGTCCAACGGACCTGGATAGATGAGAAGGCCCAACGGACGGCTTGCGAGGTCCGACATCGCTTCGCCCTCTACGATCTTGGACCATGAGGCCACCTGTCCGCCGAACGGCATATTCTGTATCGCGAGCATCGCTTGCGCATTGAGGTCCGCACGGAGGTAGACTTCAGACAGAAGTTCGGGAGACCATCTGGGCGCTTCCTGACGTTCCATCGATGTCGCCCAGAGCTGCTCGACGCCGAAATTCTCGATCGCCCACTGAGCGAACGCTTCCGGATCCTTCGCCTCGATCCGCGCGTCCGTCAGGACGCCCGCGTGGGCGAGAGCGGCGAGCCGGACCCAGTACGCAGGGGCCTCCCCAGCTCGCGCTTTTCGGCGCGCCCAAGCCAGACTTATCGCCGCGCAGCCGGTGAAGAGTTGTCGCCTTCCTAGGGAGCGAACCGGATCCAGGAACAGCTTTTCGAGAAAGGCTTCACCCAAGGCGACCGGATCGCCCAGATATGCTTCGGCTTCAACGGCGCTTTCGGACCGATGAGCCGACCGGCGTTCCATGGCTTCTGAGGTAAGCGGAACAAGTCGGGCTGGCGCATAGCCTCCTCCTAGAGGCGGCCCCTCGAAGGCAATCGTACACCCGTAACCGTTCGGGACGCGCCAGAAGCTGTCGCTGGCGACTCGCCGCATTGCGGACATTCAGCTGTTTACTGAGAGACCCCGGACGTCCCGATGGGGCGCCCGGGATATCGATCAGCCGATCGAGTCCGCCTGGCTGTCCCTCGCGGCCTTGGCGGCCTTCTTCTTCCGCCACGGCGCGTTGACCTGCCAGTCGCCGGCCATGATGCAGCCGACCGGCTCCACCGTGTCCACCACCTCGCAGAGCCCGAACTCGGCGAGCTGAGAGCGCACCGTGTCGGCGTTCTTGTAGGCAGCCGGAAGCTCGGATGCGTCCGGCACGCCGCTGAAGAACCGCGCGTCGATGCGCTTGCGCACCGCGGCGAGCTGCTCCTCCGGCGTCTCGGTCTGGGCGCGCAGAAAGGCCGAGCGGCTGAAGTTGCGTCCCGCGCCATGCGGCGAGAAGCCGAGCCCGTTCGGCGCGTCCTTGCCGCGGGTGATCAGGATCGGCTCGCCCATGTTGAGCGGCACGAGCGTGAGCCCCGTGTCGTCGGCGGAGAAACCGTCATAGGCCGGGGTCGCGCCCTTGGCGTGGTAGAACAGGCCGTCGGTCTTCCGGAAGACGAAGTTGTGCTCGTTCCAGAACCGGTCGACGGGTTCGAGCCCGAGCGCCTCGGCCACGAGATCGTGGATCGCGTAGTGGTTCGCCTTGGTCCACAGCCGGATGATCTGCAGCGCCTCCCAATAGGCCTCGCCCTCCGCCGTGTCCGCCTCGATCCAGGCGTTGTGAGACGGTGTCTCTCGCGAGACCGCGCGCCGGGTCTCCTCGGCGAGCGCCATGCCGGCCTTGTAGAGCAGCGCGCCGGGTTTGCGGGAGCCGTGATGGGTCACGAGCGTCACGTCGCCGGTCGAGGCGCGGCGGCCCACATAGAAGAAGTGGTTGCCGTCGCCCTGCGTCGCGAAATGCTCGATCGCCGCCGAAGTCAGCGTCTTCAGGAAGGGGTTCGCGTCCATCGCCTGAAGGATCTCGGCCGGCGGGCGGATCTGCGCGCCACGCGGCCGTCCGCCGCCGCCGAAATGCGACCAGGCCATTCCGGCGTCGATGATGCTGGTCGGATCGACGTCGCCGAACGAGGTCAGCGCCATCGAGCAGCAGATGTCAGCCGAATGAAAACCCGGATGGATGGCGTTCTCAGTCGCGATCACTCCGCCCACCGGGATCGTGCCCGGCGCGCGTCCGGCTGGGCAGGCGTCCGGCATCACGGCGCCGGCGCGGATCGTCGGCACGCGCATCAGCTCATCCATATGAGCCTGGACGTTCGCGATGTTCTCGGCGTCGCCGTCGTTCTCAGCCCGGATGTTGAGGTGATACGGCACGGTGCCGGGCGCGCTCATCGCGCGCTGCGGGCGCAGCTCCGGCGCAAGCGCAGCAGCGGCCGCGCGCGGGTCCTCGCCGCGATCGGCCGCCGCCTGCGCGGCCGCGATGCCTTCCGAGAACCAGGAACCGGGCGCAAAGCCCCAGTCGATGAGCGTCTTTCCGGTGATCATGGCGCGTCTCCTCACGCGTCTTGGCTTGGGCGTTCAGTTCAGTCCGTCGGCCGAGGCGACAAGTGTTCGCGAGACGTTTGCTGAGCTACTCGGCTGACGCCGGGGCGGGCTTGAACCGCCGACCTCCCGCCGCTTCCGGCGGGCGCTCTACCCATGTAGTCCCGCAGGCATTCGCCGCGTCAGTTCGAGGGTCGTGACGACGAGGGGCGGCAGGACAAGGGAATGTGCTCTTCCGGCTGAGCTACAGGTCCGATCTTGCGGACCTGGCAGGCTTCGAACCTGCGACCTCATTCGTGCATGGAGTCCTGCCTGCATTCGTCACGTCAGTTCCATTCGGCCGAAGCCGTGACGACAAGATTCGACGAAACGTCTGGCGAGGATCGCCTTCCGGCGACCCTTCGCCCCTGCTCTGCCGCTGAGCTACGGGCCCGAGAGCCCGGCGGGACTCGAACCCGCGACCTGGTCATTAACAGTGATGTAGTTCCGTCAGCATTCGTCACGGCTTCGATCCGTCCGGGAGACGCGACGACGAAATTGGCGAGAGGCGGAGCTCCGATAACGGTGGGTCGGGGCGGTTACCGTCCGCCAACGCTCCAGATGGTGGTGTACTCTCGGCCGGCATTCGTCGCGTCGCCGGGACGGACCAGTCTGCTTCGGTTTCCTTGCTGGGACGCGGGCCCCATCGCCCGCGTCCCTTCTCGTCAGAGCTCGATCTTCTCGATGTCGCCCACCCAGTGGTCGGGCCCGAGGGTCCCGTCCGCGAAGTGGCCGATCATCTCGAACACCGCGTCGGAGAAGCCTCCGACGTTGAGGATGTCCTCGCTCTCGATCGCCTGCGTCGCCCCGTAGGGCTGGATGTCGACGCAGACCATCTTCAGGCCCGGGTTGATCGCCTTCAGCTTCCTGAAGGACTGCATCAGGGCCGTGCCAGGACCTCGCCGCCCATGCGCCCAGGACTCGTTGTCCGAGACGAACACCAGCAGGTCGACCTTGGCTTTCTCCACGGCCAGCCGCTCGACCGGAGCCGAGCAGTTGGTGCCGCCGCCGCCGACCCCTGCGAGCTTGGCCGCATTGGTCAGCACGCTGTCGCGCGGGTTGAGGTCGATTTCGACCACATCCCACTCGAACGGCATGACGCGCGCCGACCGGTTCGCCCGCAAGAGCGCGGCGGCCACGAGCGCCGCGACGTCGATGCAGCGGACCGCGGAGGTCGCCCCCGGCCGGTAGCCGGTGACGGACGAACTCATCGAGCCCGA
This sequence comes from Methylopila henanensis, assembly GCF_042681025.1. Lineage (NCBI taxonomy): Bacteria > Pseudomonadati > Pseudomonadota > Alphaproteobacteria > Hyphomicrobiales > Methylopilaceae > Methylopila > Methylopila henanensis. Next base: position 299,857 of record NZ_JBHUER010000003.1, read on the forward strand.
TACGTCGGGACACACCACCACGTTCCCTGCGACCGTCGGCACGTTGGAGACCGCGGCTTCCATCGCGTCCTGCAGCGCCTCGCGCACCACGGCCGGCACGTCCTTGCCTGTGGCCGCGTAGGCCGCCATGAGCTGGTACGGGAAGACCTTGGCGCGACGGATCGCGTGGGCGTCGCGCAGGCGCTCCGCCACGAAATCCGCAAACCCCTCGACCTCGAACGCGCCGTGGCGCGCGAAGGTGTTGAGGTTCATGCGCAGCATGTGCCAGCCGGCCTTTCGGCCGACGCCGGCCCACTGCTCCCCGGTGAGGGGCAGCGAGGTCAGCATCTGGAACGGGACATCCGGAACGTCGCCGACCGGATCCTTCTTGAACGCCTCGAAGGCCCGGACGATCTCCGGAGCCGCCGCGACGTCGTAGGGACGCCCGATCAGCCAACCGAACAGCGCCGCCCGCTGAGGCGAGGCCGGGCGCGGGTGGACCATCTTGATCACGTCGGCGAGCGAGGGGGCCTGGCCCACCGCCGCGTTCAGGATCTGATGGTCCGAGGCCGCGTCGAGCCAGGCCTGGACGAGCTTCTTCGGCCTTGTGCCGAGCGACTTCCGGCCCGTGACGCCCGACCGCATGATCTGCACGAAGTTGCACAACATGCGGCCGTTGTCGACGACCTGCGGGAAGGCGCGGACGAACTCGGTCCCTTGCATGCCCGACAAGGCGGCGAGCAGAAGCGCCGGCAGGTCCTTCATGTGGCCGCGCTTGCGGGCGTAGACCGCAGTCCTGGCGAGGAATGCGGGCTCGACCTCATGAGCAAGCTTCAGCGCCGCCTCGAGCTGGGCCTCCGGCTCGGCGTAGAAGGTCCGGCCGAGCGAGCCCGTCACCGCGAGCTGCGCCAACTGGTGACGCGGGCCATAGGCGTAGGCCGAGGCGCCGGCGTGGTTGGTCGCGGTCGCGGCCGGAGCAAGCCGGCCGACGATCGACTTGAAGAGCGCCTTGTTGGCCATCGTCCTCGTCTCCCGTTCGGTTTCGCCGAGATCATTGCGAGCACCGTGCCAATCCGTGGGAAGCGCCATCGGATTTTTGGAAAAGTCCAAGACTTTGTTGGAAAAGATTTTTTGGGAACGTCTTGCCAAGCCCTGGCGGCGCTTTCGCGATCCGCGATTTCCTGATATTTAAATATCGTAGCTTATCGTACGGGATCATCCACGGTGGATCGTAAGCGGGTCGTCATCGGCTTTCTCGGCACGACGCTCGACGCTGGCCGACACAATCGCTTCGAGCGCTGGCGGCCGTCCGTCGACCTGTTCCTTCATCCCGAACTTCCCGTCGACCGGCTCGAGCTGATCCACGGCGAGAACTCGGCGTCACTCGCCGACCGCGTCGTCGGCGACATCGCGCAGGTCGCCCCGCAGGCGGAGGTGCGCCGGCACCTGATGCCGATGAAGGACCCATGGGACTTCGGCGAGGTCTATTCGGCGATGCACGACTTCGCCCGGACCTACCCGTTCGATACCGAGGCTGAGGACTATCTCGTCAACATCACGACCGGCACGCATGTCGCGCAGATTTGCTGGTTCCTGCTGATCGAGGCGCGCTTCGTGCCGGCCACGATCCTGCAGCTGTCGCCGCCGAGGCGCGTCCACGAAAGCGAGACGAAGCGGAGCTCCTACAGCGTCATAGACATCGACCTGTCGCGCTACGATCAGATCGCGACCCGCTTCCGACGCGACCGCGACGAGGCCGCGAGCTTCCTAAAGTCCGGCATCGCCACCCGCAACGAAGCCTTCAACCGGATGATCGACCGCATCGAGCGGGTGGCGATCCGCTCCAAGGCGCCGCTGCTGCTGTGCGGGCCGACCGGAGCGGGAAAGTCGCAGCTCGCACGGCGCATCTACGACCTCAAAAAGTCCCGCCGGCAGGTCGGCGGCCCCTTCGTCGAAGTGAACTGCGCGACGCTGCGCGGCGACAGCGCCATGTCGACCCTGTTCGGCCATGTGAAGGGCGCCTTCACGGGCGCGGCGCAGGACCGGGCAGGTCTGTTGAAGGCCGCCGACAAGGGCATCCTGTTCCTCGACGAGATCGGCGAACTCGGGCCCGACGAGCAGGCGATGGCGCTGCGGGCGATCGAGGAGAAGCGTTTCCTGCCCGTGGGCTCGGACAGGGAGGTGGCGAGCGACTTCCAGCTGATCGCCGGCACCAACCGCGATCTTTCGGAGGACGTCCGCGCCGGCCGCTTCCGGGAAGATTTGCTGGCGCGCCTCAACTTGTGGACCTTCGACCTGCCGGGGCTCGCGGATAGGCCCGAAGACGTCGAGCCGAACCTCGATTACGAACTCGACCGCTATTCCGAGCGCGAGGGTTCTCGCGTCTCCTTCAACCGCGAAGCGCGCGAAAAATATCTCGCCTTCGCGACCTCCTCGGCTGCGGCGTGGTCGGCGAACTTTCGCGATCTCGGGGCCTCGGTCACACGCATGGCGACGCTCGCTCCAAAAGGCCGCGTCGACGCCGAGACGGTCGACGAGGAGATCTCGCGGCTTCGGCGAGGCTGGGGCGCAAGACGGGACAAGCGGGAGGCCGAGCTGCTCGAACTGCTCGGGCCGAGCGGTTTGGCCGAGATCGATCTGTTCGACCAGGTGCAACTCGCCGAGGTCGTCAGCGTCTGCCGTCGGGAGGCCACCGCCAGCGCCGCCGGTCGAGCCCTGTTCGCCGCCAGCAGAGCGAAAAAGGCGAGCGCCAACGACGCCGATCGACTTCGAAAATACCTGGCGCGTTTCGGGCTGGATTGGAGCGCTGTGCGCGCCATGACGCCGTAGCGCCAGAAGCTGTCGCTGGCGACTCGCCGCATTGCGGACATCGTCGTTCAATGCGGGACATGGTCGACCGACGCCTCGCAGCAGCCGCAGGACGGGTCCTTGTGGACCACCATCCGCGGCTTGGCCCCGGCGCGGGGAGATTAACGTCTTCGAGCCGCGTGCGCATGAATAGCCTGCCGCCCTATCAGGCTTCGCCTCTGGGGACCGTACCGGGTCAGCGCGCGTTTGCAGCTGAAGGCGTTGCGAACGCCTCGGCCAGCAGGTCGATCAGCACCCGCACCTTTCGTGGCAGATGCTGCCCCTGCGGCCGCACGATGTAGATGCCGACCGCGGGCAGGTCATAGCTTTGCAGCACCGGTGTCAGCGCGCCTTCGGCGACGTAGGGCGCAGCGATGATTTCTCCCAATACGGCAATGCCGACACCTCTTGCAGCCGCCTCCGCGATAACGAAAGCGTTGTCTGCTTTGAACCGACCCTGCGGGCGTAACGGAATCGTTTCACCACCGCGTCTGAAGTTCCAAACGTCCGCGCCAGGCGTGAGGCACGAGTGCTGCAGAACGTCGGATGGCGTTTGCGGCTCGCCGTGCTCCGACAGGTAGGTGGGACTTGCATAGAGGCGAACAGGGAGCTCACCGACTTTGCGCGCCACCAGATTTGAGTCGGACAGGTATCCGACGCGAATGGCGCAATCGAAGCCCTCGGCGGCGAGGTCGACATAGCGATCATTGAAGCGAATGTGGACGTGCAGATCCTTGTGCCGTTGAGCGAGTTCGGCGAGGACCGGCGCCAACTGGCGACCGAACGAGGCCGGCGCTGCGACGCGAAGTAGGCCCCTTAGCGCCCCGGCGGGCGACATGTCTTCGCGTGCATTATCGATGACCGCGCAGACCTTCGCCGCTTCATCCCGGAAATGGGCGCCGGCCTCTGTCAGAACGACGCCTCGGGTCGTGCGGGCGACAAGCTGAGCGCCGAGTTCGTCTTCGAGCCGCAACAAGCGACGGCTGACGATCGATTTCGCCAGACCGAGCCGACGAGCGGCGGAGTTGACCCCGCCCGCGTCGGCGATCTCGACAAACACGCGAAGGTCTTCAATTTCCAAACCGACCCCCGTCTAACTGCCGTGCAGCGCGCCCCGAAAGTGTGCCTGAATTACCGACGGTTGTCAGCCGCTAGGCACCCAAGTGTTCCGGATACGGGGACGCCGAAGCCCGCTTCGGATGGCTAGTAGGCTATCAGCCGTCCGGTCATTTTTCCCCTCGCCAAGCCATTCGACGCCTGACCGGCGCGAGGCATCGAGGAGATCAAAGCCATGTCCACGACAGATCACGCTAGGCCTAAGATCGCTCTGATCATTGGGACGACCCGCGGAGCCCGTTTCGCCGACGTTCCGGCCCAGTGGATGCTGAGACAAGCGCAGTCCCGCTCCGACATTGACGTCGAGCTTCTCGACCTCCGCGACTTTAATCTGCCGATGTTCGACGAGGTCGCCTCAAGCGCGTTCGCACCGAGCCAGAGCGCTGAGGCGACGCGCTGGCAGCATGAGTTGGCGCGCTTCGACGGCTTCATCTTTGTCGTCGCCGAGTACAATCATTCCTTGTCGGCTGTCCTCAAGAACGCGCTCGACCAAGCGTACAAGGAGTGGAACCACAAGCCGTTCACCGCGATCGGCTACGGGGGCATGGGCGCTGCCCGAGCCTTAGAGCACCTCCGTCAGATCGCAGTCGAGTTGCACATGGTCTCGACGCACGCGGCCGTCCACATCGGTGGGGCCGACTTCTTCACGATCTTCCCTGCTGTCGGCAACCAGCCGATCGAAACGATCGAGCAGAATCTTCTTGGCTCCGCGAAGATCGCGCTGGACGAGCTCGTCTGGTGGGCCAAGGCCACGATGGCCGCTCGCGCCTTGGACGCCTGAGCCAGAGCAACGCGCAGCGTCTTCTTATTGCACGATCTCGGCAGGGTCGAGTTATCGAGCCGGCTCGTCATGGCGCCGATGGCCCGGGCGCAGGCAATACGGAGGAGACGGGCAGCGAACTGGCGGCGCGGTCATCCTAAGCGCGCCGCAAAACGGATGCGAGGTTTGAGGGCGGGCCAGGTTAGCGCCGGGTCAAACTCTAAGGCGCGACAACGATCGACTGCGTCGGCGGTTTGGCTGATCGTCGGCTACGGGCAGGCCTCGGAACGCCGAGTGCCGGTAAATTGTCGGCATTAAGTCGACATTGCTGGCGCTGTCACGCCAGGCGGCTCTGGTGATCAGGTGGGATTCTTCGCGCAGTCGCATGGCACAGCCATTGCTCATCGATCCAGGTCATCGATGGAGAGCGCAATGAGCGGGTCTGGATCAAATTGGAAGCTGACACGCTGTCCCTGCGGCGCGCATTCAAGTCAGGCGGCTCATGACGAGGCGCTCTCGGTCGCGGCCGTCGAACACGCGACCGAACAGGCGCTGTTGAAGGCGATCTTCCCCAAGACGATCGAGCGGCGCCTGTTCCTTCAGGCGATCGGCGCGACCACAGCCGCAGCCGCGCTCAATCACGTGTTCCCGATAAAGGCCGCCGCTCAAGCTCTTGGCGAGGCGGGGGCGCCCGAAAAAGCGAACCTCAAGGTCGGCTTCATTCCGATCACCTGCGCGACTCCCATCATCATGGGCGCGCCTATGGGCTTCTACGAGAAGCAGAAGCTCAATGTCGAGGTGGTGAAGACCGCCGGTTGGGCGATCATCCGCGACAAGACCATCAACGGCGAATATGACGCCGCCCAGATGCTTGCGCCGATGCCGCTCCAAATCTCGATGGGCCTTGGCGCGACCAAGACGCCCTTCGTCACGCCCGCGATCGAGAACGTCAACGGCCAGGCCATCTGCCTCGCCAACAAGCACAAGGACAATCGCGATCCGAAGAATTGGAAGGGCTTCAAGTTCGCCATCCCTTACGACTTCTCGAACCACAATTACCTGCTGCGCTATTACCTCGCCGAGCACGGCATTGATCCGGACACGGACGTTCAGCTCAGGCTCGTGCCGCCGCCCGAGATGGTCGCAAACCTTCGCGCTGACAACATCGACGGCTTCCTCGCTCCCGACAACATCGTGCAGCGTGCGGTCTATGACGGCGTCGGCTTTATCCATCTGCTGTCGAAGGAGATCTGGGACGGCCACCCCTGCTGCAGCTTCTCGCTGTCGCGTAAGATGATGGCGGACACGCCGAACACCGCCGCAGCGCTCCTGCGCGCCATCATGCAGGCGACCTCCTATGCCCAGAAGCCGGAGAATCGGAAGGAGATCGCGGTCGCCATCGCGCCCGCGAACTATCTCAACCAGCCGGTGACGGTCGTCGAGCAGGTGCTGACCGGCACCTATGCGGACGGACTTGGCGGCGTGAAGAAAGACCCCGCGCGCATCGCCTTCGACCCGTTCCCCTATGAAAGCTACGCCATCTGGACGCTGACCCAGATGAAGCGCTGGGGCCAGATTAAGGGCGACGTCGACTTCCAGGCGATCGCGAGGGACGTCTATCTCGCGACCGACGCCGAGAAGGCCATGAAGGAGGCCGGCATCGCGGCCCCGTCGTCAACCGCCAAGACCTTCAGCGTCATGGGCAAGCCGTTCGATCCCTCGAAGCCGGACGAATATCTCGCTTCCTTCGCGATCAAGCGAAGCTGACCGCCTGCGCGCATCACGTCCCGCCGAGCCCGGCCCGCGCCCTCTTCGGCGCGGGCCGTTTCGCGCTATGAGTCCCGAAAAGGCGACGATTGGCGACATGACGAACGAAACACGGGACGTCCACCGCGAGACCAGCGGCTTCTGGCGCACCCAGGAGATGTTCCTGATCCAGGAGGTCACGAACCTCATCGGGAAGGGGCTTTATTTCGACCAGGTGGCCCGCGGCGCGCTGCACCTGATGTCCGAGATGCTTGGCCTCAACCGGGGCCGCATCGTGCTGAAATCGCAAGACGAGGACGTCTACCGCATCGCCTATTCGTACGGTCTTACGACCGCCGAGGCCGCGCGCGGCCGCTACCAGCTCGGCGAGGGCGTGACCGGCAGCGTCATCCAGGCCGGACACCTCGTCATCGTCCAGGACATCGACAAGGAGCCGACGTTCCTCGGCCGCGCGGTGGAGCGCTCGCGTCTGCCCGAGGGCGTCGTCTCTTTTCTCGCCTGCCCGATCCGCGTCGAGGATCGCACGGTCGGCGCGCTCGCCTGCCACCGCATCCGCCACCGTGACCGGCCGCTGCAGGACGACGTCCGGATCCTCAAGATCGTCGCGACGCTGCTCGGCCAGCTCCTGACCCTGAACGACCGGCTCGACCGGCGCATGCGCGCCATCGAGGCGCGCGAGCCGCTCGCCAAGCCATCGGACCAGGCCGCGCGATACGGCATCGTCGGCGAAGCCCCGGCGCTGCTGCGCGCCATCGCCCAGATCGAACAGGTTGCGGACGCGACCGCGAGCGTCCTGCTGCTCGGCGAATCCGGGACGGGCAAGGAGCTGTTCGCCCATGCGCTGCACGCCGCGGGGCCGCGGAAGTCCAAGCCCTTCATGAAGGTCAACTGCGCGGCGATCCCTGAGAGCCTATTTGAATCCGAGCTTTTCGGCCATGAGCGCGGAGCCTTCACGGGCGCGACGGAAGCGCGGGCCGGCTGGTTCGAGCAGGCAAGCGGCGGCACGATCTTTCTCGACGAGATCGGCGAAATGCCGTTGCTGCTGCAGACCAAACTCCTGCGCACGCTGCAGGAGGGCGTGGTGATGCGGCTCGGCGGCAAGCGGGAGATCCGGGTCGACATGCGACTGGTCGCGGCGACGAACCGCGATCTGTCGCTCGCGGTCGAGCGCGGCGATTTTCGCGAGGACCTTTTCTACCGGCTCAACGTCATCCCGATCCAACTGCCCTCGCTCAGCCAGCGGGCTGCCGACATTCCACAGCTCGCCCGCCATTTTCTCAACCGCGCCAACGCTTCCAACCGACGCGAGGTCGCGCTGACGGCGGACGCGATGCATTACCTCAGCGAACAGTCCTGGCCGGGGAACGTGCGGCAGTTGTCGAACTTCATCGAGCGCCTCGTGCTGCTTGCCAGCGCCCCGGTGCTGGGACGCGTCGAAGTGGCCTCGCTCCTCGCCGACCGCGCCTTCGACATCGCCGCCCCGAGGCAGCGGCCGCCGGAGGCGCACTTCGCACCCGCCGCCATGCCGGTGCGGCCTTATCTGCCCGTGAAGTCCCACACCGCCGAGGACCTTCGCCGCGCGCTCGAGCTTTCAGGAGGCAACAAGGCGCGGGCCGCGCAGCAGCTTGGCCTCACCGAGCGGCAGTTTTTCTACCGCCTCAAGAAGCTCGGGCTCGAGCCGGCCAGAAGCTGAACCCACAATTCCGGCATTGTCGACATTTTGTCGACGGACGGAGGCGGCGCGCGACCTACGCCGCTCATCGGAGCGCAGAATAGGTTCGCTCAATTTTCAGCCGGTTTGGCTTCCTCAACCTCTGCCGGTGCGGGTTGGCACAGGCGTTGCGATGACGTTTCGTGAAGGACGGCGGGACATACCGCCGCCCGCGGAACACCGAGGACAGCCCATGACCGCCTCTGCCCAGATCAAGACCGCCGAGACCTATCTGCGCCCGATCGACCGCGACGGCCTGATGGCCTTCGCCGAGAAGGGCCGCAACAACCCGAACAGCCGCGGCACCAACGTCGTGAAGACCGTGGTGGACGGCCAGTACCGGACCCTCAGCTATGTGGGCGACCACGCCCCCGTCGTCGTCGACGAGCCGCTGCACCTCTTCGGCGAGAACACCGCGCCAGCGCCTGGCGAGATCGTGCTCTCGGCACTCGGCGGCTGCCTTGCGGTCGGCATCACGGCCGTCGCGACATGGAAGCAGGTCCGCCTGTCGAAGCTCGAGATCAGGCTTGAGGGCGACATCGGCAACCCGGCCGCCTGGGGCGCCGGCGGCGCCGAGCGCGAGCCGTCGCAGATGGGCTTTCAGGAAATCCGCGTGAGCGTCGACATCGAGGGCGACGCAACTCGCGAGGAGTTCGATCAGATTGTGCGACAGGCGAACTACTTCTCGCCGGTCGCCAACACCATGCGCAATCCGATCCCCTTCAAGATCGCGCTCGCGGACTGAAGGACCAAGGGGCCGCGTCGAGCGGCCCCCGACCACTCCCGGTTGGAGACTTAGCCGATGGCCGGCGCGCGCGCTCTCGATCAGCATGCATTCGACACGTCACCGGACCCGGACGGCGAAACGGTGCTCGCCCGCACCCGCGCCATCTCGGACGGCGCGCTGCGCGCAAAGGCGCATGCGATCGACGAGGGCCACTATCCGCTCGAGATCATGCGCGACTTCGCGCGTGTGGGAGCGCTGTCGGCGCATCTGAAATCCGCCGGCGGGAACTTCGGTCTCGCAATCGACGCCATGCGAGCCGGCGCGAGGCAATGCGGCTCCACCGGCTTCCTGATGTGGTGCCACGGCGTCTTCGGCCTCTATCTCGACCACTCGGAGAATCGCGGGCTCGCCGACCGCATGCTGCCGCCCCATGCCGCGGGCGAAACCTTCGGGGGCACGGCGCTTTCCAACCCGATGAAGTCGTTCGCGGGCATCGAGCCGATGGCGCTGAAGGCCGTGCGCGTGCCCGGCGGCTATCGCGTCACCGGCACGCTGCCCTGGGTCAGCCATATCGGGCGCGGCCAGTATTGCGGGGCGATCGCGCAGGCGGTCGACGCCTCCGGCGCGCCCTCCCACGAGATCATGTTCGTGCTCCGCTGCGACGAGCCGGTGGAGCTGCGCCAGTGCCCGGTCTTCTCCGGCATGGAGGGCACGAGCACCTGGGGCCTGCGGCTCGCCGACGTGCGCATTGACGACGCCGACCTCATCGCCGATCCGGCGAAGCCTTTTATCGCGAAGATCCGTGCGGCCTTCATCCTCCTACAGCTTGGGATGGGGCTCGGAGTCACCGAGGGCGCGATCGACTCGATGCTCGAGGTCGAGAGCGTTCTGGAACATGTGAACCAGTACCTCGACAACCGGCCTGACGAGATCGCGGGCGAGCTTGACGAGCTCGCGGGCCGCGTGGCGAAGCTCGCCGAGACGCCGTTCGAAACCTCCACGGATTACCTGATCGACGTGCTCGACGCGCGCGCCCAGGCGTCGGAGCTGTCGCTGCGTTCGACCCAATCGGCGCTCTTGCATCAGGGCGCGCGCGGCTACCTGATGTCGGCAGCGCCGCAGCGTCGCGTCCGCGAGGCGCATTTCGTGGCGATCGTCACGCCCGCCATAAAGCATCTGCGCAGCGAGATGACGCGGCTCTCCAAGGTCGCGCAGCCGGCGGGGTTGCTCGCGTGAACGCCGGGACCGCCATTCCCGCCGTGATCGAGCCGACCGACGGGCTCGGCCCTTGGCGGCGCTACATCTGCCGCGTCTGCGGGCTGATCTATGACGAGGCGGAGGGCGACCTCGATAGCGGCATCGCGCCCGGCACGCGCTTCGACGACATTCCCGACGACTGGGAATGCCCGATCTGCAACGTCACCAAGGCGGATTTCGACCCTCTCGTCCCGCGCGCCGCCGTGATCGCGCCGCAGGCCGCGACGCCGGTCTCGCGGACAAGCGGCGTCGTCATCGTGGGCGCCGGGACGGCAGGCTGGAGCGCAGCCGAAGCCATCCGCGCACTCGATCCGGCGACGCCCATAACGGTGGTCACGGCCTGCTCGGGCGACGTCTATTACAAGCCCGAACTCTCGGTCGCGCTGACGCGCGGCGCGACGCCGAGCAGCCTTCGCCGCGAGACCGGCGCGCAAGCCGCGGCGCGTCTCGGCGTGCGGCTGATGAAGGAAACCTTCGCTGTCGGACTGTCGCCAGCGAGCGGGACGCTCCGCACCACGCGCGGGACCGTGCGCTTTTCCGACCTCGTGCTGGCTCAGGGCGCGCGCTCGGCGGCGCCCGCCTGCCTGCCCGCCCGCCTCTGCTGGCGCGTCAACGATCTCGCGGCCTGGTCGGGCCTCCACGCCGCGCTTTCGTGCGGGCCGCAGCGCGTCGCAATCGTGGGCGCGGGCATGGTCGGCTGCGAACTCGCCGAGGATCTTGCGGGCGCCGGCCATGACGTAACGCTGATCGGCATCGAGGAACTGCCGCTCCTGGCCATGCTGCCGCGCCCGGCTGCGGAGCGGCTCGCGGCGGGCTTTTCGAAGATCGGCGTTCGCTTCATTGGCGGGCGGGCGGTCGGCAAGGTCGAGCGGATCGACGAGCGCTTGCGCCTGACTCTCGCGTCCGGCGAGACGGTCGAGGCCGACCAGATCGTCGCCGCGACCGGGCTCGCGACCGAACCCCGCCTCGCGCGCAGCGGCGGCCTCGCGTTCGACCGCGGGATCGTGGTCGATCCGAAGACGATGCGCACGAGCGCCGAACACGTCTACGCTCTCGGCGACTGCGTGACGATCGTGGGCGCGCCCTGCCGCTTCGTCGAGCCGATCCGCCGGCAGGCCGAGGCGATCGCGAACGCCATCCTCAAGCGCGACCATTGCGGATATGTCCACCGCGCCCCGGTGATCCGCCTGAAGACGCGGTCGACCCCGGTGGTGATCGAGGGCGCGCCGTCGACGGCCGGCGAATGGCGCGTGCTGCAGGACGACGCAGACGCGCTTGTCATGGAGCAATGGGCGGGCGGCGCGCGCGTTGCGAGGCTCGCGGCATGAATCCTCACGTCACCTCCTTCTTCGACGCGGCCACCAACACCTTCTCCTACGTGGTGAAGGACCCGCGCGGCCCGGCCTGCGCCATCGTCGACAGCGTGCTGGACTTCGACTACGCGGCCGGGCGCATCGCCTATGCGGGGGCGGACCGGATCGTGGACCATGTGCGGGCGAACGGACTTGAGGTCGAGTGGCTGCTCGAGACCCATGTCCACGCCGACCACCTGTCGGCCGCGCCCTATCTCCAGCGCGAGCTCGGCGGAACGATGGCGATCGGGACGGCGATCCGCGACGTCCAGGCGACTTTCGGCAAGTTCTTCAACGAAGGCGTGGAGTTCCGGCGCGACGGGTCGCAGTTCGACCGGCTGTTCCAGGACGGCGACGTTTTCGCGATCGGCTCGCTGGAAGCGCAGGCTGTCGCAACGCCGGGCCATACGCCGGCGTGCATGACCTATCTCGTCGGCGACGCCGCCTTCGTGGGCGACACGCTGTTCATGCCGGACGGCGGCACGGCGCGCGCCGACTTTCCGGGCGGCGACGCGCGGGCGCTCTACCGCTCGATCAGGCGCGTGCTGGCCCTGCCCTCCGCGACGCGGCTTTTCATGTGCCACGACTACGGGCCGAACGGCCGCGAAATTCGCAACGAGACGACGGTCGCGGAACAGCGCGCCAACAACATCCATGTGCGCGACGGCGTCTCGGAAGACGAGTTCGTGGCGCTGCGCACATCGCGCGACGCGAGCCTCGCCATGCCGCGGCTCATCATCCCCTCGCTCCAGATCAACATGAAGGCCGGCGCGTTGCCCGCGCCGGGGAGCGACGGGCGCCGCTTCCTCAAGGTGCCGCTGGACGGCCTGTGATGGCGGCGCTTGCGCGCGAACCTATGCAGGATCTGCTCGGAAGCGTGTCCGGCTCGGCGGTCGGCATGACGCTCGGCCTGTTCGGCGGCGGCGGCCCGATCCTCGCTGCGCCGCTGATGATGTATTTCGTCGGCGGGCCCAGCGCCCATGTCGCGATCTGCGCCAGCGCCTTCGCGGTGGCGGCCGCCCCCGGCTCGAACCTGTGCGATGCGTCTCATGTGATGCGTTACGAGCGCTGTTGATCAAACGCCGTCGCGCGCCGGTTATTAGACCGGCGCGACGCGAAACAATCGGCGGAACGGGGAAGGCAGACCTCAAGAAGGGCCGCCTTGGGTCATCCGCGGCCGACGATCAGCAGCCACGAAGCGCCATAAGCTGACGTTGGCAACATGCTCATAAGCAAACGTTGGCACGCCGGCCGCGGCCAATATTCCGCTCGTTAGTGCAATCGCCTATGTCAATTTTCTTTTCGACGACTTCCAGCCAGATCAACGAAAGCCTTGAAGGCGGCCGAGGGGTTTTTACGGCCCGGATAGTAGAGGCACAAAGGCGCCACCGGCTTCATCCAGTCGTTCAGAACGCGAACCAGACGTCCGGCCTCGATGTCTTCGTGGATGTCGGACTCCATGAAGAAGCCGATCCCAATCCCCTTTAGCGCGGCGGCGCGGGCGAGGCTCGCTTCATCAAGGGTGATCGGGCCGTTCACGTCGACTTGGACAGGTTGACCGTCTTTCTCGAAATGCCAGCGGTAGATCCCGCCGTCGGGAAGTCTGACCCGGATGCAGGCGTGGTCGAGCAGATCGAGAGGCGCTCGAGGCTTGCCGTGCTTCTCGAAGTAAGAGGGCGACGCCACCACGGCGTTTGATCTCGGACGGCCGATCGGCGCCGCGATCATGTCGCTCGGCACGAGATCCGCGCTTCTGACGCCGAGATCGAAGCCTTCCGCCACGACGTCGACGAGCCGCCCCTCGGTGACCAGATCGATGTGGACGCGAGGAAAGCGTCGCAGATACTCGAGAATGACGGGCTCGAGGATTTCGCGCGCGGCTGTCGGGAACGCGTTTATCCGGAGCGTGCCTGACGGAACCTCCTGCTGCGACTTCACGGCCTCCATGGCGTCGTGAATGTCGACGAGAGCAGGGCTGACCTGCTCCACGAAGCTCCGTCCTGCGTCGGTCAGCGAGACGCTGCGTGTGGTCCGGTTGAACAGGCGAACGCCGAGCCGCCTCTCGAACTTCGCGACGATGTTGCTGAGCGACGTCGTCGAAATCTGCAAGTCCGCAGCCGCCGCCCGGAAGGACCTGCGGCGCGCGATCGCCACAACGGCGTCGAGCTCAATGAGGGCGTGAGCAGCCATTATCCCGATTTTCGCGATGCTTTATCTCATTCTGTCCCGATTATCGCGTCGGTTGTCCAGTGCTAGATCGCTGACGTCGACGCCTCGCAGGCTCAACGGGCCATCGCAAACGTCAAGAGCCTCTTCACCGAAGCCGGGATCCGCCATGACGCCAGAACTCCCAAAACCCGTGGCCGCCTATGTCGAGGCCAACGCGCGCCTTGACCTGGCCGACATGCTGAAGCCCTTCGCCGCGGACGCGGTGGTCTTGGATAATGGAAGCCGCCACGAGGGCCTCGCCAAAGTGCGGACGCTGCTCGAGACGGAAGTGATCCCCGTCAGGGCGATCTTCACGCCGGACACGGTTCGCGACGAGAACGGCCAAGTCGTGCTCGAAGGCCCGGCCCATGGCGACTTCAAGGGCAGCCCGCTCCGCTTCACCTACCGGTTCACCCTCGCGAACGACCTCATCAAAGCCTTGGAGATCGCGGTATGACCGTCCGAGTTGATCCGGCCGAGTTCGCCGGCAAGCGGGTGCTCGTCAGCGGCGGCACAAAAGGTTTGGGCCGCGCGACCGTCGATCGTTTCGTCGCGGGCGGCGCCAGGGTGATCACCGCCGCGCGCGGAACCCTTCAGCCCATCGACGGCGTCTCGTTCGTCCAAGCGGATCTGACGACGGCCGAAGGCGCGGCGACCTTCGCCAGAGCGGCGACCGAGCAGATGGGCGGAGTCGACATCCTCGCCCATGTCGTCGGCGGCTCGTCGTCGCCAGGCGGCGGCTTCGCGGCTCTCACCGACGATCACTGGCTCGCCGAGCTGAACCTGAACCTGATGCCGGCGGTCCGCCTCGATCGCCTGCTCGTTCCGCAGATGATCGAACGCGGCGCCGGGGCGGTGGTGCACGTCACCTCCATCCAGTCGGTCCTGCCGCTGCCCGCGTCCACCACGGCCTACGCCGCCGCGAAGGCCGCGTTGAGAACTTACGGCAAGTCTCTCTCCAAGGAGCTCGGACCCAAGGGGGTGCGCGTCAACACCGTCTCGCCCGGCTGGATCATGACCGAGGCGTCGGCGGACTTCCTCGAGCGTCTGCAGGCCGCGAACGGCGGCACGGTCGAGGACGCGCGGCGGCTCGTGCTCGACGGCCTCGGCGGCATCCCGATCGGGCGCCCGGCGGAGCCCCACGAGGTCGCGGACCTGATCGCCTACCTCGCCTCGGACCGCGCGGCCGCGATCCACGGCGCCGAGTTCGTCATCGACGGCGGGACGATACGGACGGTCTGACGGATGGGCGGTCGGCTGATCAGAAGGTCAATCGGGCGTTCTCCCTGACCTCTCTCATCACGAAGAAGGTCCGGGTGTTCTGGACGCCCGGCAGGGCGATGAGCGTCTGGCTCTGCAGCTTGTTGAAGTCGGCCAGGTCACGCGCGCGGATCTTGAGGAAGTAGTCGAACTCGCCCGCCACCAGAATGCAGTCGAGGATCTCCTTTATCTTAAGCACCGCCTCCTCGAAGGCGTTGCGGCTGTCCGGCGAAGACCGATCAAGGATGACGCCGATCATCACAAGGGCGCCCAGAGCCACCGAAGCGGGCGCGACGTCCGCCCTGAAGCCGGTGATGTGGCCATTCTCGAACAACCGCTGCGTCCGTCGGTGACAGGTCGCGGGGCTGGCGCCCACGCGGGCGGCGAGATCGGCGTTCGTCAACCGGCCGTCTGCGTGAAGCGCGCGAAGGATCTTCAGATCGATCCTGTCAAGCGCAGTACTGGAAGGATCTTTCAACTCTGCCCTCATTTTGGACGATCAACGCCTTTTCTGTTTCAAAAGGGCTCGTCCAAGGCAAGCGAGAAGATCACTTTCGAAAGCACCTTTCTCATTCGTTCCCCTATCGTCCACTCCTCTTCAACATGGGGTTAGCGCCTTGATCAACGTCGTCCGCACCACTGCCGCCGCCCATCTCGCGAACCTCCCGCGAGCAGCGGTCCCGGGCTTGAAGCAAGCCGTTCGTCTGTCAGCTCTCGGTCTGGCCGCCGGTCTATCGACGGCTGCGATCGCGGACCCGTCCGCCCACAAGCAGATGATCACCGTGAAGGACGCGGCTGCCGTCCAGTGGAAGCCTGCGCCTGCCGCTTTGCCGAAGGGAATTGAGATCAGCGTCATCATGGGCGATCCGGACAAGCCCGGCCCGTTCGCGCTGCGGCTCAGGATTCCGCCCTCAACCGTGATCGCCCCGCACACCCACGCGACCGACGAGACCGTCACGCTGCTTGACGGCGCCCTTGTCCACGACATGGGAGAGAAAATGGTCGAGAGCCGCGGCGAACCGTTCGGCCAAGGCGGCTTCCTCTACCTGCCGGCCCTGATGCCGCATTCGCTCTGGACCAGGGATCAGCCTGCGGTGATCCAGGTCAACGGCACGGGCCCCTTTGGTCTCAACTACGTCAATCCCGCCGACGATCCGAGCAAGGCTCGCTGACCGCCGCGCGTTCTCCAGCCCCTCATCTAACCCATAAGCAGAAAAGGCCCCGCCATGGGAACGACCCAACTTGCGCTCTCGCTCGCCGGTGGCGCGCTCCTCGCGATGGCGGCGATCGCGCCTGCCTATTCCCAGTCGATCCGGAACGTGGTCATCGTCCATGGGGCGCTGGCCGACGGTTCTGGCTGGCGCAAGGTCCACGACCTGCTGAAGGCGAGGGGCTTCAAGGTGACGGTGGTGCAGCCGCCGATGACCTCGCTGCAGGACGACGTGGCCGCCTCGAAGCGCATCCTCGATCTCCAGGACGGGCCATCGCTGCTCGTGGGCCACAGCTATGGCGGCATGGTGGTGACCCAGGCCGGCTCGGCCGAGAACGTCGCCGGGCTGGTCTATATCGCCGCGTTCCAGCCGGACGAGGGCGAGAACCTGCTGGATCTCGCCGGCAAGACGCCACCCGCGACGACGGGCATCAAGGCCACGGCTGACGACTATCTCTACCTCGACCCGGAGGTCTATGCCGCCGACTTCGCCGCGGACGTGCCCAAGGCCGAAGCCGAGTTCATGGCGGCCTCCCAGGTGCTGCCTTCGAAGGCGAGCTTCGAAGCAAAGATCACCCAGCCGGCGTGGAAGACAAAGAAGAGCTGGGCGCTCATCGCGACCGAAGACCGGGCGATCCATCCCGACCTGATGCGCTCGATGGCGAAACGGGCCGGCAGCGCCGTGAAGGAGATCAAGGCCAGCCACGCCTTGTTCATGTCGCAGCCGGCGGCGGTCGCCGACCTCATCGAAACGGCCGCGAAGGCGGTCTCCAAATGATCTCGTCAGACCAGGTCGGCGTGGTCGGGGAGCCCTCAGCCGCGCGGGCCGAAGGACCACTGCCGGAGTATGACTTCATCGTCTGCGGCGCGGGCTCGTCCGGTTCGGTGGTCGCCGGGCGGCTGGCCGAGAATCCTGACGTGCAGGTCCTCCTGATCGAGGCCGGCGGCGACGACGACGCCGAAGCTGTTCTCGATCCCTCGCTTTGGCCGACAAGTCTCGGAAGCGAGCGTGACTGGGGGTTTCAGGCGGAACCCAATCCGCACCTCGACGGCCGGTCCCTTTCCATGTCGATGGGCAAAGGGCTCGGCGGCGGCTCCAGCATAAACGTCATGGTCTGGGCGCGGGGCCACCGGAGCGATTGGGACCACTTCGCCGCCGAGGCCGGAGACCCCGCCTGGGGCTACGAGCAGGTTCTGGAGATTTATCGCGAGATAGAGAACTGGCGCGGATCGCCGGACCCTCGCTATCGGGGCTCATCGGGCCCGGTCTGGGTCCAGCCTGCGCCAAACCCGAGTCAGATTGCGACGGCCATGCTGGATGCAGCCCAAGAGCTCGGCATCCGTCGACGCCCGGCGGGTGGCCACCCTGACCTTCGCGGCCGCCGCCGCGCTCGGCGGCGTCGCCGGGCTGCTGGTCGCGCCGATCATCCAGGTGCAGGCGCAGACGTGATTTAGTACATATGGACGTATTGGCACAAATGAGTTCTTCTGCTCGAAGCTTGAGGAAAAATGCATGATTGGCGCCCGCGACGGCGCGCAGGCCATGGCGAAAAGGCCGACGATGAGCCATCCGACCAATCTCGAGATCGACGTGCTGCGCAGTTTCGTGGCGGGCGTGCAGCTAAACAGCTTCGCCCGGGCGGCGAAGCTGATCGGGCGCTCGCAGTCCGCTGTCAGCCTGCATCTGCGCAAGCTCGAGCAGCAGACCGGACAGGTGCTTTTCCGCAAAGCGGGGCGCGGTCTGCACCTGACTGACGCGGGCGAGACGCTGCTGCGCTATGCGCAGAAGCTCATCAACCTGAACGACGAGGCGCTGTCCGCGGTGGCGGGCGACGACGTCTCGGGCCGTGTACGGGTCGGGTTACCGCCGGACCTGGCGGAAACATGGCTGCCTGATCTGCTCGGGCGGTTCGCCCGCTCCCACCCGACCGTCGCGGTCGAGGCGCGGGTGGAACGGAACGCGGTCCTGCTGGAGGCGCTCGACGCCGGGGCGCTGGACGTCGCGCTGTTCTGGTGTCTGGGCGAGGACGGGACGCAACGGCCTGGCCGCCTTCTTGCGGAGTTTCCGATCGTCTGGATCGTTCCGGCGGGCTTCGCGCCGGACGATCAGGCCCGGCTTCCGCTCGTTCTGATGGGCGCGCCATGCCTGTTCGCGGCCAAGGCGATCGCCGCGCTCGAGGAGTCGGGACGGCCGTGGCGCTCTGTTTTCACCAGCACCAGCCTCAGCGGCATCTGGGCGGCGATCTCCGCCGAGCTTGGCGTCACGGTCCGCACGCCGCTGAGCGTGCCGGCGGGCCTCCACATCCTCGCGTCCGGCGGTCTGCCGGAACTCGGGCGCGCCAGCCTGCGGCTGCGCGCCGCCGACGCGCCGTCGCGCTCGGTCCAGCGCTTCATCGACATTCTTGAGGCGACGGTCGCGGCCGCGCCCTCCGTGGCGGGTTCGCGGATCGCGCCAAACGTCGGTCGCGCGTTCGCATGACGCCAGGCGACGAAAACCTCTCGCAGGCCTTGTCTGGCCGCCAGGATCCGTTCCGCTCCCTCGAGACGCTGGCGAAAAGTTTCGCCGCCACCGCAGAGCGTCACGACCGCGAAGCTAGCCTGCCCGTCGCGAACCTAAAAGCGCTGCATCGCGCCGGCTTCCTGGCGCTGACCGCGCCGCAGACCTTCGGCGGCGCCGGCCGGGGGTTGGAGGACGCCGTCCGGGTCGTCGGCGCGCTGGGGCGGGCGGAACCAGCCACCGGGCTAATCACAGCAATGCAGTACATCTCGCTCGCGTCCCTAGCCGAGAGCCGCTGCTCTCCAACGCTGAAGCGGGAGACGCTAGGTGCGGCGTCCGACCAGGGCGCGTTGCTGAACGCCCTGCGTGTGGAGCCTGATCTCGGCACGCCCTGGCGGGGCGGGCTTCCCGCCACCATTCTGCGCCGGACGGAGGACGGCTGGCGCCTTTCCGGCCGGAAAATCTATTCTACGGGCGCGGGGGCGCTCACCTGGGGCGTCGTCTGGGCACGCACCGACGAGGAGCCGCCGCGCGTTGGCAACGTGCTGGTTCCGCTCGCCGCCACAGGCGTCCGAATCCACGAGACATGGGACCATCTCGGTCTGCGCGCTTCCGGCAGCCATGACGTGATCTTCGACGACGTCCGCGTGCCAGAGGATCATGCGGCCGACCTACGGTCGCCTGAGGAGTGGGCCGCCGCTCCCGATGCGATCGGCGCGGTTTGGGTCAGCGTTCTGCTCGCGGCGCTCTATGACGGCGTGGCGCGAGCGGCGCAGGCGTGGACGATCGGGTTCCTCCGGACGCGCGCGCCAAGCAACCTCGGTGCGCCGCTCGCCTCCCTGCCGCTGCCACGACACGCGGTCGGCGAGAACGAGGCACAGCTCGCCATTCATCGAAGGCTGCTGCTCTCCGTCGGCCGCGACTGGGATCGCGACCGCTCGCTGAACGCCACGGAGGCGGGGCAGATCAAGGTCGCCGTAACTGAAGGAGCGGTGGCGGTGGTAGAGCGTGCGCTTCGGCTGACCGGAAACCATGGCTTGTCGCGCGCCAATCCGCTGGAGCGCCACCACCGCGACGTGCTCTGCGGCCGCATCCACAGCCCGCAGGGCGATATGGTGTTCATGAACGCCGGGGGAATGGCTTTGGCTGAGAACGATTGAGCTCCCGCCGCCAACTCGTACAGTAATTCAGCCTCGGGCTGAGGGCTACGCGGCGGCCTTGAACGCGGGCCGAGTTGTCGAAAAGAGATCAGCTGGGTCTCGTTCAGGAAGGGTCGAACGGGATCGGCTCTGTCCCTTCGACGATCGCCCTCTCCAGCAGGTCGAGCCGGTCCTGGCCCCAGAAGGGTTCGCCCCGGTAGAAGTAGAACGGCGCGCCGAAGAGCAGGCGGTCGACCGCCTCGCGCGTGAGCGACGCTTCGGTCTCGCCAAGCGCCGTGTCCTCCCACGCCTGTTCCAGCAATCGGCGGCCCGGCAGGCCATTGGCGTCGGCGAGCGCGACGAGCGTCTCGGGGGCGGCGATGTCGAGCTCGTCGGCCCAGACGGCCTTCAGGCCGGCGTGCACGAACCCGGTCACGTCCAGCGCCTCCCGGATAGCCGCCAGGACCATGCGGTGCCCGACAGAGGGATTTGCCGGGTAGAACCGTGGTTGCAGCACCAGCGGAATGCCTCGGATCTCCCGCCACCTCTGCATCTCGACGAGGCGATAGGCCTGCCGCTGTTTCGGCCGCTCCTTCACTGGCTTTCCGCCGCCGGCCGCAAACACCGCGAGCAGATCGATCGGCTTGAAGGTGACCTCGGCGCCCGTGCGCCGCACGAGATCCTGGAACGGCAGGCTGCCGACATAAGACCAGAGCGAGATGAAGCTGAAATAGTAGTCGATCTGGGGTCGATCGGCGTTCATGCGGCCGCTCCTGTGAGGTCTCCGAGATAGGCTTTGCGCACCGACGGGTCGCGGGCGAGATCGACCGACGCGCCGTGAAGGACGATCCGTCCCTGGTCGAGCACATAGGCGCGGCTCGACAGTTCGAGCGCGGTCACGACGTCCTGCTCGACGAGCAGCAGGCTGAGGCCCTCGCCGTTCACCCGCCGGAGCGTCTCGACCAGATCCTCGACGACGTTGGGCGCGAGACCGAGCGACAGCTCGTCGATCATGAGGAGGCGCGGCCGGGCCATCAAGCCCCGGGCTATCGCACACATCTGTTGCTCGCCGCCCGACAGCGTCGAGGCGTCCTGCCGACGGCGCTCGGCCAGCCGCGGGAACAGCTCGTACATCCGCGCGACGTCGCGCGCGATCGCCGCCCGTCCGTCACGCCGGGCGTAGGCGCCGAGCCGCAGGTTGTCCGCGATCGACAGGCTCGCGAACAGGCGCCGGCCCTCCGGAACGTGTACGAGCCCGAGGCCCACGAGATCGCGGGACGCGGCCGCCCTGACGTCCGCGCCATCCAACCGGATGCCCCCCGCCGTGGGGCTTACGAGGCCGGACAGTGCGCGCAGCAGCGTGCTCTTGCCTGCGCCGTTCGAGCCGATCAGCGCGACGATCTCACCGGCGCGGACCTGAAGGTCGACCTCCGCCAGCACCGTGAGGTCGCCATAGCCCGCGGCGAGACCCGACACATCGAGCAGCGGCGCGCTCATTGCCGCGCCTCGGCGGCGAGGTGCTCCGCGAAGCGGCGCCCCAGATAGGCTTCGACGACGGCGGGGTTTGCGACCACGTCCCGCGGCGCGCCGTCGGCGATCACGCGCCCCTGCTTCAGAACAACGATCCGCCCACAGACGCCCGTCACCACCTTCATGAGATGCTCGATCAGCACGATCGCGACCCCGCGGCCGGCGATCGCGCGAATGAGCTCCAGCGCGATGTCGATCTCGGCCGGGTTGAGTCCGGCGTTGACCTCGTCGAGGAACAGGATTTTTGGCCCGATCGCGAGGCTCTTGGCGAGCTCCAGCCGCTTGCGGCTGGCGAGGCTGAGCGCCCCGGCGGGCTTGTCCGCCTCTTGGTCGAGCCGGCAGAAGGCGAGATGCGCGGCGGCGCGCTCGCGGGCCGCAGCAAGCGTCGCCACGCCGCCTCCGAACAGCGCCGCGGCCTGCACGTTCTCCAGCGCCGTCATGCGCGGGAACGGCTGCACGACCTGGAAGGTGCGCGCGACGCCGAGCCGCGCGATCCGGTCCGAGCGAAGCCGGTCGATGCGCACGCCGTCGAGCCGTACGGCGCCCGCCTGGGCGCGGTGGACCCCGGTCACGACGTTGACGAGCGTGGTCTTGCCGGCGCCGTTCGGGCCGATCAGCCCGACGATCTCGCCGCGGCCGATTCTCAGCGTGACGTCGTCGACCGCCGTCACCCCGCCGAAGCGGCGCGTGACGCCCTCAATCGCGAGAAGCGCGCTCACGCTGAGCCCCTCCGCCCCGCGCGCCCACGGATCCAGCGGATGAGGCCGAAAGGCTTCGCGCCGCTGAGCCCCGCGGGCAAGAACAGCACCAGCGCCACGACGACGAGGCCCAGCACGCCGGCGTGGAACTCGAGCACGTTGCGCCAGATCAGCTCTTCGAGCCCCAGGAACACGATCGCGCCGACGACCGGTCCGAGCACGGTTCCGACGCCGCCGATCAGCGCCATGATGATGGGCTTCACCGACAGCAGCACGTCGAACACGTCGGTCGGGTCGATGTAGGTGACCCAGGAGGCGTAGACCGCGCCGGTCAGCCCGCCGATCAAGCCGGACAGCGTGAAGGCCTTGACCTTGGCCGAGCGCACCGAGACGCCGATCAGCGGCGCGGCCGTCTCGTTCTCGGCGACGCAGCGCAGCCCGACCCCGAGCCGCGAGCGGCTCACGATGAAGGCGACGCCAAGCGCGAAGATCGCGACCGCGGCGAAGGCCGCGAAATAGAAGGCGGCCTGCGCGCGCGGACCGCCGAGCGCGATCAGCGGCAGGTTCAGCCCCATGCCGCCGCCGGTGACGTCGGTCCAGGAGTTGACCAGCTCCCGGAGCACGTCCGCGACCACGAGGCTCGCGATCGCGAAGTAATGGCCTTTGAGGTGCAGGATCGCGCCGCCGAGCGCCGCCGCGAACGCCGCCGCCAGCGTGCCCGCCCCGACCCAGGCGAGCCAGAACGGCAGGCTATGGTCTTGTGCGACGCCGCTCGCATAGGCGCCGAGCCCGAAGAAGGCCGCGGTGGCGAACGACGGGTAGCCGGCGAAGCCGCCGACGAGGTTCCAGGACAGCGCGAGCGCGGCGTACATGCAGGCGGTGGCGGCGAGGCGCAGCACGTAGTTGTCGGCGAGCAGCCCGATGGCGACCAACGCGACGAGCGCCGCCGCGACGGCGAGGAGCCGCGCGGTCACTGGAAGCCGGCCCGGCCGAGCAGTCCCTGCGGCCGGACCACCAGCAGAGCGATGAGCAGCACGAAAGCGAGCGTCCCGGCGTGCTCCGGCCCGAAGGCGAGCGCGCCGAAGCTTTCGATCACGCCGAGCGCGAAGCCGCCCACGACGACGCCCGGCACGCTGCCTAGACCGCCGAGCACGCAGATTACGAAGGCCTTGCCGAGATAGCCGCCGGAGGCCACCGGCGAGATCGGGAAGATCGCGGCGAACAGCGCCCCGGCCGCCCCCGCCATGAAGGCCCCGAGCGCGAAGGCGAGCGCGTAGATGCGGCGGACGTCGATCCCCATCAGCGCCGCCGCCTCCCGGTCCATGCGCACGGCGACGATCGCCCTGCCGAGCTGAGTGGTCCGGAGCAGCAGCCAGAGCCCGGCCACCAGCGCGAGGCCGACCGCGGTCGCGATCAGGCGGTCGACGGGCACGAGTGCCTGGCCGAGCTCGACGATCCCGAGCGGCGGGTCCAGCGTGATTTTGCGGTAGTCCGCGCTGAAGGCCGACAGCATAATATTGTCGAGCAGCAGGTTGAGCCCGAAGGTCAGCGTCAGCGTCATCAGCACGGGCCGCCCCATCACCGGGTTCACGGCGACGACCTGGACCGCGTAGCCGAGCGCGAACAGGGCGAGACCCGCCACCGGCGCGAACACGAACGGGCTCACGCCGAACGCCGCGAACGCGAAATAGGCGAGGTAGCCGCCGAGCACGATCAGCGAGCCGTGCAGCAGGTTGATGACGTTCAGCACGCCCCAGACCAGCGAAAAGCCCGCGGCGATCGAGGCGTAGAGCCCGCCGAGCGCGAGCCCGTTGGCCAGGACCTGAAGGGTGAGCATCGAGCCGCCGCCGTCAGTCGCCGACGCCGGGCTTGAACGTCGAGGTCGCGACGCCCGCGGGGAAGACGACTTCGACCTTGCTGTTCTGGATCTGGTAGACGGGCGGCACGTACGAGTTGGCGATGCCGGACGGCGCGAAGGAGATTGGCGCGAAGAAGGTCTCAAAGCCGCCCTTCTTCAGCTCGGCCCGCACCGCGTCGCGGTTCTTGGAGCCCGCGCGCTCGATCGCGAGCTGCAGCACCACGCCAACGGCCGCGCCGGACGCCTGGGTGAAGTCGGGCGCGACGCCGTACTTTTCCTTGAAGGCGTCGACGAAGGCCTTCGTCGAGCCGAACAGGTCCTTGCTCGTGTAGGCCAGAACCGGGTGGAACCAGCTCGAGGTCGTCACCCCCTCGGCGAGTGGACCGGTCGCCTTGATCCATTCGGGATAGGCCGGACCGTTGATGCCCGTGAATGCCTTGGTCGCGATTTTCAGGTCCGCGGCCTGCTTGCGGAGCAGGATCAGGTCGTTGATGTAGCCCGTGACGACCACCCAGTCGGGATTGGCGGCCCGCAGCTGCGTCAGCGCTGGCGCGTGGTCGAGCGTGCCGATGGCGTACTTCTCGAAGTACACCACCTCAAGGCCGCGCTTTTTCGCCGACTTCTCGAATTCGTTGGCGAGCGAGAGCGGATAGAGATCGTTGCGCGACAGGATCGCGACGCGCTTTACATCGCCGGCCTTCACGACGAGGTCTGCGATCGGCTCGCTCAGGGTCGAGTTGTCGGTATAAAGGCCGAACAGGTTCTCGTACCCCTGGTTGAAGACTTCGGCCGACGACGCCGACGAAGCGATCAGCGGCACGCCGTTCTTCTCCGCGACCGCGCTCGCCGCCTTGGTCGCGCCGGAGCCGAAGGGCGAGAACAGGAAGTCGACGCCGTCGTCGGTGATCAGCTTTTCGGCGAGCTGGACGGCCTTGGGTGTGTTTGACTGATAGTCATAGAACTTGATCTCGACCTTGAGCTTTTTGTCGCCGGCCGCCACGCCGCCCGCCGCGTTCACGCGCTCGAGCCAGAGATCGTAGCCCTGCCGCAGCTTGGCGCCCTCCGGCGCGAGCGCGCCGGTGAGCGGCAGCGGCGCGCCGATGACGAGCGTGTCCTGCGCGAAGCACGGCGCAGCGGGCGTGGACGACAGCGCCACGGCGAGGAGAGTCTTGAGGAACATGAGGACCAGACGGAAGGACGTGTGCGGGGACGTCGACGCCGACGGGCACCGACGGGCGTGTTCGAGCGTCAGAGCGCGGTCGGCCAACCGCGCGCGCGGCGGCGCTCCGCTCCCTCGGCGAGCAGCCGGACGGCTTCATCGGTCGAGATCACGGGGGCGAAGAAGGTGTCGATCCGTTGGAGCGTCGGGGCTTCGTCCGCCTCGACGCCCGCCGCCGTGGCGTCGCCGACGACGATCGGATTGAAGCCGATGTCGCGTGCGGTGCGCGCGGCCTGCTCGATGCACCAGTTGAGATGGTAGCCGGCGAGCAGGATCGTGCGAACGCCCCAGGCCGCCAGATGCTGCGTCAGCAGCGTCCCGAGGAACACGTTGCCGAGCGTCGCATAGAACAGCACGAGGTCTTCGGGACGTCGAGCCTGATCGACTTCCGCCACGAGGTCGGCGTCGCGCTTCCAGTCTTCGGCCGTCCAGTCCGCCTTGTCCTTCACCCAGAAATCGTACTGGGCCTTGTCGACGAGCGTCTGCGGATAGTCCTTCCGATAAATGTCGTAGCGGGTCCAGGCGACGCGCTGCTCCGCCGCGCGCGCAGCCTCCGCCAGCCGGAGGGTGTTCGGCAAAGGACCGTCGGGCAGGCGCGTCCGCTCCCATAGCCGCTCATGGGCCTGCGCCCCCGTCGGCGTGAGAATGCTGTTGGACTGACCGACGACGAGCAGAAGCGTCGGATAGGCGAGCGTCTCGGCCAGATCGAGCTCGCGCCACTGCTCATGCGGCGTCGGCGTCTTCGATGCGGCATGGCGAACGGCGATGTTCATTTCAGGCTCCCGACTTCCGGTGGGCGGCGCGCCGCGGCTTGGCGGCTCGGCTGAGCACGACGACCCTTATTGACATAAATCTATTCATTCCATCAATTGAATTAAATAATTTTACACGCCGGCGTGTATACGCGCCTCCAGGCTCCTCCCAGGTTGCAAGAATGTCGCCGCTCGCCGCAGAGCTCCGCACGCCTACGCCGCCGCTCCAGGTTTCTGGCGTCTCCCTGAGTTTTGGCGCGGTGACGGCTCTCCGAGACGTCAGCTTCGCCTGTCCTGAAGGAGCGATCTTCGCGATCGTCGGGCCGAACGGGGCCGGCAAAACCTCGTTGCTCAACGTCGTGAGCGGAGCCTATCGGCCCACCGCCGGATCGGTTCGCTACTTCGGAGCGGATGTCGCGCGCCCGAAGCCGAGCCGCGTCGCCGCGCTCGGCGTCGCGCGCACGTTTCAGAACGTCGCTCTGTTCGCCGGCCTGAGCGTGCTGGAGAACGTTCTGGTCGGTCGCCACGTCCACGCCGCGGGCGGCTTCTTCGCCTACGGCCTGTCGTGGCCGACGGCCCAGGCCGACGCGGCCCGGCAGCGCGAAGCCGCCGAATGGGCGCTCGGCTTTCTCGGGTTGAGCGCGTTCCGCGATCTGGCGGTCGAGACCCTTCCCTATGGCGTGAAAAAGAAGGTCGAGCTTGCGCGCGCGCTTGCGGCGAAGCCGCGGCTTCTGCTGCTCGACGAACCGCTGGCCGGCATGAACGCCGGAGAAAAACGCGAGATCGCCGGCGTCATCCGTCTGATCCGCGACCGTCTGGGCCTCACGGTCGCGATGATCGAGCACGACTTTCCTTTGGTCACGGCGCTCGCCGACCGCATCCTGGTGCTCGACCACGGCGAGGTCATCGCACAAGGACCGCCCGCGCGCATCCGCAAGGACCGGAAGGTCATCGACGCCTATTTCGGCGTGGCCGGAGAACCCGGCTGAGATGAGCGGAGATCTGATCTACGGGGCGGAGCTTGCGATCACCGGCGTGTTGATCGGCGTCATGTATTCGATGGTCGCCCTTGGCTTCGTGCTGATCTACAAGGCGTCGGCCGTCTTCAATTTCGCGCAAGGGGCGATGACGCTCTTCGCGGCGCTAACCGTGGTCGGACTTCGTCCGGCGTTGGGTCTGCCGCTTGCGATAGCGGGCGCGCTTGTCGCGATGGCGGTCCTCGCGGTTGCGGTCGAGCGCTTCGTGCTGCGTCCGCTGATCGGGCGCTCGCCTCTTACCGTTTTCATGGCGACCGTCGGGGTAGCTTACGCGCTCGAAGGCCTCGCGCAGCTCGTCTGGGGCAACCAGCCGCGTGGACTGAAGCTCGATATTCCGCAGGCGCCGATCGAGCTCGGCGGCGTCTATCTGTCGCCGCCCGACCTGATCGGTGCGGCCGTCGCGGCCGTCAGCGTCATGCTGCTCGTGCTGTTCTTCCGGCGCACGCGGATCGGCCTCGGCCTCCGCGCCTTGGCGGACGATCCGGTGGCGGCGCAAGCGATGGGGGTGAGGGTCGACCGTATCTGGGCGGTCGCCTGGACGCTCGCCGGAGCGATCTCGATCGTCGCGGGCGTTCTGTGGGGAAGCCGCATCGGCGTCCATTTCGGCATGACGCAGATCACCCTCAAGGCGCTGCCGATCCTGATCATCGGCGGTATCGAGAGCATCCCGGGGGCGATCCTGGCCGGCATTCTGGTCGGGGCCGGCGAGGCGCTCGGAGAGGGCTTTCTCGGACCGTTCGTCGGAGGGGGCGTGCAAGAGATCGTCGCCTATCTCGGCGCGCTGCTCATCCTCTCCTTCCGGCCGCAAGGCCTGCTCGGCGAACGCACGATCGACCGGATATGACCGATTTCGCCGCCGATATCGTTCCGGCCGTGAAGCCGGCGCCGCGCAGCCGCACATGGCGCGCCGCGCTCTGGCTGGGCGCGGTCGGCCTGTTGATCGCTTTCCCTTTCGCGGTCGACGAGTATTGGATCAAAAGCATCGCCCTGCCGACCCTGATCTTCGGTCTGGCGGCGCTCGGACTGAACGTGGTCGTGGGCGCCGCCGGCCAGATCTCGATGGGGCAGGCGGCATTCATGGCTGTCGGCGCCTTCGTCGGCGCGATCGCCTACGGCCGCTACGGGCTGCCGCTTCCCCTCGCGCTGCTTGCGGCGGGGGCGTCCTCTGCGCTCGTCGGCGCGCTTGTCGGGCTTCCCTCCAGGCGCATCCGCGGCCTCTATCTCATGGTCTCGACGCTGGCGGCGCAGGTCGTGGTGATCTGGCTGATGCAGCGGATCCCTTGGTTCGGAGCCACGTCGCATGGGATCTTGAGCATCCCAAAGCTGTCCCTCGGGCCGCTCGCCCTGGATGGGACGCATGCGAAATACTGGCTGACGCTTGCCGTCGTGGCGCCGCTCACCCTCTTTGCGGCCAATTTGTTGCGCAGTCCCGTCGGGCGCGCCTGGATCGCCATCCGCGAGCGGGAGATCGCAGCCGAGGTGCTCGGGGTCGCGGCTTTGCGGCACAAGCTGATCGCGTTCGCGGTCTCGGGGTTTTACGCCGGCGTCGCCGGCGCGCTCGTGACCTTCGCATGGACGGGGGCCGCGACGATCGAGGAGTACCGCCTCGAGCTGTCCGTCAAGCTGCTCGGGATGATCATCATCGGCGGGCTCGGCTCCGTCATCGGCTCCTATCTCGGCGCCGCCTTCATCGCGCTGACCCCGATCGTGTTGAGTATCGCGCTTCACCGCGGAGCGGACGCGCTTGGCGGCGCCGTCAACGCCGCGACGCTGGCCAACGCCGAACATCTGATCTTCGGCCTGCTGATCGTCGCCTTCCTTATCGCCGAGCCGCACGGGCTCGCCCGCCTCGTCGAACGTGCCGGCACGGCCGCGTCGAACGCACTCCGGCGCGTCATCCGACGCCCCGGCCCAAACCAGGAGACTGAACAATGACACGCGTTCGGCCCGCAGGGTTACGGACCCTGTTCTTCGCGGTGGCCGCGCTGCCCGCCGCTTTCGCCGTGGCCCCAGCCTCTGCCGAAGACAGCGCCACGGAAATCCATCACCCCATGCTCGTCACGCGCACCGGCCCCTACGCGACCGGAGCGACGGGCGTCAGCAGCGGGCAGCAGGACTACTTCGCGCTCGTCAATGCGCAGGGCGGCGTCGGCGGCGCGCAGATCCGCTGGAGCGAGTGCGAATTCGGCTACGAAACGCCGCGCGCGCTCGAATGCTATGAGCGGTTCCGCGGTCAATGGAAGGTCGTCTATCCGAACAGCACGCCCGCAGTCGTCGCGCTCAGCGAGCGGCTCGCCGCCGACAAGGTCGCGGGCATCAATCCCGCGGGCAACCGCGCCGACGCGACCGATGGCGCGACCTTCCCCTATCTGTTCCCGGTCGTCGCGAACTTCTGGGCGCAGGCGTCGTCCACCATCCGCTACATCGCCGAAAGGGAAGGCGGCGAGGACAAGCTCAAGGGCAAGAAGATAGCCTTCCTGCATCTTGACAATGCCTACGGTCGCGGCGCCATCCCGGTGCTCGACGAGCTGTCGAAGCGGTTCGGGTTCGAATGGAGGTCGTTCCCGCTTCCGACGCCTGGCCTCGAACAGAGCGCGGCCTGGGTGGACATCGCCCGCCGGTACCGCGCCGACTGGGCGATCCAGTGGAACTACGGCCAGTCCTGCTCGGTGCCCTTCACGGAAATCCAGAAGGTCGGCTTCCCGATCGACCGGTTCATCGGGACCCTGTGGTGCGGCTCGGAAGAGGACATCGCCGCCGCCGGCGACCTCGCCAAGGGCTATGTCTCCGCGAGCTATCAGGGGGTCGGAACCGGCTTCCCGATCATCCAGCAGATCCTTGAGAAGGTCTATGGCGCCGGCAAGGGCGCGCTGCCGCGCGAGCGCGTCGGGACGGTCGCCTACAATCGCGGGGTCTTTACCGGCATCCTGATCGTCGAGGCGTTCCGCAACGCGGTTCGCGATCACGGCCTGCCTCTCAGCGGCGAGAAGGTGCTCGACGGGCTGAACAAGGTCCAGCTCACAAAGGAACGGTTGAAGGATCTCGGCGCCGAAGGGCTTGTCCCCGAGATCAAGCTCTCGCCCGACTATCATGGCGGCGTCGACGCGCAGCTCTTCCAGAGCTGGGATGGCGAGCGCTGGACGACGATCAGCGGCTGGGTTCCGCCTTACGAGGACGTCGTCTGGGCTCGCATCAAGCGGTCCGTCGACGAGTACCGGGCAAGCGTCGCGTCGAAGAACTGACGTGACGACCGGGCAGCCGCTTCTCGCCCTCAGCAGCGTCGAGGTCGTCTATCCCGGCGATCTCCTCGCCCTGAGCGACGTCTCGATCGAAGTGTCCGAGGGGGACGTCACCGTCCTCCTCGGCGCGAACGGCGCAGGAAAATCGACGACGCTCAAGGCGATCTCCGGCCTGCTCGCCGCGGAAGGTGGCTCAGTCCGCCGGGGCGCCGTCCGCTTCCGCGGCGAGGATATTCGCAGGTTGCCGACCGCCGAGAGGGTTCGTCGGGGAATCGCTCATGTTCTCGAGGGCCGCCGGCTGTTTCGGCAACTGACCGTCGAAGAAAACCTCCGAATGGGCGCCTACGCTCGGTCGGACTCCCTAGGCGTCAACGAGGACTTGGACGCCGCCTTCGCACTGTTTCCGCGGCTGAAAGAGCGTCGAAACCAGAAAGCCGGCTACCTCTCCGGGGGCGAGCAGCAAATGGCTGCGATCGCGCGAGGCTTCATGGCGCGTCCAAAACTGATGCTTGTCGATGAACCGACGATGGGATTGGCGCCGGGCATCGCGCGAGAAGTGTTTTCTGCGATACGCGACATCAATGCGGCGCGTGGCGTCGCCTTCGTGATCTGTGAGCAGAATGCGGCGCTTGCGCTGAGCGTCGCGGCGAAGGTCGCGGTGCTTGAGTCCGGAGTGGTGGCGCTGTTCAGGCCTGCGGCCGACATGTCGATAGAGGATGACATTCAGCGCGCCTACTTCGGGTAGAGGCCTGCCGACCAAACCCTCTTCGCCTCTGGCCAGAGCTCATCGGCCAATGCGAAGTAGCCGCTCTCCCGATTCCGACCGTCAGGATAGATCATATGCTTGCGAATATAGCCCTCTTCGCGAG
This sequence comes from Methylopila henanensis, assembly GCF_042681025.1. Classification (NCBI taxonomy): domain Bacteria; kingdom Pseudomonadati; phylum Pseudomonadota; class Alphaproteobacteria; order Hyphomicrobiales; family Methylopilaceae; genus Methylopila; species Methylopila henanensis. Next base: position 330,889 of record NZ_JBHUER010000003.1, read on the forward strand.
CGCCAAGGCGCGTGGCTTGCCTTCCTCCACATCCGTCTTCCACTCGACGCGTCGGCATTCACACCTCGAACGCGGACCACATCAGTAGCTTGGCTCTGGAGTTGACGTGCGACCGCTGGGACGTGGTCGAGTTCTATGTCACGCCGATCTCGAACGTGAATTTTGGAGCGGCGTTTATTGGCCGAACGCGGTCCTGCGGCGGCCCGCGTCAGGATGGCGAGCTGAACGCGGCCGCGACCGGAAGATCATCATCGGGTCCAGCGTCGTGGCCCATGAACGACAGCGCGAAGCGCGCGGATTCCGCGTGCGCGGCATAGGCATCCTGGGTCGGCGTCGACATGCCGTTCAGCATCAGCGCTCTGCGTGTGGCCTCATGCGCGGAATGCCGCATGACGTCCGCCAGCGCGCTGCGCAGCGCCTCGATTGTCTGGGACGGAAGCTCACTCGACGCAACAAAAGGCAGGCCGAGGCTCGGCGGCGAACGGCCGACGATCTTCAGCTCGGACACTGCCCTGGGTTCGTTCGAAACCAGCAAGGCCCAGGTGACGCAATCGATGGCGGCCAAGTCGGCGACCCCCTCGCGCACCAAGGACAGCGACGCGCGATGGCTTCCGGAGACCATCATCTCGCTCAACGGATACGCTCCTCTGGCGAAGGGTGCTAGCGTGGTGACGAGTTGGGAGAAGCCCGAATGCGAACCGACCGCGTTGACGGCGGCGCGGCGGCCGACGACGCCGGCGAGCGTGTCCGCGGCGTCGTCGGCCCGCGCCACGATCACGCTGCGGTAGTTGGGACCCTCGCAGCCGGGAGCGTCATAGTGAGGAACGGCGAGCAGCGTGACGCAGCCGGCGAGTTCCGTCGAGAACGGCAGGCCACAGGTCTGGCTGAAAAGAAGGGCGGGCGATCGCCAATGCGCTGAAAGGTCGGCGGGGTCGCCAAGCGTTGCGGGCGCACCCTCTATCCCGCGGCTTCGGAGGCCGTCGCGGATCGCGGCCCAGAACGCGGAGGCCGCGCCCTCCGGCCCGGAGTACATCGGTAGCGAGGCGAGCATCATGGCGCGCCCGCTCCCCAAGCGTCGGTCGGCCGCCGCGGCGTATCGTGGGGTCTAAGGAAGAAACGGCGCGCGACGTCGGCATAGCCCCGATAGACCAATCCGCCATTGCCCTCGATCAAGGCCTCCCGGCGCTTTCCGTAGAGTTTCGGTAGCCGATACCAGGGCGTGGCGGGCGACTGGTGATGAAGGGCGTGGAGATTGTTGTTGAGGTAGAGCAGTCCGAGCACGCCGCCGTTCTCGACGATCGCGCTGCGCTCCTCGAAGCGGGCGGCGTAGCGGTGCTCGGCGAAGGAACGAAGCCGCGTGAGCGCAGCGCCGAGATAGACGAAGCCGAACAGATAGGCGCCCGGCGACATGCCGCAGACGCCGACGACCCAGGCCGAAACCGCCGCCACGCCGAGCGCGTGGCGCGCCCAGATGCGCCGGCGGTTGGCGTCTCCGCCCCAGCACAGCTTCGCTTCGGAAACGAGGAAACTGACGATCATGACGAGCGGCCCGACGCTCAGGCGGCCGGCGAGCGTCACATTGAAGGTCGCGAGCGCCCTGCCGACCCGGCCGAGCCGATCCCACTGATCTTGCGTCCAGTAGGTCGATTCTGGATCCTCAAGCGGATCGGTCAGGCGCTCGTCTCGGTGATGGCGCAGATGCGTCAGGCGATAGACCGGATAGGGCAGCCACAGCGAGAGCGGCGGCCAGCCGATCGCGTCGTTGACGACGCGGCTCCGGGTCGGATGCCCGTGCATGATCTCGTGCTGGAGCGAGGCGTGCCACGCCACAAGCCAGCCGCCCGCAAGCCACAGCAGCGGCGCTGGAACGGCGGCGTGGAAGAACGTCAGAGCGAGCCAGCCGCCATAGATCGCGACCGCGAGACCGACAGTCGGCCATTCGAAGCAGCGGCCGCCGCGCGTTCGTCTCTCATGACGATTGGCGGGAATCGCTGCGGCATCGAGCCCAGGCGGCGGATGTCGGGTCTCGCTTGCGATGGGCGTCATCTAAGGAATGCTTCTCAGAAACGCGAGCCCGCCGAGCGGTCTTCAAAGGTGGACGGCGGACTCGCCACACAAGAGCCGTCTCCAGCTCCGCACTGACCGTCCTGCCGCGTGAGACGGTCGAATTCCAATCCCGCGTCAGCAGACCATGGGGGCCTCAACCGTGGCCCCCGGCCGGCCGCACCGCGCCCCACGCTTCGGCCGCCCGGCCGCGTTGAGCGCGCGGGCGAGATCGAACGCCTCTCCCCGCTTCATGCGTCGGCTTTCCACCGCGTCGCCGACGAGCTCGCCGGCGTCGTCCACCACGCCCCACGCTTTCGCCGACCATCGGTTCAGGCGAACAACTTCGAACTGAGCTTGCATCACGGCCATTCCCAAACCAGGAGTTTGGCCGCGGCTCCTTCAGGTTCGGCGACGCGGCAGACGAGATAGTCCCGCCAGAACCGCATCGCGTCAACTTAATTCAATAAGTTTGATAGAATTACTTGATAAACATCGGGGGTTGGACAAGCTGGATCGATCGGCAACGCCGGTCGGCCACCGCCGGGCCGTTTTTCTCTCGCCGGGCCGCATCAACGGAGCTTTTGCGCATGAGTTTTCGTCCGCTGCACGACCGCGTGGTCATCCGCCGCCTCGAGGGCGAGGAGAAGACCAAGGGCGGCGTCATCATCCCAGACACCGCGAAGGAGAAGCCGCAGGAAGGCGAAGTCGTCGCGGCCGGCCCCGGCGCGCGTGACGACAGCGGCAAGATCGTAGCGCTCGACGTCAAGGCCGGCGACCGCGTGCTGTTCGGCAAGTGGTCCGGGACCGAGGTCAAGATCGACGGCGAGGATCTGCTGATCGTCAAGGAAGCGGACATCCTCGGCGTCGTCGCCTGACGTCCTCCCTCGCACCATCCTGCGTTTCAGACTGGAAGGAGTTCGGCCGATGGCCGCGAAAGACGTGAAGTTCTCCGCCGACGCCCGGGAGCGCCTGCTGCGCGGGGTCGACATCCTCGCCAACGCGGTGAAGGTCACGCTCGGCCCCAAGGGCCGCAACGTCGTGATCGAGAAGTCCTTCGGCGCTCCGCGCATCACCAAGGACGGCGTCACCGTCGCGAAGGAGATCGAACTGGAGGACAAGTTCGAGAATCTCGGCGCGCAGCTCGTCCGCGAAGTGGCGTCCAAGACCAACGACCTCGCCGGCGACGGCACCACCACCGCGACCGTGCTCGCCCAGGCGATCGTCCGGGAGGGCGCGAAAGCGGTGGCCGCGAGCCTCAACCCGCAGGATCTGAAGCGCGGCATCGACCTCGCCGTCACGGCCGCGGTGAAGGACATCGTCGAGCGCGCCCGCAAGGTCAGCTCGCCGGAGGAAGTCGCGCAGGTCGGCACCATCTCGGCGAACGGCGAGAAGGAGATCGGCGACATCATCGCCGAAGCCGTGAAGCGCGTCGGCAACGAGGGCGTCATCACGGTCGAGGAGGCCAAAAGCCTCGAGACCGAACTCGACGTGGTCGAGGGACTGCAGTTCGACCGCGGCTACCTCAGCCCCTACTTCGTCACCAACGCCGAGAAGCTGCTGGTCGAGTTCGACGACCCGTACATCCTGATCCACGAGAAGAAGCTCGCGAGCCTGCAGCCGCTGCTGCCGGTGCTCGAAGCGGTCGTGCAGAGCGCGAAGCCCCTGCTCATCATCGCCGAGGACGTCGAAGGCGAGGCGCTCGCCACTCTCGTGGTCAACAAGCTCCGCGGCGGCCTTAAGGTCGCGGCCGTGAAGGCGCCGGGCTTCGGCGACCGCCGCAAGGCGATCCTCGAGGACATCGCGGTCCTGACCAATGGGCAGGTCATCTCCGAGGACGTCGGCATCAAGCTCGAGAACGTCACGCTCGACCAGCTCGGCCGCGCCGCTAGGCTCAGGATCGACAAGGAGAGCACCACGATCGTCGACGGCGCCGGCGACAAGGAGGCGATCCAGGCCCGCTCCGCCCAGATCAAGGCGCAGATCGCGGAGACCACCTCCGACTACGACCGCGAAAAGCTGCAGGAGCGGCTCGCCAAGATTTCGGGCGGCGTCGCGGTGATCCGCGTCGGCGGCGCGACCGAGATCGAGGTCAAGGAGAAGAAGGATCGGGTCGACGACGCCCTCAACGCCACCCGCGCGGCGATCGAGGAAGGCGTGGTTCCGGGCGGCGGGGTCGCCCTGCTGCGCGCCAAGAAGGCGGTCGCGACGATCAGACACGCCAATTCCGACGTGCAGGCCGGGGTGCACATCGTGCTCAAGGCGCTTGAGGCGCCCGTGCGGCAGATCTCGGAGAACGCCGGCGTCGAAGGCTCGATCGTCGTCGGCAAGATCCTTGACGCGGATTCCCCGACCTTCGGCTTCAACGCGCAGTCGGAAGAGTATGTGGACCTGCTGGAGGCCGGCATTCTCGATCCGGTCAAGGTCGTCCGCACGGCGCTGCAGGACGCCGCCTCGGTCGCGGGCCTGCTGGTGACCACCGAAGCGCTGGTCGCCGAACTGCCGAAGGACAAGAGCGGGCCCTCGGGCGCTCCCGCCGGCGCCGGCCTCGACTACTGAAACCGGTCGTGGGGCGGGCCGACGCCTGCCCCACGGCCGTCGATCCAAGGGAGACGAGCGATGAACGTCGGCCGTTCTGGCCGGAAAGCCGGTTCCTGTCGCTCGGCGGCCTGCGCCGGCACTATGTCGCGCGCGGCGAGAGCGGTCCGACGATCGTGTTCCTGCACGGACACGGCGACAGCTGGCGCAGCTTCGAGCCGCTTCTGCCGACCTTCGCGAACGGTTTCCCGCGTCTTCGCGCTCGACCAGCGCGGACACGGGCTGACAGGCGAGGCGGAGCGCTACGGGATCGGCGACCTCACAGACGATGCGATGGCGTTCCTGGAAGCGATCGCCGATGGGCCGATCCATCTCGTCGGCCATTCGCTTGGCTCGATCGTGGTCCAGCGCGTCGCCGAGCAGCGCTCGAAGCTGTTGCGCAGCCTCTCGCTGATCGCTGCGGCTCCGATGGCGGCCGGCAACGCCACCCTGAAGGCGCTGCGTGCGGAGCTCGGTGACCGCGTCACGGACAAGTTCATTGACACGTTCCAGACGGCCGACTTCGAGGGCCGGACGCGCGAAGACCGCCGCCGGGCGCTCGTCGATCCATGCCGCCGCATGACGGCGCGCACTTGGCTCGAGACGCTGGACGGCCTTCTCGGTAAGCGCCGGACTACAGCGCCGGGATACATCTGGCTTCCGGCGCTGTCGCTCTTTGGATCGCGGGACGGAATCTTCGACCGTGTCGCGCAGGTCGCGCTGATGCTGGAGATTCGTGACGCCTGCTTGCTGGTTTCGATCTGCAAAAGTAGGCGACGGCGCAGTTTCCGAGAAGCTGGCCGTCGCCTGCCTGAGCAGTCTTAGAGCCTGTAGCCGCCGCTCGCTTCGACAACCTGACCCGTGACCCAGCGCCCCTCGTCGGACGCGAGGAAGGCCACGACGGAGGCGATGTCCGACGTCTCGCCGAAGCGACCGAGCGCCGTGTCGCCCTCGATGGCCTTCACGATATCAGCGTTCTCGCGCACGGACGCGTTCATGTCGGTTCGCGTCCACCCCGGAGCCACGACGTTCACGGTGATGCCGCGCGGCCCGAGCTCCATGGCGAGCGCGTGGCTCAGCGTGTTGATGGCGGCTTTCGCCATCGAATAGATCGGGACCATCGGCTGCGGCCGCGTGGCGAGCGCCGACGAGATGTTGATGATCCGTCCGGGATTGCGGAGGCGGCGCAGCGCCGACTGTGCCATGAAGAACGGCGCGCGGGCATGGACGGCGATCATCGCGTCCCAGGCCTCGGGCGTTGCGTCGCCGAGGCCGCCCCAGCCCGAGTTGCCGGCGTTGTTGATCATGATGTCGAGCGCGGCGTTGCCGTTACGCTCGATGAGCTCACGGTCGAGCCGGTCGAACAGAGCGGGGATGGAGCTTGCATCGGCGAGGTCCGCCTGGAGCGCGAAGGCGGTCCCTCCGGCCGCCTTGATGGTGGCGACGGCCTCATCCGCACCGCCCTTGCTTGCGTTGTAGGTCAACGCGACGGTCGCGCCGTCGCTGGCGAGACGCTCTGCGATCGCGCGGCCGATGCCACGCGAACCGCCGGTGACGAGAGCAGTCTTCCCGTTCAGTGGCTTGGACATTCTGCCGTTCCTTCTTCAGGCGACGCGTTCACGCATGACCGGGCCAGGGCTGGCCTCGATCACGGTCAGGGCGAGACGGATGAGGTCTGGGTCGCCGCCGTATTCGTGGTCGGCGACGTGGTGAAGGAAGACGCCGAGCTGCTCGATCTGCCGGGCGCCCTTCAGCGGGCCCGCAGCGAGCGGCTTGAAGCCGGCTTTCTCAATGAGCTCTCGCGTGATCCGCCCGGCGTTCGCATCGTCGGTCACGTAAGGCACGCTCGGCCGCGTCGGGGCCGTTTCCCAGGCCGCCGCCTCGAGCACGGGAGCCGCCAGCGTGCTGAAGGCCTTCACGATGCGAGCCTTCGGCAGACGCTTCTGCAGATCCTCGGCCGTCGAACTGTCACGCATGAACTCGACGTCGTGGAAGTGCTTGAAGTCGGCGGTGACGCCGAGCGGGTTCATGGTCTCGATGACGACCTTGTCGTCGAGCGCATCGCCGACGGCGGCGACGATCGCCTCCACCCGCGGCCAGTAGACCGAGAACAGGACGACCTCGCCGAACTCTGCGGCCTCGCGGACAGAACCGAGCCGAGCCTTGTCGCCAAGCTCCGCCAGCAGCGGTTCGAGCTTGCGATCTTCGCCGTCCTTGGCGAGCACGAGCTCATGTCCCGCCGCCGCCCAAGCCTGCGCGAGCCGGGCCCCGATGTTCCCCGTGTTGAGGATGCCGATTTTCATGTGCCTCTCCGCGCCAGTTCGATTGGCGTGGCGGAGAGCTATGATGTCGCGATCAGTGGATAAACCGGCTGACCAGCACCACCTTGTCGCCCATGGAAGCGACAATCGATCCCGCTCAGCTCAGGGCTTTTGTGGCCGTCGTCCGGTCCGGCTCCTTCACACGAGCGGCCGAGGCGCTCAGCACCCGCAAATCCCATCTCAGCCGCCTGGTGATCCGGCTCGAAGCGCGACTCGACGCGCACCTCCTGCATCGGACCACGCGATCGGTCACCGTCACCGAGCTCGGCCAGGAGGTGTACGAGCGCGCGGTCTCGATCCTTGACGCCCTAGAAGATACCGATCGGCTTGCCGAAAGCGCCAAGGGCGAGCCGCAAGGCGTGCTGCGCCTGACCTGCGGCGAGGAGTTCGGGCTGTGCGTTGTGAGCCGGTGGATCGCCGGCTACCTCGCCAATCATCCCCGGATAAGGGTGGAGGCCGACTACACCAACCGCATGGTCGATATCGTCCGCGAGGGCTACGATCTCGCGATCCGGGTCGGCGCCCTGGGCGACGGCGATCTCACCGCAGCCAAGCTCGGGGAGGCCGACTACGCCCTGTTCGCAAGCCCCGGCTATCTCAATGGGCGCGACGCGCCGAAATCGCCGCAAGACCTCGACGCCCACGACACCGTCGTGTTCGCGGCTCCCGGGCGAAGCGCCGAGCTCGAACTGAGACGCGGCGCTGACTGCGAGATCGTTCGCCTCGTTCCGCGTCTCCTGATCAACAACAACCTCGCCGCTCGCGACGCGGTCGCCGCCGGCATCGGCATCGGGCTGCTGCCTCGCTTCCAGGCCGCGCAGCTCCTGACCGAAGGCCGCCTCCACGAGGTGCTTCCGGGCTGGTCGAAGCCGCCGGCCCCAGTCCACGCCGTGTTCTCGTCGACCCGCTATCCGACTCCGAAGGTCCGGGCGTTCGTCGACCATGCAAAGAAAACCTTCACATCGACACTTTCAGCACTGGGCTGAACGCAGGCCGGAGACTGTTGCTTCTTGGGACAACGGTCTATTGCATCTTACGTCACTGTCATCCTCCGATGGCAGTCCATAGCTCTGGGTCCGGACGCGCCCGCCAGACAAGTCGGCAGCGCGCCGTGGCCAGCTTATGGAAGGGACATCAGGTGACAGGCACAATCGGAATCATCGGCTCCGGCCTCGTAGGAAAAGCCGTCGCGCGGCTCGCCGTAAGGGCGGGATACAAGGTCGTGGTGAGCAACTCACGCGGCGCCGAAACGCTTTCGAGCTTCGTCGGTGCGCTCGGCCCGCTTGCCCGCGCAGGCTCCGTCGAAGAGGCGATCGCGGCCGCGGACATCGTCACGGTCTCGGTTCCACTCGCCGCCTTCGAGGCGCTGCCGTCCGACGGGTTCGCCGGGAAGGTCGTGCTCGACCAGACGAACTACTATCCGGGCATGGGCGAGTTCCGCCGCGCTGATCTCGACCACGGGGAACTGACCTCGAGCGAGCTTGTGCAGCGGCACCTTCGCGGCGCCCGGCTCGTGAAGGGGCTGCACAACCTCAGCTGGATCCACATGGAGAGCAACGCCCGGCCCGAGGGCGACGCCGACCGGACGACCCTGCCGATCGCGGGCGACGACGCAGCCGCCAAGCAGGCCGTGACCGAGTTCGTCGAGGCCATCGGCTATGACGTCGTCGACGCCGGGTCGCTCGCTGAAAGCTGGCGCATCGAGCCAAACACGGCGATCTACTTTTGGCGCTACGCTCCGAAGGTCCCGGAAGGCGTGACGGGCGACGAGGCCAAGCGGATCTATCAGCAGCGGGGCGAACCCGTGTCCCACGATCAGGCTCGGACGCTGATCCGAGAGGCCGTGCGCCCGTCGCCGATCGGCGGGACGCTCGAAGGCATGCCGCAGGTTCACATCGATCTGTTCCTCGAGCAGGCGAGCCCCGACACCGTTAGGCAGTGACCTGCTCGGGCCGGACGCTGTGCGCGGCGTCCGGCGCGCGATTGCACTATCGCGTGGCAGATGAAAAATGTTGTCCATGACGACAACAATCAGCTTTTCCGAAATGCAGGCTTTCGTCGCGGTGGTGACGGAGGAGTCGTTCACCGCGGCCGCCGAACGTCTGGAGACCGACAAGGCGCGGGTCAGCCGGATCGTCCAGCGCATCGAGGAGAAGCTCGGCGCGAGGCTTCTGAACAGGTCGACCCGGCGGCTCAGCGTGACCGAAGTCGGCCGGGACTACTTTGAGCGCGTCTCCTCGATCCTGGCCGCCGCGGAAGCCGCCGAGGCGGCCGTCGCGCAGCAGTCCCGGGAGCCGAGGGGGCGCCTGAAGATCACCGCGACGCCGGAGTTCGGAACGACACGGGTCGACGACTGGATCGCCACATATCTGCGCACATGGCCGAAGGTCTCGGTCGAGACGGTCTACTCGATCCGCGCCGTCGACATCATCCACGAGGGGATCGACGTGGCCATCCGGATTGGAGCGCTTCCGGATTCCGAGCTGTCGGCGCGCAAGCTCGGCGACATCACCTACGGCCTCTATGCCTCGCCCGGCTATCTGAAGGACGCTGCGGCTCTGCGCACGGTCGACGACCTGAAGCGCCATGACCTGATCATGAAGTCGGCGAGCGGTCGCTCCGTCTGGACGCTGGTCAACGGCGACGTCACGGAGAAGGTTTCGCAGACGCCGCGTTGCGCGCTCGACAACATGATCGCGCTGAAAAACCTCGCCGTGTCGGGACTGGGGGTGGCTCAGCTTCCTCGCTTCATGGCCGCGCCACATGTCGCCAATGGCACCCTGGCTTACGTCCTGCCCGGATGGGCGAACGCGCCGATGCCGGTCCACGCCGTCTTCGCCTCGACGCGATACATGGACCCGAAAGTGCGAGGCTTCGTCGATCTGTGCCGAGAGGCTTTCGAGGACGGCCCCGAGCACGGAGCAGAATCTAAACACTCATTGGCCGCGGCGCCCTCGTAGAGAGAAATTCCACGAAGGCGCCGCGCCGGAACGGTCAGCGTTCACCCCAAGAGACTGGGCCGCAGGCCTCGAACGGGGCTGACCTCTTCGAGCAGCGACGCGACATGAAGGATGGCGAGCTCCGCCTGCCAAGCGCCGATGATCTGAACGTTGATCGGCATTCCGTCCGTGCTCGTGCCGAACCGCATCGACAGGCCCGGCAGGCCGGTGACGTTGAGCGGCACGGTCGCGGCCTGCAGGTAGGTCGCGTCGACCGTCCGGCCGTCGATGACGAACTGCTCGACGCCGTGCCGGTGCGCTGGGATGGGCAGCACCTGCGTGATCAGCGCGTCGTAGTTCCTGAAATAGGCCGCGTAGCCGTCGCGCAGCCGCTCCGCCGCCTGCTCCGCGTCAATGTAGTCGTCCATCGACGTATCGGGCAGCGAAAGCATGGTCTTTGCCATCTTGTAGAGCTCATCCTCGTGACGTCCGGCCGTTGCCGCCCTGAAGGCTGGCTTCATCTCCATGACGTGGAGGCGGTTGAAGACGTCGAGCGCAAAATCCCGCTCCAGAGCCGGGATGCCGACAGGCTCGACCGCGACGCCAAGGCCTCTAAGCGCATCCGCCGCCGCCTCGACGGTCGCCGCTACCTCCGGGTCGACCGGCCCGAGGCCGGGCCCGACCATCCAACCCACTCGAAGGGGCCGATCGAGCGAGCGACCAAGCCCAGCGCTGAAGGCCGCGCTGCTTGCGAAAGCGTCGAGGCCGTCGGGTCCGGCCAACTGCGAGACCGCGAGCGCGAGATCGCGGACGCTGCGGGCCATAGGGCCGACATGCCAGAAGCGGCGCGGCGCGCGGGGCCAGATCCCCGTCATTGGCACGAGCCCATGCGTCGCCTTGAACGAGACGATGCCGGTCTGGGCGGCCGGACCACGCACCGAAATCGCGAGGTCCGTGCCGAGCCCGAGCGGTGACATGCCAGCCGCAATCGCCGCGGACTCACCGCCGCTCGAACCGCCCGGCGTGCGTTCGAGATCCCACGGGTTGTTGGTGCGGCCGGAGAGCAGGTTGTCGCTTTCGATCCAGTAGGAGAATTCAGGAAGGTTGGTCTTGGCGAGCAGGATGCCGCCGGCGTTCTTTAGGCGCGCAACGCTCGTCGCGTCCGTATCCGGCGTGCGGCCTTTGAAGATCGGCGAGCCCCGCTGGGTCGGAACGCCGGCTGTGTCGATGGAGTCCTTCGCGGTGAAGGGCACGCCGTGGAGCGAGCCGAGCGCTTCTCCGGCAAGCACCGCGGCCTCGGCGACCTTCGCGGCCTCGAGCGCCCCGTCCGCGACCGTGACGATCGCGTTGACCTGTCCGTCCACCGCGTCGATGCGGTCGAGATGCGCGCGGACGACCTCGACAGGCGAGACCTCGCGGGTGCGGATGAGTTCGGCGAGCCGTGTCGCGTCGGAGAACAGGATGTCATCAGCCATGGCCAAGCCTCTACCTAACGTTCGTTAGGCATCAATTGAGTGATGATTTTGGCTCCGTCAAGCCCTATCTAACGATCGTTCGGTTTAGTGGGGCAGGCAGCGGTGAACACGAATTCTCGGGAAGCGATCCTCGCGGCGGCGACGCTGAGCGCGCAGGCGCACGGCTATCTCGGCATGAACTTTCGCGACCTTGCGGCTGAGGTCGGGATCAAGGCTGCGAGCATCTATCACCACTTTCCAAGCAAGGCGGAGCTCGGTGCGGCTGTGGCCCGGCGTTATTGGGAGGACGCCGCAACCGTCCTCGAGGCGATTTCGGATGAGGCGCTCAGCCCGGTCGAGGCATTGCGCCGCTACCCCGCGACGTTCCGCCTGGCGCTCACGAACGGCAACCGGATCTGCTTGTGCAGCTTCATGGCGGCCGAGTTTGACGACCTGCCCGACATCATGAAAACGGAGGTGCTCGCATTCGCCGACGTCAACGTGGCGTGGTTGACTCGGCACGTGTCCGCTGCGGGGCTGACCACTGCCGGGGATAGCGAAGCGAGGGCTCGTTCGATCTATGCAGCCATCGCCGGCGCTCAACTCGTCGCGCGCAGTCGTTCGGACATCTCGATCTACGATGCCCTGATAGACGGCTATCGCACCGCCGGGCTGCTTCCCCGCTAGCTTCAAGGCGCGCGAGCGAGAACAGAGCGAGACGATCTGGCTTCGTTCTTCAGGGTCGGACCGAGAACGGATTTGCCCGAACGAACCCTTCGCGATCGTAAACGAGCTTGGCCGCCTCGCGCCAGAAGCGGAACTCAGCAGTCATCTAGAAAGCGGTCATCTAATCAGCGTGCGCTTGCCTCAGTGCCTCCAAACCTTCACCGCCGACACCAACAGGATGACAGCAAGTAGCGGCAGCAGCAGTCCCGAGGGCATCACCCCGAGCAGCAAACCGCCGATGAACGTGCCAATGATCGAACCGGCTGCCATGACGAGCAGGAACGGCTTGTTGCGGCCGAGCACTGAGAAGGACTGGTCGCGGCTGTAGCGCGTGAAACCGACGATCATGGTCGGCAGGCTGACCGCGAGCGACAGGCTCCCGGCGAGCTTGATGTCGGCACCGAACAGCAGGATTAGCGTCGGAATCAGCAGCTTGCCGCCGGCGACGCCGAGCAGCGAGGCCACCACCCCGATGACGAATCCCGCGGCGATTCCGACGACGATCAGCGCGGTGCCGGAGAACGGCGGCGAGCCCGCAGTCGCGTCGTGTCCGAACAGCAGCACGACGGCGATCAGGACCAGCAGGACCGCGATGACCTTGTAGAGGGTCTCCAAGCGGAGCCGGGTCGCCCAACCTGCGCCGAGCCACGCGCCAAGCAGGCTCCCCGCCAGCAGGTTCAGAATGATCGGCCAGTTCGCCATCACGTCGTCGAGCGGCACGCTCATCGCGCGGAACGGCAGCGCGGTCGCGACCACGACGAGGCTCATGGCTTTGTTGAGGATGAGGGCTTCAAGGGCGGCGAAGCGGAACACCGAGATGAGCAGCGGCAGCCGGAACTCCGCGCCGCCGAGGCCGATCAGCCCGCCAAGCGTGCCGATGACGGCGCCGCCCGTGAAGGCGAAAGCCGGGCGACGAGCGGAGTCTGCTTCGTCACGATCGGACGTCGAGGATGTCATCGCTTAAGCTCCTGCGACGGTCTACACGGAAACACCGCGGCTCTCTTCGCCGACACCGACCGTCGAGACAATGACCGCCTCATATATCGACACTAGTCGATGGATCGATATATAAACCTCCGCGACTCATGGAGGCTCCATGCCCGACGCCATCACCGGCCGCGAGGCTTCGGCTCTCGACGCCCTGTCCGCCCTCGGCCAGCAGACGCGGCTGCGCATTTTCCGGCACCTCGTCACGACGGCGCCGGAGCCCCAGCCCGCGGGCGGCATCGCCGACGCGCTTGGCTGCCTCCAGAACACGCTGTCGACCCACCTCGCGATCCTCGTGCGGGCCGGACTGATCACGGGCGTTCGCGACGGGCGCTCGATCCTCTACGCCGCGAACTTCGACGGCATGCGCGGCCTCGTGAACTACCTGCTCGAGGACTGCTGCAAGGGTCATCCGGAGGTCTGCGCGCCCGTGTTCGAGCAGCTCGAGAAGGGCTGCTGCGGCCCGGCCGCGATTGCCTGACCATGTCCCTATTCGAACGCCACCTGACCGTCTGGGTCTTCCTCTGCATCGTCGTCGGCGTCGCGCTCGGCTACGTCGCGCCTGGCCTGTTTCAGGCGATCGGCGCGCTCGAGGTCGCGAGCGTGAACCTGCCCGTCGCCGTGCTCATCTGGCTGATGATCATCCCCATGCTGGTCAAGGTCGACTTCGCGGCGCTCCGCGAGGTCGGCTCGCACTGGCGGGGCATCTCGGTGACGCTGTTCGTCAATTGGGCTGTGAAGCCGTTCTCGATGGCGCTGCTCGGCTGGCTTTTCATCGGCTGGCTGTTCCGGCCGTACCTGCCAGCCGACCAGATCGACAGCTACATCGCCGGGCTGATCCTGCTCGCCGCGGTGCCATGCACCGCGATGGTCTTCGTCTGGTCGAACCTCACCGAGGGCGACCCGCTGTTCACGCTGAGCCAGGTCGCCGTCAACGACGCGATCATGATCGTCGCCTTCGCGCCGATCGTCGCGCTCCTGCTCGGTCTGTCGTCGATCAGCGTGCCTTGGGAGACGCTGATCCTCTCTGTCGCCCTCTACATCGTCGCGCCCGTTATCGCGGCGCAGATTCTGCGGCGACAGGTTCTGGCCTCCGGCGGGCAGGCGGCGCTCGACCGCCTGCTGGCCAGGATCCAGCCGCTCTCGCTCGCCGCGTTGCTCGCGACGCTGGTCCTGCTGTTCGCCTTCCAAGGGGAGCAGATCATCGCCCAGCCGACGGTCATCGCGCTGCTCGCGGTCCCGATCCTGATCCAGGTCTACTTCAACTCCGGGCTCGCTTACCTGCTGAACCGCGCGATGGGGGAGGCCCATTGCGTGGCCGGCCCATCCGCGTTGATCGGGGCGTCGAACTTCTTCGAGCTCGCGGTCGCCGCAGCGATCAGCCTGTTCGGCTTCAAGTCCGGGGCGGCGCTCGCCACCGTCGTCGGCGTTCTGATCGAGGTCCCCGTGATGCTGTCGGTGGTCTGGATCGTGAACCGCTCGAAGCCCTGGTATGCGGCCCGCGGCGTTCGCGCGGCCGCCCCCGAACCCCGATCCTGAGGAGGCCGTGATGACCGAGGCCGTCACCATCTGGCACAACCCGGACTGCGGCACGTCCCGCAACACGCTGGCGATGATCCGGGCTGCGGGGATCGAGCCGACCGTCGTCGAGTACCTGAAGGCGCCGCCGACGCGCGACGAGTTGGCGAAGGCGATCGCCGACGCCGGGCTTAGCCCGCGCCAAGCCGCGCGGGAGAAGGGAACGCCATTCGATGAGCTGGGGCTCGGCGATCCGTCAGTCGCCGGCGGCGCGATCCTCGACGCGATGCTGGCGCACCCGATCCTGATCAACCGCCCGTTCGTGTTCACCTCGCGCGGCGTGCGTCTCTGCCGACCTTCCGAGGTCGTTCTGGAGATCCTGCCTGCGCCGCTCGCGGGCGACTTCACCAAGGAGGACGGCGAGGTCGTGAAGGCCGGAGCCGACTCGTGAACGATCTCCCGAATTTCGACGAGGCCAGCTTTCGGCCGATGGACCTCGCCAAGCTCCACGGCCCGCGCTCGAGCCACCCGCCGCGCGTCCTGCTGCTCTACGGGTCGCTCCGGCCCATCTCCTACAGCCGCCTGCTGACGCTGGAGGCCGAGCGCCTGTTGAAGCGGCTCGGCTGCGAAACGCGCGTCTACGACCCCGCGGGCCTGCCGCTGCCGGACGACGGCCCGGCCGGCCACCCGAAGGTCGCCGAGCTCCGCGAGCTCTCGCTCTGGTCGGAGGCGCAGGTCTGGACCAGCCCCGAACGACACGGCGCCATGACGGGCGTGATGAAGTCCATGATCGACTGGATCCCGCTCTCGGTCGGCTCGGTGCGCCCGACGCAGGGTCGCACGCTTGCGGTCATGCAGGTCTCGGGCGGCTCGCAGTCGTTCAACGCCGTGAACCAGATGCGCGTGCTCGGCCGCTGGATGCGGATGCTGACCATCCCGAACCAGTCCTCGGTGGCCAAGGCTTTTCAGGAGTTCGGCGAGGACGGCCGGATGAAGCCTTCCGCCTATTACGACCGCGTGGTCGACGTGATGGAGGAGCTGGTGAAGTTCACGCTTCTGACCCGCGACGTGTCCGATCACCTGACCGACCGCTACAGCGAGCGCAAGGAGAGCGCCGCGGCGCTCGAGGCGCGGGTGAACCTCAAGCAGGTCGTCTGAGGCGTGGACTCGGCGTCGGCGCCTGCGGGCGGCAAGATCGCGGTCCCGTTGCTCGGACTCGCCCAGATCGTCTCGTGGGGATCGAGCTTCTACCTGCTCGCGGTTCTGGCGACGCCGATCTCGGCCGACACCGGATGGCCGCTCGCCTGGGTGGTCGGCGGCGGATCGGTCGGGCTGCTCTGCTCAGGCGTCGCCGCGCCCTTCGTCGGCCGCATGATCGAGGGCTTCGGCGGTCGGCAGACCATGGCGGCCGGCTCCCTGCTCATGGGCGCAGGCCTCGCCGCGATCGGGTCGGCGACAGGGCTCGTGCCTACCTGCTCGGCTGGGCCGTGCTCGGCCTCGGGATGGGCGCCGGGCTCTACGACGCCGCGTTTTCGACGCTCGGCCGGATCTTCGGGGCGTCGGCGCGCCGAGCGATCACCAATCTCACCCTGTTCGGCGGTTTCGCCAGCACGATCTGCTGGCCGCTGTCGGCGCTCGCGGTCGAGCACGTCGGCTGGCGCGGCGCCTGCTTCGCCTACGCAGCCGTCCAGGTGCTCGTGATGGCCCCGGCGCTGTTCCTCCTGCTGCCGCGCGAGGCGCGCAAGGCGCCACGCGCTCCCGAGCGCGCCGACGCCGGCGCGAAGACCTGCCGCGAGCGAGGGACCTTTTGGCTGCTGGCCGTGATCCTGATGGCGAACGGCGCGGTCCAGACGACGGTGTCGGTGCACCTGCTGACGATCCTGCAGGCCCAGGGCATAGCGCTCGCGGCCGCGGTCGCGATCGGCGCGCTGATCGGACCGTCGCAGGTCGGCGCCCGCCTGGTCGAGATGCTGGTCGGCGACCGCCTCCACCCGACAGCGACGCTCGCCTGCGCCGGGGCGCTGGTGGCGGTGGGCGTGGTGTTGCTTGCATTCGGCGCGGGGCCAGCCGCGGTCGCCGTTGTGCTTTACGCCGCCGGAAACGGGGTGTGGTCGATCGCCCGCGGCACGGTCCCCCTCGCACTGTTCGGCGCCGAACGCTACGCCGTCGTCATGGGCCGGCTTGCGGCGCCGAACCTGGTGGTGCAGGCGGCCGCGCCGTTCGCGGCCGGCTTTGTTTTCTCAGCCGCCGGGACCGACACGACGCTCGGCGTGTTGGCCATGCTTGCTGTGACCAACCTGCTCGCGACCGTCGCGCTCGCGCGCAGCCGATGACGAGATGCGCCAGAAGCGGACATCGCCTGCCGAGCCGAAAACCGACATCACGGTCCGCTTCAAGCGACG
>NZ_JBHUER010000004.1:0-25852 GCF_042681025.1 Methylopila henanensis
GCGCCGCCGTGTCGCCGGCGCATAGAACGGATCGCCCTGCCGACAGGTCGTGGCTGAAAGGGCGGACATGCTTGAGATCGCGCGCAATATCCTCGCTCGCCGGGCTTCGGCGGAGCCTTGGGAAAACGTTTCCCCGGTCCGCGAGGAATTGTTCGGGATCGAGCGACTCGAGCAGCACGCCGAATCGCTTGCGGCCGCCCAGCCCATCGCCGAACGGCCGCCTTTCGTGCGGTCGCTTCGCGTGCGCCTGGGCGAGAACGCCGCCACGCTGCTCGCCGCCTACAAGGCGAGCGCAGCCGAGCTGGAGAGCGGGCGCGGCGTGACGCCGGCGGCCGAATGGCTGCTCGACAACTACCACCTCGTCGAAGACCAGATCCGCGAGATCCGGGAAGACCTGCCGCCGGGGTATTATCGCCAGCTCCCGAAACTCTCTGGGGGGCCGTTCACAGGCTACCCGCGTGTGTTCGGCATAGCATGGGCCTATGTCGCCCACACCGACAGCCATTTCGATCCGGAGATCCTGAAACGGTTCGTCGCGGCCTATCAGAGGGTCCAGCCGCTGACGATCGGCGAGCTCTGGGCGGTGGCGATCACGATCCGCATCGTCCTGATCGAGAACCTGCGTAGGCTCGCCGACCAGATCAGCGTCGCGCGCGCGGCCCGCGCCGACGCCGAGGCGCTCGCCAACCGGCTTCTCGCATCGGGCGGAGCGCGGTCCGCGCTCGACGCCGACATCGCCACGCGCCCCGAAGGTCCGGTCTCCGAACTGTTCGCAGCGCAGCTCGCCAAGCGTCTGCGCGACCAGGACCCGCGCACCAACCCTGCGCTCGAATGGCTCGAGCAGCGCTTGGCGCTGCAAGGCTCCTCGATCGAGGAGTCCGTTCGGCATGCGCAGATGCGACAGGGCGCCTCGAACGTCACGATCCGCAACGTCATCACCAGCATGCGCCTGATCTCGGACATCGACTGGGCGGAGCTATTCGAAAGCGTCAGCCTCGTGGACGAGAGGCTTCGGGACGCCAGCGACTTCGCGGCGATGGATTTCCCCACCCGCAATCTCTACCGCAGCGCGATCGAGCAACTCGCGCGCGGCTCGTCCGCGACAGAGCTCGAAGTTGCGGACGCAGCTCTCGCGGCCTCGCGGCTGGACCCTCCGACCGACATGGCCGGGGCCGAGCGCGTCCGCGATCCGGGCTACCATCTCATCGCCGAAGGGCGCCTTGCGCTCGAACGCGCGCTCGGCTTCCGTCCGTCGCCGCGGCTGTGGTTCAACCGCTTCGGCGTCAGCCTCGGCATCGGCGGTTACGTCGGTGCGATCCTTGCGCTGACGGCCGCGCTGCTCGGCGGCGTCGTCTGGGCGCTGGTCGCGGCAGGCGGCGGAGTGTTCTGGCCGATCGCGATCGCGCTGCTCGGCGTCATCCCCGCCACCGACGTCGCGACCGCGCTTGTCAACCGCGTGATCAGCTGGAGCTTTGGGGCGAACGCCCTGCCGGGGCTCGACCTGTCGACAGGCGTGCCATCCGAACTTCGGACGCTCGTCGCCATGCCGACGCTGCTGACCGGAGAGGCCGATCTCGCCGAGCAGATCGCGCGGCTCGAGGTGCACCATCTGGCCGGGGCCGGCGGCGATATCTCGTTCGCGCTCGTGATCGACGGCCTCGACTCCGACCGCGAGACCCTCGACGGCGACGCCGCGCTTCTCGCCATCGCCGAGGCGTCGATCGCGCGGCTGAACGCGACGCACGGGCCCGGCCCTGGCGGCGACCGCTTCCTGCTGCTTCATCGCCGCCGCGTCTTCAACGCGGTCGACGGCGTGTGGATGGGCTGGGAGCGCAAGCGCGGCAAGCTGCACGAGCTGAACCGGCTGCTGCGCGGCGCGACCGACACCACCTTTACGTCGACCAGCGGACGCGCGCCGTGGGTCCCCGCGGACGTCCGCTATGTCATCACGCTCGACGCAGACACGCGGCTGCCGCGCGACGCGGCGAGCCGCCTGATCGGCAAGATGGCCCATCCGCTGAACCGGCCGGGTTTCGACACGGTCGGACGGCGCGTCGTCGGCGGTTACGGCATTCTCCAGCCGCGCGTGACGCCCTCCCTGCCGATCGGCCGGGAAGGCTCAGCCTATCAGCGCGCCTTCTCCGCTCCCGGTGGCGTTGATCCCTATGCCGCCGCGATCTCGGACGTCTATCAGGACCTGTTCGGCGAAGGCTCGTACACGGGTAAGGGCATCTACGACGTCGACGCCTTCGAGGCGGCGCTCGCAGGCCGGATGCCCGACAACGCCATGCTGAGCCACGACCTGTTCGAAGGCATATTCGCACGAGCGGGTCTGGCCTCCGACGTCGAGGTTATCGAGGACTTCCCGTCCCGCTACGACGTCGCGGCGCGCCGGCAGCACCGTTGGACGCGCGGCGACTGGCAATTGCTGCCCTGGGTGCTGGGCGTGGGGCAGGGCCGCGCCGGTCTTCCCGCGGTCGGTCGCGGCAAGATGGTCGACAATCTCCGGCGCTCGCTCGTCGCGCCGGCCGCGATGGCGACGCTCGTCGCCTGCTGGCTCGCGCCGGCGCCGGTCGCCGCCTTGGGCGTCCTGTTCGTGCTGCTCGCGATCACGGTCCCGGCGGCGCTTCACCTGTTCTTCTCAGTCGTGCCGCGGCGATCCGGGATCCATCTCGGGGCTCACAACCGCGTGCTGTTCGGCGATCTCAAGCTCGCAGCGACGCAGATCGGGCTGACGCTCGCCTTCCTGCCCGACCAGGCGTGGCGGGGGCTCGACGCGATCGTGCGCACGCTCGACCGGGTGTTCCGCACGCGGCGCCTGCTGCTCGAATGGACCACCGCCGCGCAGTCGACCGCCGCGCCGCGACTGACGCTCGGCGGTTTTTACCGAATGATGGCGGGAGGGACCGGCCTCGGGCTCGGGCTCGCAGCGCTCTGCCTCGCGCTTGCGCCCTCGGCTTGGGCTTTGATCGTCCCATTCGCCATCGCATGGGGTCTTGCGCCTGCGATCGCGCTATGGGCGAGCCGCTCGCCGAGCGCGGCGTCCGATCTCGCCGTTTCTCCCGACGACGCGCGCGAACTGCGCTTGATCGCCCGCAGGACGTGGCGGTTCTTCGAGACCTTCGTGACGCCGGCCGACACCATGCTGCCGCCGGACAACTTTCAGGAAGACCCTCAGCCGATCATCGCCCGGCGGACCTCGCCGACGAACATTGGGCTTTACCTGCTGTCGGCGGTCGCGGCACGCGACTTCGGCTGGGCCGGCACGGCCGAGACCGTCGAGCGGCTCGAGGCGACCTTCGAGTCGCTGCGAAAGCTGCAGCGCCATCGCGGGCATTTCCTGAACTGGTACGGCACCGAGAACGGCGAGCCGCTCATCCCGGCCTATGTGTCGACCGTCGACAGCGGCAATCTCGCGGGCCACCTGATCGCGCTCGCCAACGCCTGCGAGGAATGGGCCGCCGAGCCCGTGGCGCCGTCCATCCGGCAGGGGCTCGCGGAAAATCTGGCGCTTGCCCGCAGCGCCCTCGCGACGCTTGTCCCGCGCAAGGACAGCCGGGGCCGCCAGATCGCCGCGATCCTCGACGAGATCGACGGCCAGCTGAACGGCGGCGTCGCGATCCCGAGACTCGCGCCGGTTCTCATGCGGCTGTCCGACAAGGTGCTGAAGGTCGCGCGCGACGTGCTGCCGCCGGCAGCGTCGGAGGGCGCGTCCGACTTCCAGTTCTGGATCAAGGCGTTCGCGCGCGGCGTCGCGGAGCACACGCGCGACGCAGCCGAACGCCCGACTTTCGCGCTCACGGAGCGGGCCGCGGCGATCGCGGCCGAGGCGCGCGCGACCGCGCTCGCAATGGACTTCGCGTTCCTGCTCGATCCGGAGCGCAAACTGTTCTCGATCGGCTACTCGCTGCCCGACAACCGGCTCGATCCGAGCTGCTATGACCTCCTCGCCTCCGAAGCCCGGCTTGCGAGCCTGTTCGCCATCGCCAAGGGCGACGCCCCGACCCGGCACTGGTTCCGCCTCGGCCGCACCGCGACCCCGATCGGCGGCGCGTCGGCGCTGATCTCGTGGTCGGGCTCGATGTTCGAGTATCTGATGCCGTCGCTCGTGATGCGGGCGCCGGCGGGCAGCCTGCTCGAGCAGACCAACCGCCTGATGGTGCGCCGCCAGCAGGACTACGGAAAATCGCTCGGTGTTCCATGGGGCGTCTCGGAATCGGCCTACAACGCCCGCGACCTCGAATTCACCTATCAATACTCGAACTTCGGCGTGCCGGGCCTCGGCCTCAAGCGGGGCCTTGCCGAGAACGCGGTGTTCGCGCCTTACGCGACCGCGCTCGCCGCGATGGTGGACCCGCAAGGCGCGCTTTCGAATTTCGCCCGCATGGCGGATATGGGCGCGCGCGGCCGCTACGGTTTCTATGAGGCGCTCGACTTCACCCGCTCGCGTCTGCCGGAAGGCGAGAGCGTCGCGATCGTCCGCAACTTCATGGCCCATCACCAGGGCATGACGATCGTGGCGCTTTCAAACGTCTTGCAGGACGGAAGGATGCGCGCGCGCTTCCACCGCGAGCCGATCATCCAGGCCTGCGATCTACTGATGCAGGAGCGCATGCCGCGCGACGTCGCGGTGCTCCAGGCGCGCGCCGAAGAGGTCAAGGCCTCGCCCGGCGAGGTCGCCGAAACCTCGGTCATGCGGCACGTGACGCCGTCGACGGGCGGAGCTCCGGTGACCCATGTGCTGTCGAACGGCCGCTACGCCGTCATGCTGACCGCGGAGGGCGCCGGCTACAGCCGCTGGCGCGATCTCGCGGTCACCCGTTGGCGCGGCGACGCCACCCGCGACGATTTAGGCTCGTTCGTCACCCTGCGCGACCTCGCGAACGGCCGGGTCTGGTCGGCCGCGGCGCAACCGATCGGCGCGGCGGCCGATCATCAGGAGGTCGTGTTCGGCGAGGATCAGGCGAGCTTAATCCGCCGCGACGGACCGCTCAGCACGACCATGGAGGTCATCGTCTCGGGCGAGGTCGACGCCGAAGTCCGGCGCGTCACGCTGACGAACGCCGGCCGAACCGCCTTCGAGATCGAACTGACCTCCTATTCCGAGATCGTGCTCGCTCCACCCGCCGCCGACGCCGCGCATCCGGCATTCGCAAAACTCTTCGTCGTGACCGAGCATCTGCCGGAATTCGGCGCGCTGGTGGCGACCCGCCGCCCGCGCGCGAACGGCGAGGTCTCGCCCTGCGCGGCGCATTTCGCAGTGGTCGAGGGCGGCGAGTCCGCCGCTCCGGAATACGAGACCGACCGCGCGAAATTCCTAGGGCGCAGCCTGGCGCCCGCAGCGGCCTTCGCGGGCAATGCGGCCCTGCCGCTCTCCAATACCGTCGGGACCGTGCTCGACCCGGTGTTCTCAATCCGGCGCCGTGTGACGGTTCCGGCCGGCGGCCGCGTGCGCGTCGCGTTCTGGACCGTGGTCGCGACATCGCGCGAGGACCTGCTTGACCTCGTCGACGCCCACCACGACCGCAACGCCTTCGACCGGGCCAAGACGCTCGCCTGGACGCAGGCGCAGGTGCAGCTTCGCCATCTCGACGTGACCGCGGAAGAGGCCGCCGACTTCCAGCGGCTCGCAGCGCCGCTGCTCTATCCGGACGCGCGCTTCCGGGCGGCCTCCGACGTCATCGTCCGCGGCGCGGGACCGCAATCGGGGCTCTGGCCCTATTCGATCTCCGGCGACCTGCCCATCGTGTTGCTGCGGATCGACGACATCGAGGACATGGACCAGGTCCGTCAGTTGCTGCGCGCCCATGAATACTGGCGGATGAAGCGGATCTCGGTCGATCTCGTCATCGTCAACGAGCACGCTTCGTCCTACCTGCAAGACCTGCAGATCGCGATCGACACCGCGGTGCGCTCAAGCCAGTCGCGGCCGCGTCTCGGCGACGCGCCGGCGCAAGGCGCGGTCTACACCTTGCGCGCCGACCTGCTGCCGATCGAAGCCCGCAACCTGCTGCTCTCCGTTGCGCGCGTCGTGCTCGTCGCCCGCCGCGGCCCGATTGGGGCCCAGATGGCGCGCCTGTCCGCGCTCGCCCCCTTTGCCGCGCCGACGCCGCGCAAGACGCCAAAGGCGAAGAGCACCGAGTCGCAGCGCGCCGCGGCGATGGCAGGCCTCGAGTTCTTCAACGGGCTCGGAGGCTTCGGCGACGACGGCCGAGAATATGTCGTCGTGCTCGACGGCGGCCGCACGACCCCCGCGCCTTGGATCAACGTGATCGCCAATCCCGCCTTCGGCTTCCAGGTCTCGGCCGGCGGCAGCGGCTCGACATGGTCGGAGAACAGCCGAGAGAACCAGCTGACGCCGTGGTCGAACGACCCGGTGATGGATCCGGCCGGAGAGGCGATCTACGTCCGCGACGAGGAGACAGGCGATGTCTGGACCCCGACCGCGCAGCCGATCTGCGACGGCGGGCTCTACGTCGCGCGCCACCGCTTCGGATCGAGCCGCTTCGAGCACGAGGCGAACGGCGTCGCGCTTGAGCTGACGCAGTTTGTCCCCGTGGCGGACCCAGTCAAAATCTCGCGGCTGACGCTGCGCAACACATCGGAGCGTCCGCGCCGGCTGTCGGTCACAGCCTTCGCCGAATGGGTTTTGGGGACTGCCCGCGGCGCTTCCGCGCCGTTCGTGACGACGGAGGTCGATCCAAACACCGGAGCTTTGTTCGCCCGCAACCCCTCGGGCTCGGCGTTCTCCGGCCGGGTCGCGTTCGCCGATCTCCTCGGACGACAGACCAGCTGGACAGCCGACCGCACGGAGTTCCTCGGCCGCAACGGCGGGCCGGACGCGCCGGCCGCGTTGCTTCGGAAAACGCCGCTCTCCGGCGCGGCCGGGGCCGGGCTGGACCCCTGCGCGGCGCTCTCGACCGAAATCGCGCTCGGCGTCGGCGAGAGCGTCGAGATCGTCTGGCTCATCGGCCAGTGCCGCTCCGAAGAGGACGCCCGCGTGCTCATCCTGCGCACGCGTGACGCAGACCTCGACGCCGTGCTGGCGGAGGTTTCCGAGAGCTGGAAGGCGCGGCTCGGCGCAGTCCAGGTCCGCACGCCGGACCGCGCGATGGACATCATGCTCAACGGCTGGCTGCTCTATCAGGCGCTCGGCTGCCGCATCTGGGCGCGTTCGGGCTTCTATCAGGCGAGCGGCGCCTACGGCTTCCGTGATCAGATGCAGGACGGCATGGCGCTGTCGCTGATCGATCCGGCCGAAACGCGCAGCCATCTGATGCGCGCCGCGAGCCGCCAGTTCCCGGAAGGCGACGTGCAGCATTGGTGGTTGCCGCACTCCGGCCAGGGCGTTCGCACGCGCATCTCCGACGACCGGGTTTGGCTGGCCTACGCCGCCGCCACCTATGTCGCGACCTCGGGCGACGTGGCGGTTCTCGACGAGGAGGCTGGGTTCCTCGACGGCCCGCTGCTGAAGCCCGGCGAGCACGACGCCTTCTTCCAGCCGATGGAGTCAGCCGAGAGCGCTTCGCTGTTCGAGCACTGCGCTCGCGGCCTCGACCAGTGTGTCGGGCTCACCGGCCCACATGGCCTGCCGCTGATGGGCACGGGCGACTGGAACGACGGCATGAACCGTGTGGGCGAAGGCGGCCAGGGCGAGAGCGTCTGGCTCGGCTGGCTGTTCATCCGAACCGTCGCCTTGTTCGCGCCGCTCGCCGAGCCGCGCGACCCGGAGCGCGCCGGCCGCTGGCGGGCGCACGCCAAAAGCATCCGGGCCGCGATCGAGCGCAAGGCTTGGGACGGCGCATGGTATCGCCGCGCGACCTTCGACGATGGGACATGGCTCGGCTCAAAAGACAGCGACGAGTGCCGCATCGACCAGATCGCGCAATCCTGGGCGGTGCTGTCCGGCGCCGCAGACCCTGAGCGCGCCGCCCGCGCCATGGCTTCGGTCGACGAGCGGCTGATCCGGCGTGACGATGGGATCGCGGTGCTGTTCACGCCGCCCTTCGTCTCGACCCCGCACGACCCCGGCTACATCAAGGGTTATCCGGCGGGCCTGCGCGAGAACGGCGGGCAGTATTCGCACGCCGCGATGTGGTCGATCCTCGCCTTCGCCAAGCTCGGCGACGGGGCCAGGGCGCACGACCTGTTCGACTTGCTGAACCCCATCAACCACGCGCTCGATGGCGCCGCGGCCGAGCGCTACAAGGTCGAGCCCTATGTTGTGGCGGCCGACGTCTATTCCGCGCCCCCGCATGTCGGGCGCGGCGGCTGGACCTGGTACACGGGCTCCGCCGCCTGGATGCACCGCGCCGGTCTCGAAGGCATTCTGGGCGTCACCCGCGAGGGCGCGCACCTGCGCGTCGCGCCCGTGATCCCGCCGTCATGGCCGGGCTTCGAGGCGACGCTTACGGTCGAGGGGACGGTCTGCCGGATCCGGGTTGAGCGTCGTCTAGCGGACGACGACGAGGCTCCGCGGTCTACGCTCGATGGCCGACCGCTCGATCCGGCGGCTGAAGGCGCGCGGATCCCGCTGGATGCGCGAGAGCACGAGCTGACCATCACCCTGGCCGGGTCTGGATGCAGATCGCCCCACCTCTGAGGCGGCTTTTCGGCACGGCTCGTTCCGACCGCCGCTATTCCGACGCCTCTTTCTGACAGGCTGCATCGATGACCAAGACCAACTTGTCCCCCGCGGCCTCCAGCGTCGCCAACCTCTCGATATCGGCGGACTCCGAGCTTCTCGCCAAGCTCGACGGCTGGATCGCGGCCCATGTCGACCCGATGTCGCGCGAAGAGGCGGCGCGGGCGTTGCTCGCAGCGGCATTGTCGGGAGTGAAAACGACCAAACGTCGACGGCCCGTATCTGGTCCCGTCGACGCCCCGATGGTTCGAGCCGGACGCAAGATGAAGGCCGCAAGCGATTGCGCCGGCACTTTCGAAAGCGGCAATCGCTGACGAACCGGGCAGTTGGCCAATAAGCCACCCTACATAACGTCCGCTTTGGGTCAAAGTCGGCGGTTGGGCCTTCTAGCCGTTGCGCCATTCTGTCGTCTTTGCGCCGCCTTGACGCTCTGGTGCCAGAAAAGACTTCACTTCCTTCGCGACCAGAGCGTTGGTGTCGTCGTGGCGAACGAGGACGCAACGATGTCGCGGAAGCTAGCGAAGGCCTGCCTGAGGTCGATGTTTGAGCGTGTGGCCGAGTGCGGGGACCAGGCGCGCGCGGCGAGAGAGCTTCTGGCGCTCGGACGCCTCGATGAGGCGATGACCATCGCTTGCGAGATCGAGCCATTGCTCTACGAGGCGAACCACCCCATGCAGAGCGCGAGCCTTCTGAGGCGCGAGGGCAGGGGGCGCTAGCACTCCGCCGCGGCCCTGAGTTGAGGCAGCTTGGATAAACCTCGCCCCGCGATTGCGGGGTCGTGTCGGTGGCGGCGACAGGCCGTCGGCAACCGCGGAGGTTTTCTTATGTCGAGCGCAGCTCCTTCCCCAAGCACCCGCCTGAGCGACGCTCAGCTCGTGATGCTGTCCGCGGCCTCCCAACGGAAGGATGCCCTGGTCGTCCTTTCCGACCCGGCGGCCTCCTCGCGGACGGTGGCAGCCCTGATCCGACGTGGTCTGCTGGCCGAGGTCCCGGTTGCTCGCCGGCAGCCGTCCTGGCGGCAGGATGCGAGCGGTCCGGTCGGGCTGCAGATCACGAAGGCCGGTTTCGCCGCGCTCCGGCTCGATAAGGAGCCGCCTGCGCTGGTGCAAACGCTGACGAGCGGCTCTTCGAGTGTCGCTGCGGCGGTGCGCGCGGGCACCAAGCAGGCGGCGGTGGTGGAGCTTCTGACGCGTGATCAAGGCGCGACCTTGCGCGAGCTCGCTGCTGCGATGGGCTGGCTGCCGCATACGACCCGAGCGGCGCTGACCGGCCTCCGTCGGCGCGGCTACGCGGTCGCATCGTCGACGATGCCCAGCGGTGAGCGGTCCTACCGCATCGCTCAGGCGGCCGCCTGATGGCGCGTCAAACGCGTGAGCGCATCGAGGTCGAAGTCGCCCGGCTGGGAGACCTCGACCTCGCCGTGCTGCAGGCGCGATGGCGAAGCGTGACGGGGAAGGCGGCGCCGGCCGCGGTGTCGAAGGGCCTGCTGCTCCGGATGCTGGCCTATCGCGTGCAGGCCGACGCGCTGGGCGATCTCGACGCCGACACGGCGCGCTTCCTGGATCGCGTCGCTTCGAGCCCGACCACGGCGGCCGTCCCGCTGCCTGACCGCGAGCGGATCGGCGGCGGAGGCGTTCTGGTGCGCGAGTGGGAGGGCGTCATCCACCGCGTGATAGCGTTGAAGGACGGCTACGCCTGGAACGGCGGGACCTATCGCAGCCTGTCTGAGGTCGCCCGCGCTATCACCGGCGTGCGCTGGAACGGTCCGCGGTTCTTCGGGCTGCGGGACAAGGGGAGGGCGGGGTGAGCCGTCCTGCCCCGACCATCCGGCGCTGCGCGGTCTACACCCGCGTCTCGACCGACCATCGGCTGGAGCAGGACTTCAACTCGCTCGACGCCCAGCGGGAAGCGGCCGAGGCTTACGTGCGCAGCCAGGCCGGGGAGGGCTGGAAGCTCGTCAAAGGCGGCGTGTTCTCAGACGGCGGCTTCTCCGGCGGCTCGATGGAGCGTCCGGCGCTGCAGCGGCTGCTGGAACTGGTGCGATCGCGCGGGGTGGACGTCATCGTCGTCTACAAGGTCGACCGTCTGACCCGGTCGCTCGCGGACTTCGCCAAGCTCGTCGAGCTGTTCGACGCCAGCGGCGTGTCGTTCGTGTCGGTGACGCAGTCCTTCAACACAACGACCAGCATGGGTCGGCTGACGCTCAACATGCTGCTGTCGTTTGCACAGTTCGAGCGTGAGGTTACGGGCGAACGCATTCGCGACAAGATCGCGGCGTCGAAGAAGCGCGGGATCTGGGTCGGCGGCGTCGTGCCGCTCGGCTACCGCGTCCAGGCAAAGAAGCTCCAGATCGACGAGGCGGAAGCCGCGACCGTTCGGCTGATCTTCGAGCGCTACCTCGCGCTCGGATCGCTCTCCGCGCTGCAGGGAGAGCTGAGAGAGCGGGGGATAGTCACGCGGACCCGCACTCTCGCATCCGGGGCTACGGCCGGCGGTGTCCCGCTGACAAACGGCCCTCTTGCTCATCTGCTGGCGAACCGGGTCTACCTCGGGGAGATCAACCACAAGGGACGCAGCTATCCCGGGGAGCATCCGGCGATCGTGGACCCAAAACTGTTCGAGGCGGTGCAGACAAGGATCGCCGCCAACCGCAGCGGCCGGATAACGACCCGTTCGGCCTCGGGCGCGCTGCTGCTCGGAAGGCTGTTCGACGATCGCGGGCATCCGATGACGCCGAGCGCGACGAACCGGAAGGGCGTGGTCTATCGCTACTACGTCTCATCGGTGATCGCGCAGGGCAGGGGCGCCGAGGCGGGATCGGTGAAGCGCATCTCGGCGCCGCAGATCGAGCAAGCGATCCTCGCCGCCATGCGGCTGAGGGACATTGCGGGCCTCGACGACAAGGCGCTGGTCGCGGAGCATCTGGGCCGCGCGATCCTTTCCACGGGTGAGATCGAACTTACGCTCCTCGACGGCGATGTGATTCGATTGCCGTCGCCGCGCCGGACGAGCGGCCGGCAGATCCTCGCCACCTCCGACGCGACCGCGCGCCCCCTGAAAGCCGAGGCCCGCGCAGTTTTGTTGCGGTGGATCGCGCTCGGCCGGAAGTGGATCGGGGAGCTCAGCCGCTCCTCCGCGCTCGACCTTGATCAGCTGGCGCAGCGCCATGGCTGCACGAAGCGCCACGCGGAGCGGATGATCGGCTACGCTTTCCTTGCTCCTGACATCGTCACGGCCATCGCGGAGGGCCGCCTGCCGCGCGGCGTCACCGCGAGCGCGCTTGCGGAGGCGCCGATGCTTTGGTCGGAGCAATGGCGGACGATCGGGCTCGAACAGCCCGATCGCTGAAGCAGCGACTCTTTTCCACCTCGAATCGACGAAGCCGCCGGCCCACGATCCCGGCGTCTCTGCGTCTGCACGGCCGCTGAGAAGCTTATGGCGATGGCGTCATCAACCGTCCCGTACGACATGGCTTTGCGGCGGCGGAGACAGGCGCGAGGAAAGGTCCCGAAAGCGCGAATCAAGCCGAACAGAGACGCGCTCAGGTCAAGCAGGCTGAGCTAAGTCGCGGACAGTCCGCAGACATTGCCGCGGGCGTCAGAACGGGGAGTTTTCAGGAAGTGATTGGTGGAGCCAGGCGGAATCGAACCGCCGACCTCTTGAATGCCATTCAAGCGCTCTCCCAACTGAGCTATGGCCCCACCGGGGTGCGGCCTCCGTGATCCGGCGCTGTTGGGAACAGGCGCGCCGGGGAGGCCGGACAGTCACGCCTTCGCGGGGAAGGCGCTTCGCCCCGAATCTCGGCGATCCGGGGAAGGTTGCGGCCCCGGCGAGCCGGGGCGGCGCATCTCAAATCACGTTTCGGGGCGGCGTTCAAGCCTCCTCGTCTTTCTCCCGATCGCCGATGATTTCGGTGACGTCGTCGTTCGGGTCCTCGTCGTCCTCGAGGAACGGTTCGGCGTCGGCGTCGTCGTCCGAATCGACGTCCACGTCAACATCCACGTCGTCGCCGTCCTCGTCGCCGGACGACTTCGTCCCGCCGGTCGCCTCGTCGTCGGCGTCCTCCAGGGAGATGGTGTCGGCGTCGTCGACGGCCTCGTCGTCCTCGTCCTTCTTCGGACGCTGGGCGGCTTTCTCCGCGGCGACGCGCGAGACCTTCACGACGGGCTCGAACGCCGACGCCGGATAGGCCACGCCGGTGTACGGCGAAACGATCGGATCTTTGTTCAGGTCGTAGAACTTGCGCCCTGTCTCCGGGCACACGCGCTTGACGCCGAGTTCAGGCTTCCCCAAGGCGTTCATCCCATCTTTCGCGAAACGAGGCGGTGGATTGACGTGGGCGGACCGGGCTGTCAAGAGCCAATGCGCGCCGTCCGGCCCCGCCGCCCGGTTCGCATGGCCGGCTCCGCCGCGCCCGCGGCCCGCGGCCCGCGCCATGAAACGTCTCGTTCCCCGGGGTCCGCCCACCGTGTCCTCCGCCGCCATATCCCGTCCCGCAACGGCCCGTCGCGCCGGGCCGTTGTCCGGCCGCGTCCGCGCGCCCGGCGACAAGTCGATCTCGCATCGCGCGCTCATTCTCGGGCTGCTCGCGGTCGGCGAAACACGCATCGAGGGCCTCCTGGAGGGCGAGGACGTGCTCGCCACCGCCCGCGCGGCGGAGGCGCTCGGCGCCGAGGTGGAGCGGCTGGGCGAAGGGAGCTGGCGCGTGCGCGGCGTCGGCGTGGGCGGCCTGCGCGCTCCGGCGACGGCGCTCGACTTCGGCAACGCGGGCACCGGCTCGCGGTTGATGATGGGGGTCGTGGCCGGGCACCCGATCGAGGCGTCTTTCGACGGCGACGCTTCGCTGCGCTCGCGGCCCATGCGGCGCATCCTCGATCCGCTCGCCCTGATGGGCGCGACGGTCGTCGACGCCTCCGAGGGCGGCCGGCTGCCGCTGACGCTGAAGGGACCGGAGCGCGCGCTGCCGATCACCTATGAGACGCCGGTGCCGTCCGCGCAGGTGAAGTCCGCGGTGCTGCTCGCGGGCCTCAACGCGCCGGGCGTGACCACGGTCGTCGAACGCGAGGCGACGCGCGACCACACCGAGCGCATGCTGCGCGCCTTCGGCGCCGAGGTGACCGTCGAGCCTCACGGCGCCCATGGCCGGGAGATCAGGCTCGTCGGCCAGCCCGAGCTGAGGCCGGCGCAGGTCCGGGTGCCGGCCGATCCGTCTTCGGCGGCGTTTCCGCTGGTCGCGGCGCTGATCGCGCCGGGCTCGGAGGTGACGCTGGAGGGGGTGATGACCAACCCGCTCAGGACCGGCCTCGTGACCACTCTTCAGGAGATGGGCGCCGACATTTCGCTTGAAAACGTTCGCGAGGACGGCGGCGACGAGGTCGCCGATCTCGTCGTGCGCGCCGGCCCTCTGAAGGGGGTCGACGTGCCGCCGGAGCGCGCGCCGACCATGATCGACGAGTATCCGATCCTCGCGGTCGCCGCCGCCTTCGCCGAGGGTGAGACGCGGATGCGCGGGCTGCACGAACTGACCGTCAAGGAGAGCGACCGCCTCGCCGCGGTTTACGCCGGCCTCGTCGCGAATGGGGTCGAGGCCCGCATCGAGGGCGACGACCTCATCGTCCGTGGCGGCGGAGGCCGCGCGCCGGGCGGGGCGGCTGGAGTCGCGACCCATCTCGACCACCGCATCGCGATGAGCTTCCTGGTGATGGGGCTCGCCGCGGAGCGGCCGGTGACAGTGGACGACGCCACCATGATCGCGACCAGCTTCCCGACCTTCTTCGACCTCATGGGCGGGCTCGGCGGCGACCTCGAGGTCGCGCCGTGATCATCGCGATCGACGGCCCGGCGGCGTCCGGCAAGGGCACGCTCGGACGCCGCATCGCCGCCCATTACGGGCTACGCCATCTCGACACCGGCCTCCTCTACCGGGCGGTCGCGCTGAAGCTGATCCACCGCGACATGCTCGACGACGCCGACGCCGGCGCGGAGGAGGCCCGCACGCTCGATCCCGCCTTCCTCGCCGATCCCATGCTGCGGAGCGAGGCGGCGGGCGCGGGCGCCTCGATCGTTTCGGTCTATCCGCAGGTTCGTCAGGCGCTGCTCGAGTTCCAGCGCCGGTTCGCGTCCGAAGCGCCGGGCGCCGTGCTCGACGGCCGGGACATCGGCACGGTGATCTGCCCGGACGCCGACGCCAAGCTGTTCGTCATCGCCTCCGCCGAGGAGCGCGCCCGGCGGCGCGCGCTGGAGCTCCGCGGCCGCGGTGAGGACGTCGACGAAGAGGCGATCCTCGCCGACATCCGCGCCCGCGACCATCGCGACATGAGCCGGGCCAACGCGCCGCTCAAAGCCGCGGACGACGCGGTGACGCTCGACACCACGGCGCTCGACGCCGACGCCGCCTTCGCAGCCGCGGTCGCGATCGTCGACCGCCTCGTCGCGAGGGCGCGAACCGCCTGACATCCTCGCGACCCGCGTTGCGCGCGAGGGGGCGATCTGCTAACGAGCCGCGATCCGTAAAGGCGTCACGGCGTTGGAGCGGCCCTCGTCCACGAGCGGCTGTCGCGCAAGGCGCATTACGGACGGGCTCCCCGGCCGCATCCGTCCCGGCGCCGGCCCGCCTCATCCTTCGGGAGAGGCGCGCAACCGGACAGCGGCGGCCCGGAAGCCGATCGTCAACACCAAAGCCGGCGCTGTAAGCCCGAAAACGGGCGGGAGACTTCATGAACGCCACTGCCGCAGCCGCACCTTCGCGCGAAGATTTCGCCGCGCTGCTTGAAGAATCCTTCGCGACCGCAGACGTCGCCGAAGGTTCGGTCGTCAAGGGAACCATCACCGCGATCGAGAAGGACATGGCCGTCATCGACGTCGGCCTGAAGACCGAGGGCCGCGTCGCGGTCAAGGAGTTCACCGGCCACGGCCGCGAGAACCCGCTCAAGGTCGGCGACGTCGTCGAGGTCTATCTGGAGCGCGTCGAGAACGCGCTCGGCGAAGCCGTGCTGTCGCGCGACAAGGCGCGCCGCGAGGAGAGCTGGGTCAAGCTCGAGCAGGCCTTCAACGACAACCAGAAGGTCGAAGGCGTCATCTTCAACCAGGTCAAGGGCGGCTTCACGGTCGACCTCGAGGGCGCGACCGCGTTTCTGCCGCGCAGCCAGGTCGACATCCGCCCGGTGCGCGACGTCGGCCCGCTCATGGGCACGCCGCAGCCGTTCCAGATCCTCAAGATGGATCGCCGCCGCGGCAACATCGTCGTGTCGCGCCGCACCGTGCTTGAAGAGTCCCGCGCCGAGATGCGCCAGGAGCTGGTCCAGAACCTCGAAGAGGGCCAGGTCATCGAGGGCGTCGTCAAGAACATCACCGATTACGGCGCGTTCGTGGACCTCGGCGGCATCGACGGCCTGCTGCATGTGACCGACATCGCGTGGCGCCGCGTCAATCACCCGACCGAGCTGCTCCAGATCGGGCAGCAGGTGAAGGTGAAGATCATCAAGATCAACCACGAGACCCACCGCATCTCGCTCGGCATGAAGCAGCTTCTCGCCGATCCGTGGCAGGGCATCGAGGCCAAGTACCCGGCGGGCGTGAAGTTCACCGGCCGCGTGACCAACATCACCGACTACGGCGCCTTCGTGGAGCTGGAGCCGGGCATCGAGGGCCTGATCCACGTCTCCGAGATGTCGTGGACCAAGAAGAACGTCCACCCGGGCAAGATCGTCGCCACTTCGCAGGAAGTGGAAGTGATGGTGCTTGAGGTCGATCCGGTGAAGCGCCGCATCTCGCTCGGCCTGAAGCAGACCATGCAGAATCCGTGGGAAGCTTTCGTCGAGAAGTATCCGGTCGGCTCCGAGGTCGAGGGCGAGGTCAAGAACAAGACCGAGTTCGGTCTGTTCCTGGGCCTCGACGGCGACGTCGACGGCATGGTCCACCTCTCGGACCTCGACTGGAACCGTCCGGGCGAGCAGGTCATCGACGAGTTCAAGAAGGGCGACATCGTGCGCGCCCAGGTTCTCGACGTCGACGTCGAGAAGGAGCGCATCTCGCTCGGCGTGAAGCAGCTCGGCGGCGATCCGTTCGTGGACTCGGGCGAGATCCGCAAGAACTCGGTCGTCACCTGCGAGGTGATCGAGGTCAAGGAAGGCGGCCTGGAGGTCAAGATCCAGGACACCGACCTGACGGCCTTCATCCGCCGCGCCGATCTCGCCCGCGATCGCGCCGACCAGCGTCCGGAGCGTTTCGCCGTCGGCGAGAAGTTCGACGCCCGCATCACGCAGTTCGACAAGAAGGCCCACAAGGTCTCCGTGTCGATCAAGGCGCTCGAGATCGCCGAAGAGAAGGAGGCCGTCGCGCAGTACGGCTCGTCCGACAGCGGCGCCTCGCTCGGCGACATCCTCGGGGCCGCGCTCAAGCGCCGCGACGCCGAGAGCGACGACTGACACGACCCGCGCTCCTCTCTGCGGCCTGCCCGCGGAGAGGATAGCGTTCACACCTGATCCGAAGCCCGCGCGGGAGTTCCGCGCGGGCTTTCGTCGTGTTAGGCCTGTCGGCCCACCGCGCGCCGGTGGTCGCAGATATGACGCCCTGAAGACGGACCGACGCCGATGGCCCTCGACACCGAAGCAATTCTCGAGCGGCGCTCGCTTCGGCGTAGACTGGCGTTCTGGCGAGTCGGCGCCGTCGCGATCCTCGGCGTCGCGGTCGTGGCCTTCGCGCTCGGACGCGGCGGCGACGGCAAGCCGGGCCCCCGCGAGCCCCATATCGCCAAGGTCGAGCTCTCGGGCGTGATCATGGGCGACGACAAGCGCGACAAGCTTCTGAAGGACCTCGAGAAGAGCGAGGCCCGCGGCGTGCTGCTGATGATCAACAGTCCGGGCGGGGGCGTAACGGCGTCCGAGGACATTTACGACGCGGTCCGGAAGATCGCCGAGAAGCGACCCGTCGTCGCGGTCGTCGAGACCATGGCGGCGTCGGGCGGCTACATCGCGGCGCTCGCCGCCGACCGCATCGTCGCCCGCCAGACGTCGATCACCGGCTCGATCGGCGTGCTGGCGCAATATCCGAACTTCACCGGCCTGCTGGAGAAGCTCGGGGTCCAGGTCGAGTCGGTGAAGTCGAGCCCGCTGAAGGCGGCGCCGAGCGGCGTCGAGCCGACGAGCCCGGAAGCGCGCAAGGCGCTCGAAGCCCTGATCCTCGACAGCTACGACTGGTTCAAGGCGATCGTGGCCGATCGACGCAAGCTCGACGGGACGGCGCTCGCGACGGTCGTCGACGGGCGCGTCTTCACCGGCCGCCAGGCGATCGGACTGAAACTCGTCGACGAACTCGGCGGCGAGGCCGAAGCGATCGCCTGGCTCAAGACCCAGGGCGTGGATTCCGATCTGCCGGTCCGCGAATGGAAGCCGAAAACGGACGGTCTGGAGCGGCTGGGCCTCGCAAGGGCCTCGGCGGCCTGGGCGGCGGAGGCGCTTGGACTTCCGAGCGTCGCCAACGCGATCCGGAACGCTTATGCGGGTGAGGGGCGCGTCCTTGACGGTCTGCTCGCCATCTGGCAACCTGCCCAAGAATAAATCATATTTTACTTATACTTAGGGGTAATGCGCCGCCTCGGAAGGCGGCGCGGGAGGGGCCTCAATGATCAAGTCCGAGCTAGTGGCGAGGATCGCGAGCGTTAATCCGCACCTCTACCAGCGCGATGTCGAGAACATCGTGAACGCGATCCTCGACGAGATCGTCGACGCGCTCGCGCGTGGCGACCGGGTCGAACTGCGCGGTTTCGGCGCCTTCTCGGTGAAGGCGAGGCCGGCGCGCGTCGGCCGGAACCCGCGCACCGGCGAGCACGTTCCGGTCGACGGCAAGGTGGTTCCGTTCTTCAAGACGGGGAAGGAGATGCGCGTGCGCCTCAACAAGGACGATCCCGAAGCGGCGGCCGCGGAAGCCTCCGCATGACCCTGCGCCGTCTCCTGGCCGGCCTTGTCGGCGTTCCGCTCGCGCTGTTCCTCGTGCTGTTCGCCGTGGCGAATCGGCAGTCCGTGCAGATCGGATTCGACCCGTTCTCGCCCGACGCCCCGGCGCTGGCCGTCAACCTGCCGCTGTTCGCCGTGATTCTTCTCGCCGTCATGCTCGGCGTGGTGGTCGGCGGCGTCGCCTCCTGGGCGCGCCAGGGCAAGTGGCGCAAGGAGGCCCGGTCCAAGCGCGCCGAGGTCGCCCGGCTCGAGACCGAGACCGAACGCGCCCGTCGTGACGCCGCGGCCGCGCGCAACGCCGTCGCCGCGCTGCCCGCGCCGAAACGCGCCGCCTGAGACCGGGCCGCCGGTTTCATTCGGCCGGCGGTCTGGCGTCGCGCGGCCGGCGCCGATAGTCTGGAGCCTCTCCAAACTGGAGGAGGGGCGCCATGATCTTCCTGCTGCTCGGGCTCGCGCTTTTCCTCGGCGGGCACATCTTCACCCGCGCGCGCGGCCGTCGGGCCGCGCTCATCGCGCGGCTGGGCGAGGGCGGGTACAAGGGGTTTTACTCGCTGGTGTCGGCGGCCGGGCTCGCGCTCGTCGTCTATGGCTACGCGACCGCGCCCTTCGTTCCGCTCTGGACGCCCCCGGCCTGGACGCGGCACATCCCCATCACGCTGATGCTGCCGGCCTTCATCCTGCTGGTGGCGGCCTACCTGCCCGGTCACATCCGCGCGAAGGCCAAGCATCCCATGCTCGCGGCGCTGAAGCTGTGGGCGGCCGGCCATCTCGCTGCGAACGGCGATCTCGCGAGCGTCCTGCTGTTCGGCGGCTTCCTCGCCTACGGCGTCGTCGCCCGCATCCTGATCAAGCGCGAGGCGCGGGCCCATGGCGAGCCGGCGCGCGGCCCGGCGGACGGGCGCAACGACGTCGTAGCGGTGGCGCTGGGGGCGGTCGTCTACGCGCTGTTCGGCGTGTTCCTGCACCCGATCCTGATCGGCGTTCCCGCCTTCACGTTCTAGGACCGGCGTGACGCAAAGGGTTTGCGGCGGCGGCGCCCCGTCGCTATGGTGCGCGCCGCTTGCGGGGCGCGTGATCCCGGCTCGCAAAGTCCCCGCATGACGACTGGATTCGCATAAGAGCCGATGACCGACATCTTCCATGAAGTGCAGGAGGACCTGCGTCGCGAGCGGCTGCAGAAGCTCTGGACCCGGTTCGGCGGGCTGATCGTCGCGGTCGCCGTGCTGCTTGTGGCCGCCGTCGGCGGATGGCGGGGCTACGAGTATTGGCAGGCGCGGCAGGCCGAAGCCGCGGGCGATCGATATCAGGCCGCCGCTCGGCTGGCCGAGGAGGGCAAGGCGGATGAAGCCAAGGCCGCCTTCGCCGAGCTCGCCGCGAACGCGCCGGCGGGCTATCAGGCGCTGGCGCGGCTGCGCGAAGCCGCCGAGGTGGTGAAGTCCGACCCCGCCGCGGCGCTGAAGCTTTACGAGGCGGTGGCGAACGATTCCGCGGCCGACGCACTGCTGCGGGATGCGGCGCGGGTGCGCGCCGGCTATGTCGCCGTCGACCACGCGTCGCGCGACGAGGTTCGGAAGCTGGTCGAGCCTCTCGCCGTCGACAATAGCCCGTGGCGCCAGGCCGCGCGTGAGGTGCTGGGCCTCGCCGCCTACAAGGCCGGCGATTTCGTGGACGCCCGCCGCCAGTTCGAGGCGCTCGCCTCCGATCCGGAAACCGCCCAGGGCGCGCGGCAGCGCGCCGACCTGATGCTGTCGGTGATGCCGGCCGCCGAGGCCGCGCCTGCGAAGTAGGTTCGCGCAAAGCCGTGTATGTACGATCCAACCGGGGAAAAGATTCAGTGACCGAGCGCTCCAGACTGCTTCTCCGTCTCGCTGTGGTGGCGTCGCTCGCGGGCGCGCTTGGCGGCTGCGAGTCGATCTCGAACCTCAATCCGTTCGGCGAGAAGGAAACTCCGTTGCCGGGCGAACGTCGGCCGGTTCAGCCGGTCGCGCCGCAGCCGCCGGCCACGGTGCCGCAGCCTCTGTCGTAACCGCCTGACGGCCGATCCCCGGCCGCCCGCGGAACGGGCGCCGGGAGGGCGTCGACACGTGACCGAACAAACGCCGCCCGCTTACCCGCTGCCGCTCGTCGCCATCGTCGGCCGGCCAAACGTGGGCAAATCCACGCTGTTCAACCGGCTTGTCGGCAAGCGGCTGGCGCTTGTCGACGACCGCCCGGGCGTGACCCGCGACCGTCGCGAGGGCGAAGGCCGCCTCGGCGACCTGACCTTCCGCATCGTCGACACCGCCGGGCTCGAAAGCGCGGCCGAAGGCTCGCTCGAGGCGCGCATGCGTCAGCAGACCGAGGCCGCGATCGATGAGGCGGACGTCGTCCTGTTCATGACGGACGCCCGCGCCGGCGTGACCGCCGACGACATCCGGTTCGCCGATCTCGTCCGGCGCGCCCATCGCCCGGTGATCCTGCTCGCCAACAAGGCGGAGAGCCGCGCCGGCGTCGCCGGATCCTACGAGGCCTATTCTCTCGGGCTCGGCGATCCGCTTCCGGTCTCCGCCGAGCATGGCGAGGGGCTTGGCGAGCTCTACGACGCCCTGCGGCCGTTCTTTCCGGAGCCCTCTGACGACGACGAGGACGAGCCGGGCGAGGACGCGCCGCTGCGGATCGCGATCGTCGGCCGTCCGAACGCGGGCAAGTCGACGCTCGTCAACCGGCTCGTCGGCTCGGAGCGCATGCTGACCGGGCCCGAGGCCGGCATCACCCGCGATTCGGTCTCGATCGACTGGGAGTGGAACGACCGTCGGGTGCGGCTCGTCGACACCGCGGGGCTCCGGCGCAAGGCGCGGGTGACGGACAAGCTCGAAAAGCTGTCGGTCGCCGACGCCATTCGCTCGATCAAGTTCGCCGAGGTCGTGGTCGTGCTGCTCGACGCGACCATGCCGTTCGAGAAGCAGGACCTGTCGATCGCCGACCTCGTGGCGCGCGAGGGGAGGGCGCTGGTGGTCGCCCTCAACAAATGGGATCTGGTCGAGAATCGCGGCCAGGCGCTGAAGGACCATCGCGAGGCGCTCGACCGTCTGCTGCCGCAGGTGAAGGGCGCGCAGCTCGTCGCGCTGTCCGGCCAGACCGGGGAGGGCGTCGAGCGGCTGATGCAGGCGGTGGCGACCGCGCATGAGGTCTGGAACCGCCGCGTCTCCACCGCGGCGCTCAACCGCTGGCTGGAGGGCGTGCTGGAGCGGCACCCGCCGCCCGCGGTCGCGGGCAAGCGCATCAAGCTGCGCTACGCCACCCAGCCGAAGGCCCGGCCGCCGTTCTTCGTCATTTTCGGGACCCGCACCGAGGAACTGCCGGATTCGTACGTCCGCTACCTCGTCAACGGTCTGCGCGAGACCTTCGACCTGCCTGGCGCGCCGATCCGGCTGACCTTCCGCACGCCGGACAACCCCTACGACAAGGGCTGAAGGCGCCGTGTCGAAGCGCACGCCGGCCGAGCGGGCGCAGCGGCTGATCCGGCCGCTGACCGACCTGCTGACGCGCCGGCGGGTGGCGGCGCCGTCACGGACGAGCGCGGAACGGCCCGGCCTGCGGGCTGCGGCCTTCGGCTTCTCGACCTACAACATCGGCGACGACATCCAGTCCTACGCGGCGCTGGCGCGGCTGCCGCGGCTCGATGCGTTGATCGCGCGCGACCGCATGGCGATCGAGGCGCTCGACGGCCCGCATCTTGCGATCTTCAATTCCTGGTTCAAGCAGGGCCAGGACTACCGGACGCCGCACCCGTCGATCGAGCCCGCGCTGTTCGGCTTCGCGCTCGGCGCCGACAAGTTGCTGACGAGCGCGTGGAAGCCATGGCTTGCGGCGCGAGACCCCATCGGCGCCAGGGATCTCGACAGCGCCGAGCTCCTGCGCGCGACAGGCTTGGCCGCGGACTGGGTCGGGTGCCTGACGCTGTTCATTGGGCGTGGCCTGCCGCCGGTCCCGGAGGATCAGCGGCGCGGCGTGTTGATCGTCGATCTGCCGGATGAGGCGATCGCGGCCCATGTGCCGGCGCGCCTCCGCGAGGGTGCGGAGGTGATCAGCAACTTCCTGCCGCCGTTGACGCAGGGAGATCCGCTGATGCGCTATGCGGCGCTCGCCCGTCTGCTGGAGCGGCTGCGGACCGCGCGGCTGGTGATCACCCGCCGGCTGCATGTGGCGCTGCCCTGCGTCGGCTTCGGCACGCCCGTCGTCGCGCTGCCGGACCGCGGCATATCGAACGCGTTGCGGCGGTTCAGCGGCTTTCGCGATTTCGTCCCCACGGCGTTTCTCGATGATCCCGCGTCTCTCGCCGCGATCGACTGGGACGAGGTGCGCCCGGCCGTGATTCCCGAGCCGCTGGTCCGGGCGGCCGATCGGCTCGAGAGCGACCTTGCCGCGCGCTTCGGCATGGCGGCGCCGCAGCTCAAGGCGCCGCTCTACGACGGGCGGCCGCTGACGCTGCGCAATCCCGGCCTTGGGCCGGAGCCGATGACGGTGACGCTTTCCATGCGCGGCGTCCGGCGCGCATGCCGGGCGGACTGGTGGTCGACCGAGGCGATCGAACTTGAACTGCCTTGGTTCTCAGGCGTCGAGCGCATGATGCTGGACGTGTCCGTCACGCCGCGGCGGAGCGGCGCCGTCCGCCGGATCGGCGCGCTGCCGGACCTGCTGCTGCGCTGACGCGCCGTCACGCCGGCGCGTGGAAGCTCTGCAGGCTGTCGGTCGGGAAGTCGTAGAGCTTGCCTGTCTCGGTCCACTCAGGGCGGCAGAGCGCCACGATCTTCGGAGCGAGGTCCTCCGGCGTCTTCAGGGTCGCCGGATCTTCGCCGGGCATGGCGCGGGCGCGCATGGCGGTACGCAGCGGGCCGGGACTGACCAGGGTCACCCGCACCGGCGTATTGGTCCGGGTTTCGGCTGCGTAGGAGCGGGCGAGCGCCTCCACGCCGGCCTTGGTGACGGCGTAGGGGCCCCAGTAGGCGCGGTCCTTGTGCACGACGCTCGAGGTCAGGAACACGGCGCGCCCGGCGTCCGAGAGCCGCAGCAGCGGGTCGAGCGAGCGGATCAGGCGCCAATTCGCGGTTAAGTTGACCGCAATCGTCTTGTCCCAGTCCTTCGGCTCCACATGGCCGAGCGGCGAGAGCGGCCCGAGCTGGCCGGCGTTGGCCACCAGGATGTCGAGCTTGCCGAAGCGCTGGTAGAGCGCCGCGCCAAGGCGGTCGATGGCGTCGTAGTCGTCGATGGCGAAAGGAGCGAGCGTGGCGGACCCGCCGACGGCCTTGATGGCGTCATCGAGCTCTTCGAGCCCGCCCTGCGTCCGCGCGGTCGCGACCACATGGGCGCCGGCCTCGGCGAGGGCGAGGGCGGCGGCCTTGCCGATGCCGCGGGAGGCGCCGGTCACGACCGCGACGCGGCCGGCGAGAGGCTTTTCAGTCGACATGTCGTGCGGGGTCCGTCTGCGTATGCGCGGGTTGCGGACCGGGACGTGACGTCTCCCGACCGGCGAGCCCGGACCCCTTACCGCAAAGGCGCGCCGAAAGACACTGTGGCCGGCGGCTTCAGGACGGAGAAGCCGGTCGTCAGCTCGCCTCGGCGATCAGCGAGAGCTGGCGCGGGGTCTCGCCCGAACGATCGGTGAGCAGGGTCGGATAATCGCCGGTGAAGCAGTGGTCGGCGAACTGCGGGCGCAGGTCGTCGCGGCCGTCATAGCCCATGGCGCGGTAGAGCCCGTCGACCGAGAGGAAGGCGAGGCTGTCCGCCCCGATCAGCTCTCGCATCTGCTCCAGCGTGTGGGTCGCGGCGAGCAGTTTCTCCCGTTCCGGCGTGTCGATGCCGTAATAGTCGGAGTACAGGATCGGCGGGCAGGCGAGGCGGAAATGCACCTCCTTGGCGCCCGCGTCGTACATCATCTTCACGATCTTTTTCGACGTGGTGCCGCGCACCAGGCTGTCGTCGACCAGCACGACGCGCTTGCCCTCGATCTGGCTGCGGTTGGCGCTGTGCTTCATGCGCACGCCGAGCTCACGCACGCCTTGGGTCGGCTGGATGAAGGTGCGGCCGACATAGTGGTTGCGGATGATGCCGAGCTCGAACGGCACCCCGCTCTCGCGCGACAGGCCGATTGCGGCGGGAACGCCGGAATCCGGCACCGGCACGACGACGTCGGCGTTGGGCATCGATTCGCGCGCGAGCTCCATGCCCATGCGCTTGCGCACCTCGTAGACCGACTGGCCCTGAACCACGCTGTCCGGCCGGGCGAAGTAGACGAACTCGAACACGCAGGGGCGCATCGGCTGCGGCGGGAACGGGCGCAGCGACTGCACGCCCTCGTCGGTGATGATGACGACTTCGCCGTTCTCGATGTCGCGGATGTACTTCGCGCCGATGATATCGAGCGCGCAGGTCTCGGAGGTCAGGATGTGGCAGCCGTCCAGCTCGCCCAGGATCAGCGGGCGGATGCCGAGCGGATCGCGCGCGCCGATCATCTTCTTGGTCGTCAGGGCGACGAGGGCGTAGGCGCCCTCGATCTCGCGCAGCGCGTTGACGAAGCGGTCGACGATGCGCGGGCGGCGGCTCTGGGCGACGAGGTGCAGGATGACCTCGGTGTCGGAGGTCGACTGGCAGATGGCGCCCGCCTTCACCAGCTCACGGCGCAGCGTCAGCGCGTTGGTGAGGTTGCCGTTGTGCGCGACGGCGAGGCCGCCGGCGTCGAGCTCCGCGAACAGCGGCTGGACGTTGCGGAGGATGGTCTCGCCGGTGGTCGAGTAGCGGTTGTGGCCGATGGCGGCGCGGCCGGGCAGGCGGCCGATGGTCTTGGCGTCGGAGAAGTGATCGCCGACGAGGCCGAGGCGTTTCTCGGCGTGGAAGCGGCCGCCGTCGAAGGAGACGATGCCCGCCGCCTCCTGGCCGCGGTGCTGAAGGGCGTGCAGGCCAAGCGCGGTGAGCGCCGCGGCGTCCGGGTGGCCGAAGACGCCGAAGACGCCGCATTCCTCACGCAGCCGGTCGGCGTAAGGATCGAAAACGTCTTCGACGGCGTCCGGCGCACGCTGGGCGTCGGCGCGCGCGATGCTGGGCTCGCTCATGGTCCGTCTCCCGGAGGCGATTCCGCCGCCTCCACGCCGGCCGCGCGACCCGCGCGGCGATCTCACTGGTTCGGCCGGGCGTCCCGGTCGAGCAGGTTCTGTATCCCCTGCCTATCCTGCCGCGACGGCGCCGGCGAAGGCGTCTCCTCCGGCGGAGGCGCCGCGTC
>NZ_JBHUER010000004.1:25888-153661 GCF_042681025.1 Methylopila henanensis
CGCAGGCGCTGCGCCGCCTTCGCCCGCCGCGCCGTCGCGCCGCTTCAGTCGCTGCAAAATGGTGCTTTCGGGGTCTTCAGGCAACAGCGCGAGAAGCTGGTCTCCCGCGCTCTGGAGCATGGGCTTGGACTGCGCGGTGCGGAACCAGTCCGGCTGGCCCTTCTCCGGCACCAGCCAGGAGAAGAACAGGAACGCGATCACGATCAGCAGCAGGCCGCGCGCCGCGCCGAACATGAAGCCGAGCGTGCGGTCGACCGGACCGATGCGGCTGTCGAGGATCGCGTCCGAAATCTTCATGGTGATGAAGGACACCACCAGCAGCGTGACGATGAACACGCCGCCCGCGGCGACCACGTCGGCGATCTGCGGCGGATTGAACTTGATGTGCTCGCGCGCCAGAGCACGCGCCGGCTCGAAAGCGACGATGGTCGCTGCCGCCGCGGCGACCCAGGAGGCGATCGACAGCACCTCGCGCGTGAAGCCGCGCACCATCGCCAGCACGGCCGA
The DNA here is from genome assembly GCF_042681025.1 of Methylopila henanensis. Classification (NCBI taxonomy): domain Bacteria; kingdom Pseudomonadati; phylum Pseudomonadota; class Alphaproteobacteria; order Hyphomicrobiales; family Methylopilaceae; genus Methylopila; species Methylopila henanensis. The sequence goes on from NZ_JBHUER010000004.1 coordinate 26,396, forward strand.
GATCAGCATCACGCCGATAAGGATCACGTCGAGAAGTGTGATGGTCATCTACGCGGTCGATCGGGAACGTGAGCGGACGTGAACCCTCGCGGGCCTTCGAGCGGGCTCTCTATACCGCGCGGTCATGCGCCCGTCACGCGCCTTGTCGCGACGCATGCGCGGCGTCTGCGCGCGCCGCGAGGCGGGCCACCAGCACGTCGAGCGTCGGAATGGCGACGATCGAGACGTCCGTTCCCTGCGCCGCGTCCGCTGCGGCCGCCGGCAGCACGCCGCGCTTGAAGCCCAGGCGCGCGGCCTCCCGCAGGCGCGGGCCGGGATGCGACACGGGCCGGACCGCGCCGGTGAGCCCGATCTCGCCGAAGAACACGGCGTCCACGGGCAGGGCCGCGCCGGTGAGCGAGGAGACGAGCGCGGCGGCGACCGCGAGGTCGGCCGCCGGCTCCTGGATGCGCAACCCGCCCGCCACCGCGAGATGCACGTCATGGCCGCCGAGCCGGACGCCGCAGCGCGCCTCCAGCACGGCCAGCACCATGGCGAGACGGGCGTTGTCCCAGCCGACGACGGCGCGGCGGGGCGTGCCGAGGGTCGACGGCACCACCAGCGCCTGGATCTCCACGAGAATCGGTCGGGATCCTTCGAGCCCCGCGAGCACCGCTGCTCCGGGGGCGTCGGGCTCCCGGTCGCCGAGGAACAGGGCGGAGGGATTCGTCACCTGCTCCAGCCCGTCGCCGGTCATGGCGAACACGCCGATCTCGTCGGTCGGCCCGAAGCGGTTCTTCTGGGCGCGCAGGATGCGGAAGTCGCGGCCCGAATCTCCCTCGAACGACAGCACGGCGTCCACCATGTGCTCGACGACGCGAGGACCTGCGATCTGGCCGTCCTTGGTGACGTGGCCGACGAGGATGACGCAGGCGCCGGTGGTCTTGGCGTAGCGGATCATCGCTTGGGCCGCGGCGCGCACCTGCGTGACGGTGCCGGGGGCGGCCTCGACCTGGCTGGTCCACAGCGTCTGGATCGAGTCGATGATGACGAGCCGCGGCGGCGGGCCGTCCTTCAGCGTGGCGAGGATGTCCTCGACATTGGTTTCGGCGGCGAGGGCGACAGGAGCGTCGGCGAGGCCGAGCCGCTGCGCGCGCAGCCTGACCTGCGCCGCGGCTTCCTCGCCGGAGACATAGACCACCCGATGGCCGGCGCGGGCGAGGGCGGCGGAGCCCTGCAGCAATAGCGTGGACTTGCCGATGCCGGGCTCGCCGCCCAACAGCAGCGCGGAGCCGTGGACGAAGCCGCCTCCGGTCACGCGGTCGAGCTCGCCAAGCCCCGAGACGAGCCGCGGCGCCTCGTCGGTCGCGCCGGACAGCCCTTCCAGCACGACCACGCGGCCGCGGCCGAGCGCCCGCGCCGTCGTCGAGGACGCGCCGCCGGGCAGCGGCGCCGCGGCGGCCTCCTCGACGATCGCGTTCCAGGCCCCGCAGGCCTCGCACTTCCCCGCCCAGCGCGAGGTGACCGCGCCGCAGGCCTGACAGACGAAGGTGGGTTTCAGGCGGGCCATGGCGACTCGGCGGACAGCAGCGCATCGACGTCTCGTGCGCCGTACAGGATGCGGACAATGAATATGCGGCCGTCTTGGGCCGCATAGACGATGAGATGATCGCTCTCGACCAAGCGTCGGAAGTGCGGGGTCCTCGGCAGTGCGGCGCCGCGTTCAGGATGACGCGCGATCGAAAGAGCGGCGACCCTCAGCCGCAGGTTCAGCTGCTCCGCATAACGGGGGGTCCGCGCGTGGTGGAAATCGTAGATGTCGTCGAGATCGGCGATCGCACGCCGCGCGAATCTCACCGCGTCAGCGGTCAAACCGGCCCCCGCCCGACGCACGCCTCTTGAAGTGCGATTCGACCTCGTCGGCGGTCAGGAAGTTGCCCGCTTCGACATCCGCCAGCGCCTCGGCGAACGATGCCTCGAGCTCGGCGCGCCGAGCGCGCAGATCGGCGTCGAGGTCTTCCAGCATCTGGAGCCCGGCTTGCACCACCTCGGTCGCATTGCGATAGCGGCCGGATGCGACCAAGTCTCGGACAAGCGCTTCATAATGGTCTCCAAGCGTCAAGCCCGACGGCATTGGACCTCTCCTCGATTGTCGGCCCCAATAGTGGGCGCTGCCCGGGTTCCAATCAACCCGCGCTTACCCCATGAACCGCCGCTCGCACCGACGGCTGAGCCGGGTCAGCACCTCGTAACCGATGGTGCCGCAGGCGCGGGCGAGGTCGTCGACGGAGACGGTGGGGCCGAGCACCTCGACCCAGTCGCCGCGGTTCGGGCGTTCGGGCGCGTCGGTGACGTCGACCGCGATCAGGTCCATCGAGATGCGGCCGACATAGGGGCAGGGCACGCCGCCGATCGCAGCGCAGGCGCCGGGCGCGCCGTCTTCCGAGCCGCCGGAGCGCAGGATGCCGTCGGCGTAGCCGAGCGACAGGATCGCGAGCCGCGAGCGCCGCCTCAGCCGCTCCGCGCCGCCGTATCCCACCGCCGCGCCGGCCGGGGCCTCGCGCACCTGCACGACCCGCGCCTCCAGCCGCACGACCGGGCGCAGGGACGCTGGCCGGGCTGCGACGGGGTTCGAACCATAAAGCGCGACGCCCGGCCGCCTCAGATCGAAGCCGAGGCCGCCGCCCTGCGTTTCGCGAAGCAACGTCCCCGCCGAGTTGGCGAGGCTCGCCGGCGCGTCCGGCTTCAGGGAGCGCAGCTCCGCGAACAGCGCGCGTTGCCGCTCCGTCTCCGGCCGTTCCGGCTCGTCGGCGCAGGCGAGATGGCTCATCAGCAGCGAGGGCGTGAAGGGCAGGCGGGGCAGGCAGTCGCGCGCCTGATCCGGGTCGAGGCCGAGCCGGGTCATGCCGGTGTCCACATGGACGGCCGCCTGGGTCGCCGCGCCGGTCGCGGCGCGGAAGGCGGTCCATTCAAGGATCTCGTCGACCGAGCCCAGCGCCGGTCGCGCGTCGATCGCGGCGAAGGCGTCTCCGCAGCCTGGCGGCAGGCCGTTCAAAACATAGATCGTCGCCTGCGGCGCGGCCGCCCGGACCGCGCGCGCCTCGTCGAGATGCGCGACGAAGAACGTCGTCGCCCCGGCCCGGGCGAGCGCCGGGACGGCGTGGGCGATGCCGAGCCCGTAGGCGTCGGCTTTCACAACCGCGGCGCATTCGGAGCCGGAATCGAGGCGCGCCAGCGTCCGCCAGTTGGCGGCCAGCGCGCCGAGATCGATCGTCAGGCGCGCGCCCGCCGCCTCGTTCATAGGGCGGCGACGCTCACATCTGCTCCGGCAGATGGTCGGGCTGGGCGAGGTTGCCGAAGCGGGTGAACTCGGCCTCGAACTGCAGCAGCACCGAGCCGGTCGGGCCATGACGCTGCTTGCCGATGATGACCTCGGCCTTGCCGGCGACGTTCTCCATCTCCGTGAACCACTGGTCGAACTCCGGCGTGCCCTCGCGAGGCTTCTTGTTCTTCACGTAATACTCTTCGCGGAAGACGAACAGCACCACGTCGGCGTCCTGCTCGATCGAGCCGGATTCGCGCAGGTCGGCGAGCTGCGGGCGCTTGTCCTCGCGGCTTTCGACCTGACGGGAGAGCTGGGACAGCGCGATGATCGGCACCGCGAGCTCCTTCGCCAGCGCCTTGAGCCCGGTGGTGATCTCGGTCAGCTCCTGCACCCGGTTCTCGCCCTTCTTCGCGGAGGCCGAGAGCAGCTGCAGGTAGTCCACTACCATGACGTCGAGGCCCTTGGAGCGCTTCAGCCGCCGCGCGCGCGCGGCGAGCTGGGCGATCGAGATGCCGCCGGTCTCGTCGATGTAGAGCGGCACGCGCTGCATCTCGGCGACCGCTTCGGTCAGCTTGAAGAAGTCGCTCTCAAGAATGTCGCCGCGGCGGATCTTGGAGGACGAGATCGAGGCCTGCTCGGCGATGATGCGGGTGGCGAGCTGTTCGGCGGACATTTCCAGCGAGAAGAAGCCGACCACGCCGCCGTTGACGGTCTTCATCCGCCCGTCCGGCTGGACTTCGCCCTTGTAGGCGCTCGCCACGTTGTAGGCGATGTTGGTGACGAGCGAGGTTTTGCCCATCGCCGGACGGCCGGCGAGGATGATCAGGTCGGACGCCTGAAGCCCGCCCATCAGCCGGTCGAGGTCGGTCAGCCCCGTCGCGATGCCGGAGAGGCCGCCGTCCCGCTTGTAGGCCGCGGCGGCCATGTCGACCGCGGTCGCGAGCGCCTGCGAGAACGGCTGGAAGCCGCCGTCGTAGCGGCCCGATTCGGCGAGCGCGAACAGCTTGCGTTCGGCGTCCTCGATCTGGTCGCGCGGCGTGGCGTCGACCGCGGCGTCGTAGGCCTCGTTGACGAGGTCCTCGCCGATGCCGATCAGCGAGCGCCGGATCGCGAGATCGTAAATCGTGCGGCCGTAGTCCTCGGCGTTGATGACGGTGGTCGCTTCCGCCGCCAGCCGGGCGAGGTACTGGGCCGTCGTCATGCCGCCGAGATCGACGTCGGTCGGCAGGAAGGTCTTGATCGTGACCGGCGTCGCGGCCTTGCCGGCCCGCACGAGGCTGGTGACGATCTCGTAGATCTTCTGGTGCAGGCCTTCGTAGAAATGCGCCGGCTCGAGGAAGTCGGAGACGCGCCAGAACGCGTCGTTGTTCACGAGCAGCGCGCCCAGCAGCGCCTGCTCCGCCTCGACGTTCGACGGCGCGAGCCGGTACTGCGGCTCGGGATCGATCAGGCGGCGGGCGAGGGAATCGGCGAGGGCCATGGTGCGGGCGTCTTGGGCTGCGGGTGGTTGACCAGAGCTTAACACGGCGCGCCGGGCGGCGAGAACGAAGCGGGACCGCGCCGGGCGAATTCCGCCGCCGCCCCCGATTCACACAGGGCCGCGCGGAATGGCCCGGACGCCGGTTGACTGAGGCGCCGAGGCCGCGGACGCGGGCGATTCAGCGGCTCGCGAGATGCGGGTCGATCAGCTTCGAGAACTCGTCGACCGTCATCATCCCCGAGGCCTTGCGGCCGTTGACGAAGAAGGTCGGCGTGCCGGTGACGCCGGCGATCGAGCCGCGGCGCGCGACGGCGTTGACGCCGTCGAGCATGGCCTGGTCCGAGAGGCAGGCGTTCACCTGCTCCGCGCCCATGCCGAACTGGCGCATCAGGCCGCGCAGGCCTTCGAGCGGGTCAGGGGCGTGCGCCCAGGCGTCGTCGGTGCGGTAGAGCATGTCGACGACCGCATGCCAGCGCTTCTCGCCGGCGCAGCGGGCCAGCATGAAGCCGCCGGCGTCGAGGGCGTTGAGCGGAAACTCCCGGAACACGAACTGCACCTTGCCGGTGTCGACGTATTTCTGCTTCACCGCCGGCCAGGTCTGCAGGTGGAAATCGCGGCAGCGGTGGCAGGTGAGCGAGGCGTACTCGATCACCGTGACCGGGGCCGAGGCCGAGCCGAACGAGTTCTCAGGCAGCGGACCGGATTCGGCGAGCGCCTTCTCGGCCGGGCTCTGCGCCGCGGCCGGAACGGTCCGGGCCAGAACGGCCGCGGCCGGCAGCAGAAGCAGTGAACGACGGGCGAGCAGGGTCATCGGACCAGTTCCCAAAGGAGGGCGCAGGGCGCGCAGGTTAAGCCGCGCGCGGCGGGCGGAATCAAGCAAGCGCGGGTCAACAGCGGGTGAAGTTCGCGGAAAGGCTTAACCCCCGGCCGCGCCGGCCAAACGAAAACGCCCGGCGCGGGGGCCGGGCGTTCGCGTGTCGTGAAGAGGGACGGGATCAGGCCGCGCTCAGCGCGCCTCGTCCTCGGCCTCGTCCGCCGGGGCCTCGTCGCGGTCGCGACGGTCGCGGCGGTCGTCCTCGTCGTCCTCGGAGAAGGTCTCGAAGGCCGGGCCTTCCTCGCGCTGGGTCAGGTCCTCGCCCTGCGCCTGGCGCTCGGCTTCGGCGGTGGAGCGGGCGACGTTGATCTGCACGGCGACCTCGACTTCCGGGTGCAGCCGCACCGGCACCGAGTGGATGCCGATCGACTTGATCGGGGTGTTGAGCACGACCTGGTTGCGGGCGACAGTGAAGCCCTCGTTGGTCAGCGCCTCGGCCACGTCGCGGGCCGACACCGAGCCGTAGAGCTGGCCGGTCTCGCCAGCCTGGCGGACGAGGATGACGGTCGTGCCGTCGACTTTGGCGCCGACCGCCTCGGCCTCCTGCTTGAGCTCGAGGTTGCGGGCCTCGAGCTGGGCGCGCTGGCTCTCGAACTTCTTGCGGTTGGCCTCGTTGGCGCGCAACGCCTTGTGGTTCGGAAGCAGGAAGTTGCGGGCGTAGCCGTCGCGGACGCGGACTTCGTCGCCCATCTGGCCGAGCTTGGCGATGCGTTCGAGGAGAATGACCTGCATGGGAGCGTTCCTTAGTTCGTCGATGTCGTGATGGTTCAGGGTTTGGGAGCGGTCGCCGTGGGCGGCGGGCCCGGCGGCGGTCCGAAGCGCTTGCGGACGCCGACCGTCTGCTCCGCCACGCCGAGGGCGGCGAGGAAGACGCCGACCCAGGGCTGGATCAAAAGCAGGGCGTAGACGCCGAAGAGGATGAGCCCGCGCGTCGGCGCGACCCGCGTCGTGGTGTGCACCACGGCGAGGCCGAGCAGGGCGAAGGCGACCAGGAAGGTCGCGGCGTAGAGCTCCGCCGCGAAGCCGGCGAGGCCGGGCAGCAGCGACGCCGCGGTCGCCCCGAGGAAGGCGAGCGTCGCCTGCCGCGGGTAGGTCAGGCCGGGCAGGTCCGGCCACGGCCGGGTCAGCCGCCCGGAGGCGCGGGTGATGCGGCCGGCGAGCCACAGGTTCGCCAGCGAGACGATGGTCCACATCGCCGCCGCCATGATCGGCAGCAGCGCGGTCATCAGATTGATGATCGCGTCGCGGTTCTCGGCCGGAAGCTGCGGCGCGCCGGGCCGGTCGCTGCCGAGCGCCTGCTCGAACAGCGCCTTCAGCGTCGCCCGGTACTCCTCGAGCGACGCGCCGACCATGGGGATGGTCAGCGCGATCAGCGTGGCGCCGATCACGGACGCCCACAGCACGAGGCGGCCGATCGGGTACCATTCGGTCGCGCTCTCCGTCGCGCCGGGGCGGGCGAGCAGCGCGAGATAGGCGAGCCACCAGGACGGCGCGCCGATCATGACGAAGTGGAACGTGGCCGCCCAGGGTCCGAACACGAGCCCGATCGCGAGCGCCGCGACGACGGCGCCGATCAGTCCGGCGTGATGGCGCCAGCCGAGCCCGGCGAGCAGGATCGGCAGCGGCGCGACATAGAACAGGATGAGCGCGAGCGGGGAGCCCGACGTCGCCGAGGCGTAGAGCAGCGCGGACGAGAGTCCGGCTCCGAAGCCGATCAGGAAGAGGGGCGGCGTCATCGCGTTCGTTCCGGCTGTCCCGCGGGCCCGGAGGCCGCGGTTAGGGCGGGGTGGGTCCCGCCCAACGGCGACGTCCGGAGACGCCGCCTGGGAAGTGCGTCGTCGTCCCGGGCGGCGGCGCGGCCGCGGTCCGGGACGTTCGTTTCGCCGTAATGCCCGGCCGAAAGGCCGGGCTCGACGCGGTGCGGGCGTTCGCCCGCCTCAGATCACTTGATGACGTAGGGCAGCAGGCCGAGGAAGCGCGAACGCTTGATGGCGCGGGCCAGCTCACGCTGCTTCTTGGCGGAGACCGCCGTGATACGCGAGGGCACGATCTTGCCGCGCTCGGAGATGTAGCGCTGCAGGAGCCGCACGTCCTTGTGGTCGATCTTCGGGGCGTTGGCGCCGGAGAACGGGCAGGTCTTGCGACGGCGGAAGAACGGGCGGCGCTGGCCGCCGGAAGCTGCTGCGGCCATCACTCGGCTCCCTGCTCGTCGCGGCGCGGGCCGCGGTCGTCACGGCGCGGACCACGGTCCCCGCCCTCGCGGCGGAAACCGCCGCGCTCGCCGTCGCGGCCGCCGCCGCGCGGGCGGTCGTCGCGGTCGTCGCGGTCGCGGCGCTGGAGCATGGCCGACGGGCCTTCCTCGAGCTCCTCGACCTTGAGGGTGAGCACGCGGAGGATGTCCTCGCTGATGCCCTGCTGGCGCTCGAGCTCGGCGACGGCCGCGGCGGGCGCGTCGATGTTGAGCAGCGTGTAGTGCGCCTTGCGGTTCTTCTTGATGCGGTAGGCGAGCGGCTTCACGCCCCAGTACTCGGTCTTCTTGACCTCGCCGCCGAGCCCTTCGAGCACGGCCTTGTACTGTTCGGTGAGCGCCTCGACCTGCTGCGCGGTCACGTCCTGGCGCGCCAGGAAGACGTGTTCGTAAAGCGGCATGAGGGCTTGAACCTTCTTGCGGTGGATTCTGCCGTCCGGCGCGAAGCCCTCCGAGCCCGCGAAGGCCCGAACAGATTCTCGAAGGCGGAGACACGGGAGGACGAACCTTTTACGGTCCTGATCGGGCGAGCCCGAACCCTCCGTTCAGCCCCCAGCCGAACGACGCGAAGCGCGCCCTATAGAGGATGAGGGGCGGGGAGGCAAGGGGCGCGAGCCTACCCGCCTCCGCCGCCGGACGCGCTGGAGCCCTTCTGAAGCTTGCCGAGCGCGGCGCTCTCTTCGCGGAGCGGCCGGCCGACCGGGCAGACCTCCTGTACGAAGCCTGCGAGCGTGTTGGCGAGGCTCTCGCCGTTCTGACGGTAGAACACGAACTTTCCCCTCTTCTCGCTCGTCACAAGTCCCGCGCCCTCCAGAACCGCGAGATGCTGGGAGATCGACGGCTTCGACATCTCGAAGCGCGCGGCGATGTCTCCGGCGTTGAGCTCGGCGTGCGCCAGATAGGCAAGAATCTTGCGTCGCACTGGCGAAGCGAGGGCTTCGAAGATCGATTGCACGAGGTTCCCGGTCTTTCGAACATTGTCTGTCCACGACATTTAGTCATTTAGCTAACGATTGACAACGGCGGTCGGTTGAACGATTAGGTGATTAGCTAAATAAAAAATCATGGAGAACCGCCATGGCTTGCCTGTCGACGCCCCGCGTCATCGCCGATCCAGCGACCTCCGCCACGGAAGGGCGGGTGGCGTGGGACGCGCCCAAGTCGCTGTTCACCGGCGGCATGACCGTGGCGGCCCTCATTCTCGCCCCGCTTCATGTCACTGCCGGAGCCGTCGCCGCCTTCGTCGCGCTGACCGCGGTCACGATCTGCTTCGGCCATTCGATCGGAATGCACAGGCTGCTGATCCACCGCTCCTTCGAAGCGCCGCTCTGGCTGGAGCGCCTGCTGGTCTACCTCGGGGTTCTGGTCGGTATGGCCGGTCCGATTGGCATGGCTCGGCTCCACGACACCCGGGACTGGGCGCAGCGGCAGACCGACTGCCACGATCTGCACGCCCACCGCGCCGGCTTCTGGACCGACGCATGGCGGCAACTGCACTGCCGGCTCGAGCTCGCCCACCCGCCCCGCTTCGCGCCGGAACCGCGCCTCGCTGACGATCGCGTCTACCGCTTCCTTGAAGCGACCTGGATGCTGCAGCAGGTTCCGATCGGGCTCGCCGCCTTTGCGATCGGCGGCCTGCCCTGGCTGGTCTGGTGCGTGCCGGTCCGTGTCGCGGTCAGCCTGACCGGCCACTGGCTGGTGGGGCACATCACCCACAAGCGCGGCCCGCAGGGGTGGGCGGTCGATGGCGTCGCCGTTCAAGGACACGACTTGCCGAAGGCTGCGCTGATCACGTTTGGCGAGGCTTGGCACGGCAACCATCACGCATGGCCGGAATCGGCCCGACTCGGCGTTGAACCCGGCCAAGCTGATCCCGGCTGGTGGGCGCTCGTGACGCTGCGTCAGCTCGGGCTCGTATGGAATCTGAAGGAGCCGGCTCACCTTGAGCCCCGCGAAGGCCTGAGGCGGGTGGCGCCCGTCGCGCCTCACGAGTCGTCCTGCCGGGCCTCCTCCGCCGCCTCGGCCTCGATCTCCTCGAACACCTCCTGCGCCGCGGTGAGGGCGTTCAGCGCGCGGGGGAAGCCGGCGTAGATCGTCATCTGCTGGATGACTTCGAGAATCTCGTCGCGGTTGAGTCCGACGTTGAGGCCGCCGCGCACGTGCCATTTGAGCTGGCGCTCGGCCCCGCCCAAGGTGACGAGCGCCGCGATGGTCGCGATCTGGCGCGAGCGCAGGTCGAGGCCGGGGCGAGCGTAGACGTCGCCGAAGGGGAACTCCACGAGGCAGCGCGCGAGGTCCGGCGAGACCGCGGCCACGCCGTCGACCACGCGCTCGCCCACCTGCGGGTGGATCGCCTTGAGCATCCGCAGGCCCCGCGCGTGCCGGCTCTCCTGCCGGCTCTCCTGGGCGTCGCTCGGCTCGTCGGTCATGGCGGATCCTCTTCGGCGGGATGTCAGGAGATGCGCGGCGCAGGCTAGCGGAGAAATGGTCGTTTTGGGCCCGGGCCGCCGTCAATTCGGCCGCCCGCAGCCTTGACGCCCCCGCGCGGGCCTGCTTTGCACGCCGCGACAGAAACCCGTGGGGAACGCCGTCACGTGAGCATAGCCTTGATCTTCCCCGGGCAGGGAAGCCAGCAGGTCGGCATGGGCCGCGCGCTCGCCGACAGCTTCGCCGTCGCCCGCGCCGTGTTCGAGGAGGTCGACGCGGCGCTGGGCGAGAGCCTGTCCGCGACGATCTTCGAGGGGCCCGAGGACAAGCTGACGCTGACCGCCAACGCCCAGCCGGCGCTGATGGCGGTGAGCCTCGCGAGCTTGCGCGTGCTGGAGGCCGAGGCCGGGCTCGACGTGGCGCGCCACGCCGCCTTCGTCGCCGGCCATTCGCTCGGCGAGTACTCCGCGCTCGCGGCCGCCGGCAGCCTTACGGTGTCCGACGCCGCGCGCCTGCTGCGCATCCGCGGCGACGCCATGCAGAAGGCGGTCCCGGTCGGCGAGGGCGCGATGGCGGCGCTGCTCGGGCTCGATCTCGAGGCGGCGCGCGCGGTGGCGGCGGAAGCCGCCGAGGGCGACGTCTGCCAGGCCGCCAACGACAACGCGCCCGGCCAGGTGGTGGTCTCGGGCGCGAAGGCCGCGATCGAGCGCGCGCTCGTGATCGCCAAGTCCAAGGGCGCCAAGCGCGCGGTGCTGCTGCCGGTGTCCGCGCCCTTCCACTGCGCGCTGATGCAGCCGGCCGCCGACGTGATGCGCGAGGCGCTCGCCGGCGTGAAGATCGTCGCGCCGAAGGCGCCTCTGGTCGCCAACGTCACCGCGAGCCCGCTGACCGACCCGGAGGACATCCGCAAGCGGCTGGTGGAGCAGGTGACCGGCGCGGTGCGCTGGCGCGAATCGGTCGGCTTCATGGCCGGCGCGGGCGTCACGCGCTTCATCGAGATCGGCGCCGGCAAGGTCCTGTCGGGCCTCGTCAAGCGCATCGCGGACGGGGCGACGGGCGAGGCCGTCGGCTCCCCGGACGACATCGAACGCCTCAAGACGGACGGCGCCTTCGGCGCGTCCTGACCGGGAAGGAACGACCATGTTCGACCTCACGGGCCGCACGGCCCTCGTCACCGGCGCGACCGGCGGCATCGGCGGGGCCATCGCGCGGGCGCTCCACGCGCAGGGCGCGACGGTCGCGATCTCCGGCACCCGCGTCGACGTGCTGAAGACGCTCGCCGACGAACTCGGCGAGCGCGTCCACGTGCTCCAGGCCGACCTCAAGGACGCGGCGAGCGTCGACGCGCTGCCGGGACAGGCGGAGGCCGCCCTCGGCTCGCTCGACGTGCTGGTGCACAACGCCGGCATCACCCGCGATAACCTCTTCCTGCGGATGAAGGACGAGGAGTGGGCGGACGTGATCCAGGTCAACCTGACCGCAGGCTTCCGCCTCTACCGCGCCGCGCTCCGGGGCATGGTGAAGCGCCGCCGCGGCCGGCTGATCGGCATCACCTCGGTCGTCGGCGTCACCGGTAATCCGGGCCAGGGCAACTACGCCGCCTCGAAGGCCGGCCTGATCGGCATGTCGAAATCGCTCGCGGCCGAGGTCGCGAGCCGCGGCGTCACCGTGAACTGCATCGCGCCGGGCTTCATCGAAAGCCCGATGACCGACGCGCTGAACGAGAAGCAGAAGGAGGCCTCGCTCGCCCATATCCCGCTCGGCCGTTTCGGCCAGGGCGCGGAGATCGCGGCGGCGGCGGTCTACCTCGCGAGCGACGAGGCGGCCTACGTCACGGGCCACACGCTGCAGGTCAACGGCGGCATCGCGATGATCTGAGGACGCCCCGCCCCGACTGGCGCGGGCGGGGGGGACATGATACCAGACCCGCGGCCTGCGAGAGGCGGTGGGCGACCAAAAGCTTAACGGGTCCCGCGGGGGCGGTTTTAGAAAGTCGTTGCCGGGACCGCGTTCCGCCTTCAAAAAGCCTCTCGGAAGATTCGTGTCCATGACGACGCCGTCGGGTCCGAATGTTCCTGCGAGGCGATCTTCCGAACGTAGAACCACCGAAGGATTAGGTAGATGAGCGACATTGCCGAACGCGTGAAGAAGATCGTGGTCGAGCATCTCGGCGTGGACGCCGAGAAGGTCACCGAGAACGCGAGCTTCATCGACGACCTCGGCGCCGACAGCCTCGACACCGTCGAGCTCGTCATGGCCTTCGAGGAAGAGTTCGGCTGCGAGATCCCGGACGACGCCGCGGAGACGATCCTGACGGTTGGCGACGCCACCAAGTTCCTCGAGAAGAACGCCGCGCAGGCTTGACCTGCGCGAGCGCGGCACGGCGGGCATGATGCAAGGACGTCGGTTCCGACGGACGGCGCGGTGAGACGCGTCGTCGTTACGGGTCTCGGTCTGGTGACGCCGCTCGGTTCGGGCGTCGAGACCGTCTGGCGGCGGCTGATCGCAGGCGAGAGCGGCCTGAAGGCGATCGACCAGTTCCAGGTCGACGATCTTCCGGCGCGGATCGCAGGGATCATTCCGCGCGGCGACGGGTCCGACGGGACCTTCAACGCCGACGACTGGATGGAGCCCAAGGAGCAGCGCAAGGTCGACGACTTCATCGTCTTCGCCATGGCCGCCGCGACACAGGCGCTGGAGGACAGCGGCTGGAAGCCCGAGACCGAGGACGAGAAGTACGCCACCGGCGTGCTGATCGGCTCCGGCATCGGCGGGCTGCAGGGCATCGAGGAGGCGGCGCACGTGCTGCGGGACAAGGGTCCCCGGCGCCTCTCGCCGTTCTTCATTCCCGGCCGCCTCATCAACCTCGCCTCGGGCCAGGTCTCGATCCGGCACGGGCTCAAGGGGCCGAACCACGCGGTCGTGACCGCGTGCTCGACCGGCGCGCACGCGATCGGCGACGCGGCCCGGCTGATCGCCTTCGGCGACGCCGACGTGATGGTGGCGGGCGGGACCGAGTCCCCGGTCTGCCGCATCGCGGTCGCGGGCTTCGCGGCCTGCAAGGCGCTGTCGACCGGCTTCAACGACGAGCCGACCCGCGCCTCCCGTCCCTACGACCGCGACCGTGACGGCTTCGTCATGGGCGAGGGCGCCGGGATCGTGGTGCTCGAGGAGCGCGAGCACGCCATCGCGCGCGGCGCGAAGATCTACGGCGAGGTCATCGGCTACGGCCTGTCGGGCGACGCCTACCACATCACCGCGCCGGCGATGGACGGCGACGGGGCCTATCGCTGCATGTCGGCCGCGCTGAAGCGGGCCGGCGTTTCGGCGAGCGAGATCGACTACATCAACGCCCACGGCACCTCGACGCCGCTCGGCGACGAGATCGAGCTCGGCGCCGTCACCCGGCTGGTCGGGAACGCGGCGGGCAAGATCACGATGTCGTCGACGAAGTCCGCGATCGGGCATCTGCTCGGCGCGGCGGGCTCGGTCGAGGCGATCTTCTCGCTGCTCGCGCTCCGGGACCAGGTCGCCCCGCCGACGCTCAATCTCGACAACCCCTCCGTCGAGACCCCGATCGACCTCGTTCCCCGCGCCGCGAAGCCGATGCCGATCGAGATCGCGCTGTCGAACTCCTTCGGCTTCGGCGGCACCAACGCGTCTCTGGTGTTCCGTCGTCATCACGCCTGAGCGATCGGTCGGGTTTCGCCACAATCACACGTAAAGTCGCGGCGCATGGAAGTCTGCCCCGCGCGGTGGGGCGCAGAGGAGGCACGCGACGGTGACGACCGAGGGAACCCCCTCCGGACCGCGGACCACGACGCCCGCCCCGGCGCCGGCCAACGACGCCGACGCGGGCGTGCGCCGGCCCGCAGGCCGTGCGCCGGCTGAGGCCTCCGGCCCGACCACGCCGCCGGCTCCGCCGTCGCCGCGCCGTCCGCGCCGCCAGAGCGCGCTCGTGGGCTATCTCAGCGGCGTCTTCACCTTCCTCACGCTGCTCGCGCTCGGCGTCGGCGGCGCGTTCTACTGGGGCAAGTCGACCTTCGACGCGCCCGGGCCGCTCGCGGCCGAGACCACCGTCATGGTGCCGCGCAACCAGGGCGTCTCCGACATCGCCGCCTCGCTCGCCGCCGCGGGCGTCATCGACCATCCGAAGCTGTTCGAGGCCGGCGTGCGGCTCTACCGCGCCAACGACCGGCTGCGCTTCGGCGAATACGCCTTCCCGGCCCATGTCTCGATGCGCGAGGCCATGGAGATCCTGACCTCCGGCCGGTCGATCGAGCACGCCATCACGATCCCCGAAGGCCTGACCAGCCTCCAGATCGTCGAGCGGCTGCGCGACATCGATCTGCTCACCGGCGACGTCAAGGAGATCCCGCCGGAAGGCGCGCTGCTGCCGGAGACCTACCGGGTGATGCGCGGCACGTCGCGCGAGCAGGTGCTGGCGCGCATGCGCCAGTCGCAGAAGGCCGCGCTCGAGGAGGTCTGGCGCGGGCGCGATCCCTCCGTGCCGGTCAAGTCGCCGGACGACCTGCTGGTATTGGCCTCGCTGATCGAGAAGGAGACCGGCGTCGCCGAGGAGCGGACGCGGGTCGCGGCGGTGTTCGTGAACCGTCTCCGCAAGGGCATGCGGCTCCAGTCCGACCCGACGATCGTCTACGGCCTCGTCGGCGGCCGCGGCACGCTGGGGCGCAGCCTCACGCGCACCGACATCCAGTCGCGCACGCCCTACAACACCTACGTTATCAACGGACTGCCGGCTGGGCCGATCGCGAATCCCGGCCGCGCGTCGCTGGAGGCCGCGGCCCGTCCCGACACGTCCGGCGAGCTGTATTTCGTCGCCGACGGCACCGGGGGCCACGCCTTCGCTTCGACGCTCGCCGAGCACAACCGCAACGTCCAGCGCTGGCGCCAGGTCGAGCGCGCCCGCGGCGCGCAGACCGACCGGGCCGCGCCGGACGAGGCGGCGCCCGAGCCGGAAGGCGGCTCCGCCGCGGCTCCCGGCTCCTCGGCCCCGCGCCGCTAGACGACCTTGCGCAGCGCCGCCCTCGCGTCGTCGAGGTCGGGCGCGTCGATGCGGCGGTAGCGCGCCTGCACGAAGCCGAACAGGCCGAAGGCGAACAGACCCGCCGCGGTAAGGCCGAGCAGGACCCAGCCATAGGGCTGCGCGCGCAGCGCCTGCAGCGCGCCGCCGAGGCCGCGGACCTCCTCCGAATCGGCGCGCCAGGCGGCGAGCGCGAGGAAGCCGCCGATCAGCAGGAAGGTGACGCCGCGCGCCGCGTAGCCCGCGCGCCCGACCGCCGTCACCCAACCCATGGCGTCCGGCGGGACGGAGAGGCGCTTGGTCACGTCGCCCCGCCACGCCTTCCAGCCATAGCCGAAGCCGCCGGCGACGACGCCGAACCCGATCGCCGCGATCGCCCAGCGGCCGAGCGGCTGCGCAAGCGCCCATGCGGTCCAGTCCTGCGCGGCCTGGTCTTCGCCGCCTCCTCCGCCGCCGCGCCCGGCGGCGAGGCCGATGGCCGTGCCGGCGAGGCCGAGATAGACCACGCCGCTCAGGGCCTGCAGCGCCCGGACGCCCCGGCCCTTGGCGCTGTCCCCTCGGCCGTCGGCGTCGGTTACGGCGCTGGTGATGCGCCACGCCGCGAAGCAGACGAGGCCTGCGCCCACGGCCGCCAGGAGCGCGGCGCCGAAGGGCTGCTCCAGCACGACCAGCAATGCGCTCCGGCTGCCGCCGGTCGACCCGCCGACGCCGATGGCCGCCAGCACGGCGAGCCCGCCGACAAGGCAATAGACGAGACCCCTGGCGGCGAAGCCGAGGCGGGCGAGCGTTTCGATGCGCGACGCGTGATGAAGGTCCATGACACGATCATCGGGCGGCCGCGCAGCGCTTCAAGGCGCGAAGAGGCGCGCCCGTCCCCACCGGAGGCGGCGGCCGACGTGACGCCCCTTGCCCGACTCGACCGGCCGCCTCATACTTTCGGTGTCGTCAACAACCGAAAGGAGGTGATCCGGTGTCTCATCGTCTTGATCAGCGCTCGGAGAGCGCCGTGACCTGGATCTCGGCTTCGGCTGGGGTGCGCGCCTGATTCAGGCGGTCGCGGAGGTCTTTCACGACCGCGATTGGAGATGGGAGGGGTCGTCCGCAAGGGCGGCCCCTCTGCTCTTTCAAGCCACCGCGGCGTGGGCCCGCGGCGTCTCCGGCAGGACAACGGCGGGCAGACGCCCAAGCTCCGGACGCGCGAACAGATAGCCCTGCATCAGCGTCACGCCCATGGTCTTGAGACAGGCGTATTCCTCGAAGGTCTCGATCCCCTCGGCCACGACGCGCATGCCGATGGCTTCCGCCAAGGTCATCATGCTGGCGAGGATCGCCTGCCGAACGCGGCTGCCGTCGATGCCGCGGATCAGGTCCATGTCGAGCTTTACGACGTCGGGCTGGAACTCGGCGAGCAGGTTCAGGCCGGAATGCCCTGCGCCGAAATCGTCGATGGCGGTGGTGAAGCCCTGACGCTTGTACTCCGCAAGAATCCGCGTGAGATGCGGCCGGTCTTCGATCTTCTCGCCTTCCGTCACTTCGAACATGATGCGGTCGACCGGGAAGCCATGCCTCCGGGCGGCCGCGAGCGTGGTGCCGAGGCAGAGCGCCGGCTCGTAGACGGCGTTCGGCATGAAGTTGATGCTGACCAGGGATTGGATGCCTAGCCGCGCGGCGGCCTCCACGGCGGCGCGGCGGCAGAGCTGGTCGAACGCGAAGCGCGTGTCCGGCGTGACATGCGCGAGAACCGCGGCCGCGCCTTCGCCGTTCGCGCCGCGGACCAGCGCCTCGTAAGCGAAGACGCTTCCGTCGGTCACGTCGAGGATGGGCTGGAAGGCCATCGCGATGTCGATCGCAAAAGGCTGACGGCAGCCGGCGCAGCCCGCGTTCGCGAGCAGATCAAAAGACTCCAGACCGATGCGCATGCTCTGCTCGTATTTGGCTCCGCCGCACGGCGGGCTCTGCTCGAGGCAGACTGCGGGGCACCAGATTACCCTGCGGTTAATTGCGTCCGCCCGTCGTGGACGCCGCGATGACGAAAGCGACGGATCGCCTTAAGAGTGGTCCGGAAAGCAGCGCGACGAAGACGCGGCTATCCGGGAGGACTGGTCCATGGGCGCTTACGAAGACCTGCACGCGCGGTCGCTCGAAGACCGGGAGGCCTTCTGGCTCGAAGCCGCCAGGGCCGTGGACTGGTTCGAGCCGCCGACCCGCGCCTTCGACCCCGATCAGGGCGCCTATGGCCGCTGGTTTCCGGACGGGGTCGTCAACGCCTGCCACAACGCGCTCGACCGCCATGTCGACGCCGGCCGGGGCGGACAGACCGCCCTGATCTACGACAGCCCCGTCACCGGATCGAAGCGCAGCTACACCTACGCGGGCTTGCGCGACGAGGTCTCGGCCTTCGCCGCCGTGCTGCAGGACCTCGGCGTCGCGAAGGGCGACCGCGTGGTGATCTACATGCCCATGGTCCCGGAGGCGCTGGTCGGCATGTACGCCTGCGCGAGGCTTGGCGCGATCCATTCCGTGGTGTTCGGCGGCTTCGCGGCGGCGGAGCTCGCCAAGCGCATCGATGACGCGGCGCCCAAGGTGGTGCTGACGGCCTCCTGCGGGATCGAGCCGACGCGGAAGGTCGCCTACAAGCCGCTGCTCGACCAGGCGATCGCCGCCGCGTCCCACAAGCCGGACGCGGTCGTCCTGCTGCAGCGGCCCGAGCTCGAGGCCGAGCTGACGCCGGGGCGCGACCACGACTGGGCCGCCCTGCGCGCCGCGGCGGAGGGGCGGACCACGGACTGCGCGCCCGTCGCTGCGACCGATCCGCTCTACATCCTCTATACCTCCGGCACCACGGGCACCCCGAAAGGCGTGGTGCGCGACACCGGCGGCTATCTGGTCGCGCTCGCCTGGTCGATGAAGGCCGTCTACGGCCTCAATCCCGGCGAGGCGTTCTTCTGCGCCTCCGACATCGGCTGGGTGGTCGGGCACTCCTACATCGTCTATGCGCCGCTGATCATCGGCGCGACCACGGTGCTCTACGAGGGCAAGCCGGTCGGGACGCCGGACGCCGGCGCGTTCTGGCGCGTCATCTCCGAGCATGGCGTGGTGGCGCTGTTCACCGCGCCGACGGCGCTGCGCGCCATCCGCAAGGAGGACCCGGAGGGCCGGGAGGCTCGGAAATACGACCTCTCCCGCCTGCGCGCCCTGTTCCTCGCCGGCGAACGGGCGGACCCGCCCAGCATCCAGTGGGCGGAGACGCTGCTCGGCGTGCCTGTGATCGACAACTGCTGGCAGACCGAGACCGGCTGGCCGATCGTCGCGAACCCGATCGGGTTCGAGCGGCTGCCGGTCAAGCTCGGCTCGCCGACCGTGCCGATGCCGGGCTACGACGTGCGCGTGCTGACCGACGAGGGCCACGAGGCGCCGCGCGGAACGCTCGGCAACATCGTCATCCGCCTGCCGCTGCCGCCGGGCTGCCTGCCGACGCTGTGGAACGCCGACGACCGCTTCCGCTCGGCTTATCTCGATGGCTTTCCCGGCTACTACCAGACCTCGGACGCCGGCTTCGTCGACGAGGACGGCTATGTCTTCTTCATGGCCCGCACCGACGACATCATCAACGTCGCCGGCCACCGGCTCTCGACCGGCGGCATGGAGGAGGTGATCGCGAGCCACCCGGACGTGGCGGAATGCGCCGTGGTCGGCGTGGCCGACCAGCTCAAGGGCCAGTCGCCGACCGGCTTCGTGGTGCTGAAGGCGGGCGTCGACCGTACGCCGGCGGACATCGAGCGCGAGATCGTCGCGCTGGTGCGCGACCGCATCGGCCCGGTCGCGGCGTTCAAGACCGCGCTCACCGTCCAGCGCCTGCCCAAGACCCGCTCCGGCAAGATCCTGCGCGGCACGATCCAGAAGATCGCCGACGGCGAGGACTGGGCGATGCCCGCGACCATCGAGGACCCGACGACGCTGGACGAGATCGGCGACGCGCTCGCGGCGCGGCGCTGACTGCGGGGAGGGCGTGCTCACGCTCTGGGGGCGCAGGAACTCGTTCAACGTCCAGAAGACGCTGTGGCTGCTTGACGAGATCGGCCTCGATTACCGCCATGTCCCGGCAGGAGGCGGTTTCGGCCGGCTCGGCGAGTTGCGGGACCGCGGCCTGAACCCGCATGGCCGCGTGCCGGTGCTGGAGGACGACGGCCTCCCGGTCTGGGAATCGCACGCCATCCTGCGCTATCTCGCCGCCCGCTACGGGGCCGGGGCGTTCTGGCCCGACGATCCCGCGGAACGGGCGCGGATCGACGGCTGGATGGACTGGGCGCAGACTGCGCTGCAGCCGGCGTTTCTGAACGGGGTGTTCTGGGGCTTCTACCGCACGCCCGAGGAACAGCGGGACTGGCCGGCGATCAACGCGAGCGTCGCCCGCTGCGCCGAGCTGTTCGGGCTGATGGACGAAGCGCTGGCGAGCGCTCCGTTCCTCGCCGGCGACCGGCTGACGCTGGCCGACGTCGCGGCCGGCGCCGCGCTCTTCCGCTACTACGAGCTGGAGATCGACCGGCCGCGGCTGCCGCATGTGGAGGCGTGGCGCGATCGTCTTTACGAGCGGCCCGCCTATCGCGCGAACGTTATGCTGCCGTTCGACGAGCTGCGTGGCCGGCTCGACTTCTGACGACGGCCTCAGCGGCTGTCGTCGTCCTCGTCCTCGTCGTCCCGCTTGAGCTGCTTGAGCTTCGCGAACACGCTCTGGACGTCGAGCTCGCGCTCGGACGAGGCGTCGTCGCCGGTCGTGACCTCCGCCGGCAGCAGCGTCTCGTTGTCCTCTTCCTTGCGCAGGACGGCGTCCGGGTTGGCCTTGGCGGCCTTCGCCACCTCGAAGTCGAGGTCGATCTGCGAGCACAGGCCGAGCGTCACCGGATCGGCCGGCGTAAGGTTGGCGGCGTTCCAGTGGGTGCGGTCGCGGATCGCGGCGATCGTCGACTTGGTGGTGCCGACGAGGCGGATGATCTGCGTGTCCTTGAGCTCCGGATGGTTCCGCACCAGCCAGAGGATCGCGTTCGGGCGATCCTGCCGGCGCGAGACCGGGGTGTAGCGCGGGCCCTTGCGGGGCTTCACCGGCGGCAGGCGCACCTTGGAGACCGCGAGCTGAAGCCGGTAGTCCGGGTTCTTCTGGCCCTTCTCGATCTCCTCGCGGGTGATCTGGCCGGAGGTGATCGGGTCGAGGCCCTTGATGCCCTGCGCGGCCTCGCCGTCGGCGACGGCTTTGACCTCGAGCTCGTGCAGCTTGCAGAAATCGGCGATCTGGGCGAACGACAGCGAGGTGTTCTCGACGAGCCAGACCGCGGTCGCCTTCGGCATCAGCGGCGCGTTCGACATGGGTGCAATGCTCCTCTCGCTCCGACCGCCGGGGTGCGGCGGAGCCCTGACCGTTATCTCGATGACGGGGGTTGCGGGCTTTATAAGCCGAAGGCCGCTGTCCTGGCAACGCATGTCCGTCCGCGGGACGCTTGCGCCCGCCCGTCCCGATGCGGCACGTTCGGCGTCCGAAAACGAGCCGATGGGAGGACGTCCATGGCGGTCTTCGACGACGACGCTCCGAAACCCGCCGCGGCGCCGGCGCAGCATGCGATCGGGCAGGACCTCGGCCGCCTGTCCGTCGACGAGCTTGTGGAGCGGGTCGCGGCGCTCAAGGCGGAGATCGTCCGGGTCGAGGCCGCGATCGCCGCGAAATCCTCGCACCGCAGCGCGGCCGACGCGATCTTCCGGAGTTGATCGGCCATCGCGCGCCTGATTCCGAACGGTCTCCGATGCTCTTAAGGCGGCGTTAACCTTTTCAAGCGATTAATGAGCTGTCCAGTTTTCTGGATTCCGAGTGGTTCCTGTCCACTCTTTTTGACGCCTCCCTGTCATGGACTTAAGGCCGCCGCTTCCGGCGGCCTTTTTTTGGCGCGTTAACCGTCCGTGCGCCTTGTCGCGGCGCGGCCGGTGGAAAAGCCGGCTGTTGGCGCCCCGATTGCCCAACCCCTGTCGTTGATGCGACGCTGTCCGAAGGCTAAGGCTTCTCGCCGGCTTGAGCGCGCGTTCCCGAGAGAGGTTGTCCGATTATGATCGACAGGTCCGAGCGTCCCGCGGCTCCGTCCGAACCCGTCTCGCTCGGCATGCGTCTGGTCGGCTCGGCGGCGTTCACGACGCTGTTCCGCGAGGGCATGGCGCTGGTGGAGGAGACCGCGGCCTATCTCGACGGCGACGGCCGCGGCGAATCCCGCGAGCTGGGCCGCGCCGAGTCCATCGCCTACGCCACCGAGAGCATGCGTCTCACCACCCGGCTGATGCAGATCGCGTCCTGGCTGCTGGTGCAGCGCGCGGTGAACGAGGGCGAGATGTCGCTCGACCAGGCCCGCGAGGAAAAGCTCAAGGTGCGGCTGTCGGCGGTGGCGTCGACGCTGCCGCGGGACGTGTTCGAACGGCTGCCGGAACGGCTGCGCGATCTGGTCGACCGCACCGCGCGGCTTCAGGAGCGCGTGCAGATCCTCGACGTGCAGCTCGACGGCAAGGTCGTGGCCGAGGAGCCGTCGCGCAACCCGCTCGAAGGCCAGCTCGAACTCCTGCGTCAGGCCTTCGGCGCCGGCCGCTGATTCTGCGCCCGTTCAGGCCGCGGCGACCCCGCCCTGCGGCGGCGTGATCGCGAAGCCCTCGTCGTCGTACTGGTTGAGCTTGTTCCGCAGCGTGCGGATCGAGATGCCGAGGATGTTGGCCGCGTGGGTGCGGTTGCCCAGCGTGTGGCCGAGCGTGTCGAGGATCAGCTCGCGCTCGACGTCCGCCACCGTGCGGCCGACGAAGCCGCGCGTGACGGTCTCGGCCGCCTCCGCCGCGCGCGACGCCGGGTCCGCGCCGCGCGGCGCCATCGGCGCGCCGTCGGGGCTCAGGATCGCCTCCGGTCCGATCTCCGGCCCGCTCGCGAGCAGCACCGCGCGGTGGATCATGTTCTCCAGCTCGCGCACGTTGCCGGGGAAGGCGCAGCGCACGATCTCGGTTCGCGCCGAGGCGGACAGCGGGCGCACCGCGACGCCGTTGAGCTGCGCGTACTTCTTCGCGAAATGCGCGGCGAGCTCGAGGATGTCGCCCGGCCGCTGCCGCAGCGGCGGGATCTTCAGCGTGACGACGTTCAGCCGGTAGAGCAGGTCTTCGCGGAACGTCCCGCGGCGCACCTCGTCCGCAAGCACCCGGTTCGAGGTCGCGAGCACCCGGATGTCGACCGGCACCGGCTTCGCGCCGCCGACGCGGTCGATGACGCGCTCCTGCAGCGCGCGCAGCAGCTTCGCCTGCAGCCGCACGTCCATTTCGGAGATCTCGTCGAGCAGCAGCGTGCCGCCGGAGGCTTCCTCGAACTTGCCGATGCGGCGGGCCGAGGCCCCGGTGAAGGCGCCCTTCTCGTGGCCGAACAGCTCGCTTTCCAGAAGCTGCTCCGGGATCGCGGCGCAGTTGACCGACACGAACGGCTTGGCCGCGCGGGGCGAGCGGGCGTGGATGTGGCGCGCCAGCATCTCCTTGCCCGATCCGCTCTCGCCGGTGATCAGGACGCTCGCTGAGGAGGCCGCGACCTGGGTCGCGAGCTGGACGACGGAGGCCATGACGGGATCGCGGAACACGAGGTCGCGCGCGTCGTCGGCTACGGCGGCGAGCACGGCCGCGATCAGCTCGGGATCGGGCGGGAGCGGGATGTACTCCTGCGCGCCCGACTGAATCGCCGCGACGGCGGCGCGCGCGTCGTTGTCGACGCCGCAGGCGACCACCGGCACGTGGAACCGCTCGGCCTTCAGCGCTTCGGTCAGTTCGCGCACGGGCAGCGCGACGTCGATCATGATCAGGTCGGCGCCGCGGCCGGCGCGCAGGCTGCGCATCGCCTGGTCGATGGTCTCGGCGTGGGTCACTGCCGCGCCGCGGTCCATGGCGATCCGGGTGGCGGCGGTGAGCTGCCCCTTGAGCTGGCCGACGATGGTGAGCCGCATGGGTCGTCCTCCGTTCAGGCGCGGTCGGGCTTGATGATTTCGGTCATCGTCACGCCGAGCCGCTCTTCGACCAGCACCACTTCGCCGCGGGCGACGAGCCGGTCGTTGACGTAGATGTCGATCGCCTCGCCGACCTTGCGGTCGAGTTCGAGGATCGATCCGGGCTTGAGCCTCAGCAGTTCGCCGACGTCGACGCGCGACCGCCCAAGCACGGCCGAGACCGAGACGGGAACGTCGAACACCGCCTCGAGTTCGGCGGCGACGCGGGCGTCCGCGGAATCGTCGGGACGCCGGCGGCTGGTGTCGACGAGGTCGATCTCGTCGGCGTTCAACTCCGGCAGGGGAACTTCCTTGCCTGCGCTCATGCGTCGGCTCCTTCCGAAGTGGTGACGTCCGGCGCGCCGGACGGCGCGAAGTGGCGGGCGACGGCGGCCTCGATCGCGCGCAGGACCGCGGCGGCGTCGCGCACCACGCCGCCGTCGGCCCATTCGAGCCGGGCGTCGCCGGTCGCGACCTCGGGGTCGCCGAGCACGACGAGGCGGCCCGCGAAGCCGCGGACATGGGCGATCGCGCCGAGTTCGGCCTTGACCGTCTCGACGAGGTCGGGCGCGACGCGCACGGCGACGTGCGGGGCCGAGCGCAGCTCGAGGAAGCAGGCCTCGGCGGCCGCGGTGATCTCGGCGAGCGGCGCGCGGGCGACGGCGGCCCCCGCGAGCTTGCGGGCGAGGGCGAGGGCGAGCTCGACCGACTGGCGCTGCAGGTGAAGCGCGCGCGCGTCGGCGTCGGCGATCGACATGGCGAGCTGGGCGCCGAGCGTCTCGATCGCCGCCGTCAGGCGCGCGGCGTCGCTGTCGCGCATCGCCTTGCGGCCCTCGGCCTCGCCGCGGCGGAAGGCGGAGGCCTCGGCGCGGGCGAGCGCGGCCTCATGGTCCGCGAGCGGCACGACCGGCGCCGCGGCCGGCGCCGGCGGCGGCGCGCCGAAGTCGAGGTCGAACAGGAAGCGGGCGGGCTTGGCGGTCACGCGGCGCTCCGCCCGGCGGGGAGAGGATCAGTAGACAAGCTCGTCCTCCCCCTTGCTCTTGGAGATGCGGATTTCGCCCTTGGCGGCGAGGTCCTTGGTCAGGCCGACCAGGGCGGACTGCGCCTCGTCGACGTCCTTGAGCCGGACCGGCCCCATCGCCTCCATGTCGTCGATCAGCATCTTGGCGGCGCGGCTCGACATGTAGCCCATGAGGAACTCGCGCATGGTCTGGCTCGCGCCCTTCAGCGCCACCGCCAGCTTGTCGCGCGGCGCGTCGCGCAGCAGCGTCTGGACGCCGGCGGCGTCGAGCTTCTGCAGGTCGTCGAAGGTGAACATGAGCTGCTTGATGCGCTCGGCGCTGTCCTTCGACGCCTCCTCCAGCTTGGTCAGGAAGCGGGTCTCGGTCTGCCGGTCGAACGAGTTGAA
This sequence comes from Methylopila henanensis, assembly GCF_042681025.1. Lineage (NCBI taxonomy): Bacteria > Pseudomonadati > Pseudomonadota > Alphaproteobacteria > Hyphomicrobiales > Methylopilaceae > Methylopila > Methylopila henanensis. The sequence goes on from NZ_JBHUER010000004.1 coordinate 51,214, forward strand.
GATCTCCGCCATCTGCTCGTGGGCGTCGCGGCGCGAGGTCTGGGACAGGTTCGACATCAGCTCCGAGCGCAGCGTCTGCTCGACGCGCTCGAGGATGTCCTTCTGCACCGCCTCCATCGCGAGCATCCGGCGCACCACGTCGAGCGCGAAGTCTTCCGGCAGGATCGCGAGCACGCGCGCGGAATGTTCGGCGCGGATCTTCGACAGCACCACGGCGACGGTCTGCGGGTACTCGTTCTTCAGGTAGTTCGCGAGCACCGCCTCCTGCACGTTGGAGAGCTTCTCCCACATGTTGCGGCCGGCCGGCCCGCGGATCTCCTCCATGATCGCGCCGACGCGCTCCTTCGGGAGCAGCCTCGCGAGCAGCCTTTCGGTGCTGTCGAAGGTGCCCATCAGGGCGCCGGCGGTGGAGAGGTTCGAGACGAACTGCATCAGCAGCCCCTCGACCGTTTCGATGTCGACGGGGCCGAGCGACGACATGGCCGAGGACAGCGCGCGGATCTCGTCGTCGTCGAGCTGCGGCCAGATCGAGGCGCCGTGCTCCTCGCCGAGCGCGAGCATCAGCACGGCCGCGCGGTCGATGCCGGTGAGAGCGCGGGTCGGGGCGGCGCCCCGGGTGGCGACGGCCTGAGCCATGGTCCTACGCGGGCTCCTGCATCCACTGCCGGATGATCGACAGGGTCTCGTTCGGGTTGTTCTTCACCAGCTCGCCGATGCGCTGCATCGATTCGGCCTGGACGCGGCCCGCGATCTCGGCCGCGGCGATCATCCGGGCGGTGCCGGGCTCCTGGCCCTGGCCGCCGCTCGTCGTCATGGCCCCCGCGGGGCCGGCGAGGGCGGGCGTCTCGCCGGGGCCGGCGAGCGCGGCGGCCTCGTCGCCGGACGCTCCGACCACGAGCGTGCGCGTGGTGGTGATCGTCGTCTCGGGCGACAGCGCCTTCCGCAGCAGCGGGCGCACCACCACGAACAGCACCAGCACGGTCAGCAGCGCCAGCACGGCGAGCTCCGCCCAGCGCATGACGTCCTCGCGGGTCAGCTCGAACAGACCCGGCGCCGCGCCGGCGTCGGCCGCGCCGGGCAGGTCGGCGAAGCGCAGGTTGACGATCTCGACCGCGTCGCCGCGGGCCTGGTCGAAGCCGACGCCGGCCCGCACCAGCGCGCCGATCCGGTCGAGCTCCTCCTGCGGCCGCGGCGCATAGGAGACGTCGCCATTGGCGGCGCGGGCGTAGACGCCGTCGACCAGCACGGCGACCGAGAGCCGCTTCAGACGGGCGCCGTCCTGCACCTCGGTGCGGGTGGTGCGCGAGATCTCGTAGTTCACCACCTCCTCGGTCTTGTTCGAGGTGTCGCGGTTCTGCGGGGCCTGACCGGCGGCGGCGCCTTGCGCGTTCGGAAGCTGCGCGCCGACCGTCACGGCCTGGTCGCCGGCCTCCGACGACTGCGAGCTCTCCTCCCGCGTCTGGGTCGAGCGGACGACGCGGCTCTCCGGATCGAAGCTGTCGGCGGTGACGGTGGACTTGGTGGTGTCCATCTCGGCGCGGACCTCGACGCGGGCGCGGTCGCGTCCGACGACGCGTCCGACGATCGCCTCGACGCGCTCGCGCAGCCGCCGCTCCAGCGCCGTGGTGCGCTCGTCGCCGGAGCCGCCCGCGCCGTCCTCCGATCCGGAGCCGTCGGCGAGCAGCCGGCCGCTCTCGTCGACCAGCGACACCTTCTCGGGCTTCAGCCCCTGCACCGCGGAGGCGGCGAGGTGGCGGATGGCGCGGATCTCGCCGCCTTCCAGCTCGCCGCGGGCGCGAATCACGATCGACGCCGAGGGCTGCGGCGCGTCGCGCGCGAACAGCGGCTTCTCGGGGATGACGAGGTGGACGCGCGCGGCCTCGACCCGGTTGAGCGACCGGATCGACCGGGCGAGCTCGCCCTCGAGCGCGCGCAGGTGATTGACGTTCTGGACGAAGCTCGTCGCGGAGAATCCGTCGCTCTTGTCGAAGATCTCCCAGCCGACGCCGCCGCCGGCGGGCAGGCTCTTCTCGGCGAGGCCCATGCGCAGCTTCGCGATCTGCTCCTTCGGCACGAGGATCGACGCCCCGTCCTGGCGCAGCTCGTAAGGGACCGCGCGCTGCTCGAGCTCCTTGATCACGGCCGATGAGTCCTGCAGCGACAGGTCGCTGAACAGCGGCGACATCTGCGGCTGCGTGAACCGCACGATCGTGAAGGCGAAGAACCCGATCAGGGCGATCGCGACCGCCAGCATCGCGGCGATGCGGCCCGGCCCGAACGTACGCAGGAATGCAACGGCGCCGCCCAACGAGCCTCTCCCGGAAGGGCGCCGCGATCCGGCCCCACCCGGCAAGAATTGCCCGGCGCATGGTAAACGGGTCGTTAATGCCCCCGTCGAGCGGGCGCCGGAAACGACGGCGCCGGCCACGAGGGCCGGCGCGGACGTACGCGAAGACTTTAAGCGGTCAGGCGCGATACTGTTGAATGCGCGTCGTGCGGAGTCCTGCAAGGCCATGGCGGTCGATCGACGCTTGCCAGGAAAGAAATTCCTCGACCGTCAGCGTGTAGCGCTGACAGGCCTCCTCGAGGCTGAGAAGCCCGCCACGCACGGCGGCGACGACCTCGGCCTTGCGCCGGATCACCCACCGTTTGGTGTCGGACGGCGGCAAGTCGGCGACCGTGAGCGGACTTCCGTCCGGTCCGATCACATACTTGGCGCGTCCACGTTGCATTTCGGTCATCGGTACTCTCACACGCATCTGACCCGTCTCTAGCAACGTTAGGCGCGGCGATTTAACATTTGGCTAAGCGGAAAAGATGATTTCGACCGAATTTCAATCGTTAATGAGAAGTAATTCAAATACTAACGAATGGTGATCTTTTGACTGTTGCGTGGTCTTTCGCGGCGGGCAAAATTTTCCGCCGGAGGGCAGAAAACGCCGAGCGCCGCGGAGGCCGGCGCGTTGATCTTCTTGGCCCTTCCGGTGGCATGCGGATTGCGAGACCACGCCGAACCATCGGGTCCCGCCTCGCTCATGATCGCCGTCTCCGCCGCCGCTCCCAGAACCGCCGCGCCTGCCTCGCCGACGCCCGCGGCGGGGTCCGTGGGCGCTTTCGCGGACGTGCTGGCGGCGTCGGAGACCGCGGACGGACCCGCGCCGACCGCAGCCGGCGCCGAATCGAATTCGTCTATCGATGAGCTTTCCGGCCGCGACGAGGCCGAGTCGTCGCCGGCCGCAGTTCTGGTCGCGGCGCAGTCGGCGATCCTGCCCGCGCCCGCCGAAGCCGCCGGCGGAGAGGGGCTGAGCGAAGGCGCGGCACCGAAGCTCCCGCTCGCCGGCGCAACGGCCGGCGACGCTGCGGAGGCCCGGCCCGCTCCGGAGAGGGCGGGCGCGAAGCCGCAGACGTCCGCCGCCGCCGAAGCGCAGCGGCCGGCCAACGCCGCGGCGTCGGCCCCCATCGCGTTGAAGGTGGTCGGCGCGTTTGTGGACGAGATCGAGGCGGCGGCGCAGGCCGCCGACGAGGCCGGCCCATCCGACGCGGCCCCGGCCGTGACGGGCCCGGCCAAGCCGGCCGCGGGCCAGCCTCTGGCGCAGCCTCCCATCCCGATCGCCGCGGCGGCCCAGCCCGCGCCGCCGACGCCGGCGGCCGNCGCCGGCTCCGACGCCTCCGCGGACGCCGACGCCACGGCCCCCGAGATCGAGGCCGCCGCCGCCAGACCGGTCGCCGAGGCCTCGGGCGATCACGACGCCTCGACCCAGGACGACGGCGCGTCCGGCGGCGGAAGCGCGCCGGCGTCTGCGGCGAAGGCCGCGGACCAGATTCCGACCGGAGCCTCGGGCTTCGAGACCGCCGCCAAGGCGGCTCAGGCGCCGTCGCAGACCGCGCCGAGCGCCGCCGCGCAGGTGTCCGCCGCCGTGGTCGCGGCGGCGCAGGCGGCGCCCGCGGCCTCCGGCGCGCGCCGCACCCGGTTCGACGTCCAGCTCGAGGACGGCGATCTCGGCCGCATCGACGTGCGGCTCGACATCGCGAGCGACGGCAAGGTCTCGACCCGGCTGGTCGTCGAACGGCCCGAGACGCTGGCGATGCTGAAGCAGGACGCCGGCGACCTCGCGCGCTCGCTGCAGCAGGCCGGCTTCCAGCTCGCCGGCGACGGCCTCGCCTTCGAACTGCGCGACGGCGGCGGCTGGGCGAGGGAACGCGCGGCCCCGCTCACGCCGTCCGGCCGGAACGACGCCATCGACGAGGGCGCCGCGCTCGCGGCCCCGCTCGCCTACGCCCCGACGAGGCGGTCCGCCTCGGCGCTCGACCTCCGGGTCTGAAGAAGGGAACGCCCGCCATGGCCGTCGACGCGACCGGCAGCTCGACCAGCGCGACATCCGCCACGACCACGTCGCGGTCGACGCTCGCGAGCAACTTCGACACGTTTCTGACGCTGCTGACGACCCAGCTCAGGAACCAGAACCCGCTCGACCCGCTCGACACCAACCAGTTCACCCAGCAGCTGGTGCAGTTTGCGGGCGTCGAGCAGCAGCTCCAGACCAACGACACGCTGGGCGCCCTACTGGCCGCGACCCAGACCTCGCAGGCCGCGACCGCGCTTGGCCTCGTGGGTAAGTCGGTGACGGCGGACGGCGACACCACGCTGCTCGACGACGGCGCCGCGACCTGGAAGCTGAACGCTCCTTCCGCCGCCAGCGCGACGGTCGAAATCCGCAACGCCAGCGGCGCGCTGGTGGCGACCCGGACGGTGGATCTCGAGTATGGCGACCAGGACTTCACCTGGGACGGCAAGACCACGTCCGGCGCGGACGCTCCGGAAGGGCTCTACTCGATCGTCGTCACGGCGACGGACGCGGCGGGATCGACGGTTTCGGTGACGTCCGAGATCGCCGGCACGGTCGACGGCGTCGACCTCACCACCGGGACCGCGGTGCTCACCATCGGCGACCTGCGCGTGCCGCTGTCCTCGCTGAAGCACATCAGGACCGCGGCGGCGATCTGAGCTTCTTCGGCCCCGTCGAGGGAGGCGCGAGGGACATCGTCGCGCGCTACGTGTAGCGACTCACCTCAAAGAAGCGCGCCGGCTTCGAGCCCGCGCGGCTGGCGCGCGCCCGGTGAGGCGAAGCGACATGCTTCCGTCACAGGGCGTCGCCAGATAAGAGGTGGTCCGCCGCCACCAACGAACGCGAGCCTGTCCGCCGGATGACCGTCGACCTCGAACTGCCGGGACCGCCCGCCGCGACGCGCGTCGTCGTCGCGATGTCGGGCGGCGTCGACTCCTCGGTCGTCGCCGGGCTGCTGGCGCGCGGCGGTTACGACGTCGTCGGCGTCACGCTGCAGCTCTACGACCATGGCGCGGCGACCGCCCGCAAGGGCGCCTGCTGCGCGGGCCAGGACATCCACGACGCCCGCCGCGTGGCCGAGACGCTCGGGATTCCGCATTACGTGCTCGACTACGAGAGCCGGTTCCGCGAGGCGGTGATCGACCCGTTCGCGCAGAGCTATCTCGACGGCGAGACGCCGATCCCCTGTGTCGCCTGCAACCAGACCGTCAAGTTCGTGGATCTGCTCGACACCGCGAAGCAGCTCGGCGCCGCAGCGCTCGCCACCGGCCACTACATCGAGAGCCGCGCGCTGCCGGGCGGCGGCCGCGGCCTTTTTCGCCCCGCCGACGCCGACCGCGACCAGAGCTACTTCCTCTACGGCACCACCCCCGAGCAGCTCGCCCTGCTGCGCTTCCCGCTCGGGCGGCTGCCGAAGGCGGAGGTGCGGGAGATCGCCCGCGAGCTCGGCCTGATCGTCGCCGACAAGCCGGACAGCCAGGACATCTGCTTTGTCCCGAACGGCCGCTACGCCGACGTGATCGAGAAGCTGAAGCCCGGCGCGTCGGAGCCCGGCCCAATCGTCCATCTCGACGGCCGCGTTCTCGGGAGCCACGAGGGCGTGCTGCGCTACACCGTCGGCCAGCGGCGCGGGCTCGCCCTGTCGGTCGGCGAGCCGCTCTACGTCGTGCGCATCGACGCCGCGGCGAAGACGCTGGTCGTGGGCCCGCGCGAGGCGCTGGAGACGCGCGTCGTCCGCGTCCGCGACGTCAACTGGCTCGGCGACGGGGCCTTCGGGGACCTGCCGGCGGAAGGGCTCGCGGCGCGCGCCCGCGTGCGCTCCACGCGACCGGCGGCGCCTGCGCGGATCAGGGCGCTCGGCCCCCGCGAGGCCGAGGTCGAGCTGCTCGCGGGCGAAAGCGGCGTCGCGCCGGGGCAGGCCTGCGTGTTCTACGACGACGCGACCGGCGACCGGGTTCTGGGCGGCGGGATCATCCGGGCTCCGGAGCGCGTCCACGCGCCGGCGCTGTCGGCCAGCGAGGCGGCGCGATGAGCGTTCAGTACGATCTTGCCGGGCAGAAGAAGGCCTACGAGGTCTGGGCCAGGTTCTACGACAAGGTCTATGTGAGGTTCCTGGCCGACGGCCAGAAGAAGGCGGCCGCGGCGGCCGCCGCCTGCGGGCCGGACATCCTCGAAGTCGGCGTCGGCACCGGCCTCGTGCTGCGCTACTACCCGCCGACGGCGCGCGTGGTGGGCGTCGACCTGTCGGAGCACATGCTCGCCAAGGCGCGCGAGAAGGTGGCGACCCAGGGCCTGACCCAGGTGCGCGGCTTCTCGGTGATGGACGCCTGCCGGCTCGGCCTGCCCGACGCGACCTTCGACGCCGTCACCGTGCCCTTCGTCATCACGCTGGTGCCGGACCCCGAGGCCGCGCTGTCGGAAATGCGTCGCGTGCTGAAGCCGGGCGGCGAGATCGTCGTGGCGTCCAAGATGGGCGCGGAGGACGGCCCGCTCATGAAGATCGAGACCGCGCTCGCGCCGATTGTGAAGACGGTCGGCTGGTCCACCGACTTCAAGGTCTCGCGCCTCGCGGCCTGGGCCGCGACCACGCCCGACATGAGCGTCGTCGAGGTGACGTCGATCTTCCCGGCGCCGTTCTTCAAGATGATCCGCATCAAGCGGGCGGGGTGACGCGGCGGGGGGCGGCCGGCTCTCCGATCCCGAACCGGGAAGGCGGGGCGGATATCGTCCAAGTGATTGGGAACCGCGCGTTCGCATCCCACCTTTAGCGCTTGGACCGCCCCGCACCGAAAGCCCTTCATGCCCCCGTCCGACCGCGATCTCGAACGCAACCGCTTCACGGCCCGCGCGACGCGCTATGCGCGGGTGGGCGTCAACGTCGGCGGGGTCGCGGCCCGGATCGCGGGATCCCAGCTTCTCGGCCGCGCCACGGGGCGGGCGGGCAGGGCCGCGGACCTCGCCGCGGCGCTCGGCGGGCTGAAGGGGCCGATCATGAAGGTGGCGCAGCTTCTCGCCACCATTCCCGACGCCCTGCCGCCCGAATACGCGGAGGAGCTGGCGCAGCTCCAGTCCGACGCGCCGCCGATGGGCTACGGCTTCGTGCGCCGGCGCATGGCGGCCGAGCTCGGGGCCGACTGGCTGAGCCGTTTCGGCTCGTTCGAGCGCGAGCCGGCGGCGGCGGCCTCGCTCGGCCAGGTCCATCGCGCGACCGCGCCGGACGGCTCCCCGCTCGCGGTGAAGCTGCAATACCCGGACATGGCCTCCGCGGTGGAGGCCGACCTCGGCCAGCTTGCGCTGCTGTTCGACCTGCGCCGCCGTTTCGACGGCGCGATCGACACGTCCGAGATCGTGGAGGAGATCGGCGCGCGCATCCGCGAGGAGCTCGATTACCGCCGCGAGGCGAAGCACGCCGCGCTCTACCGCCTGATGCTCGACGACACGCCCGAGGTGCGCGTGCCCGGCGTTTGGGGCGAGCTGTCCACCGGCCGGCTGCTCACGCTCGACTGGCTGGAGGGGCGGCGGCTGCTCGTCCACAAGGAGGCCTCGCTCGAGATCCGCAACCGGCTCGCCGTCGCGATGTTCCGGGCGTGGTGGCGGCCGTTCTCGCGCCATGGCGTCATCCACGGCGATCCGCATCTCGGCAATTACGCCGCCTTCGACGAGGGCGGGGAGCCGCAGGGCGTCAACCTGCTGGACTACGGCTGCGTCCGCATTTTCCCGCCGGCCTTCGTCGGCGGGGTGGTCGACCTCTACGAGGGCCTGCGCGACGACGACGAGCAGCGGGTCGTCCACGCCTACGAGACCTGGGGTTTTCGCGGCCTGAAGCGCGAGCTGATCGACGTTCTCAACATCTGGGCGCGCTTCATCTACGGCCCGCTGCTGGACGACCGCGTCCGCACCATCGCCGACGGCGTCTCGCCCGGCGCCTATGGCCGGGCCGAGGCGTTCCGCGTGCATCAGGAGCTGAAGCGCAAGGGCCCGATCCGCATCCCGCGCGAGTTCGTCTTCATGGACCGCGCCGCGATCGGGCTCGGCGGCGTGTTTTTGCATCTGCGGGCCGAACTCAATTTCCGCCGCCTGTTCGAGGACGCGATCGCGGACTTCACGGTCGAGCGCGTCGCCGCGCGACAGGCGCAGGCGATGGAGGCCGCGGGCCTCGCGGATCGAGCCGGATGATCTGATGGCGGCGTCCGGTCGCCCGCCCGCCCGGGCCAGCGTCACCGGACGCTGACGGGGCGCCCCTCCGAAAGTTTTTCCGCTTTGCAGCATGGTTCTCGGCGGCGGGGATGCTGCGCCCGCGAAGCGGCGCGCCGGCGAGTCCGCTGAAGATTCAGGCCGCCGCCGCAAAAGCCTCAGTTATCAGGGGTTCAGCTTATTTGTGGGTTATTGGCATTTGGTATGCCAGTGGCTGAAAGGGAATTGCCACCCCCCCGGGTTTCCGATAAAGGCGAAAGTCCAAGCGCCGATTAGAACGCACAAAGGGACTGAGATCATGGCTGGCATTACCGAATACGCGACCGCCACCGGCAACGACTACGCCGAGCACGAGCGCACTTACGCCGCTGTGATGAAGCTCTCCAAGATCGGCACGGCGATGGCGGTTCTGATCGTCATTTCGCTGGCGATCGGCGGCGTGACCGGCCCCTGGTGGCTGTGCGGCCTCGGCGTGGTGCTGTCGATCGTCGGCGGCGTGATCGGCGCGGTCAGCGAGAAGGGCACCATCCTTCCGATCGGCCTGTCGGCCCTGCTGGTCGTGGCGCTCTGGTACATCGTCTGAACCGATGAAAATCGCCGTTGCGAAGGAACTCGACCCTGCGGAGCCGCGGGTCGCGCTGACGCCTGACGTCGTCAAGAAGCTGAAGGGCCTTGGGGCCGAGATCAGCGTCGAGACGGGCGCAGGCCTCAGCTCCGGCGTCATCGACGCCGCCTATGAGGAGGCCGGCGCCCAGATCGCCGCCTCGCGCGCCGACGCGCTCTCCGGCGCCGACGTGCTGCTGACGGTGCGCCGCCCGACGCCTGAGAGCCTTTCGGGCCTGAAGCCCGGCGCGCTCGTCATCGGCATCATGGATCCTTACGGCGCGGCCGACGCCATTGCGGCGCTCGCCACCGCGAACGTCTCCGCCTTCGCCATGGAGCTGATGCCCCGCATCACCCGCGCGCAGGTGATGGACGTGCTGTCCAGCCAGGCGAACCTCGCGGGCTACCGCGCGGTGATCGACGCCGCGGCCGAGTTCGGCCGCGCCATGCCGCAGATGATGACCGCCGCCGGCACCGTTCCGCCGGCCAAGGCCTTCGTCATGGGCGCGGGCGTCGCGGGCCTGCAGGCCATCGCCACCGCCCGCCGCCTCGGCGCGGTCGTCTCGGCGACCGACGTCCGTCCGGCCGCCAAGGAGCAGGTCGCCTCGCTCGGCGCCAAGTTCATCGCGGTCGAGGACGACGAGTTCAAGCAGGCCGAGACCGCGGCCGGCTACGCCAAGCCGATGTCGGCCGAGTACCAGGCCAAGCAGGCGGAGCTGACGGCCGCCCACATCGCCAAGCAGGACATCGTCATCACCACCGCGCTCATTCCGGGTCGTCCGGCGCCGCGTCTGGTGACGGCGGCCATGGTGAAGTCGATGAAGCCGGGCTCGGTGATCGTCGACCTCGCGGTCGAGCGCGGCGGCAACGTCGAGGGCGCGGTCGCGGGCGAAGTGGTCGAGGTCGACGGCGTCAAGATCGTCGGGCACCTCAATGTTCCGGGCCGTCTCGCCGCCTCGTCCTCGGCGCTCTACGCCAAGAACCTGTCGGCCTTCCTCGAGACGCTCATCTCCAAGGAAACCAAGGAGCTCGCCGTCAACTGGGACGATGAGCTCGTCAAGGCGACCGCGCTCACCCGCGACGGCGCCGTCATCCATCCGATCGCGAAACCGGCGGAGGCGAACTGATGGCCGTCCTGTCTCCTGAAGAGGCTGCGGACCGCGCTCAGGCCGCGGCCGACGCCGCCCGCGAGGCCGCAGCCGCGGCCCAGGGCTACGCCGACCAGATCGCCGACGCCGCCGGCGCCGCGCTGCACGGCGCGTCCGGCGGGGTGATCGACCCGTTCGTGTTCCGCCTCGCGATCTTCGTGCTGGCCGTGTTCGTGGGCTACTACGTGGTGTGGAGCGTGACGCCCGCGCTGCACACGCCGCTGATGGCGGTGACCAACGCCATCTCCTCCGTCATCGTCGTCGGCGCGCTGCTCGCGGTCGGCGTCGACCTCGCCGGGGGCTCCGGCCCGTGGTGGGCGCGCGGCTTCGGCTTCGTGGCCCTCGTGCTCGCCTCGATCAACATCTTCGGCGGGTTCCTCGTCACCCAGCGCATGCTCGGCATGTACAAGAAGAAGGGCTGACGGGACCGATGACCGACCTCGTCCAGATCCTCTACCTCATCGCCGGCGTCCTGTTCATCCTGTCGCTGCAGGGGCTTTCGAGCCCGGCGACCTCGCGGCGCGGCAACGCCATGGGCATCGCGGGCATGACGCTCGCGATCCTGACCACCCTGTTCGTCTCGCCGCCGCACGGCGTCGGCGGCTGGGTCCTCGTCCTCGCCGGCCTCGGCGTCGGCGGCGCGATCGGCGCGCTCACCGCCAAGCGCATCGCCATGACCTCGATGCCGCAGCTCGTGGCGGCGTTCCACTCGCTCGTCGGCCTCGCCGCCGTGCTTGTGGCGGCCGCGGCGCTCTACGCGCCGGAGGCGTTCGGCATCGGCTCCGTGGGCACGATCCATGGCCAGTCGCTGGTTGAGATGGCGCTCGGCGTGGCGATCGGCGCGATCACCTTCACCGGATCGCTGATCGCCTTCGCCAAGCTCGACGGCCGGATGTCCGGCACGCCGATCCTGCTGCCCATGCGTCACGTCATCAACATCGGCCTCGCGGCTCTGATCGTGGTGCTCGTGATCGTGTTCTGCCTGACCGAAAGCCACTTCGTGTTCTGGCTCATCGTGCTGGCCTCGCTCGCCTTCGGCTTCCTGATCATCATCCCGATCGGCGGCGCGGACATGCCGGTGGTCGTGTCGATGCTCAACTCCTATTCGGGTTGGGCGGCGGCCGGCATCGGCTTCACGCTCGGCAATCTGGCGCTGATCATCACCGGCGCGCTGGTCGGCTCGTCGGGCGCGATCCTGTCCTACATCATGTGCAAGGGCATGAACCGGAGCTTCATCTCCGTCATCCTCGGCGGCTTCGGCGGCGACGCCGCGGCGGGCGGCGGAGCGGCGGCGGGCGGGGGCGAACAGCGCCCGGTGAAGCAGGGCGCGGCCGAGGACGCGGCCTACATCATGAAGAACGCGTCCAAGGTCATCATCGTGCCGGGCTACGGCATGGCGGTGGCGCAGGCCCAGCACGCGCTGCGCGAGATGGCCGACAAGCTGAAGGAAGAAGGCGTCGAGGTGAAGTACGCCATTCATCCGGTGGCGGGCCGCATGCCGGGCCACATGAACGTGCTGCTCGCCGAGGCGCAGGTGCCTTACGACGAGGTGTTCGAGCTCGACGAGATCAACTCGGAGTTCTCGGGCGCGGACGTCGCCTTCGTCATCGGCGCGAACGACGTGACGAACCCTGCGGCCAAGACCGACAAGACCTCGCCGATCTACGGCATGCCGATCCTCGACGTGGAGAAGGCGGGCACCGTGCTCTTCATCAAGCGCGGCATGGCGGCGGGCTACGCCGGCGTGGAGAACGAGCTGTTCTTCCGCGACAACACCATGATGCTGTTCGGCGACGCCAAGAAGGTCACCGAGGCCATCGTCAAGGGGCTGTGATAGGGCGAGGGTGCTCTGAAGATGAAAGGCCGGACCGCGAGGTCCGGCCTTTTGCTTTTGTTGATCGCCGGCCGCAACCCTAAGCCTAGCGCCGGGGGTCATAATGCGGGCGTCGACATAGTCCGCTAAATAGATGACCGTGTTCGGGTTGCCGCTCGGTACGACTGGGTCTTTCTGTGCTTAGCTTTAACAAAGCGCATTGCGATCATTCCTCATCTCATTAGGATGCGCTAGCGGAGTGGGGGATAGGATGGCCGAAGCTAAGCAGGGCATGGAACAAACTGGAACCGACGAGAAGACGGCTGCAGTGAAGGCATCTGCACCGAGAAAGATTCCCGGAAATCTTCCATACCTTGCAGCCTCCGGAACCCTAAAAAGGGCGCTTGAGCGCCTTGTTGATGCGTCTCGCCCAGACAAGTTTAATGCAGATTTCTTGGAGCATGTTCTTAAGTTAAGCGGTGGTGCGGCTCGTGGCACTATCCCGATCATGAAAAATGGGCTTTTTGTCTAGCGATGGTGTTCCAACCGAGCTTTATGCTAAATTTCGAACGGAAGGTGGTCGGCCTACGGCAGCTTTAGCTGGGCTGCGAAACGGCTTTCCAGAAATATTCAAACGAAGCGAATATGCGCACACCGTCGACGATCACAAGCTGCGCGACATCATTCTCGAAATCACTGGACTGAAGGCAAATGATCCTGTCGCGCAGGCGATCAAATCAACCTTCAACGTGGTGAAGTCCTTCATTCCCGCTGGAGCTGATTTGTCCGGTGGTGATGACGACGCAAGTTTTCAGGATGAACTTGCTGGCGGCACCGCAAATCAAAGCAGTCAAAGCGAAATTGTCCGTGGTGTGAACAGAGGTTCGAAGTCGGTCGGATTGGTATACAATATTAATATTGTTCTTCCTGAGACGTCGGATCTCAAGGTGCTAAATGCGATATTCCGCAGCGTCAAAGAAAATCTCCTATGATAGATGAGGTGGACGCAGTAGAGCTGTTTTTGCTGAAAGGCGCATCGATAAAGTTGGCTGTTGAAGAGGCGAACTCTAATCCAAGAGTTAGCCGTTCAATCGCTGAGGAGAATGCTTCGGTCAAGGCCTCCGTATCGCAATTTTCGGCAGAGGTCCGCGACAACGCAGTGATGATGGCTGAGCATTATAAGCTCTTCTACATGCTAGAGAACGACATTCGCCGGCTAATTGACGACACGCTTACTGAGGATAACAAGGGGCCGGATTGGTGGGATAAATATGCCCCCGACAGTGCAAAGATCGAGTTTAAGGGAAATTTGCAGAGAGAACAGGACGCAGGGTTCACCCCAAGATCGGATAATCCTCTAGATTATGTAACGTTTGGTCAACTAGGTGATATTATTCGTGCGAACTACTCGTTATTTGGGGGTATTCTGAGTAATCAGAAGGCGATGGGTAGGGTGATGTTTTCGCTCAACAACCTCCGTGGCCCAATCGCTCATTGTGGGCTTCTGGCGGAGGATGAAGTTGATCGCCTCAAATTAACTGTGAAAGACTGGTTTCGGTTGCTTGAGGGCCCCAAGTAGCGAGTTTTTTGAAGCTGCACCTGGCGCGGGTGTTGCTGATCCTGCGCTTGGCCGCTACTCGGCCGCCCTGCCGGCTCTGGCTCCGCGCGAGCCGGACGAGCGCGTCGTCCTCGACGCACTGGATCGGCGCGAAGTCGCGGTGCGCGATGAATTCGGGCCGCGTGGGCGTGCGGATGTAGTTGGAGCAGGCGTTGAGCGTGAGATAGACGATCTTGCGCGGGTAGGGCGTGATGTTGCCGGCGGAGCCGTGCACCAGATTGCCGTGGAACATCAGCATGCTGCCGGGCCGGCCCGTCGGCGCGACGATGCCGCCTTCCGCGACCAGCCGGGTGACCGTCTCCTCGTCCAGCGTCCAGAGCGGGTACGAGGTGGTCTCGAGGTCGTGGCTCGCCTTCAGGTCGCCGGCCTTCTGGCTCTTTGGCACCAGCATCAGCGGGCCGTTGATGGGCATCACCTCGTCGAGGAAGATCGAGATGTTCATGGCGCGCGGCTCCGGCATGCCGTCGTCGCGCTTCCAGGTGCCGTAGTCCTGGTGCCATTGCCAGACCGCGCCGGTGAAGGCGGACTTGGCGTTGATCTTGTACTGGTGCAGATACACATGTTCGCCGAACACCTGCTCGACGGGCCGGATCATGCGCGGGTGCGCGCCGAGCAGGCGGAAGGCTTCGTTGTAGGTGTGGGCGGCGAAGGCGGTGCGCGGTGCGCCGTCCTTCTCGCGCCAGACCTCGGGGCGATGCTCATCGTAGATCGCGACCGCCTCGCGGCGGAGCAGGTCCACCTCCTCGGGCGTGAACAGGTCCGGCAGCAGCAGCCAGCCGTCCTCGTGGAACTGCGCGAGCTGGTCTTCGGTCAGACGCATCGTTTCCTCCTGCCGCTGCTTTTGTCGGGAATTATGCGGCGTCGCGCAGCGTGCTGAGCCGCTCCTCCATGGTTCGTCCCGCGCCGATCGCATGGTCGCGCGCGGCGGCCTCCGCGCCGTCCGGGTCTCTGGCGAGCACGCGATCGGCTATAGCGACGTGCTCGGCCCAGACGCGGGCGCGGTGCTCTGGATCGGCGAGCACCGTCGCCATGGCGCGGCGCATGTGCGGCCATTGCGGGCCGACTGTCTCCTCGATCGCTGGGTTGCCCGAGAGCCGGTAGAGCGCGCGGTGGAAGTCGGCGTCGCGGGCGATCTGCTCGGCGAGCGGCGTCCGCGCGGTGATGGCGGCCCCGGCGTCGAGCGCGCGTTCGAGCGCCGCGCCGTCCGCGCCGCGTTCCGCCGCGAGCCGGGCCGCGAGCGCGTCGAGCGCCCCGCGCACCTCGTAAAGCTGCCGGATGCGGACGCCGTCGAGCGGCGTCACCTGAAAGCCCTTGCGGCCGCTGTCGGCGAGCAGGCCCTGGCCGCGCAGCAGATGGAGCGCATGGCTGACCGGCTGGCGGGACACGCCGAGCCGCTCCGCCAGCTCGTGCTGCCGGATGCGCTCGCCCGGCGGCAGGCTGCGGTCGACGATCGCCTCGAGGATGCGGTCGTAGGTCTGGGAGATCAGGTTCGGCGCGGTCGCAAGCGGCTGCATATCAGAATTCCGAATTCGGAATTCCAAAATGCTACTTCAATCACGCAAGGGCGTCAAAAGGTCCGGGGCGCGGCGGGGGCGACAGTGATGAAGGGATAGGGCGAGGAGGGGTGCGGTCGGTCGGACGGGGGACGACCCCGGCGCCTGGGCTCGACAGAACGATTCCAAGCTCCTAACCTCGATCCCGGTCCGAGGGGCGTCCCGCTGCGATGCGGGGCTGAGATGGCGGCACGCCGATCCCTTAGAACCTGATCCGGGTCATGCCGGCGAAGGGACGGGAACCGAAGGCCGAGCCGGCGCAAGCCGCCGAACGCCTCCCAGACGTTTCGCGACACCCCGGATCTCCCGAACGAGAACATCGAGGAGGAGATCCCCCATGAACGTCCATATTCCGCCGAAGGACGCCAAGGCCGCGCCCGAAAGCGTCACCACCGGGCCGATCTTCGGCTCGCGCAAGGTCTACGCCTCGCCGAAGTCGCATCCCGAGCTTCGGGTGCCGTTCCGCGAGATCACGCTCAGCGATCCGAACGAGCCGCCGGTGCGGGTCTACGATCCGTCGGGCCGCTACACCGAGACCGACGTCGCGATCGACCTCGCCGCCGGTCTGGCGCCGGTGCGCGAAGACTGGATCGCCAAGCGCGGGCTCGACATCGCCCCGGGGCGCGCGGTGAAGCCGGAGGACAACGGCAACGTCTCCGCCGACAAGCTGGTCGCTCCGTGCCCGGCGACGCGCGTCATCCGCGAGGCCGCGAACGGCCAGATGGTGACCCAGTACGAGTTCGCGAAGGCCGGGATCATCACCGAGGAGATGATCTATGTGGCGTTCCGCGAAAACCTCGCCCGCGAGCAGGCGCTGGAGGGCGCCGGCGTCCGCCACGCCGACGGCGACAGCTTCGGCGCGTCGATCCCGGAATTCGTGACGCCGGAATTCGTGCGCGACGAGATCGCCCGCGGCCGCGCCATCATCCCGGCGAACGTCAACCACCCCGAGCTCGAGCCGATGGCGATCGGCCGCAACTTCCTGGTCAAGGTCAACGCCAATATCGGCAACTCGGCGGTGACCTCGGGCGCGGCGGAAGAGGTCGAGAAGCTGGTCTGGGCGATCCGCTGGGGCGCAGACACCGTCATGGACCTCTCCACCGGCCGCAACATCCACAACATCCGCTCCTGGATCATCCGCAACTCGCCGGTGCCGATCGGCACGGTGCCGATCTACCAGGCGCTGGAGAAGGTCGACGGCGATCCGCTGAAGCTCGACTGGGAGGTGTTCAAGGACACCCTGATCGAGCAGGCGGAGCAGGGCGTCGACTACTTCACCATCCACGCCGGCGTGCGGCTGGCGCATGTGCCGCTGACGGCGGATCGCGTCACCGGCATCGTCTCGCGCGGCGGGTCGATCATGGCGCGCTGGTGCCTCGCCGGCCATCGCGAGAGCTTCCTCTACGAGCGCTTCGGCGACATCTGCGACATCATGCGGAAGTACGACGTCTCGTTCTCGCTCGGCGACGGCCTGCGGCCGGGCTCGATCGCGGACGCCAACGACGCCGCGCAGTTCGCCGAGCTGGAGACGCTGGGCGAGCTGACCAAGATAGCCTGGGACAAGGGCTGCCAGGTCATGATCGAGGGCCCCGGCCACGTGCCGATGCACAAAATCAAGGCCAACATGGACAAGCAGCTCGCCGTCTGCGGCGAGGCGCCGTTCTACACGCTCGGGCCGCTCACCACCGACATCGCGCCGGGCTACGACCACATCACGTCCGGCATCGGCGCCGCGATGATCGGTTGGTTCGGCACCGCCATGCTCTGCTACGTCACGCCGAAGGAGCATCTCGGTCTGCCGAACCGCGACGACGTCAAGACCGGCGTCATCACGTACCGCATCTCGGCCCATGCGGCCGACCTCGCCAAGGGCCATCCCGCGGCGAAGATTCGGGACGACGCGGTCAGCCGCGCGCGGTTCGACTTCCGCTGGGAGGACCAGTTCAACCTCTCGCTCGACCCCGACACCGCCCGCGCCTTCCACGACGAGACGCTGCCGAAGGACGCGCACAAGGTGGCGCATTTCTGCTCCATGTGCGGTCCGAAGTTCTGCTCGATGAAGATCACGCAGGACCTGCGCGCCGAAGTCCGCGCCCAGAACGTCACCTTCGAGGCGGAGGAGGGCATGAAGGCGAAGTCGGCCGAGTTCCTGGAAGGCGGCGGCAAGCTCTACGTCGACGCCGCGGAGTAAAGGCCAAGGCGTCCGGACGGAGCCAAAAAAAGAAGGGCCGGAGCGACGCTCCGGCCCTTCTTCGTCTCTTGCAGGATCGACTCGCTCAGCGCTCGGTGTAGGTCGCGCCGGGGACGCCGCCGACGCGCTTGAAGGCTTCGTTGGCGCGCTTGTCGTTGCGGTCGATGTTGAGCGCCTGCGCGAACGAGGCGCGGGCCTTCAGCAGCTCGTTCTGGCGCTCGAAGGCGAGGCCGCGGCCGATCCAGGCGTCGATGTATTTCGGGTTCAGCGTGCGCGCGGTGTTGAAGTCGTCGAGCGCCGCCGCGGCGTCGTTGAGCGCGAGATAGCTCATGCCGCGGCCGACATAGGGCTCCGGCGCCGTGACCGCGATCGCGGTCGACTTGGTGAAGTCGTCGATCGCGTCGTCGTGGCGCCCCTGCGCCTGATGGATCAGGCCGCGGTTGTGCCAGGCCTGCGCGTTGTTGCGGTCGAGCTCGATCGCGCGGTCGAAGTCGGCGAGCGCGGCGTCGGTGCGGCCGGTCGAGCGGTAGAGGTTGCCGCGGCCGACGAAGGCCGGGCTGTAGTTCGGGTCGACCTCGATCGCGCGGTTGTAGTCGCTGACCGCCTCGGCGGTCTTGTTCTGCGAGCGGTAGGCGAGGGCGCGGTTGGCGTAGGCCTTGGCCATGCCGCTGTTGATGCGGATCGCCTGGCTGAAGTCGCCGATCGCGTTGTCGTACTGGCCGAGACGGGCGTAGGCGGAGCCGCGCATGTTCCACGCCTCGGCGTCGCCGGGGTTCGACTGCACGACCTGGGTCAGGGAGCCGAGGTCGCTCTGCCGGGCGGCATAGGCCTCGGGCTCGAGCGTCGCGGCCGAGGGGCCCATGGATTCGCAGCCGGCGAGCGCGAGCATCGCCACGAGAAACGCGCCGCGGCGCGCCAGAATGCCCGAACCCGAAGCCTGCATGTCCTCACCACCTTACCGCGCGCCAGCCCAAGAGCCGTCAGACACAGGCGGATTGCGGCGAGATTGCGTCCGCAGCCCGTGCTGCCGGCGGCGCGGGCCGGAGCGTGTCCCCCAAGGCGCAAAAACGCCCGCCGGACTGGTCCAACGGGCGCATCGCAGTCACGTCGCGAGACGTAAGGCGCCGGAGGCCGGCGCCGATCGCCCTCAGCGAATCACTTCTTCTTCATCGGCAGGAGGCCCTCGCGCTGCGCGCGCTTGCGGGCCAGCTTGCGGGCGCGGCGGACGGCTTCCGCCTTCTCGCGCGCCTTCTTCTCGGACGGCTTCTCATAATGACCGCGGAGCTTCATTTCGCGGAAGATGCCTTCGCGCTGCATCTTCTTCTTCAGGGCCTTCAGGGCCTGGTCGACATTGTTGTCGCGGACGAGAACCTGCACGTCGTGCCTCGGGTAGCGTTTGTCTCTGGGCGGACGGTCGCCGCGGACGGCGCCGGAAGCAAAAAACAAAAGGCCGACGCCCGCTGGTGTGCGAACGCCGCCATCGTCGGCGAAGCGTTTACCAGAGGGCTCAGGGGTTGTCTACGCGGATCGAGGCCTTATGCGCGCGAGGCGTCAGCCGATCGTCACCCGCGTGACGTGGCCCATCTTGCGGCCGGGCTTCGGCTCGCCCTTGCCGTAGAGATGGACGGCCGCGCCGGGCTCGGCCAGCAGCGCGCGCCAGCCGTTCGCCTCGGCGCCGAGCAGGTTGGTCATGACCACCCGCCCGCGGGTCGCGGTCGAGCCCAGCGGCCAGCCGGCGACGGCGCGCACATGCTGCTCGAACTGGCTGGTCTCGGCGCCCTCGATGGTCCAGTGGCCGGAATTGTGGACCCGCGGCGCGATCTCGTTGACGACGACCTTCTCGCCGGTCGGCCCCTCCACGAGGAACATTTCGACCGCGAACACGCCGACATACTGGAAGGCGTCGGCGATCTTGCGGGCGATCGCGACCGCGGAGGCCGCCGTCTCCGGCTTGATCGCCGCGGGGACGTGGGAAGAGCGCAGGATGTGGTTCTCGTGCCGGTTCTCGACCACGTCGAAAGCCGCGAACGAGCCGTCGCGCCCGCGCGCCGCCACCACCGACACCTCGGCGCGGAACGGCACGAAGGCCTCGAGGATCGCCGGCTGGCCGTTCATCATGGCGAGCGCCTGGTCGAGGCCGAGGCCCTCGCGCACCAGCACCTGGCCCTTGCCGTCATAACCGAAGCGGCGCGTCTTCAACACCGCCGGCCGGCCGATGGCGCCGACGGCGGCGGCCATGCTGGCGCGGTCGTGCACCTCCGCGAAGGCCGGCGTGGGCAGGCCGAGGTCGCGCAGGAAGGTCTTCTCGGTCAGCCGGTCCTGCGTGGTCGCGAGCGCGCGGGCGTCCGGGAACAGCGGGCTGTGGGAGGACACCAGCTCCGCGGTCGCGGCCGGAATGTTCTCGAACTCGTAGGTCACGACGTCGACGCTGTCGGCGAACAGCGCGAGCGCGGCCTCGTCGTCATAATTCGCGATCGTGCGCTCGGCCGCGACGTCGAAGGCGGGGCTGTGCGGATCGGGAGAGAACACATGCGCCTTGAGCCCGAGCGGTGCCGCTGCGAGCGCGATCATGCGGCCGAGCTGGCCGCCGCCGAGAATGCCGATCGTGGCGCCGGGGGCGAGGGGCGTCGCGGTCATGTCAGGACTCCGTCGGCCGGTCGGCCACGCCATCGGTCTGGGCGGCGCGCCAGGCGTCGAGCCGCTCCGCGAGGCTCGCGTCGGTAAGCGCAAGCACGGAGGCGGCGAGCAGGGCGGCGTTGACCGCGCCGGCGCGGCCGATCGCGAGCGTGCCGACGGGAACGCCGGCGGGCATCTGGACGATCGACAGCAGGCTGTCGAGGCCGGACAGCGTGTGCGACTGCACCGGCACGCCGAACACCGGCAGCGGCGTCATCGCCGCGACCATGCCCGGCAGGTGGGCGGCCCCGCCCGCGCCCGCGATGACGACCCGGAAGCCTTCGTCTCTCGCGCCCTTCGCGAAGGCGACGAGCCGGTCGGGCGTGCGGTGCGCGGAGACGATGCGCGCGTCATGCGCCACGCCGAGCGCCTTCAGCGTCTCGGAGGCGTGGCTCATGGTCGCCCAGTCGGACTGGCTGCCCATGACGATGGCGACAGGGGCCGCCTCGGCGCGGTCTTCCGCGACCATCGTTCGTAGCTCCGTGCGTGAGAAGGGATGGCCGGACGATAGGCGCCGCGGCGCCTGCGCGCAAGCGGGCCTTAGGTTCGCGGCGCGTTGACGCGGAAGCCCGGGCCGGCTCTGCTCGGTCTCGCGAGCCGCCCGCAGAGGCGTCCGCGGGAAACGTCGAAAAGGGAGGATGCGTCGATGAACCTCGCCGCAAAGCTGCGCCGCCGCGCCGCAGAAGGCCGGCCGGTCCGGGTCGGGCTGATCGGGGCCGGCAAGTTCGGCTCCATGTTCCTGTCCCAGGTCCGCACGACGCCGGGGCTGCATCTCATGGGGATCGCGGATCTCTCGGAGGCGCGGGCGAAGGCCGCGCTGGCGGCCACCGGCTGGGACGCCGAAGCCGCCGTCGCCGCGTCGTTCGAGGCGGCGCGCAAGGGCGGCGGCGTGATGCTGACGGAGGATTCCGAGGCGCTGATCCGCGCCGACGGTCTCGACGTCGTGATCGACGCCACCGGCAGCCCCGCCGCCGGCTGCCGCCACGCGCTGCTCGCCGCGGAGAACGGCCGGCACATGGTCATGGTCAACGTCGAGGCCGACGTGCTCGCCGGCCCCTATCTCGCCGACGCGTTCGCGCGCGCGGGGCTGGTCTACTCGCTCGCCTATGGCGACCAGCCGGCGCTGGTCTGCGAGATGGTCGACTGGGCGGAGGCCTGCGGCTTCCGGGTCGTGGCGGCGGGGAAGGGCACCAAGTACCTGCCGGCCTACCACGCCTCGACGCCGGACACGGTGTGGGACCATTACGGCCTCAGGGCCGAGGAGGCGGAACGCGCGGGCATGAACGCGCAGATGTTCAACTCCTTCCTCGACGGCACCAAGTCGGCGATCGAGATGGCGGCGATCGCCAACGCCACCGGGCTCAAGGCCCCGAAGGAGGGGCTCGCCTTTCCGCCCTGCGGCGCGCACGACCTCGCCCGGACGTTGAGGCCGCGGGCGGCCGGCGGCGTGCTGGAGGAGGCCGGCATGGTGGAGGTGGTGTCGAGCCTGGAGCGCGACGGGCGGCAGGTCATGAACGACCTGCGCTGGGGCGTCTATGTGGTGTTCGAGCCGGCGGACGAGGGCCCGCGCGGCGACTACGCCCGCCGGTGTTTTCGCGAGTACGGGGTCAGCGTCGACCCGTCCGGCCGCTACGCCTCGCTGCATCGCCCGTCGCATCTGATCGGTCTGGAGCTTGGCGTCAGCGTCGCCGCGGCCGCGCTGCGCGGGGAGGCGACCGGCGCGCCGACCGGCTTCCGCGCCGATGTGGCCGCCTGCGCCAAGAAGCCGCTCCGCGCCGGCGAGACGCTCGACGGGGAGGGCGGGTTCACGGTCTGGGGCAAGCTGATGCGGGCCGAGGATTCGCTCGCGCGCGGCGCGCTGCCGATCGGGCTCGCCCACGGCGTGCGGCTTGTCCGCGACGTCGCGGAAGGCGCGGTGCTCGGCTGGGACGACGTCGCGATCGGAGACGGGATCGCCGTCTCCACGCGCCGCGCGATGGAGCGCTGGGCGGCCGGCGCGGCGAAGGCGGCGGAGTGACCGCCGTCAGGCGATGATGTCGGGCGTAAGCTGGTCCTCGAGGAACGACATCCGGTCCTTGAGCCCCAGCTTGCGCTTCTTCAGGCGCTGGATCTGCAGCCGGTCGCCGGCGCCGACGCGCTCGAGCGCCTCGATGGCGGTGTCGAGATCGCGATGCTCCTCCTTGAGGCGAGCGAGCTCTTCCCGCGCCGCCAGCTCCTCGGCCCGCGCGTCGTCCTCCCGTCTCGCCATCGACCCCCGTCCATGCCACGCCACGCGCCGTTCCGGCGGAGTATCGCCGCGCGGCCGGCGCCGGGCAAGGGCGGCCATGGAGTCGCGCAAGTGTGATCTAAAGTCGACGCGCAAGAAGGTTCGACAGGGCCGGTCGTTCGTGACATGCTCATGACGTCAAGACCAGACGAGGGAGACGTGCTTCATGTCCATCGAGTCGCATCTTGTTGAGCTGGAGAAGAAGCATCGCGCCATCGAGCGTGAGATTGAACTGGAACTCGCTCATCCGAATACGGATGATGTCAAGGTTACGACGTTGAAACGCAAGAAATTGCGGATCAAGGATGAAATCGTAAGGCTGGCCCCGACGGGGGCTACGGTTCACTAGCCTTCTGCGAAGGCCCATTCATCTTCGCTGCTATGCGCCGTCGACCTGCAGGGCCGGCGGCGTTTTCATGTCTGATGCATAATGGCGACAGGTCCCGAGGATCGTGCGCGGCGCGGCTTGCGGACCGATCAGCTTACGGGTATTTACGTAGCCGTTCGGCTTTAACCCTTGGGTCTGGAGGGACGTGCATGACAGCGATCATCGCCTTCGCCGCCTCCGGCCGGCCGCCCCGCCGCTAGGCCAGACCTGCGCGCGGTCCGCCGCGGCGCCCGCCGAATTTTCTCCGCTTCATCCGTGATGTTTCACTGCGTGGCGTGATCGCCGCGTCGGCTCCTGCCGCCGTCGCGTCTGCGCGCCTCCGCGTCTTGTTTCAGGAGCCGGCCCGCGTCCTCGCGCGGCCGGGAGCCGTCATGACCGTTTCGACTTCCCTCAGGGACGCGCCGTTCGCGCGCTCCATGCGTTTCGTTTTCGAGCACTGGGCCCGTCAGCCCGGCCGCGTGGCGCTGATCGCGGGCGCGATGGCGCTCGCGACGCTGGCCGACGTCGCCATCCCGGTTTTCGCCGGGCGGCTGGTGGACGCCTTCGCGAGCGCCGACCGCGACTCAGGGCTCGACGCGGCGCTGTGGTCGTTCGCGGCCATCGTCACGCTGTCGGCGATGATCGCGGGCTTCCGCGCGCTCGCCTTCATGACCGTCATCCCCATGACGCAGACCATCATGAAGGACGCCGCGGCGGAAGCTTTCGCGCGGGTGCAGCGGCTGTCGACCGACTGGCACGCGAACAACTTCGCGGGCTCCACGGTGCGCAAGGTCACGCGCGGCATGTGGGCCATCGACCAGTTCAACGATCTGCTGCTGATGGCGCTCGCGCCCTCGCTGCTGGTGCTGGTCGCCTCGACCGCGGTGCTGGCGGCGCACTGGCCGCTGATGGGCCTCGTCACCCTCGTCGGCGCCGTCGCCTATGTCGCGACGACGGTCGCGATCTCGCTGCTGTGGGTCGCGCCGGCGGCGCAGCTTTCGAACGCGTGGGACACGAAGCTCGGCGGCGTGATGGCCGACGCCGTCACCTGCAACGCGGTGGTGAAGGCCTTCGGCGCCGAGGCGCGCGAGGAGCGCCGGCTCGGCTTCGTCATGGACAAGTGGAGCCGGCGGACGACGCGGACCTGGCGGCGCGGCACCTGGAACGGCGTGCTGCAGAACCTCATCCTGATGCTGCTGCGCGCGGCGACGCTCGGCCTCGGCGTCTGGCTGTGGTGGACGGGGCAGGCGACCGCGGGCGACGCCGCCTTCCTGCTCACGATGTTCGCGGTGATCCACGGCTATCTGCGCGACGTCGGCATGCATGTCGCGGACCTGCAGCGCGCGGTGAACGACCTGCAGGAGCTGGTCGAGCTGCACGGCGTGCCGGTCGGCGTCGAGGATCGGCCGGGCGCGGTTTCGATCGCGGTCGGGCAGGGGCGGATCGCGTTCGAGAACGTGACGTTCCACTATTCCGGCCACGCGACGCCGCTCTACCGCGACCTCTCTGTCGTGATCGAGGGCGGCGAACGGGTCGGTCTCGTCGGCCATTCCGGCTCGGGCAAGACCACCTTCGTCAAGCTGGTCCAGCGCCTCTACGACGCGACCGCCGGCCGGGTGACGATCGACGGGCAGGACGTCGCGCAGGCGACGCAGGCGTCGCTCAGGGCGCAGATCGCGATCGTCCCGCAGGAGCCGACGCTGTTCCACCGCTCGCTCGCCGAGAACATCGCCTACGCCCGTCCGGGCGCGACGATGGCGGAGATCGAGCGCGCGGCCCGGCTCGCCAACGCCCACGGCTTCATCTCGAAGCTGCCAAAGGGCTACGGCACGCTGGTCGGCGAGCGCGGGGTCAAGCTCTCGGGCGGCGAGCGCCAGCGGGTCGCGATCGCCCGCGCCTTCCTGGCCGACGCCCCCGTGCTGATTCTGGATGAGGCGACGTCGAGCCTCGATTCGGAATCGGAGGCGGCGATCCAGGAGGCGATCGAGCGGCTGATGATCGGCCGCACCACGGTCGTCATCGCGCACCGGCTGTCCACCGTGCGCGCCATGGACCGCATCCTGGTGTTCGACGCCGGTAGGATCGTCGAGCAGGGCGACCATGAGGCGCTGGTCGCCCGCGAAGGCGGCGTCTACCGCCGCCTGTTCGAGCGCCAGAGCGGCGAACAGGCCGAGGTCGTCGCGGCCTGACGGCCGGGCGGCGGCGGAGCAGGCCTTCGGGCTTCCGCCGCCGCCCGCGATTGACGAGGGCTGCGGCCGCGGTCCACAAGCCTATCCCGCCCTCGTTCCGGCGCGCTTCCGACCGAAGGACCCAGGCCCATGCCGATCGCCAGCATGACAGGCTTCGCGCGCGTCTCGGGCGGGCTCGGCGACGCCTGCTGGACCTGGGAGATCCGCAGCGTCAACGCCAAGGGGCTGGACCTGCGGCTGCGCACCCCGCCGGGTTTCGACGCGATCGAACCGGCGGCCCGCGCCGCCGCCGCCGCGCGGCTCAAGCGCGGGACCGCCCACGCGACGCTGACCTTCGCCGGCGCTGCGCGCGCCGTGGAGGCGCGCGTCAACGAGGCGGCGCTCGCGGCGGTGCTCGCCGCCGCGGCCGCGATCGCGGCCCGGCTGCCGGACGCCGCGCCGCCGACGATCGACGGCCTGCTGGCGCAGCGCGGCGTGGTCGAACTCGTGGAGGCGGACGAATCCCCGGAGGAGCGCGCGGCGCTCGAATCCGCGGCGCTCGCCGACTTCGAACGCGCGCTCGACGAGCTCGCCGCCATGCGCGCCGCCGAGGGCGCGGCGCTCGACGCCGTGCTTGCCGAGAGGCTGTCGACGATCGCCGAGCTCACCGCGCGCGCCGACGCCTGCCCCGCGCGTGGCCCCGAGGCGGTGCGCGCCCGGCTCGCCGAACAGGTGGCCGCGCTGCTGGG
The DNA here is from genome assembly GCF_042681025.1 of Methylopila henanensis. Lineage (NCBI taxonomy): Bacteria > Pseudomonadati > Pseudomonadota > Alphaproteobacteria > Hyphomicrobiales > Methylopilaceae > Methylopila > Methylopila henanensis. Next base: position 76,906 of record NZ_JBHUER010000004.1, read on the forward strand.
CGCCAGTCCCGCGCTCGACCCCGACCGCCTGCATCAGGAAGCGGCGCTGCTCGCCTCCCGCGCCGATATCCGCGAGGAGCTCGACCGGCTCGCGGCCCACGTGGCCGCGGCGCGCAAGCTGCTTGAGGAGGGCGGCGCCGTCGGCCGGAAGCTCGATTTCCTGGCGCAGGAGCTCGGCCGCGAGGCGAACACCCTGTCCGCCAAGGCCAACGACCGCAGCCTCTCGGCGATCGGCCTCGAGCTCAAGGCCGTGGTCGAGCAGTTCCGCGAGCAGGTCCAGAACGTGGAGTGAGCGCGATGACGACCGAACCCGTAGTCGCCAAGAAGGATATGGTCCGCCGCGGCGTCGTGCTCGTGCTGTCGTCGCCGTCGGGCGCCGGCAAGTCCACGCTGACGCGCGCGCTGATGGAGAGCGCCGCGGGGCTCACGGTCTCGATCTCCGTCACCACCCGTCCCCGTCGCGGCAGCGAGATCGACGGCGTCCACTACCACTTCATCACCCAGCGCCAGTTCGAGTCGATGCGCGACGCGGGCGAACTGCTGGAATGGGCGACGGTGCACGGCAACAGCTACGGAACGCCGCGCGAGCCGGTGGAGAAGGCGCTCGCCGAGGGCAAGGACATCCTGTTCGACATCGACTGGCAGGGCGCGCTGCAAGCGCGCGAGGCGATGCCGGACGACGTCGCCAGCGTGTTCGTGCTGCCGCCCTCCGCGGCCGAGCTTCGCGCGCGGCTGGAGCGCCGGGCCGAGGACGCGCCGGAGGTCATCCTGAAGCGCCTCAGAAACGCGGCCGTCGAGATCGCGCGCTGGACGGAATACGACTACGTCGTCGTCAACGACGACCTCGACCGCTGCTTCAACGAGATCCGCTCGATCCTCGAGGCCGAGCGGCTGCGCCGCGCGCGCCGCGTCGCGATCGGGGAGTTCGCCGACAGGCTGGCGGAGGAACTGGCCGAAACGCTGATCTGACGCGCGGTCAGCGCGTCGCAACCCACGCGTTGGCGAGCGCGACGAAGCCCTCGACCGAGACCTCCTCCGCCCGGCGGGTCGGCTCGATCCGGGCGGCGTCGAGCAGCGCCAACGGGTCGCCGAGGCTCTTGAGGCTCTGGCGCAACATCTTGCGTCGCTGGCCGAAGGCGGCCTGCGTCACCGTTTCGAGCGCCTTGACCGCGCAGGGCAGGGGCTGCGGCCGCGGCTCCAGCCGCACGACCGAGGACACCACCTTCGGCGGCGGGGTGAAGGCCTGCGGGTTCACGTCGAAGGCGATCTTCGCCTCGCAGCGCCAGCCGCACATGACGGCCAGCCGGCCATAGGCGCTGTCGCCCGGCCGCGCCACGATGCGCTCGGCCACCTCGCGCTGGAACATCAGCGTCAGCCCGTCCCACCAGGGCGGCCAGCGGTCCGCCGCGACCCATCCCAGCAGCAGCGGCGTCGCGACGTTGTAGGGCAGGTTGGCGATCACCCGCGCAGGGCCGTCGCCCGCGAGCGCGCCCATGTCGACCTCGAGCGCGTCGCCCTCGACCACGTCGAGCCGGCCGGGATAGCGCGCGGCGATCTCGGCGAGGGCCGCCAGCGCGCGGGCGTCCTTTTCGATCGCGACGACCCGTCGCGCGCCCTCCGCCAGCAGCGCGCGGGTGAGGCCGCCGGGGCCGGGCCCGACCTCGACCACCGTCACGCCGTCGAGGCGGCCGCCGGTCCGGGCGATGCGCGCGGTGAGGTTGAGATCCAGCAGGAAGTTCTGGCCGAGCGACTTCTTCGGCGCGAGGTCGTGCCGCTGGATGACGTCGCGCAGAGGCGGCAGATCGTCGATCGCGCTCACGCGAGCGCCGGCTCCCGCGACAGCCGCCGCGCGAGGACGAGCGCCGCGAGCAGGCTCGCGGGATCGCCGACGCCCGTGCCGGCGATGTCGAAGGCGGTGCCGTGGTCGGGCGAGGTGCGCACGAAGGGCAGGCCGAGCGTCACGTTCACCGCGCGGTCGAAAGCCAGCGTCTTCACCGGGATCAGCGCCTGATCGTGATACATGCAGAGCGCGGCGTCGTAGCGGGCGCGCGCCGCCGCGTGGAACATGGTGTCGGCCGGGTGCGGGCCGGTCGCCATGATCCCTTCCGCCTTCAGCCGGCGGACGGCGGGGGCGACGACGGCCTCGTCTTCCAGTCCGAGCAGCCCGTCCTCGCCCGCATGCGGGTTGAGCCCGGCGACGGCGAGCCGCGGCGCGTCGATGCGGAAGCGCCGGCGCAGGTCGCGCGCGACGATGCGGCCGGTTTCGACGATCTCGTCCTCGGTCAGCAGCGCCGGAACCCGGTTGAGCGGCACATGCACCGTGACCGGGACGACGGCGATCTCCTCGGCCCACAGCAGCATGACCGCGCGGGCGGGCGCGCCCCACAGCGTCTCGGCGAGATGGCCGAGATATTCGGTGTGCCCGGGATGCGGAAAGCCGGCTTCGGCGAGCGGCGCCTTGGCGATCGGCGCGGTGACGAGCGCGGCGCAGCGCCCGGCGTGGACCAGTTCGACGCCGATCCGGATCGCGGAGACCACGGTCTCGGCGTCGCGGGGATCGGGTCGGCCGGGCTCGGCGCGGCAGCGCCGGCCGACGGGCGTCACGGGAAAGCGTTCGGCGAACACGGCCTCGGCCGCCTCGGGCTCGACCTCGGCGATCGGAGCCTCGATTCCGAGCAGGGCCGCGCGTTCGGCGTAGACGGCGGGATCGCCGAGGGCTGCGAAGGCCGGCGTCGCGCGGGCGCGTCGCTCGCTCCAGAGCCTGAGCGCGAGGTCCGGTCCGATCCCGGCCGGCTCGCCCATGCTGAGCGCGAGCGGACGGCCGAGGTCGGCGGGCGCGGTCATCCCTGGCTGAGGACCTGGATGATCGCGCGCGACTTGAGCTGCTCGAGATACTTCTTCGCCTGCTCCTCGAGCTCCTTGCCGCCGGTGTCGTCCAGCGCCTGACGGCGGAGCATGTTGTCGTCGGCGATGTCCTTGCGCTCGCAGACCGCGATCATCTCGAGGCCCTGCTCGCCGCGCTCCGGCGCGGTCAGGGACCCGAGCTTCACCTTGGACAGGTTTTCGTTGAGCTCCTTGCCGAGCGACGCCGAGGAGCGCGTCACCGGCTCCTTCACGGCGACGTCGCGCAGGCTGGTCGCGAACTGCACCGCCTGGTCGCAGCCGGGGAAACGGGCGCGGGCGGCGTTGGCCTCGGCGCGGCGCTGGTTCACCTGGGCCTCGGTCGCGCCCTTCGGCAGCACGAAGATCACCTGGCGCAGCGTGTACTGGATGGCGCGGTTGTCGATCTGGCCGCCGCGGTTGGCGGCGGAGGCTATGGCGGTCTTTTCACGGGCGGCGGCCTGGGCCGCGAACTTGCGGCGCACGAGCATCGCCCAGGTCATCTCCGCCTTAAGGCGGCTCTTCAGCGTCTGCGCGCTGACGCCGCGCTGGCCGATCGCCTGCGTGAACTGGGCCGGAGTGAGCTTGGTGCGCTGCGCGATCGAGGCGAAGGCGGCGTCCACCTGCGCGTCGCTCGCCTCCATGCCGTAGCGCTTCGCCTCGGCGACCTTCAGCTTTTCGTCGATCAGCTCGTCGCGGGCGGCCGCGACGCCGCCGCCCTTGCCGCCGCCGGCGAGCGCGATCAGCGCCGCGCGGCTCTTGATCTCGCTCGACAGGATCGGCTGGCCGTTGACGACCACCGCGACCGACTGGGCGCGGGCGGGCGCGGCCGCGGCGGCCAGGCAGGCTAGAGCGACGAACAGACGAAGACGCGTCGACATGGCTAGGCGGTCCCACTTGATCCCCGGCGTCGCGCGATCTCCCCACGAAACCACGCGCAGCAACGGCGTCTTTTTCCGGCGCGACGGCGCCTGCGTCAACCGCGACGCCCGTCGGGGCCGTTCACTGAAGGGTGTTGGCGCGGCTGGATTCGCTGTCGAAAACGTCCGACGACGAACTCGTGGAGGCGCTGACGGAGCCCAGCGTCCGCAGATCGACCCGCAGCAGGAACCGGTGGTCGATCGAGTCCAGCCGGCTCGCGCTGGTGTCGACGTCGTATTCGCGGATGTAGTCGAACGCGAGCGAGATGCAGTCCTGGATGTTGTTGACGCCGAAGCCGACCTGGGTGCGGTCGAACTCGTTGCGGTCGAAATTGTAGCGGGCGCCGCCGCCGACATAGAGGTCCTTGGTGACGAACACCCGGGCGCCGGCGAGGACGCCTTCGCGGATGTCGTCGTAGCCGAGCTTGGCCTGCCTGTCATAGCGGCCGTAGGCGACATTGGCCTGGAAGCGGTCGAGCGTGGCGCGGCCTTCGATCTCGGCGGAGCGCACCGCGAAGCTGTCCTCGTCGAACCGGAAATGCGTGCCGAGCGCGAAGTTCGTCGTCGGCACGATCGTGAAGCCGGCGACGTAGTCCGACCGCGTCGTCTCGAGCCCGGAATCGAGGCCGGTGCGGGTCGCGTCGAGCCCGCCCTTGGCGAACGAGTTGCGGCCGAACAGGTGATAGGACTGGCCGAACATGACGTTGAACATCGCGCCGCTGTTCATCGTCAGGGTGTACTGCAGCCCCACATTGGCGCGGCTGCCGCCCTCGACGCGGTCGTAGCCGGAGAACTTGTCCCAGGCGAACAGCGTGGTGTCGTCGAAGGTCAGGCTCTGGGCGTCCTCGTTCGGCAGGTCGCCGATGTTGGTCTCGTTCGGACGCAGCAGGATCTGGGCGATCGGCTCGATCTGGTGGGTGCCGTAGCTGCTCTGGGCGACGAACGGGTAGCGGTATTCGAGCCCGACGCCGGCCATGCCGCGCAGCAGCGCGTCCTGGCCGTTGTCGAGGAACGGCCCGAGCCGGGCGTCGTCATCCGGGTTCGTGTAGATCAGGTCGCCGCGCACGAAGGCGAACGGCGTCCAGACCTGTCCGATCGGGTCGATGAAGCGGCGGCGCCACTGGGCGTCGGCGGAAAGGCGGCTGTAGGTGCCCGCGGCGCCGATCACGGCGACGTCGTTGCGCGGGCCGACGCCGAGCCGGCCACGGCGGTACTCGCTCTCCTCGCGGTAGAGGCTGGTCGCGTTGAGGTTGAACGCGAGCTCGCCGCCCTGGACCGGATCCTCGAACACGTAGTTGTAGTCGAGCACCGGCGCGACGTTCGGCAGGCGGTCCTGCCGGTCGTAGCGGGTCATGCCGTAGAAGTGGTAGCCGCGCAGATCGAACCAGCTCCGGTCGCCCTGGCCCTGCAGGTAGAGCGTGGAGACCGCCGTGCGGCTGCTGCCCCAGAGGCTGTAGTCGCCGCGCACCCACTTGTCCGAGTACAGGCTGACGTCCCAGCCGAACGTCCACTTGTCGTTGATGGCGAACCGGCCGTCGGTTGAGAACGCCCAGCGGTTTTTCTTGTCGCCGGGGCCGACCGTCAGGCTGTTGGGATCGGATGAATCCAGCTTGTCGTTGAACTCGTCCGCGTCGAGCTGGTGGATGCCGGCGGCCCGGATCGAGTAGGCGCCATCGATCAGGCGGTGCCGGAACTCACCCTTCATCATCACGCCCTGCTTGGACGTGAACATCGGCGACAGGGTCGCGTCCATATTGGGCGCGATCGCCCAGAAGTACGGCGTCTCCAGCGTGTAGCCGAGGTCGGAGGCGTGCCCCACGCTCGGCGCGAGGAAGCCGGACTTGCGCTTCACCGACGGATCGGGATGCGAGAAGAACGGCAGCCACGCGATCGGCTGGCCCCACAGCTCGAAGGTGGCGTCCTCGTAATAGACCATCTTCTCGTCTTCGCGGAAGATGATGCGCTTGGCCTTGATCTGCCAGAGCGGCGGCTTCTCGGGGTTCTCGCGGCAGGGCTCACAGGCGGTGTAGACGCCGCGGTCGAACACCGAGAGCTTGCCCTCCTCCCGCCGCCCGCGGGCCGCGGCGAAGCGCGTGCGGTCGGTGGTGTGGACGCGCAGCGAATCAACGAAGCCGTCGCGGAAGTCGTCGGTCAGGTCGAGGCTGTCGGCGTAGACGATGTTGCCGTCGCGCTCGGTGAGCTTGACGTTGCCGGCCGCCCGCACGCGGTTCTTCTTCTGGTCGTAGATCACCCGCTCGGCCTGCAGGGCGCGGCCGTCATAATAGATGTCGACCGGCCCGACCGCGGTCACGACCTCGGTGTTGTAGTCGTAGACGAGCTCCTTGGCCTCCATCAGCATCCGCGCGTTGGGATCGCGGCGCTGGAGTGAGCCGCCATCGACCACCGCGCCGCCGCCGAGGGCGTTCGGCAGCCCGCGCGACTTGGCGTTCTGGTGCTTGGGCGGAGCAGGGATGAACTCGTTCGCGACCTGCGCGGACGCGGTCGCGCCGAGCGCGAGCAGCGAAGCGGAGCCGAGAAGCGCGAGGGCTGCGATGCGGGACGTCAGCACGGCGACAGGCCGCGCCTTCCGCGCGCGATGGAGAGCGGCGCGGCGCGTAGCGAGCGTCATCCGTCCTCCTGATTCAACAACACGGTAACGCTCATGAGACACCCGACGATCGCGGGAAGCCAGGCCGCCGCGACGGGGTGCATCAAGCCCGCCGCCCCCAGATCGTCGGCGAACTCGGTGACGACATAAAGCACGAAGCCTGCGGCCACGCCACCGAGAATCGTCCGCGCCACGCCGCCGAAGCGGAAGAAGCGCAGCGCGACCGTGGCCGCGATCAGCACCATCGCGATCAGGAGGGCCGGGCGGGCGAGAAGCTCTTGAAGTTGAAGCTGGTGCCGGAGCGGCGAAAGCCCGGCGCGGCCTGCGAGCGCGATCGCGTCGGGCAGGTCCCAGAACCCCACCATGGTCTTCGCGCCGAGGGTCTCGCGCACCTGGGCGGCGGAGAGATTCGTCGCGAGGCGGTAACGCGGCAGCACCTGGGGCTCGCGCCCGACCGCTATGACGCGCGCCTCGTCGAGGTCCCAGGCGTCGGCGACGAGCCGCGCGGTGCGGGCCTCGATTCGCTCCCGGAACTCGCCGTCGGGCGTGAAGCTGAACACGGTCACGCCGTTCAGCGTGACGCCGGAGCTCGAGGCGGAGCTGGCGCGGATGATGGCCTGGCCGTCCATGCTTCGCTGGCGGATCCAGCGCGCCTGGGTCGACGTCGATCCGGCGTTGGCGAACAGCCGGCTCTCCATGCGTTCGGCGCGATCCTGCATGTGCGCGGCGATCGGATTGAAGGCGGCGGTCGCGACCACGCCGACCAGCGCCGCGACCGCGACCGCGGGCGTCAGGAACTGCCAGGCGGAGACGCCGCTCGCGCGCGCGATCACCAGCTCCAGCCGCCGGCTCAGCATGACGAAGGCGCCGAGGGCGCCGAACAGCACGGCGAAGGGCAGCACCCGCTCCACGATCGCCGGCACGCGGTGCAGCGAGAGGTTCGCGATCGTCGCGATCGAGGCGTTGGAGGCGTCGCCGGCGCGCCGCAGCAGCTCGACGAAGTCGATGACGAAGACGAGCAGCAGCGAGCCCGCGATCACGGCGACGATCGTGGTCGCGACCCGCGCCGCAAGGTAGCGCGCGAGCGTGCCGGTGAGGGCGTTGACCCCCGTGCTCATGCGCGCGCCGCCGCGACCGGACCGGATGCGCCGGGGCGCGGACCCGCCGCGCGGGGCCGCCGGAAGGCGAAGGCCAGCGCCGCGGCTCCGGCGAGGATCGGCAGGGCGTAGACCGCGGCCACGGCCCAGGCGGTGGAGACCAGCAGGTTGGTCACGCCGAGCCCGGCGATGCGCGTCGCGGCCACCGCCACGACCGCCGCGAGGATCGCGGTCGCCCGGCTCTGGCGCGTCGTCCGGGGGCGGCCGAGGGCCGCGAAAGCGATGAGCATGAACGCGACCGGATAGAGCGGATTGACCAGCCGCTCGTGAAGCTCCGCCCGGAAGCGGCCCGGCTGCGCCTTGTAGGCGCTGTCGTTGGCGTCCGGAGACATGAGCTCCGAAGTGTAGCGCTCGCGTGGTTTATAGGACGTGACCTCGCTCGCGCCCGTGAACGGCGAGAGGTCGAAAGCGTAGCGCTGGAACACCACGATGGCGGGGTCCTTGCCGGCGGATTCCCGCCGCTGCACCGAGCCGTCCTCCAGCACGAGGAAGGTCGAGCCCCGCTCCTCGACGATCTGGCCGCGCTCGGCGAGGTAGGTCACCTCCTGCGGCGCGTCGCGCGCGTCCTGCACGAAGATGCCGAGCAGCGCTCCGCCGCGGCGTTCGCGGACATGGACGACGAGGTTGTTCTCGATCCGGGTGAACTGGCCCTCGCGCAGGATGTTGGCGACCACGTCGGCGCGGACCTGGGTGAGCTGCGTCCGGAGCAGGCGCAGCGATTCCGGGATCGCCCACACGCTCATGAGCCCGACGAAGGTCGACACGATCAGGGCGAGCGCGAGCAGCGGCCGCAGCAGCCGGCCCGGACCGACGCCGGCCGCGCTCATCACCACGATCTCCGAATCGCCGTTCAGCCGGTTCAGCGCCCAGGCCGCCGCGCCGAACAGCGCCACCGGCGCGAGAATCACGGAAAGCGACGGGATCGTCAGGCCGGTGATCGCGAAGAAGATCCAGATCGTCTGGCCCTTGGCGGTGACCAGGTCGAGTTCGCGCAGCGCCTGCGTGGTCCAGATCACGGCCGTCAGGATCACGAGGATCCCGATGAAGGCCTTGGCCGTCAGTCCGAAGATGTAGCGTTCGACAAGCGGCATACCGTCTGACCAGGCGCACGGCCGCCGCGGCGGCCGTGAACGCGTCTCCCGCGCCCACTTGAATGCCGGATCGCGCGCCCGCGCAAGCGCGCCGCCTGCGCGACGCCGTCGCGGGCGCTGGAAGGCGGCGGACCTGTCGTATAGATGTGACGCCGACGCTTGCCCTGCGGGCCGCCCTCCGCCCGCCTTCGTTTCTCAAGGAGCCTTCGTCCTCATGGCCAAGTCCGCGGACGCCCCCAGCGGCGCGCTGAAGATCGCGTTCCAGAAGCCCGACGCAGACGTCTCGGGCGTCGTGGTCGCGCTCGCCGGCCCCGACCTCGCCTTCGGTCCCGCGACGGCCGCCGCGATCGCGCCGGCGCGCGAGGCGCTCGGTCGGGCGGCGACGGCCGAGCGGTTCAAGGCGGCGCAGGGCTCCGGCTTCGAGCTGCTGGCGCCGGCGCTCGACGGGGTCGAGCGCCTGATCGTCGTCGGGCTCGGCGACGGCAAGGAGCCGACCGACTGGGTGAAGCTCGGCGGCCAGATCCGCGGCAAGGTCGCCTCCGGCGCGACCGAGTTCACCGTGATCGCCGAGACGGCGGAAGGCGCTCTCGCCGCCGAGGCTGTCGCCGACATCGCGCTCGGCGTCCGGCTGCGCGACTACGCCTTCGACGTCTACAAGACCAAGAAGAAGGACGACGAGCGCGGCAGGCTCGCGAAGGTCACGTTCGCCGTCGGGGACGAGGCGGCCGCCAAGAAGGCGTGGAAGCTGAAGGAGGGCCTCGCCGAGGGCGTCGAGCTCGCCCGCACGCTCGTGAACGAGCCGCCGAACGTGCTGACGCCGACCGAGTTCGCCAAACGCGCCGCGGCGCTCGAGAAGCTCGGCGTCGAGGTCGAGATTCTCGGCGAGAAGGAGCTGAAGAAGGCCGGCTTCGGCGCGCTGCTGGCGGTCGGCCAGGGCTCCGTGCAGGAGAGCAAGGTCGCGATCATGCGCTGGAACGGCGCGAAGGAGAAGAACGCCCAGCCCGTCGCCTTCGTCGGCAAGGGCGTGATCTTCGACACCGGCGGCATCTCCATCAAGCCGTCCGCCAGCATGGAGGACATGAAGGGCGACATGGCGGGCGCCGCCTGCGTCGTCGGCCTCATGCACGCGCTCGCCTCCCGCAAGGCCAAGGTCAACGTGATCGGCGCGATCGGCTGCGTCGAGAACATGCCGGACGGCGGCTCCTATCGCCCCGGCGACATCATCACCGGCCTGTCCGGCCAGACCATCGAGATCATCAACACCGACGCCGAAGGGCGGCTCGTGCTGGCCGACGTGCTCTGGCACGTGCAGGACCGCTTCAAGCCGAAGTTCATGGTCGACCTCGCGACGCTCACCGGCGCGATCCTGGTCGCGCTCGGCGTCGACAACGCCGGCCTGTTCTCGAACGACGACGAACTGTCGGAGCGGCTGTACAAGACCGGCCTCGCCACCGGCGAGAAGGTGTGGCGCATGCCGATGGGCCCGGAGTTCGACAAGCTGATCGACTCGAAGTTCGCCGACATGAAGCAGACCGGCGGACGCCACGGCGGCTCGATCACCGCCGCCCAATTCCTGAAGCGGCACGTCAACGACACGCCCTGGGCGCATCTCGACATCGCCGGCACCGGCATGGGCAGCCCCGCGAGCGACATCAACCGCAGCTGGGGCTCGGGCTGGGGCGTGCGGCTGCTCGACCGGCTCGTGAAGGACTATTACGAGGAGTGAGCGCCGCCGGCGAGACCGCCGCCGGGCGGCGTCCGGCGATCCGCGCGATGACCGACCGCGACGTCGAGGCCGTCGTCGCGGTCTGGGCGGCGTCCGGCGTCGCCCGCCCCTGGAACGACCCGGCGCGCGACATCGCCTTCGCCCGCCGCGATCCGCATTCCACGGTCCTGGTGGCGGAAGCCGACGGACAGGTGGTGGCGACCGCGATGGTCGGCGAGGACGGCCACCGGGGATGGGTCTACTATGTCGCGGTCGATCCCGACCGTCAGGGCGAGGGGTTCGGCCATGACGTCATGGCGGCGGCCGAGGCCTGGCTCGCCGCGCGCGGCGTCTGGAAGGTCCAGCTCCTGATCCGGGAGGACAACGTCGGCGTCCGGCGGTTCTACGAGAGCCTCGGATACCGCGACATGCGGACCGTCTGCATGCAGAAGGTCATAGGATGACGGCGGCCGGGGCGCGATGACCGAAGTCCTCTTCTACCACCTCACCGCGCATCCGCTCGCCAAGGCCCTGCCGGCGCTGCTGGAGAAGTGCCTGGAGCGGAAGTGGAAGGTGGTCGTGCAGGCCGCCGCGCCCGAGCGCGTCGCGGCGCTCGACGACGCGCTGTGGACCTACGCCGACGAAAGCTTCCTGCCCCATGGCGCGGAGGCGGACGGCGCCGACGAGACCGTCTGGCTCACCACCTCCGACCGCAATCCCAACGGCGCCGCCGTGCGCGTGCTAGTGGACGGAGCCGCCCCGCCGGACCTCGGCGCCTACGAGCGCGCGCTGATCATGTTCGACGGCCATGACCCCGACGCCGTCGACGCCGCCCGCGCGCAGTGGAAGGCGCTGAAGGAGGCCGGCCACGCCTTGACCTACTGGCGGCAGGACGACGACGGCCGCTGGCGCAAGCAGGCTTGAAGCGCGGGCGGACCCCGGCCGGAGCTTCTCTCCGCGCCATTTGATCCAGCGCAAGGCGGGGCGCACGGCTCCGGACAAAGCTGCTCCCGTCGCCAAGGGAGGGCTCCATGCCGATCGAATCCGCCATCGTCGTCGCTCTGGTCGTCGCCACGTTCGCGACCTTCGCCGGAACGCTGTTCTTCACCGAGCGCGCACAGGCCAAGGCCCGCAATCAGGCCTGAGCCGGAGGAGGGGGCCGCCTCAGAGCGGCGCGCAGGCGGCCTGCAGCCAGGCCCGCGTGTCCGCGTCCACGAGGCGGCCGATCTCGGCCAGCACCCGCGCGTGGTAGGCGTCGAGCCAGCCGCGTTCCTCCGCCGTCAGCAGGCTAGGCGCGATAGCGCGGCGGTCGATCGGCGCGAGCGTCAGGGTCTCGAAGCCGTACATCTCGCGCTCGGCGCCGGGAATCGTCAGGCGCTCCACCAGCACCAGCGTCTCGGTGCGGATGCCGTAATGGCCCTCTTTGTAATAGCCGGGCTCGTTGGAGAGGATCATTCCGGGCTCCAGCGGCGTGGTCCCGAGCTTCGAGATGCGCTGCGGCCCCTCGTGCACCGACAGGTACGAGCCGACGCCGTGGCCCGTGCCGTGGTCGAAGTCGAGGCCCGCCTCCCACAGCGGGCGGCGCGCGAAGGCGTCGATCTGCGCGCCGGAGACGCCCTTGGGAAACACCGCGGTCGAGATCGCGACATGCCCCTTCAGCACGCGCGTGAAGCGGTCCTTCATCTCCTCTGTCGCGGAGCCGATCACCACGGTGCGGGTGACGTCGGTGGTGGCGTCCTCGTACTGCGCCCCGCTGTCGATCAGGTAGAAGCCCGGCGTCAGCCGCGCGTTGCTCGCCCGCGTCACCCGGTAGTGCGGCAGCGCGGCGTGCTCGCCGGCCGCCGAGATCGACGGGAACGACACGTCCTTCAGCAGCCCGGTCTCGCGGCGGAAGCTTTCGAGCGCTTCCGCGGCGCCTATCTCGTCCAGCGCGCCCTTCGGCGCTTCGGCGTCGAGCCAGGCGAGGAAACGGCAGAGCGCCGCGCCGTCGCGGAGCTGCGCGGCGCGCGCGCCTTCGATCTCGACGGCGTTCTTCACCGCCTTGAGCTTGGCGATCGGGTCGGGGCCGCGCTGCAGCTTGGCGCCGGCGGCCTCCAGCCTGCGGCCGAACGCGGCGGCGGCCGACGACGCGTCCACCCGCACGGTCTTGCCCGAAAGCCGCTCCAGCGCCGCGTCGAGCGCCGCGGGCTCCGCCACCTCGGCCAGGCTTTCGAGCTCGGCCCGGACGGCGTTCGAGAGCTTGCGGCCATCGAGGAACACGGCGGCGCGGCCCTGCGCCGGGATGAGCGCGAAGCCCAGCGGCAACGGCGTGTGCGCGACGTCGGCGCCGCGGATGTTGAACGCCCAGGCGAGCGCGTGCGCGTCCGTCACCAGCAGCGCGTCGGCCCGCGTCTTGGCGAGCTCCTCCGCAATCCGGCCGAGCTTGCTCTCCACGGTCTCGCCGGCGAAGGCGGCGTCGTGGGCCACGACCGGCGTGAGCGGCGGGGCGGGGCGGTCGGCCCAGATCGCGTCGACCGGGTTTTCCGCCACCGCGACCAACTCGGCGCCGGCGTGCTCGGCGGCCTTCTCCAGCCGCTCCAGCCCCTCGATGGTGTGGAGCCGCGGGTCGTAGCCGACGCGGGCGCCGGCCTTCAGGTTCCGCTTCAGCCATTCGCCCGGCGGCGTGTCGCCGACATTCACGGCCGTGAAGGCGGACGGGTCCACCTGCGTCCGCGCCTGCACGGTGTAGCGCCCGTCCACGAACAGCGCGGCGCGGTCGGCGAGCACCGCGACGAAGCCGAACGAGCCGGTGAAGCCGGTGAGCCAGGCGACGCGCTCGGCGGAGGGCGGAAGGTACTCGTTCTGGTGCTCGTCCGCGCGCGGCAGCAGGAAGCCGTCGAGACCCTGGGCGGCCAGCCTCGCCATGAGCGCGGCGAGCCGCGGCGCCCCCTGCGAGGGATCGGCGGTCTCGTCGAAGGTCTGGAACTTCGCTTCGAACATGGGAGATGACACCTCAACCTCGCGCCCGGGCGTCGAGCCGGGTCCCGTTCACGCGCCGTCATGGTCCGGCTTGACCGGACCATCCACGCTTACCGCCTCGCACGACGCCCAAGATGGGTCCTCCGGAAACCCGGATGTTTCCGGGTTTCTTTGAACCAGTAACTCAGATCGGCAAAAGCCGATCTGAACGCAAGCCGGAGGACGACGCGGAGCCCTCACCCCTTGAGCACAAGCGTCGACCAGCCTTCGAGCTGGCGAGACCCCACAAGCGCGAGGCCTTCCGCCACATAGGCCGCGAGCACGCGCTCCTCCTCGTGGTTCATGAGCCCCGACAGCACCACGCGGCCCTCCGGCGCGAGATGGCCCTTCACATCGGGCGCGAGCTCGACCAGCGGGCCGGCGAGTATGTTCGCGACGATCAGGTCGAACGGGCCGCGCTCCGCGAAGACGGGATGGTCGAAGCTGGTGGCGTGGATGGACTCCACGAAGGCGCCGGCGCCGTTCGCCTCGGCGTTCTCGCCGGCGATGCGGGCGGAGGTCTCGTCGATGTCGGTCGCGAGCACGGGCGACTGCTGGGCCCGCGCGATCGCGATCGCGAGCACGCCGGTGCCGGAGCCGAGGTCGAGCACGCGCTCGAACCGGCGCTCCGTCAGCAGCTCGTCGATCGCGAGCAGGCAGCCGCGGGTGGTGCCGTGGTGGCCGGTGCCGAAGGCGAGCGCCGCCTCGATCTCGATGCCGATGACGTCGGCCGGGACCTTGTCGCGGTCGTGGGAGCCGTGGACCACGAAGCGGCCGGCCGGCACGGGCGCGAGCCCGGCGAGGCTCTTCGCCACCCAGTCCGCCTCCTCGATCGCGTCCGCCTCGATGCGCAGGCCGGCGCTCTCAGGTCCCAGCGCCTCGCGCAGGGCGGCGGCGAGCTCGTCCGCCGTCGCCTCCGGGCCGCCATAGACCTCGACCGACCAGTCGTCCTTCGTCACCTCGAAGGCGGCGATCGAGGCTTCGCCGAACGGAAAGGCGTCCTCCAGCACGTCGGCGACGCGCTTGGCGGTCGCCTCGTCGAGACGCAGGCGGACGAGGGGGGTGGACATGGGACGATCGGGCTCCCGGGAGGCGTTGGCGATCCGATAGGCGATCGGCGCGCCTCCGTCCAATCCTGCGACGCCGGTCAGCGGGATACGAACGCGATCGTCTCCAGCAGCACGCCCTCGAAATTGGCCCGCGCCATCGCCTTGTCTTTGGCCGAGCAGATGATCTGGTAGCGCTTGCCGCCGCGGTGCAGGATCGCGTTGATCGCATGGTGGGTCAGGCCGCCGGCGAGCCGGACTTCGCGCTCCACCTCCACCACGTCGAAGCCGCGGACCGTACGCGTGGCGGCGGGGCCCAGCGTCACCTTGCCTCGGAGCTCGGGGCGCTCCAAGGCGTTGCGCTCGTGCTGGGCGCGGTAGTCCGCGGCGGCGATGGGCGGACCGTCCGACGCGCTCGCGACCGTGATGCGCGACCCGGACCCGCAGGCGTCGAACCTGGCGCAGTCGAAGGTGAGCACGCCCTGGGCGTCCTCGCTCTTCTCCCAGTCGTCGAAATCGAAGGCGCGGGCCGGCGCCGGCATGCTCGCTCCCATCAGCGCGGCGGCGAGGACGAGAAAGGCGGCGCGTCCGCGCATCACGCCGCCTTCACGAAGCTGTCCACCACGCGCTTGTGGCCGGCCTTGTCGAAGGCGACGGTGAGCTTGTTGCCGTCGACCTCCACCACCGTGCCGTTGCCGAACTTCTGGTGGAACACGCGAGCGCCCTTGCCGAAGCCGGCGGATTTGGCGGTGGATGAGGCGACCAGCTCGCCTTCGATCGTCACCGGCCCGCCGCGGCGGGCGCCGGGGCCGGGGGAGGCGGGGCCGCGGCTCTCCTGCGCGCGCCGCCAGCCCGGCGTGTCGTAGGTGGATTTGAACGGCTCGGCGCGGTCGAAGCGGCTGGCGCCGTAGGAGCCGCCCATTCCGCCGCCGCCGAAGGTGGCCGGCGCCTCGATCACGTCGACGTCGGCCTCCGGCAGCTCGTCGAGGAAGCGCGACGGGATCGAGGACTGCCACATGCCGTGGATGCGCCGGTTGGAGGCGAACCACAGCTTGGCCCGACGTCGCGCGCGGGTGACGCCGACATAGGCGAGGCGGCGCTCCTCCTCGAGGCCGGCGCGGCCGCTCTCGTCGAGCGAGCGCTGGTGCGGGAACAGACCTTCCTCCCACCCCGGCAGGAAGACCGTGTCGAACTCCAGCCCCTTCGCGGCGTGCAGCGTCATGATGGTGACGGCGTCCTCGCCGGGACCGCGGTCGGCGTCCATGACGAGCGAGACGTGCTCCAGGAAGCCGCGCAGGTTCTCGAACGGCTCCATGGAGCGCACCAGCTCCTTGAGGTTCTCGAGCCTGCCTTGAGCCTCCGCCGAGCGGTCCTTGGTCCACATGTCGGTGTAGCCGCTCTCCTCCAGCACCTGCTCGGCGAGCTCGGTGTGGGGAATCTTGTCGACGAGCGCCGACCAGCGGTCGAAGGACTGCGCCAGCTCCTTCAAGGTCGCGCGCGGCTTCGGCTTGAGGTCGGGCCCGTCGAGCAGCCGGCGCGCGGCCTCGAGCAGCGGAATCTCCTCGGCGCGGGCGACCTCCACGATCTGCTTCAGAGCCGCGTCGCCCAGGCCCCGCTTCGGGGTGTTGTAGATGCGCTCGAAGGCCAGGTCGTCCGCCGGGCTCGCGACGACGCGCAGATAGGCGAGGGCGTCCCTGATCTCGGCGCGCTCGTAGAAGCGAGGGCCGCCGATGACGCGGTAGGGCAGACCGAGGGTGATGAAGCGTTCCTCGAACTCGCGCATCTGGAACGAGGCCCGCACGAGGATCGCGATCTCGTCGAGCTTGTGGCCCTTGGACTGCAGCGCCTCGATCTCGTCGCCGATCTGGCGCGCCTCCTCGCCTGAATCCCAGGCGCCGGCGACCGTCACCTTCTCGCCGAGCTCGGTCTGGGGCCTCAGCGTCTTGCCGAGGCGACCTTGATTGTGGGCGATGAGGTGGGAGGCGGCGTTCAGGATGTGGCCCGTGGAGCGGTAGTTGCGTTCGAGCCGCACCACCTTCGCGCCCGGAAAATCGCGCTCGAAGCGCAGGATGTTCTCCACCTCCGCGCCGCGCCAGCCGTAGATCGACTGGTCGTCGTCGCCGACGCAGGCGAGGTTGGTCGAGCCCTTCGCCAGCAGCCGCAGCCACAGGTACTGCGCGACGTTGGTGTCCTGATACTCGTCCACCAGCATGTATTTGAACCGCCGATGGTACTGCTCCAGCACGTCCGGATGGTCGCGGAACAGCTTGATCGGCTCCAGCAGCAGGTCGCCGAAATCGACCGCGTTCAGTTGGCGCAGCCGCGCCTGATAGATGGCGTAGAGTTCGGCGCCGCGCCCGGCCGCGAAGCTCTGGGCCTCGCCCGCCGGCACGTCCTTCGGGGACAGCGCGCGGTTTTTCCAACCGTCGATGGCGAAGGCCAGCTGGCGCGCCGGCCAGCGCTTGTCGTCGATGTTCTCGGCGGCCAGCACCTGTTTCAGCAGGCGGATCTGGTCGTCGGTGTCGAGGATGGTGAAGCTCGAGGACAGGCCGGCGAGTTCGGCGTGGCGGCGCAGGATGCGGGTGCCGATCGAGTGGAAGGTGCCGAGCCACTGCATGCCCTCGGCCACTTCGCCCAGCAGCTTGCCGACCCGCTCGCGCATCTCGCGCGCGGCCTTGTTGGTGAAGGTGACGGAGAGGATCTCGAACGGCCGCGCTTTTCCGAGCGCCAGGATGTGGGCGATGCGCGTGGTCAGCACGCGGGTCTTGCCTGTGCCGGCGCCGGCCAGCACCAGCAGCGGGCCGTCGAGCGTCTCCACCGCTTCCCGCTGTTCGGGGTTCAGGCCCTGCAGATAATCGGGCGCGCCGGCCGGACGGAGCGCGGCGGCCGCGCGCGCGGCGATGCCGCCGGCGCGGGGCGCCGGCAGCGTCAGGTCGTCGGACGGACGGTCGTGGAAGTCGGACAAGGCGTCGATAAGCTCCGGACGGGCGCGCGGCGAAAGCTCTGCGCGACTCGAAAGTCGTCTAGGAGAACAAAATGGCGCCGGAAGGTCCGAAATGCGAGCGCGCGGCGCGCCTAGGGCGCAGGAGGCTGCGGACAAGCGGTTCCGGAAGCATTCGGGCATGTATTGAAGTGAAAGTCGCCGCCTGCGTCCGCACGTGACTTTCCGGGCGAAGAAGCTTCGGTCCAGTTCAAGGAACCAATTTCATCTGGGCGGCGTTGCTTTGCCGATCAACATGAGGAGACTTCAGTCCATGCGCATCCGCACAGCCGTTCTTGGCGCCGCCTTCGCCCTCGCCGTCCCGGCGGCGTCCTTCGCTCAGGAAGGCACTGTGTCCGGCGCCGCCGGCGGCGCGGTCACCGGCGCGGTGGTCGGCGGCCCCGTGGGCGCCGCGGTCGGCGGCGTCGCCGGCGCCGTGGCCGGCACCCTGATCGCGCCGCCGAAGCAGGTCCGCACCTACGTCGTCCAGGAGCAGCGCCCGTCCGTCGTCTATGAGGGCGAGGTCGTCGTCGGCAAGCCGCTGCCGGAGACCGTCGAGGTCTACCGCGTGCCGGACAGCGACTACAGCTACACGATCGTCAACGACAAGCGTTACATCGTCGACCAGGATCGGCAGGTGATCGAAGTCGTCGAATGACCTGAGCGGGCTTTGATGGGCCCTTTGCGAACCCCGCGCCCTGGGCGCGGGGTTTTTTGCGTCAGCGCCGCATCCCGACCGAACGGCCGAGCCAGTCGAGTTCCGCCGCGGCGGGGCGGCATCGCTCGACGGTCGCCTCGATCAGCGCGCGCACGTCGTCCGGCCATTGCGCGACGCGCCGCGTCTCGAGCGAGACCACGAGCGACACGCCCTCGACCGTCGTCACCACCGTCCCGTCCGGCCGGCGCACCAGCTCGACCGCCCAGCGCGCCCGCTTGGCGTCGGACTCGATCAGGATGACGCGCCCCACGATCTCGTCGCCGAAGTTCATCTCGGCGAGGTAGCGCACATGCATCTCGCCCGCGAAGGTGGTGAGGCCGCGTTCGCCGAACTCCGGCCCCGCCTTGAACGCCGAGAAGGCGAGGTCGAGCGCCGTGTCCGCCAGAACCAGATGATAGGCCATGTTCACATGGCCGTTGTGGTCGAGATAGGAGGCCTCGATCGCGAGCGGCGGGGTGACGAAGGCGGGGTCGGTCATGCGGTCGGGCTTTCGGGCTGCGATCGGCGCCGCAGGGTTACGACAGCGGCCGCCTGAAAGCGAGCCGCGGGCCGGATGTCGCGGCCGGGCGCGAATGCTCCTATGGTCGCGCCGCCCGTGGCGTCGCCTCGAAGGATTCCGTCCGCTCCCATGCCCGCTCTCGCCGCCCGTCCCGAAGCCGATGCGCTCGGCGCCGCGCTCGAACGTCTCGCCGCCCGGTTCGGTCCGCGGCTCTCCACCTCGAAGGCGGTGCGCGAGCAGCACGCCAGCACCCTGACCTGGGTCGAGCCGCAGCCGCCGGACGCGGTCGTGTTCCCCGAGACGACCGAGGAGACCGCCGAGATCGTGTCGGTCTGCTCAGGCCATGGCGTGCCGGTGGTGCCGTTCGGAACCGGCACCTCGTTCGAAGGCCACGTCAACGCGCCCTATGGCGGCGTGTCGATCTCGACCGCGCGGATGGACGCGGTGGTCGCCGTCCACGCCGAGGATCTCGACGTGGTCGTCCAGCCCGGCGTCACCCGCAAGCGCCTGAACGAGCATCTGCGTGACCAGGGCCTGTTCTTCCCCATCGATCCCGGCGCGGACGCGAGCCTCGGCGGCATGGCCTCGACCCGCGCCTCCGGCACGAACGCGGTGCGCTACGGCACCATGAAGGACAACGTGCTGGGACTTACCGCGGTGCTCCCTTCGGGCGAGATCATCCGCACGGGCGGCCGGGCGCGGAAGTCGTCGGCCGGCTATGACCTCACCCGGCTTCTGGTCGGCGCGGAAGGCACGCTCGGCGTGATCACCGAGCTGACGCTCCGGCTTCAGGGGATTCCGGAGGCGATCGCGGCCGGCGTCTGCCCGTTCCCGACCGTCGAGGCCGCCTGCGACGCGACCATCGCGACGATCCAGTCGGGCCTGCCGGTCGCGCGCATCGAGCTCTTGGACGAGGTGCAGATCCGCGCCGTGAACCTCTACTCGAAGCTCGCGCTGCCGGAGGTCCCGACGCTGTTCCTCGAGTTCCACGGCACGGAGGAGGGGGTGAAGGAGCAGTCCGCCCGCTTCGGAGAGATCGCGCGCGAGCTCGGCGGCGGGCCGTTCGACTGGGCGACCCGGGCGGAGGACCGCACCCGGCTCTGGGCGGCGCGGCACGACGCGTTCTGGGCGGCGCTCGCGCTGCGCCCCGGCGCGCGCTGCGTGCCGACCGACGTCTGCGTGCCGATCTCGCGGCTGGCCGAATGCGTGGCTGAGACCAAGCGCGACATCGCGCGCTCCGGCGTCGTCTCGCCGATCGTCGGCCATGTCGGCGACGGCAATTTCCATTGCCAGCCGCTGTTCGACATGTCGGACCCCGCGGAGGTGGCGACCGGACAAGCCTTCCTCGGCCGTCTCGTGGAGCGGGCGATCGCCATGGGCGGCACCTGCACCGGCGAGCACGGCGTGGGACAGGCGAAGATGAAGTATCTCGAGGCCGAGCATGGGCGCGGCGCGCTCGACGCCATGCGCGCGATCAAGCGGGCGCTCGATCCGCTGAACATCATGAATCCCGGCAAGATCGTGACTCCTTGAGCCGCCCTGCGACGTATAAGATCGCCGGGGCGGGGCGGCCGCCAAACGCCGGACGGACATAGGCTTTCACGTGAACAACACCCTCACCGGTCTGGGGCTCGCGCTCGTGCTTGCGCTCGTCGCCGCGCTGGTGGGGCCGTGGTTCGTCGACTGGAACGCCTACCGCGCCGACTTCGAGCGTCAGGCGAGCCGGATCGTCGGCGCGCCGGTGACGGTGTCCGGCGCGGTGGACGCGCGGCTGCTGCCGAGCCCCTATGTGCGCTTCCGCGACGTGGCCGCGGGCGCGGCGGACGCCCGGCTTCAGGCCGCGGAGATCGAGATCACGCTCGGCGTCGGCCCGCTGCTCCGCGGCGACGTGGTCGCGCAGAGCGTCCGGATCGTGCGGCCGCGGCTGTCGGTCACGGTCGGGGCCGACGGCGCGGTGAAGTGGCCCGGCGGCGCCGCGTCGGCTGCGCAGGAGACCAGCATCGCGC
Organism: Methylopila henanensis; assembly: GCF_042681025.1. Lineage (NCBI taxonomy): Bacteria > Pseudomonadati > Pseudomonadota > Alphaproteobacteria > Hyphomicrobiales > Methylopilaceae > Methylopila > Methylopila henanensis. The sequence goes on from NZ_JBHUER010000004.1 coordinate 97,513, forward strand.
TGGAGCGGGCCGAGATCGTCGACGGCCGGATCGACGTCGCGGCGCCGGCCGGCCGCATCGCCCTGACGGGGCTGACGGGGATCGCCGAGGCCGGTTCGCTGAAAGGGCCGTTCCGCTTCGAGGGCGCCGCCGGCACGCCGCTCGGCCGGGCCGCGCTGAAGCTGTCGACGGGACGCGCGGACGCGGCCGGCGCGCTGCGGCTCAAGCTCGCCGCGACGATCGACGGGCGACCTGAAACGTTCGACGCGGACGGCCTTCTGACGGTCGGCGCGAAGCCGCGCTTCGAGGGTCAGGCGGCGCTCGCGCGCCCGACCCCGCGGCCGGGCGAGGGCGAGACCCCGGAGCAGGCGGCGGCGAAGGCTCCGCCGTGGCGGCTCGCGACGAAAGTGGCGGGCGATCCCGGGCGTCTCGGATTCGAGGCGATCGACGCTGTCTACGGCCCGGACGAGCGGGCGGTCCGGCTCGGCGGCGAGGGCGCGCTGACGCTCGGCTCCGCGCCACGCTTCGACCTCGCGCTCGCTTCCCGCCAGATCGATCTCGACCGCAGCCTCGACCTGGGAGGCGGCGGGCCGGCGGCGCGGATCGAGGCGCTGCTGCAGCGGCTGGGACCTGTGGCGCATCCCGCGCTCGACGGCGCCGTGAAGGTCGATCTCGGCGGGCTTCTGCTCGCAGGCGACGTGGTGCGCGGGCTGCGCGCCGAACTCGTCAGCGACAAGGGCGCCTGGCGGATCGGCCGCCTGACGGCGCAGCTTCCGGGCGAGGCCGCGCTCGGCGCCCGCGGCGCGATCGCCTTCATGGGGCAGGCGCCGGGCTTCGCCGGATCCGTGGACTTCTCGACCGGCGACCTCGGCGCCTTCCGGCGGTGGCTCGAAGGCGGCGGTGTCGACGGGCGCGCGGCGGTCCGAAAGCTCGCGGTCAAAGGCGACGTCACGGCGCGCATCGGCGGGCTCACCGTCGAGAACGCCCGCGTGACGGCCGACGGCGCCGCGAGCTCCGGACGCATCGCCTGGCGCGCGGCGGAGCGGGGCGAACGGGAGCGCGTCGAGGCGGCGCTCAGCGCGGACCGGCTGGATCTCGACGCGCTTGGGCTCGACCGGCTGATCCGATCGGCGGCCCGCGGGGGCGGCGGCGTCGACCTCATGCTGGCGCTCGACGCCAAGGCGCTGCGGCTGCTGGGCGTGGCCTTCGAGGACGTCGAGATCGATGCGACCGTCGACAAGAACGGGCTCGACGTCCGCAAGCTGCTCGTCGGGGACGCCGGCGGCGTCAAGGTGTCCGGCGCCGGCCGAATCGCGGCCGCCGCGCAGGACGGCGATCTCGCCTTCGACATCGAGGGCGATGATCTCCGCGGCCTTCTCACGCTCGCGCGCGCGGCCGGCCTGCCGGAGGCGGCCGTGGCCGCGATCGAAGCGCGGTCGTCCGAGCTCGCGCCGGTGAAGCTGTCGATTGATGTGACGATCGCCGAGGACGGCGGCGTGGCGACCGTGACCGGCGGGCTCGCCGGCGGCGCGATCGAGGCGCGCTACGCCGCGCCGGCCTTTTCGCCCGACGCGGAGACGGAGCTGACGGCGCGGCTGACGAGCCCGGACGGACGCCGGCTCGCGGCGCTGGCAGGTCTGGCGCTCAGCCCGGTCGCGCAGGCCGAGGGCGGCGAGGTCAGCCTGAACCTGAAGGGCGTTCCGGCGCGGCGGATGGCGGGCGAGGCGCGCGCGCGGGCGCTCGGCCTCGATCTCGCCGGGCGCGGCGAGGCGGCCGCCGGGGAGGGAGGATCCTGGACCGCGGCCGCCGACGCGACGCTCGCCTCCGGCGACGTCACCGGGGCGCTGGAGGCGCTGGGCCGGCTCGTGCCGGGCGCGGCGCCCGCGATTCCCGTCGACCTCGCGGCGCGCGTCTCGCTCGGCCGCGACGGTGTCGCGCTGGACGGGCTCAAGGGGGCGATCGCCGGCAGAACGGTCTCCGGACGGCTGTTGGCCCCGGTCGATCCGCGCCGGGGGGTGGAGGGCGAACTGGCGTTCGACAACCTGCCGCTGGCCGCCGTCCTCGGCGTCGCGCTGTCGCCCGACGCGCTTGCGCCCGCGGCCAGCGCGCGACGCCCGGTCTGGCCGTCGCAACCGTTCGGCCCCTCGCCGCTGCAGGGCCTCGCAGGCAGCCTCGCGGTGACGGCGAAATCCGTGGATGTCGCGCCGGGCCGCGCCGCGACGGAGGCGCGCTTCACCTTCGGGGCCCGGCCCGGCTCGATCGCGATCCGCGACTTCTCCGCCGCCTTCGCCGGCGGCCGGCTCGACGCGTCGCTCGACGTCGGGCGCCCCGACGCCAACGCGACCGTCGCCCTGCGCGCGAAGCTGACCGGCGCCCGTATCGAGCGGCTCGCAGGTCTTTCCGAGCCGGCCTCTCCCGTGGCCGGCGTGGTCGACGTCGCGGCCGACGTCCAGGGCTCCGGCCGGACGCTCGGGGCGATCGTCGCGACCCTGTCCGGCGCGGGCCAGATTTCGCTGCGCGACGGCGTGGTGCGCAGGCTCGACCCGGCGGCCCTCGACCGGATCGAGCCAAGGGTGATCGCCGGCCTGCCGCTCGAGGCGCCGAAGATCGCGGCCGAACTCGATCGCGCGTTTGCGGGCGGCGACCTCGTCCTCGCGCGGGCGTCGGCGCCCTTCACGGTCTCGGGCGGCGTGGTCCGCACCGGCGCGCTCGACGACGGTGGCGGGCCCGCGCGGCTCGGCGGCGCGATAAGCCTCGACCTGTCGCGGCTCACGCTCGACGCGACGCTCGGTCTGGCACCCCGCCGGCCGGACGCGCCGCAGGCTGCGACGGTCGCCTTCGAGGGGCCGCTCGCGACGCCGAAGCGACGGGTCGACGCGACCGCGCTCACCGGCTGGCTGTCGGTGCGGGCGGTCGAGCGCGAGACCCGGCGTATCGAGGCGATGGAGGCGGAGATGCGCGAGCGCGCCCGAATCGCGCGCGAGCGGGCGGTCGCCGAGGAGAAACGACGGGCGGAGGAGAAGCGGCGCGCCGACGAGGAGCGCGCGCGGGCGGTCGAGGAGGAGCGACGGCGGCAGGAGGCGGAGGAGCGCGCTCGCGCCGCGCTTCAGGCGCCGCCGCGTCCCGAGATCGGCCCCGCGACTCCGGCGCTGACGCCCGCGATCGACATCACCCCGCCCGGTGGACCGGGCGCGTCGGCCGATCCGCTGACGGGCGCTCCGCCGCAGCTCCGCTGAGGCGGCTCAGACGCCCGCGACGCTCGCCGCGGCGCCGGCCCGGCGGCGGTAGTGGTCGAGCACATGCAGGCGCACGGCCGAGGACAGGTTGCCGCCCTTGCGGCCGGCGTCGATCTCCGCGACGAGGCTGCGCAGCGACTGGCCGCGCTCACGCGCGATGTCCTTCAGCGCGTGCCAGAAGGCGTCCTCGAGGCTGACGCTGGTCTTGTGGCCGGCGACGACGATCGAGCGCTTGACGATGTCGGGGTTCGCGACCTCGCCGCCGCTGAAGGCGCCGTCCGGAAGGCCAGCGGGGGCGCCAAGATCGGTCATCAGGATGCCGTCGCCCGCGCGCGGGGCGTTGGCTTCGGCCAGGTCGATGGCTTCGGAAACCCGGTTCATGCGTCTGCGTCGCCCCCATTCTCTCGGCGGTGCCCGTCGAGAAGCCGCGCCGTCTGCTCGCGCCGCGCGGCCTCAGCAGCCTTCTCGCCCTTGCTGCGGCCAAAACGAATGCGGTTCTCGGAGGCCCCCGCCTCCTTCGCGTCCCGCTTTCGCTGCTTGCGCGCCTGGCGCAGATTGACGATGTCGGCCATCGCGGCGCGTTTTACACGCCCGCGCGCAGGAAATCGAGCGCCGAGACGGCCCGGCGCCCGATGGCCGGGCCTCAGCCCGGCTTGATCATCGTCTCCGGCCGCACCACGCGGTCGAACTCCTCGGCCGTGACGAAGCCGAGCTTCACGGCCTCCTCCTTCAGCGTCGTGCCGTTCTTGTGCGCGGTCTTCGCGACCTTGGTGGCGTTGTCGTAGCCGATGGTGGGCGCGAGCGCGGTCACCAGCATCAGCGAGCGGCCCATCAGGTCGGCGATGCGGACCTCGTCGGCCTCGATGCCGACCACGCAGTTGTCGGCGAAGCTGACCGCCGCGTCCGCGATCAGCCGGATCGACTGCAGCATGTTGTAGGCGAGCACCGGCTTGAAGACGTTCAGCTCGAAATGGCCCTGGCTGCCGGCGAAGGTCACGGCGGCGTTGTTGCCGAACACCTGGGCGCAGACCATCGTCAGCGCCTCGCACTGGGTCGGGTTGACCTTGCCCGGCATGATCGAGGAGCCCGGCTCGTTCTCGGGCAGGATCAGCTCGCCGAGCCCGGAGCGCGGGCCGGAGCCCAGGAACCGGATGTCGTTCGCGATCTTGAACAGTCCGGCGGCGACGGCGTTCAGCGCGCCATGGGCGTAGACATAGGCGTCGTGGGCGGCGAGCGCCTCGAACTTATTCGGCGCGGTGACGAAGGGCAGGCCGGTGATCTCGGCCGCCTTCTCGGCGAATTTCTCGGCGAAGCCGATCTTGGCGTTGATGCCGGTGCCGACCGCCGTGCCGCCCTGGGCCAGCGGATAGAGGTGCTGGAGCCCTTCCTTCACCCGCGCGACGCCGAGGCGGATCTGCGCGACGTAGCCGGAGAACTCCTGCCCGAGCGTCAGCGGCGTGGCGTCCTGAGTGTGGGTGCGGCCGATCTTGATGATGTGCTCGAACGCCTTCGCCTTGGCGTCGAGCGCGTCCTCGAGGTGTTTGAGGGACGGAATCAGCCGGTTCTCGATCTCCTCGGCGGCGGCGATGTGCATCGCGGTCGGGAAGGTGTCGTTGGACGACTGGCTCATGTTGACGTGGTCGTTCGGATGCACCGGCTTCTTGGAGCCGAGCTCGCCGCCCAGGATCTCGATCGCGCGGTTCGAGATCACCTCGTTCGCGTTCATGTTCGACTGGGTGCCGGAGCCGGTCTGCCAGACCACCAGCGGGAAGTGGTCGTCGAACTTGCCGTCGATCACTTCCTGCGCCGCGCTCGCGATCGCGTCGGCGAGCTCCGGCTTGAGGACGCCGAGCTCGCGGTTCGCGAGCGCCGCCGAGCGCTTCACCACGCCGAGCGCGCGGATGAGCGGCTTCGGCATGGTCTCGCCGCCGATCTTGAAGTTCTGCAGCGAACGCTGGGTCTGCGCGCCCCAATACCTGTCGGCGGGGACCTCGAGCGGCCCGAAGCTGTCGGTTTCGGTGCGGGTCGACGTCATGGCGCGGCTCTCGTGCTGGATGGACCGGATCGGCGCGTCAACGCGCCGCGGTCCGGTGCTTAGCACGCGCCTTCGCGCCGCGTCACGCCATGCGGGGAGAGCTTACTTCTTGCGGAACTTGTCGAGGCTTACGACCTCAGCGCCGCCGTCCGCGGCGGGCGTCCCGGCGGCGTCGTCCGGCTCCGCCGCGGCGGCCTCGGTCGGCTCCTCGGCTTCGGCCTCGACCGCGTCCTCGCTCTCGGCCGCGTCCGGATTGTCGAACTTCAGCCCGAACTGGACCGACGGATCGAAGAATCCGGTGACCGATTCGAACGGCACCACGAGCTTCTCCGGCACGCCGCCGAACGACAGGCCGACCTCGAAGCCGTAGTCCGAGACCTCGAGGTCCCAGAACTGGTGCTGGAGCACGATCGTCATCTCGGCCGGGTAGCGCTCGCGCAGGCGGTTCGAGAGCTTCACGTCCGGATCGGTTGTGCGGAAGGAGATGTAGAAGTGATGCTCGCCGGGCGTGCCTTCGCGGGCGACCCGGGACAGCACGTCGCGCACGACGCCCCGCAGCGCCTTCTGCGTCAGCAGGTCGTAGCGCATGAAGTCCTGGGCGGGCGGCGTCTGCTCGGTCGTCATGTCTGCCACATAACCGGATTCGACGACCGGGAAACACCGCGCCGGCTGTCGCAGGCGGAAATTCGGCGTCGCCGGCGTCAAAAGAGAAGTGGAGGTTTCTGTTGCCAGGTACCTCCGAACCCCGCCTAAAAGAGCTAACCCCTTAGGACTTTAATTTGGTTTTTCAAACCGCTCACGCGGCCTGAGCAACCGGAGCATAGTTGTCGTTGGCAACTATAGATTGAGCCCGATAACGGCGGTGCCATGCCGGGTGAAAGCTCGCCCTTTACGCCCCCGTCGATCCTGTTTCGCCCCCGCCGAAACCCACGGCGGACCATGGGCTTCGGTGGAGGCGCCGGGTGCTGCCCCCGGGTCCGAAGGGTTTATTGCGGCGACCGTTTATCACCATAGTCGGGCAAGCCCGACGCCCATGAATATAGGCGTGCCCGTGGCGCACCGGAAGCCCCCCACCGCGTCGCAGGCCGCGCGGACCGTTTTCGCTAACGCGTCCTTTCAACCGTCGATCAATTTTTAAGGATGCGACGCTAGCCTGCGCGCGCCGGGTTCCGCAGGGGCGGGCCCGAGGCGGGAGGCCAGAAGGTCGTGCGCATTCGGTCGAAGATTTTCATGCTGGTGGGCGGGCTGGGCGCCGTCGCCCTGCTGACGGCGGCCATCGGCCTGTCGTCCCTGCACGCGATGGAGGATTCCGTCGACGACGTGAAGAGCGCGGCCGAACAGGCGCTCAACAGCGAGCGGCTGAACCGGCTGGTGACGCGCGTCGTCATGGAGTCGCGCGGCGTCTACAGCGCCGACAGCACGGCGGAAGCCCGGAAGTTCAGCGAGGGCATCCTCGCCGGCCTCGCCGACATCGACGCGCTGCTCGCAAGCTGGGCGCCGACCGTGCCGGAGGCGGACCGCGGCCTGTTCGACGCGGTCACGGCCAGCGCCGCCGGGTTCAAGACCTTCCGCACCGAAACCGCGCGGCTTGGCGTCGAAGTCTCGCCCCAAGCGGCCAACGAGCAGGGCAACAACGAGGCGAACCGCGCCAACCGCCAGGCGTTCCAGGCCAGCGTCGACGCGATGACCGAGCGGAGCCAAAAGGCGGTTTCCGATGTCCACGACCGCTCCGACGCGCTCTTCGACGAGCGGCTCACCCTGATCCTGCTGGTCAGCTTCGGCGGCACCGGCCTGGCGCTCGCGATCGCCGGCGTCGTGGCGCACCGGCAGATCGCCGCTCCGCTGCAGCAGGTCGCCGCGGCGCTCGGCAAGCTCGCCGCGGGCGACTTCAACCTGCCGCCGGCCCGCGCCTCGAAGGACGAGGTCGGCGACATCTCCCGCAGCATGGAGGTTTTCGCCCGCGAGATGCGCGAGGCCGAACGCCTGCGCGCCGAGCAGGCCGAGAGCGAGCGCACGCGGATCGAACGCCGCCGCGCCGAGATGAACGGGCTCGCCGGCCGCTTCCAGGGCAGCGTCGGCGAACTGGTGCAGCAGCTTGCGGCGGCGGCGCAGGAGCTCGAGGTCACCTCGCGCTCGCTCGCGGCCAACGCAGACCAGACCAACGCGCAGTCCGGCGCCGTGCTCGCCGTCGCCAACGAGACCGCGGCAAACGTCAACGCGGTGGCGGCGGCGGCCGAGGAGTTCGCGGCCTGCGCCGGCGAGATCGGCTCGCAGGTCGCCCGCACCACGGAGGCGGCCTCCGCCGCGGTCGCGAACGTCGACAGCGCCCACGCCTGCGTGCGCCAGCTCGTCGACGGCTCGAACAAGATCGGCCAGTTCGTGCAGCTCATCCGCGAGATCGCCGAGCAGACCAACCTGCTCGCGCTCAACGCCACCATTGAGGCGGCGCGGGCGGGCGAAGCCGGCCGCGGCTTCGCGATCGTCGCTGCCGAGGTCAAGCAGCTCGCCGGCCAGACGGGCAAGGCGACCGAGGAGATCACGGCGCAGATCAACGCGATCCAGGCCGCGACCCGCGAGACGGTCCAGGCGATCGAGGGCATCGGCGTCACCATCGGCGAAGTCCACCAGATCGCGACCAGCGTCTCCGCCGCGGTGGAGGAGCAGCAGGCCGCCACCAACGAGATCGCGCGCAACGTCAGCGAGGCCGCCCGCGGCACGCAGCGCGTCAGCCAGGACATGGACGAGGTCCGTATCGCGGCCGACCAGGCCGGCGCCGGCGCCGGCCAGCTCCGGATCGCGGCGGGCGAGCTCGCCCAGCAGTCCTCGCAGCTCGGCAAGGAGGTCGACGACTTCCTGCACGAGGTGCGCGCCGCCTGACATCGGCGCCAGAGCTGTGGACGCATGGGAGGGCGCCTGCTGACGCGGGCGCCCTCGGTGCTATGGTGCGCCGGCTGGCACACGCGTCACGGCCCGGGCATGCAGACCTATCTCGACCTTCTCCGGCGGATCCTCGAAGAGGGCGTCCGCAAGGACGACCGCACCGGCACCGGCACCCTGTCGGTGTTCGGCGCCCAGATGCGCTTCGACCTGACGGAGGGCTTTCCGCTCGTCACGACGAAGAAGCTGCACCTGAAGTCGATCGTCCACGAGCTGCTGTGGTTCCTCGCGGGCGACACCAACGTCCGCTACCTGCAGGAGAACGGCGTCACGATCTGGGACGAGTGGGCGGACGCCTCGGGCGAGCTCGGTCCGGTCTACGGCCGGCAGTGGCGCTCCTGGGCCGCGCCCGACGGACGGACCATCGACCAGATGAAGGACGTGCTGGCGGAGCTGAAGCGCAATCCGTCGTCGCGCCGGCTGATCGTCTCGTCCTGGAACCCGGCCGACGTCCCGGCCATGGCGCTCGCGCCGTGCCACTGCCTGTTCCAGTTCGACGTGACCGACGGCCGGCTGTCCTGCCAGCTCTACCAGCGCTCGGCCGACGTCTTCCTCGGCGTGCCGTTCAACATCGCCTCCTATGCGCTGCTGACCCACCTCGTCGCCCATGAGGCCGGGCTCGCCGTGGGCGACTTCGTGCACACGCTCGGCGACGCCCATCTCTACCTCAACCATCTCGACCAGGCCCGCGAGCAGCTTGCGCGCGAGCCGCGTCCGCTGCCGAAGCTGCGCCTGAACGCGGCCGTGCGCTCGGTGTTCGACGTCCGCTTCGACGACATCGTGTTCGAGGGCTACGATCCCCATCCCGCCATCAAGGCGCCGGTGGCGGTGTGAGCGTTTCGCTTCGCGCCGCCGTCCCTTCGGACGCCAGCCTTGTCTACGCGCTGATCGGCGAGCTCGCGGTCTACGAGAAGCTGACCCATGAGGTCGCGGCCTCCGAGGCGGACATCGCCGCCGCGCTGTTCGCGCCGCAGCCCCGCGTGTTCTGCGAGATCGTCGACTGGGACGGCGCGCCGGCGGGCTTCGCGCTCTGGTTCTACACGTTCTCGACCTTCCGCGGCCGGCACGGGATCTATCTGGAAGATCTGTTCGTGCGTCCGGAGTTCCGCGGGCGGGGACTCGGCAAGGCCCTGGTCGCGCGTCTCGCGGAACGCTGCCGCGACGAAGGGCTCGGCCGGCTGGAGTGGTCCGTGCTCGACTGGAACGCGCCGTCGATCGAGTTCTATCAGGGGCTCGGCGCGCGCCCGGTCGAGGGCTGGACCGGCTACCGGCTCGACGGCGGGGCGCTGGCGGCTCTCGGCGGCGCGAAGCAGGAGTGAAGGCCGGTCACGCGACGCTTAGGCGAGCCTTAAGCGATGGCGGCGAAGGATCGGAACGTGTATCGCGAAAGGACGTTGCGGCCGGGCGGCGACTCGACCGGCGGCCGCGGCGAGGGGTGTCGCGCGAGATCGCGCGAGGGCGAGGACGGACGACGATGTTTTTCTGGGCACGGACCGCGGCGGCCGCGGTGATGGTCATGACAGGGGCGACGGTCGCGCTGGCGCAGAGCACGCCGCAGCTGTTCGCGCAGACCGAGGAGACGCTGCGCGCCAAGCTCAAGTCGGCCTACGCCGGCCAGCCGGCGCGCTTCGGCTTCGAGAATTTCCGGCGCCGCACCAACGGCAAGGACGAGGCCGTCTGCGGCCAGGCGACGATCTATATCGGCCGCGACAAGCCGAGCCTGGTGCGCTTCGTCTACCGTTACAACGCCGGGGACGCCGCGATCGAGACGCTCGGCGCCGACGACACGCGCACGGTTCAGGCTCTCTGGACGCCGCTCTGCCTGCGCGGCCGCCCGATCAATTGACCCTCCCGATCGTCATCGTCGCGGCCGTCGCCCTAAATCGCGTGATCGGCCGCGACAACGACATGCCGTGGCGGATCTCCAGCGATCTGAAGCGGTTCAAAGCGGTGACGATGGGCAAGCCGCTCATCGTCGGCCGCCGCAACCATCAGGCGATCGGCCGTCCACTCCCCGGCCGGCAGACGATCGTGCTGACGCGCGACCGTACCTTCAGCGAGCCCGGCGTCCACGTCGCCCACGACCTCCAGGATGCGCTCGGCCTCGCCGAGGCGCTGGCGGAGGAGATGGGCGCGGACGAGATCATCAGCGCCGGCGGCGGCGAGATCTACGCGCTGACGCTGCCGCTCGCCGAGCGCATGCGGCTGACGGAGATCGCGGCCGTTCCGGACGGCGACGTGCTGTTCCCCGAATACGACCCCGCGCAATGGCGCGAGACGTTCCGCGAAGCGCACGCCGCGGGCCCGCGCGACGAGTTCGCCTTCACCTTCCGGGACCTCGTGCGCGAGCGCGGGCTGAAGCGCTCGTGATCGGCTGCGTCGTCGCGAAGGATTGATTTCGCGCGCTCGCGGCGCCACCTCGCGGAGCGCTAAGAGTCTCTTCGCGTTGAATGGCGGGGAGCGGTCGCCTATAAGCGCGGCTCGTGAGGTCGTGCGGCTCCCTCGGGGCCGCCAGCCAGAAGGACGTTCGATGCCCTGGAGCAACCAGAGTGGTGGTGGCGGCGGCGGCGGACCGTGGGGCAACAAGCCCGGCGGCCCGTGGGGGCAGGGTCCCCAGCAGCAGGGCGGGCCTAATCCGCCCGATCTGGAGGATCTGATCCGTCGCGGCCAGGAACGCCTGCGCACCGTGCTGCCCGGCGGGGGCGGCGGCGGTCGCGGCGTGCTCGCGCTCGTGGCGGTCGCGGTGGTCGCCTGGGCCGTCTCCGGCTTCTACCGGGTCGAGGCGGACGAGGAAGGCATCGTGCTGCAGTTCGGCGCGTATGACCGCACCACGCAACCTGGCCTGAACTACCATCTGCCTTACCCGATCGAGACGGTGCTGACGCCCAAGGTCACCGCGCAGAACTCGATCGAGGTCGGCATGCGCACCGCGGTGAGCGGCGGCGCGCGGTCGGCGACCAGCCGTGAAGTGCCGCAGGAAAGCCTGATGCTGACGGGCGACGAGAACATCGTCGACGTCAACTTCTCGGTCGTCTGGATGATCAAGCCGGCCGATCCCACCAGCGGCCGCCCCAGCGGCGCAGCGGACTATCTGTTCAATCTCCAGAATCCGGAAAGCACGATCAAGGCGGTCGCCGAAAGCGCGATGCGCGAGGTGGTGGGACGGTCGCGGCTTCAGCAGATCCTGACCGAAGGCACGCCCGAGACCGACGTCACGGCGCAGCCGACGACGCCGGGCGCTCCCGCCGTAGAGCCGGTGCGCAAGCCCGAAGACGTCCAGTCGGCGGCGGTGACGGCGGCGGCGGTGCGCGAGCTGATGCAGAAGACGCTCGACAGCTACGACGCCGGCATCGACATCGCGCAGGTCCAGCTCCAGAAGATCGCGCCTCCGGGCGAAGTCATCGGGGCCTTCCGCGAGGTCCAGGCCGCGCAGGCCGACCGCATCCGGCTGACCAACGAGGCGCAGGCCTACGCCAACCGCATCGTGCCCGAGGCCCGCGGTCAGGCGGCCCAGACGCTGCAACGCGCGGAGGGCTACAAGGCCGCGATCGTCGCCGAGGCGCAGGGTCAGGCCTCGCGCTTCTCGCAGGTCGTGACCGAGTACAGCAAGGCGCCCGAGGTGACCCGTGAGCGCATCTTCATCGAGACGATGGAGCGTGTGATGGGCGCGGTCGACAAGGTGATCATCGATCCCAAGGCCTCCGGCCAGGGCGTCGTGCCCTTCCTGCCGCTCGACCAGCTCGGCGGCCAGCAGCAGCAACAGCAACGTCAGCAGCAGGCGCCGCGCGCCGGCGCGGGAGCGAACCAGTGAACCGCAACATTCTCGGCGGCTTCCTCGCCATCCTCGCGGTCGCCGCTCTCGTGGCGGGCTACAGCGCGCTCTACACCGTCGCCCAGACCGAGCAGGTCATCGTGCTGCGCTTCGGCCAGCCGGTCGACACCGTCACGGAGCCGGGCCTGCACGTGAAGGTGCCATTCATCGAGACGGTGGTGCGCATCGACAAGCGCATCCTCGATCTCGATTTGCCCGAGCGGGAGGCGACCGCGAACGACCAGAAGCGGCTCGTGGTGGACGCGTTCTCCCGCTACAGGATCACCAACCCGCTCCGCTTCCGGCAGGCGGTGTCGGCGTCGGTGGAGCAGGCGAACGTCCGGCTCACGGCGGTGCTGACCGACGCTCTGCTCGAAGCTATCCGCTCCAACAATTTCGAGCACGTCGTCCGGGACCGCCGCGATCAGATCATGGCGCGCATCCGGGATCAGGCGAACCGCGAGGCCGATCGCTTCGGCATCCAGATCGTCGACGTCCGCATCCGCCGCGCCGACCTTCCGGAACAGAACTCGAAGGCGGTGTTCGAACGCATGCAGTCCGAGCGCGCCCAGGAGGCGGCCCAGATCCGCGCCCGCGGCGCCGAGCAGGCGCAGGGCATCCGGGCTCGCTCGGAGCGCGACGCGCAGGTCATCGTGGCCGAAGCGAACCGCGACGCGGAGATCCAGCGCGGCCAGGGCGAGGCCGAGAAGACCCGCATCCTCGCGGAGGCGTTCGGCGCCAATCAGGAGTTCTTCGCCTTCTCCCGCTCGATGGACGCCTATGAGAAGAGCATGAGGGCCGGCACCCGGCTGGTGCTGGCGCCCGACAGCGCCTTCTTCCGCTTCTTCGAGCAGTCGGGCGGCCTTCCCGCGCCGGCCCGTCCGGCGGCACCGGCTGGAACGCCCGCGCCGCAATGATCGACTTCTTCGCCGCCCTCGGTCTCGTGCTCGTGATCGAGGGCGTCCTGTTCGCGGGCTTTCCCGCGGCGGCGAAGAGATCCTGCGCCCACATTCTCGAAACCGACGACGGCGCGCTGCGCGCGCTCGGCGTCGGCTGCGCCGTGATCGGCTTGGTCGTGGTCTGGTTCGTGCGGGGCTGACCGGAAGCGCTTGAGCCGGCTTGGGCTTCAGGCGGTCTCGGCGGCCTGACCCGCCGCCAGCTCGACCCGGTTGCGCCCGCGCTGCTTGGCCGCGTAGAGCGCGGCGTCCGCCTCCTCGATCAGGCGCTCGAGCCGGCCGGGCGGCGCCGCCGCGACGCCGATGCTCACCGTCACCACGCCCGCAAGGCCGCCCGGATTCACGAGCGCCCGGTTCTCGACGCTCGCGCGCACCCGCTCGGCGATCGCGCGGGCTTCCTCCAGCACGACGTCCGGCAGCAGGACGACGAACTCCTCCCCGCCAAAACGCGCGACGAAGTCCACCCCCTCCCTGAGCTCCGATCGGATCAGGCCGGCGACCGCCGCGAGCCGTTCGTCGCCGGCGGCGTGGCCGAGTTCGTCGTTGAGCTGCTTGAAGCGGTCGACGTCGATCATGAAGAGACCGATCGTCGAGCGCTCGTCGGCCCCGATCCTGAGGGCTCCGAACACCTCGTCGAAATGGCGCCGGTTCGACAGCGAGGTTAGCGGATCGGTCCGCGCCATGGCGAACAGCCGGCTGTTCACGGCCTCGATCTCACGCATCTTCAGCCGCTCGCTCATCGTCAGCACGAAGACGCGGTAATGCAGCCGGTCGTGGGCGCGGCGCGCGAAGGTGAGGCCTGCGAGCCCGCCGCCATAGAACAGCGCCATCTGCGCCGCTTCGTTGGTCGACAGCGGGGGATCGGGGATCTGGAGCAGGAACCCGCAGAACAGGGCGATCGAGACGCCGGTCAGGATAAGAGTGTCGCGCCATGCGATGCGCGTGACCATGACGCCGCTGCCTGCGACGAAGGCGGCGTGGACGATGTAACGCTCCGTCAGCTCGGGCCCGTAGCTGAGGCCGGTCGCGCCGGCGACAAACATGACCGCCGCGCAGCACACGATGACGATCACGCCCTCGAGCCCGGGTTTCGCCATGGCGTGGATCAGCCATGCGGCCGCCAGCAGGAACACGGTCAGTCCGAACCGCGCCGCGGCGAAGGCTCCGAAGGCGTTCTGGTCAGCGAGCAGCGGGTCGAGCGGAAAGCACAGCGCGTTCAGGATCGCGATCGAGACCAGCCACGCCCTGATGATCTTCTTGCGACTTGGCCAGGTCGCATGACGAAACGCCGCGTGGATGGCCGGCGGCAGCCGCAGCTCCCGTGTCCGCACGCGCGTCAGGGCCTCGATCGCTTCAGCGAAACCCGGATCGGAAGGAACCGCGTCCAGATAGGCCGCCCGTCCTGTGGCCTCCGATGTCATCATGCGAATCGCCATGGCCGTCTGTTCACGTCTGGTCGCCTTTTTTGGGCTGAGCAAACGGCAGGCCACGTCTTGAGGCTGGCCGCCGACGGGCGGTCGCGCGGCCGTGGAACGCGTGTGCGGCCGAGGGGTCGGTCGTGCGGGCGGCGCTCAACCGCGCGGCGGGAGGGCGTCGGAACGACGCCCGGCCGCCGGCCTGCACCGCGATCTAGGCGCTGACGTCGAGCAGACGGCCGACGCCGTCGGGAGTCTGGGCCTTCACCGTCTCGGCCACCTGGGCGACCAGACCGGCGACCGCCTGCTGCTGTTCGTTGGCGATTTTGAGCGCGGCGATGGTGAAGCCGTCGCGGGTCTGCTGCGCCGACGTGGCGACGGCGGAGGCCGCAAGCGAACCGATCTCCATGGCGTCCCTCCTCACGGCGTGGGGAGGTACCTTGAGGCGCCCGGATTAACGCAAAGCTAACGTGATGAGCGATCGATCAGCGCGTGGGGACGGGCTCGGCGCCGCGGTAGTCGTAGAAGCCGCGCTGCGTCTTCCGCCCGAGCCAGCCGGCCTCGACGTATTTCACCAGAAGCGGGCAGGGGCGGTACTTGCTGTCCGCCAGCCCCTCGTACAGCACCTGCATGATCGACAGGCAGGTGTCGAGGCCTATGAAGTCCGCAAGCTGCAGCGGCCCCATCGGGTGGTTGGCGCCGAGCTTCATGGCGGTGTCGATGGCGTCGACCGAGCCCACGCCCTCGTAAAGCGTGTAGATCGCCTCGTTGATCATCGGCAGCAGGATGCGGTTGACCATGAAGGCCGGGAAGTCCTCGGAGACGGCGACCGTCTTGCCGAGCTTGTCGATCAGCGCGCGAGCGCTGTCGAAGGTCTCGTCCTCGGTCGCGATGCCGCGGATGAGCTCCACGAGCTGCATCACCGGGACCGGGTTCATGAAGTGGATGCCGATGAAGCGCTCGGGCCTGTCGGTCGAGGCGGCGAGCCGCGTGATCGAGATCGACGAGGTGTTGGTCGCGACCATCGTCTCGGGCTTCAGCGTCGGGCAGAGTTCCGAGAAGATCTTCCGCTTGATCTGCTCGTCCTCGGTCGCGGCCTCGATCACCAGATCGCAGTCCGCGAGGTCGGCGTAGGTGCTGACGGGGTGGATGCGCGCAAGGGCTGCGGCGCGGTCCGCGTCAGTGACGGCGCCCTTGCCGACCTGACGCTTGATGTTGTGGTCGATCCGCTCGATCGCCGCGGCGATCCGGCTCTGGTCGATGTCGTTGAAGGAGACGTCGAGGCCTGCGAGCGCGCAGACATGCGCGATGCCGCTGCCCATCTGGCCGGCGCCGATCACGCCGATCCTGCCAATCTCCGTCGCCATTTGATCCGCCTGGCCGTTTCTTGGGTCCTTGGCGCGCCTCATACGGCGCGCCGGATAATTATAGTTATTGCAACGCACAAAACCAGCGCCGGAAGAGGGTTCTTCCGGCGCTGCGGTTCGTCACTTGGCCTTGGCGAGCTCCGCCTGCAGCTCCGGCGCCGCGGCGAAGAGATCGGCCACCAGGCCGTAATCCGCCACCTGGAAGATCGGCGCGTCCTCGTCCTTGTTGATCGCGACGATGACCTTCGAGTCCTTCATGCCGGCGAGATGCTGGATCGCGCCGGAGATGCCGAGGGCCACGTAGAGTTCGGGGGCGACGATCTTGCCGGTTTGGCCGACCTGCTGGTCGTTGGGCGCGTAGCCCGCGTCCACCGCGGCCCGGCTCGCGCCGATCGCGGCGCCGAAGGCGTCGGCGAGAGGCTCGATCACCTCCTTGAACTTCTCGGCCGAACCGAGCGCCCGCCCGCCCGAGACCACGACCTTGGCGGAGCCGAGCTCCGGCCGGTCGGACTGGGTGAGGTCCTCGCCCACGAAGCTCGACAGCGCAGGGTCGGCCGCGCCCGAGATTTCCTCGACCGTGGCCGAGCCGCCGTCGCCCGTCGGCGCGAAGGAGGCCGTGCGGACGGTGATGACCTTCTTCGGGTCTTTCGACTTGACCGTCTGGAGCGCGTTGCCGGCGTAGATCGGCCGCTCGAACGTGTCGGGGCCTTCGACCTTGGTGATGTCGGAGATCTGCATCACGTCGAGCTTGGCGGCGACGCGCGGCAGGATGTTCTTCCCGGTCGTGGAGGACGAGGCCACAAGCGCGTCATAGGAGCCCATCAGGCCAAGGATGAGCTCCGCGAACGGCTCGGCGAGGCCATGGCCGTAGGATTCCCCGTTCACGAGCAGCACCTTCTCGACGCCCTCGAGCCTGGCCGCGGCGTCCGCCGCGCCGCGCGGGCCCTTGCCGGCGACAAGCACGTGCACGGGCGCGCCCAGCGCTCTGGCCGCGGTCAGCGCCTTGGCGGTGGCGTCGCCGAGGTGGTCTTCGTGATGGTCGGCGAGGAGCAGGGTCGTCATGGTCAGATCACTCCCGCTTCGGACTTGAGCTTCGCGACGAGTTCGGCGACGGAGCCGACCTTGGCGCCGGCCTGCCGCTTCGGCGGTTCGGTCGTCTTCAGCACCTCGAGCCGCGGCGCGAGGTCGACGCCGAGATCGGCCGCGGACTTCTCGTCGATCGGCTTCTTCTTCGCCTTCATGATGTTGGGCAGCGAGGCGTAGCGCGGCTCGTTCAGGCGCAGGTCGGTGGTGACCACCGCCGGCAGCTTGAGCGACACGGTCTGGAGACCGCCGTCGACCTCGCGGGTGACCTCGACGCTCTCGCCGCCCGGCGCGACCTTCGAGGCGAAGGTGCCCTGCGGCCAGCCGAGCAGGGCCGCGAGCATCTGGCCGGTCTGGTTGCAGTCGTCGTCGATCGCCTGCTTGCCCATCACGACCAGGCCCGGCTTCTCCTCCTCGACGATCTTGGCGAGGATCTTGGCGACGGCGAGCGGCTCCGTCGGCTGGTCGGTCTTCACTAGGACGCCGCGGTCGCCACCCATGGCGAGGCCGGTGCGGATGGTTTCGGCCGCCTGGGCCGGGCCGACGGAGACGACCACCACTTCGGTCGCCTTGCCGGCCTCCTTGAGGCGCAGCGCTTCTTCGACCGCGATCTCGTCGAACGGGTTCATCGACATTTTGACGTTCGCAAGCTCGACGCCCGACCCGTCCGGTTTCACCCGGATTTTCACGTTGTAGTCGACCACTCGCTTGACCGGGACGAGAACCTTCATCGCGTCGTTCACCTCGGATTCGCTGCCGATGCCCGCTTGGCTGCGCCGAAGTTCGGGGGTGGCGCGCCGCTGACCGGGGCGGACAGTAGGGGTGCGGCGCCTGCGAAGTCAACGCGCCGAAAGGCGGTCGATCTGATCCGAAAGTCAAAGAGCCGCTTGGAGAAAACGCGCCGGCCGCGGCGCAAGGGACGACGGGCGCGGCCGGCGCCGAGGCCTCAGTCGAGCAGCATCCGCTTCAGCAGCTCGATCTCGTCGCTGAGCGCGACGTCGGTCTTGACCAGTTCGTCGATCTTGCGCACGGCGTGCAGCACCGTGGTGTGGTCGCGCCCGCCGAAGCGCCGCCCGATCTCGGGCAGGGAGCGCAGCGTCATCTGCTTCGAGAGGTACATCGCGACCTGGCGCGGACGCACCACGGTCTGGGTGCGCCGCGAGGACAGCAGGTCGGCGCGGCTGACGTTGTAGTGCCGCGCGACGATGCGCTGGATGTCCTCGATCTTCACACGCTTCGGCTCGACCTGCCGCACGAGGTCGCGCAGCGCGGTCTCCGCCATCTCGACGCTGATCGGAGCGCCGGTCAGCGTGTTGTGGGCGAGCAGCCGGTTGACCGCGCCGTCGAGATCGCGGCCGTTCGCGGTGATGATGCGCGCGACATAGGCGACGACGTCGGCCGGCACGTCGAACTTCGGATGCAGGCGGCGGGCCGCCTCGATCCGCACCTCGAGAATCTTGGCGCGCAGGCCCTCGTCGAGCGCGCCCATCTCGAGCGTCAGGCCGCCGGCGAGGCGCGAGCGCAGGCGTTCGTCGACGCTTTCGAGCTCGGACGGCGCGCGGTCGGCGGCGACGATCACCTGCTGGCGCCCGTCGAGCAGCGCGTTCAGCGTGTGGCCGAACTCCTGCTGCACGGTCTTGCCCTGAAGGAACTGGAGGTCGTCGATGATCAGGAGGTCGATCGCCCGCAGCCGCTCCTTGAAGGTCAGCGCGGTCTGCGCCTTGAGCGAGGCCACGAAGTCGAACATGAACTTCTCGGCCGTGAGGTACATGACCCGGCGGCCCGTCGCCTCGACCGCGTGGGCGGTTGCCTGCAGCAGGTGGGTCTTGCCGAGGCCGACCGCGGCGTGGATCACGAGCGGATTGAAGGTGACGGGATCGCCGGCCTTGGCGCTCGCCACCTGAAGCGCGGCGGCGTGCGCGAGCTGGTTCGAGCGGCCGACGAGGAAAGTGTCGAGCGTGAGGCGCTTGTCGAGCGGGGAGCCGGTCAGCCGCTGGCCGTCGCGCGACGGAGCGAATCCTGTCGGGACCGGCGCCGAGGCGCGCTCCTCCTGCTGCTGCTCCATCCGCGGGGCGGGAGCTACGATGACGTCGCCGCCGCTTGCGGCGAGCTTGGGCGCGGCGACCCGGACGGTGAGCGTGATGCGGTCGACCTCCGGAGCCTCCTCCGAAAGCACCACGGTGATCCGGTCGGCGTAATGCGACTGGATCCAGCTTTTCAGGAAACGGGTCGGCACCGTCAGATGCGCGACGCCGTCCTCGACGCGGTCGAGCGCGATGCGGCCGAACCAGCTGAGATAGACGTCGTCGCCATACTCTGCGCGCAGGCGTGCGGTCGCCCGCCGCCAGGCCGCCTCGTGGCCGTCGTCATCGCCAATCGCCGGAGACGCGGCCGCAAAACGTTCGGACTGCGCAGGAAGCATCGGACATCTCCGGGAAATTTCGGTGCGGCGATCGGATAGGGGACGGGCGGCGGACGCGGGAGGGATCAACTCTGGACCCAGGGAAGGCCGTCGGCCTTCCAGCCGGCGACCGAACCCCGGCGGCGTTCGCCGTCCAGCGGGCCTTCGAAGCCCCCGACGACATTGTAGGCGCGGGTCCAGCCGAGCGCCGCGAGCGCGGCGGCCGCCGCCTGGCTGCGCGCGCCGCTGCGGCAAAGGAAATAGACTGGCGTGTCCTCGGTCGCGCCTGCGGACTTCAGCGTCTCCGCCACGGCCTCCGCGAAGCCGGGATCGATCTGCATGGACGGGAAGCGCTGCCACTCCTGGAGCAGGACGCGCTTGCCGGCCGGCGACAGGTCCGGCACGCCTACGAACGACCACTCCGCGCTGGTGCGGACGTCGACCAGGGCTGCGGCGGGGTCCGTTTCAAGGCTCTCCCAGGCGTCGCGCGGCGCGACGTCGCCAGCATAGGATCCGCGCGGTTCAACCATAGAAATCTCTTCGCCGGCAGTGCGCCGAGCGCCTCTCTGTCCAAGTTGCGCATACGCTTACGCCAGGCGCGTGTTACCGCTAGCGCCGAAGCCGCTGATACGCCGGTGCATAGGTTGAGGTTTTACTACAGAGAACACATCAGCCGACTGCGAAACAGAGCCCGCTATCGTTGTTTCTCTCGAAGCTCGCCATCTTATCCTCGTCCGCAGGGAAGAAGTAGTTGCGGCGTCTCTCCATGGCTTCGGACGATACACAGCGGTCCGAGGGCGCGCAACGGGTGGGGGAGCTGCGAATCGGCGCAGCGCAGGCGCGAATCGGATGACGCCGTCGCCGTGGGCGCCGGGCCGCTTTGCTCAAACCTCTGCATAGCCAGCAAAATCGAATTGACGTGGCGCCTGGAGCCTCCGCACCGGGCGCCGCGAGATTCTTTTTGCGCTGTCTGTGATTCCGATCGGCGGGGCTCCGGATTCCGGGGTCCTGCGTGTGACTTGCCCGTAAACATATGAAATTGAATAGCTTTTTTTGCTCGTCGATTGACGGCGGAACCGGCTTCGGCGGGGGAGCGGCGGAATCCGCGAGTCAATACGGATTCATGCGCGTCGCGACGATCGAGCCCCGCGTCGCAAAAGGGACACAAACGAAAAAACCCGGCGCTTGGCCGGGTTTTCGATCGTCTTGGAAGCGTCGTTTTCAGGCGCTGAGGGAACGCACCCGGGCCGCGAGCCGCGAGACCTTCCGCGAGGCGGTGTTCTTGTGCAGCACGCCCTTCTGGGCGGCGCGCATGATCTCCGGCTCGGCCGCGCGAAGGGCGGTCTTTGCCTCCTCCGGCTGGCCGGAGGCGATGGCCTCTTCGACCTTGCGGAGGAAGGTGCGGACCCGGCTGCGGCGCGCGCCGTTCACCTTGGTGCGGCGGGCGATCTTGCGAACGGCCTTCTTGGCCGACGGCGTGTTGGCCATGGGCGTCTCGTTCCTTTTTGTCTGCGGTGGACGCGCGGCTCTGAGGGCGCGTCGACGAACGTCTGTGGGCGAGCTTGCGCCCGCCGCGGAGCCGGTCTCCTAGCAACAGTCGCCTGCGCCGTCAACGGCGCGGGAACTACGCATGGCTCCCGAGCGCGCCGGCCGCGTCCGCGGCGAAGCGAGCCCGCGGCCAGATCGCGCGCACCACGGCTCCGGAGGCCGGCGGGGCGGCGTTGCCGAGCACAAGGGTGGCGCCGGACCGCTCCAGCAGGGTCTTGGCGATGAAGAAGCCGAGCCCGAGCCCCCCGGCCTCCACGTCATGGGCGTGGCTGTCGGAGCGGGTCGAGATGTAGGGCTCGCCGAGCTTGGTCAGCACCTCCGGCGCGAAGCCAGGGCCGTCGTCGGCGATCTCGATCGCCACTTCGTCGTCGTCCCAGCGCACCGCCAGCCGCACGCGCTCCTTGGCGAAGTCGACCGCGTTCTCGGCGATATTGCCCAAGCCATAAAGCACGGACGGGTTGCGCCGCCACCGTGGCGCGGTCGCGGGGTCGCCGGTGAGGACGACCTCGAGCGCGACGCCGAAATTGCGGTGCGGGGCGACGATCTCCTCGAGCAGGTGGCTCATGGAGAGCACGTCGAACGGCGCGCCGTGCTCGTCGAGGGAGGTCAGCTTCTTTAGGATCTCGCGGCAGCGAGCGACCTGCTCGCGCAGAAGGGCAATGTCCTCGGCGTGCGGGCCCGGCGCGAGCGCCCTTTCGAGCTCCTTCGACACCAGCGCGATGGTGGCGAGCGGCGTGCCGAGCTCGTGGGCCGCGGCGGCCGCCAGTCCGTCGAGCGCGGACAGATGCTGTTCGCGCGCGAGCACGAGCTCCGTCGCCGCGAGCGCCTGGCTGAGCTCCCGCCCTTCCTCCGCGACGCGCCACGCGTAGACGCCGATGAAGCCGAGCGAGAGCAGCAGCGCGGTCCAGATGCCCGCGACATAGAGGAACGGCATCTCCAGCGGCTGCGGAGTCGTCCAGGGCAGGGGAAGGTGCGCCACCCCGAGGATCGTGGCGCAGCCCATGACGAGGGCGCCGAGAATGGCGGTGGTCTGGGGCGGCAGGGCCGTCGCCGAGATCATCACCGGCGCGAGGAACAGGATCGAGAACGGATTCTCCATCCCGCCCGTCAGGAACAGCAGCGCCGCGAGCTGCAGCACGTCATAGGCGAGCAGCGCGCAGGCCGCCGACGGCAGCAGCCGGTGGCTCACGGGGTAGCTGAGCCGCAGAACCACGTTCAGCAGGGCCGACATGGCGATGAAGGCGAAGCAGGCCGCGAGCGGCAGCGGGAAGCCGAACGCCACATGCACGGCGACGACCGCGACGCTCTGGCCCGCGATAGCGAGCCAGCGCAGACGGATCAGCGTGTCCAGCCGGAGCTGGTGCTGGTTCAGCAGGCGATCGCGCGGGGGAGAGAGAGGGGACGTCACCAGACGGGCTTTCCGGTTTTCAGGGGGGAGGGGCCGAGGGAAGGCTACGCTGCGACGCCGCAGACGATGGCCCCATTGACGCAACGCAAGATCGGCGGAATCTTGAGGCTCCGACGCTATGATGCGCCGCACAATCGGCGAGGGTTGACCGATGCCACGCAGCTCCAAGGAAAGCGGAATCGGAGAGTTCGGCGGCGCGCCCGCCTACGCCGACTGGGGCGGCTCGGCGACCTCCCTGCCGCTCTACTGGCTTTATGAGGCGGCGCAGTCCTCCCTCGGTCCCGCCCGCGCCCTCGCGGACGCCGGAAAGCTGTACTTCAAGAATCCCGCGAACCCAATCGCGCATACGGAGTGGGGCCGCAAGGTGAGCGCGCTCTGCGAGGTGTTCGAGCGCGCCACCCGCCGCTACGGCAAGCCCGAATTCGGCCTTCCGACCACGCTCGCGCGCGGCGAGCGGGTGGCGGTGACCGAGAAGCGGGTGTGGAGCCGGCCGTTCTGCGACCTCATCCATTTCGAGCGCATGCGGAGCGCGAACGCGCGCAAGCAGCCGAACCTGATCATCGTGGCGCCGATGTCCGGGCACTACGCCACCCTGCTGCGCGGCACGGTCGAGGCGATGCTGCCGGACCACGAGGTCTACATCACCGACTGGACCGACGCGCGGATGGTGCCGCTGTCGGAGGGGGCCTTCGACCTCGACGACTACATCGACTATCTGATCTCGATCTTCCGCTTCATGAAAGGCGACTGCCACGTGATGGCGGTGTGCCAGCCGGCGGTGCCGGTGCTCGCGGCGATCGCGCGCATGGAGGCCGAGAACGATCCCTACGTGCCGCGCTCCATGACGCTGATGGGCGGGCCGATCGACACCCGCGAGAACCCGACGGCGGTCAACGACCTCGCCCATGAGCGCGGCCTCGACTGGTTCCGGCGCAACGTCATCACCGTCGTGCCCTGGCCCAATCCGGGCGTGATGCGGCAGGTCTATCCCGGCTTCCTGCAGCTTACCGGCTTCGTGTCGATGAACCTCGACCGGCACGTCACCGCGCACACCGAGTTCTTCAACCATCTCGTGGACGGCGACGGCGACAACGCCGAGAAGCACCGCGAGTTCTACGACGAGTACCTCGCGGTGATGGACCTGACCGCGGAGTTCTACCTGCAGACGGTCGACACCGTGTTCATCCGCCACGCGCTGCCGAAGGGCGAGATGACCCACCGCGGCAAGCCGGTCGACTGCTCGAAGATCACGCGCTGCGCGCTGATGACGGTCGAGGGCGAGCGCGACGACATTTCGGGCGTCGGGCAGACGAAGGCCGCGCACAAGCTCTGCTCCAGCCTCAGCGACGACAAGCGCGTGCACTATCTGCAGGAGCGCGTCGGCCATTACGGCGTGTTCAACGGCTCGCGCTTCCGCGCCGAGATCGCGCCGCGCATCCACGACTTCATCCTCTCGAACGAGCCGGGCCTCGCCCGCGCTCCGAAGGCCGCGAAGGCGGACCGCGCGACCCAGCCGGTCCCGGAGCCGGCGCGGCTGGACGAGCCCAAGGGCCCGGCCGACGACCTCACCAGGATCGCGGGCGTTGGACCCAAGCTGCAGAAGCTGCTGAACGAGGAGGGCATTTTCCACTTCTGGCAGATCGCCCGGCTCGACGGCCCTGAGCGCGAAGCCCTCGACGCCAAGATGACGCCGCCCGGACGCATCGCCCGCGACAAGTGGGTCGAGCAGGCGTCGAATCTCGCGCGGTCGGACTGACGCGCGCCGTTCTGGCCTGCGCGCCGCGCCGGCGTCCGGACGGCGCGCAGGGGACAGTCTTGTTTTTTATTGTTTTCTTATTTTGCTGCGCCAGCTAGAGCAGCATGGTGCATCAGCGGACTTCGATGCGCCGAGCCGCTGAACTTATTATTATTTGGAGAGCCAAGATGAAGACCGCCAGCCGCCTCGTCATGGGCGCAGCCGCTCTGATGTTCGTCGCCGCGCCTGCGTTCGCCCAGACCAAGACCATCACGGGCGCCGAGGTCATCAAGACCTACAACAAGGACGGCGACGACACGCTCGAGATCGCCGAGGTCATCCACCTCGCGAGCAAGCTCTATGCGGAGATCAATCCGGACGGCGACTCGACCCTCGAGCCGGACGAGACCGAAGGCCGGCTGACCAAGGCCGACTGGAAGCGCGCCAACAAGGACGGTGACGACACGCTCGAGATGGACGAGTGGCTGTCGATCGCCCGCAAGCGCTTCAACGCCGCGGACAAGAACAAGGACGGCAAGCTCACGGCGGCCGAGCTCGACTCCAAGGCCGGCCGCGGCGTGGTCGTGATGATCGTCAAGTAAGCGGATCGGGCCCGCCGGGCTCCGCGTTCCGCGGATCGCTGGAAGGGGCCCGCCGCCGCGCGCGGCATGACATGGTCCGGCCGGGCCCGTTCATGACGCGGCGGACAAAAAAACGGCCGGGGAGACCCGGCCGTTTCGTTTGTCCGGACCCAAGGGTCGGCGGGCGTCATGCGATGTACTGGCCGCCGTTGATGGTCAGCGTGGAGCCGGTCACGAAGCCGGCCTTCTCGCCGGCGAGATAGACCACCGCTTCGGCGATCTCCTCGCTCTCGCCGAGGCGGCCGACCGGGATCGTGGCGATGATCCCCTCGCGCACCTTCTCCGGCACCGCCATCACCATCTCGGTCGCGATGTAGCCGGGGGCGATGGCGTTCACGGTCACGCCTTTCTTGGCGTTCTCCTGCGCCAGCGCCTTGGTGAAGCCGATCACGCCGGCCTTGGCGGCGGAGTAGTTGGCCTGGCCCATCTGGCCCTTCTGGCCGTTGATCGAGGTGATGTTGATGATGCGCCCGAAGCCGCGCTCGCGCATGCCGTCGATGACGGGACGGGTCATCGTGAACATGGAGTCGAGGTTGGTGCTCATCACCTCGCGCCACTGCTGGAACGTGGCCTTGTGGAACATGCCGTCGCGGGTGATGCCGGCGTTGTTCACGAGGATGTCGATCGGGCCGACCTCGGCCTCGACCTTGGCGACGCCGGCGGCGCAGGCGTCCGGATCGGCGACGTCCCACTTGAACACGGCGATGCCGTGTTCCGCCTTGAAGGCGTTCGCCTTCTCGTCATTGCCCGCGTACGTGGCGGCCACGTTGTAGCCGGCCTTCTTGAGCGCGATCGAGATCGCCTCGCCGATGCCGCGCGTGCCGCCGGTGACGAGCGCCGTCCGTGCCATGTCGTGCCTCCCAGGAATCACAAAGGGTTCGGGCGTTGTCCCCGCCCGTCAAGGAACCGGCCGGCCGCCGCGGCGGCCGGCTATCGAGAAGACGTCTTCAGTCGCGGGCGACCGTCAGGGCGATGCCCATGCCGCCGCCGATGCAGAGCGTGGCGAGGCCCTTCTTGGCGTCCCGCCGGATCATCTCGTGCAGCAGCGTGACCAGCACGCGGGCGCCGGAGGCGCCGATCGGATGGCCGATCGCGATCGCGCCGCCGTTGACGTTCACCTTCGAGAGGTCCCAGCCGAGGTCCTTGTTCACCGCGCAGGCCTGCGCCGCGAAGGCCTCGTTGGCCTCGATCAGGTCGAGGTCGTCGATGGACCAGCCGGCCTTCTCGAGCGCCTTGCGCGAGGCCGGGATCGGGCCGGAGCCCATCACCGACGGGTCGACGCCGGCCTGCGCCCAGCTCACGATGCGGGCGAGCGGCTTCAGGCCCTTCGCCGACGCCGCCGACGCCGAGGTCACCACCAGCGCCGCGGCGCCGTCGTTGATGCCCGAGGCGTTGCCGGCGGTCACCGTGCCGTCCTTGGAGAAGGCAGGCCGCAGCTTGGCGACGCTGTCGAGGGTCGCGCCGTGGCGGATGTACTCGTCCTGGTCGACGACGACGTCGCCCTTCTTCGACGAGATCGTCACCGGAGCGATCTCGTCCTTGAACTTGCCCGCCTTCTGCGCCGCCTCGGCCTTGTTCTGCGAGGCGACCGCGAACTCGTCCTGCTGCTCGCGGGTGATCTGCCACTTCTGCGCGACGTTCTCGGCGGTGGTGCCCATGTGGTAGCCGTTGAAGGCGTCCCAGAGGCCGTCCTTGATCATCGTGTCGATGAACTTGACGTCGCCCATCTTGGTGCCGGCGCGCATGTGCGCGGCGTGGGCCGATTGGCTCATGCTCTCCTGGCCGCCGGCGACGACGAAGGCGCTGTCGCCCTGAGCGACCGCCTGGGCGGCGAGCGCCACGGCGCGCAGGCCGGAGCCGCACACCTGGTTGATGCCCCACGCCGCCGCTTCGATCGGGATGCCGGCCGCGATCGAAGCCTGTCGGGCCGGGTTCTGCCCCTGGGCGGCGGTCAGCACCTGGCCGAGGATCGTCTCGGAGACCTCGCCCGGCTCCACGCCGGCGCGCTCCAGCGCCGCCTTGATGGCGATCTTCCCGAGTTCGTGGGCGGGGAGGGAGCTCAGCGCGCCGTTGAAGGCGCCGACCGCGGTGCGGGCGGCGCCCACGATCACGACGTCGGTCTCGGCCATGTTCAGTCCTCCGCACGTTCGATGCCGACCGCGCTGCACGGCCGAAAGAGTGCTGGTTATCGGTAGGCGCCGTTCGCGACGTCAAGACGACCTAGGTCGATTCGGCTCGCAAATCGCCGAATGGACTAGCGTCGTCCCCGGACGACTAGACCTTTCGGAGTATGGAGCGGCCCTTGGAGGCTCCGCACTGCACAAAAATCTAGCCGCCGCCTCATTATCGCCTTATCGTCCAATGGCCTCGGCCGGCGCGGGCGTGCCGCGCCGCGGGAGGAACGCCGAAGAAGCCGAAGAACAAGGCCGCCAGACGCGCGGAGATCAGGGCGATATGCCGAGCACGACCGATCCGATCACGATCAAGAAGTACGCCAACCGCCGTTTGTACAACACCGGCACGAGCACCTACGTCACGCTCGAAGACCTCGCCGCGATGGTGAAGAAGGGTGAGGATTTTCATGTGGTCGACGCCAAGTCCGGCGACGACATCACCCATCAGGTGCTGACGCAGATCATCTTCGAGCAGGAGAACAAGGGCCAGAATCTGCTGCCCATCACGTTCCTCCGGCAGTTGATCCGGTTCTACGGCGACAGCATCCAGAGCATCGTGCCGAAGTATCTGGAGCTTTCGATGGGCGCCCTGACGCGCGACCAGGACAAGATGCGCGCGAGCCTCGGGGCGTTCGGCGGCGCGAGCTTCCAGTCCGCGGTCGAGGAGCAGATGCGGACCAACGTCGCCATCATGGAGCGCGCGTTCCGCATGTTCACCGCCTTCCCCGGGCAGACGGAGGCCGCCTCCACGCCGGAGCAGGCGGCGCCCGCGCGCGACGAGAAGCCGAGCATCGATCTCGACGAGCTTCGTCGCGAGATGGCGGAGATGCGCGCCCGGCTCGACAAGGTCGCGGGTTCGAACAGCTAGGCCGCGGTCAGGCCTGGCGTTCGGCCACGAAGCGCGCGAGGTCGCGCAAGCCGTCCGCGTCCGCGCCGAACGGCGACAGCGCGCCGCTCGCCTGCGCGGTGAGGTCCACGAGGCGTCGCCGCGCGCCCTCGACGCCGAGCGCGGCCACCAGCGTCGCCTTGCCGGCGGCGGCGTCCTTGCCGGTGGCCTTGCCCACGGTCGCCGCCTCGCCCTCGACGTCGAGCAGGTCGTCCGCGACCTGGAACGCGGCCCCCAGCGCGCGGCCATAGGCGGTCAGCGCCGCGCGCTGCTCCGGCGTCGCGCCGCCGAGCGCGGCCCCCATCGCGATCGGCGCCGCGATCAGGGCGCCCGTCTTCATCGCCTGCAGCCGCAGCACCGCCGCCTCGTCCTGCGGTCCGCCGGGAGCATCCGAGAAGCGTCCCTCCGCGGCGAGATCGAGCATCTGTCCGCCGACCATGCCGCCGACGCCCGCCGCGCGCGCCAGCTCCGCGACCAGGCCGATGCGGACGTCCGCGTCCGGATGCGTCGCCGGCGCCGCGAGCAGATCGAAGGCGAGCGTCAGCAGCGCGTCGCCCGCCAGAATGGCGGTGGCCTCGTCGAAGGCGCGGTGCAGCGTCGGGCGTCCGCGCCGGAGCGCGTCGTCGTCCATCGCCGGCAGGTCATCGTGGATCAGGCTGTAGCCATGCACGCATTCGACCGCGAGCCCGGCCCGCAGCGCCCCGGCCGTGTCGGCCCGGAACAGCTCGGCCGTCAGGACCACCAGCGCAGGCCGCAGCCGCTTGCCGCCGCCGAGCATGGCGTAGCGCATGGCCTCCACCAGCCGGGAGGGGCGGGCGGTCTCGCCCGCGCCGGCCTCGAGGCTCAGGACGCCGTCGAGCGCGGCCTCGACGGAGGCGGCGATCGTGGACAGCCGGCGCTCGACGGCGGAATAGGCCATGGCGGGAGACCTCGTGTGCGGAGCCCGGCCGTGCCCCAAGGGCGCGGCCCCGTCAAGTCGGCGTCATCACGCCGTCCGGCCGGTGGCGCGCCGGTTCCGCTCTGCTACATTGCGGCTCTCACGAGGCGACGGGCGTGCCGATGGCGTCGATATCGAGCGGAAGGCCGTTGAGGCTGGGCCGCAGGACGCCATGGCTGCGGCTCGTCGTGATCGCCCTGACGCTGCTGGCGGCGGCGCCGCTCATCCTGACGCTCGTCTACACGGTCGTTCCGCCGGTCTCCACGCTGATGGTCGCGCGCTGGCTGACGCTCAGGCCGGTCGAGCGCGTCTGGGTGCCGCTCGACCAGATCGCGGCGACGCTGCCGCGGGCCGTCGTGGTCTCCGAGGACGCCCGCTTCTGCCAGCATGGCGGCGTCGACTGGGCGGCCGTCCGGCTCGTGCTCGGCGAGGGCGGCGACAACGGACCGCGGCGCGGCGCCTCGACCATCACCATGCAGGTCGCGAAGAACCTGTTCCTGTGGCAGGGCGCGCCGTATCTCCGCAAGCCGCTGGAGATCGTGCTGGCCCAGGGCATCGAGCTGGTCTGGAGCAAGCGCCGGATCATGGAGGTCTATCTGAACATCGCGGAGTGGGGACCGGACGGGGTGTTCGGCGCCGAGGCCGGAGCGCGGCGCGCCTTCCGCAAGAGCGCGCGCGCCCTGACGGCGCGGGAGGCCTCGGTGATGGCCGCAGCGCTGCCGAACCCGATCATCCGCGACGCTCGGCGCCCGAACCGGCAGGCGTCGTCGCACGCGGCGGTCATCGTGCGGCGGGCGCGGGCGGCCGCCGCGCTCACCGCCTGTCTGGGGCGATAGCCCGCGAACGGGCGCCGCGGGATTGGCTCTGGCGTTCGGGCCGCGATGCCGTTATAAGCCCGCGCTTGACGGCGAGGCGAAAGCGCCCCGCCCAACGACATTCGCGCGCGCGTGAGCGCTGCGGCCCGATCCGACGGAGTTTTTGACAATGGCCGTTCCGAAGCGAAAGACCTCCCCGATGAAGCGCGGCTTCCGCCGTTCGGCCGACGCGCTCAAGTCCCCGACCTATGTCGAAGACAAGGACTCCGGCGAGCTCCGCCGCCCGCACCATGTCGACCTCAAGACCGGCATGTATCGCGGCCGTCAGATCCTGACGCCGAAGGAGGCCTGATCCCGGCCGCCTGCGGGCGGCTCCGGTCAGGACTTCGCGCCATCGACAAAAAAAGCCGGCCTCACAAGGGCCGGCTTTTTTGCGTGCGCTGGAAGGAAGGGCCGTCAGGCCTTGGTTTCGAACGCGTGCGGCGCGCGCGCGACGGCGCGGCGGGTCCGGCGATAGGCCGAGATGGCGTCCGCGACGGGACCGCGTCGGCGCTGGCGGGTCTGCGGAACGCCGAGCTTGCCCGCGATCAACTGCGCGACGAGCGGTGCGTAGGAGCGGGGAGCGGCGGGCTCGGGGTCGGCGGAGGTCTGCGGGCGGGCCTCCGGAGTCGGCGCGTCGGTCGCGCGTCGGCCGAACTTCGGGGGCGACGAGGCTTCCTTCGGCGGCGAATCGCGCGTGACGTCATGGTCCGCGGCGTCGGCGGCCTTACGCGTCCGCTCCACGGAGGCGGACCGGGTCACACCGGAGGGGCCGCTGATCATCAGCATCAATTTACCACCGCGCGTCTGTCATACCTTAAGTGAGGTTTGAATTCCTCGCCTGACCGCAAATGTGTTAACCGAACTTAAACCATATGGTCTGAGCCACGATCGCCTGCAGGAAAGCTAGAGGAAGTTTCGTTAGAGTCCAGAGCCGCGATTCTCCGTCCACTCGAGCCATGGGTCGATCGAATGCCGAATGTCGAAACGGCCGCGACCCGAGCCGCCCAGCCGCTGTCCCTCGAGGAGACGCTGTCGGCCGTCGGCGAGGCCGCCTATGACTGGGACGTGGCGTCCGACCGCCTGGAGTGGACGGCCAACGCGCGGGCTCTGCTTCAGCTGCCGCCTTCGGTTCGTATCGATGAGGCGGCCCGTTTCGAATCCCTGCTGGATCCCGAGGCGCTGACCACCCGCCGTTCGGCGGTGTTCGGCGCCTCGCAGGCCGACGACGGCGCCGGCGTTCCGTTCGAGATCGAGTATCCGCTCCTGCGTGGCGGGCGGGCGCAGCGGCTCTGGCTCCAAGATCGCGGGCGCTGGTACGCAGGGTCCGACGGCCGTCCGCAACGGGTCGTCGGCGTGGTGCGGCGTCTCGGCGACCATCAGGAACGCCCCGGCGAGATCGCCGTGATGTCGCGGTTCGATCCGCTCACCGGGCAGCTCGCGCGGGCGCGGCTGATCGAGATCGCCGCGAGCGCGCTGGCGGCCGGCGCGCGGATGCAGACCTCCTCGTCCTTCGCTCTCGCCGCGCTCGTCAATCTCGGCGCCATCAACGACGCCTACGGCTTCGACATCGGAGACCGCGCCGTGGTCGAGGTCGCCCGCCGGCTGCGCGGCGCCATGCGCGGCGGCGATTCGCTTGGCCGGTTCTCGACCTCGACCTTCGGCGTCGTGCTTCAGGAGTGCGACGCCAGCGACCTTCAGGTCGCTGGCCGCCGCCTGCTCGCCGCCGTCAACGAGGAGCCGATGGCCACGGAGTTCGGCCCAGTCTCGGTGCGGGTCGCGGTCGGCGCGGTGGTCGCGCCCCGCCACGCCCGCGACACGACGGAGCTGGTGTCGCGCGCCCGCACCGCGCTCGACCGGGCGAGCGGCGTGTCGTCCGGTTTCAGCATCTACGCGCCGGACCCCGAGCGGGAGGCCGCGCGCCGCGCCCATGTGCGGCTCGCCGACGAACTGGTGGCGGCGCTCAACGCCCACCGCGTGGCGCTCGCGTTCCAGCCGGTGTTCCGCGCCGACTCGCGCGAGCCGGTCTGGAGCGAGGCGCTGGTGCGGGTGCGCACCGAGGGCGGCGACCTCATCTCGGGCGGACCGCTCGTGGAGGCGGCGGAAGAAGTCGGCATCGTCCACATGCTGGACCACCGCGTGCTCGACCTTGCGATCCGCAAGCTCGCGGCCGATCCCGACATCCGGCTCGCGGTCAACATCTCGGCGTCCACCACCAACGACGAAAGCTGGATGGACGCGCTGACCTCGTGGTTCACGCTGCGCCCCGACCTCGCCGAACGGATGATGGTGGAGATCACCGAGACCGCGGCGATCGCCGACATCGTCGCCACGTCGCGCTTCGTCGCCGACCTCCGGGCGCTCGGCGTGAAGGTCGCGATCGACGATTTCGGCACGGGCCACACCTCGTTCAAGGCGCTGAAGGAGCTGGCGATCGACCTGGTGAAGATCGACGGGTCGTTCGTTCGCGACCTCGGCCGATCGGCGGACAGCGGGGCCTTCGTCCGCGCTCTGCTGGCGCTGTCGCGCGAACTCGGGTTCGAGACGGTGGCGGAGCAGGTCGAGACGGAGACCGTCGCCGAGATGCTGACCGCGTGGGGCGCGACCTATCTGCAGGGCTCGCTGCTCGCGTCGCCGTCGCTGCGGTCGGACGCCGTCCATCGGCAGGCCTGACAGGCCCGCGGCCTCAGCGCCGGAGCGCCGCCTCGATCGCCTTGAGGTCCTCGGCGTTGGTCGTCACGCGCGCCGCGATTCGGGCGCGCAGCTTCCGGGCGAGGTCGGGATATTCGTCGAACAGCCGCGCGAACAGCGTGCGCGCGATCCGGTAGACCGTGGCCTGACCCTCGGCTGCGGCCGTCGCAGGCCGGCGGGTCTCGCACAGCAGGGCGAGCTCGCCGATGAGCGCGCCTTCGCCGACGCGGCGGCTGGCGCCGTTCGACCGCGTCAGCCGGACGAAGCCCGAAACAACGACGAACGCGCCGAGGGCGTCCTCGCCTTCGCGAAACAGGACGGCGCCGTCGGCGAGGTCGAGCCGGTCGGCGGAAAACGCGATCAGCCGCAGCGCATCGCGGCCGAGCTCGTCGAGCAGGGGCGTGCGGCCGAGCGTCCGGATGTCGTCCTCAAGCGCCAATCGAACCCCGCACGCACGTCGTCAGCTCGTCTCAGGGAACGAGCTTGTAGCCCCCGGCCTCCGTGACGAGCAGACGCGCATTCGACGGATCGGCCTCGATCTTCTGTCTTAGCCGATAAACGTGCGTTTCGAGCGTGTGAGTCGTCACGCCCGAATTGTACCCCCAGACTTCCTGAAGAAGCGTTTCGCGCCCGACCACCGCGGGCCCGGCGCGATAAAGGTAGCGCAGGATCGCGGTTTCCTTCTCGGTCAGGCGGATGCGGGCGTTCTTGTCGGTCACCAGCATCTTGGCGCCGGGCTTGAACGTGTAAGGGCCGACGGCGAACACCGCGTCCTCGCTCGCCTCGTGGCTGCGGAGCTGGGCGCGGATGCGGGCGAGCAGCACCGCGAAACGCACCGGCTTCGCCACATAGTCGTTGGCGCCGGCCTCGAGGCCGAGAATCTGGTCGGCGTCGGAATCCTGTCCGGTCAGCATGATGACCGGCCCGCGGAAGCCGTCGCGGCGCATCATCTTCACGGCCTCGCGGCCGTCGATGTCCGGCAGGCCGACGTCCATCAGCACGAGGTCGAGATGGTCCGCGCGCGCTTTGGCGAGGCCAATGCTGGCCGTCTCGGCCGAATCCGCTTCGAACTCGTCGTGCAGGTTGAGCTGTTCGGTGAGCTCGCCGCGGAGGTCAGCGTCGTCATCGACTACGAGTATCTTGCGCTTGGTGGCCATTCAGGGGTCATCTCCGATGCAGTTCCGCCGCTTGACTGCCGCGTGAACTAGAGCACGTACCCCGCGCTCGGCAAGGTGAACCGGCCGTCGCCGGGCGTCATCACGCCACGCCTCACGCCATTCTGACCGCGACGACCAGATCACGCCATGCGCCGTTCGCTCAAAATCATCGCCGTCCGGCCGCTGCCCGGGGCGCGGGCGCGGGGGCGGCTCGCCGCGGGGCCGTTCGTCCTGCCCTGCGCGCTGGGACCGGCCGGCGTCGTGGTCGACAAGCGCGAGGGCGACGGCGCGACCCCCCGCGGCGACCTCGCCGTGCGGCGCGTGTTCTGGCGGCCTGACCGCGGGCGGCGGCCGACGACGGCCGCTCCGACCCGCGCCATCCGCCCCGACGACGGCTGGTGCGACGCCGCCGGCCACAGGCTCTACAACCGCCTCGTGCGGACGCCGTTCGCTGCGTCCCACGAGCGGATGTGGCGCGACGACGGCCTCTATGACCTGGTGGTCGAGCTCGGCTGGAACGACCGCCCGGCGCGGCAGGGCCGCGGCAGCGCGATCTTCCTGCACGCCGCGCGCCCCGGCTTCACGCCGACCGCGGGCTGCGTGGCGGTCGCGCCCGCGAAGCTCCGCCGGCTGATCGCGCTCATGGGGCCGGACACGGTGCTGCGCGTGGGCGCGCCGTCGAGGCCGCGTCGCCGCAAATCCTGACATGCGCCCGCCGCGCCGACCTGACGAAGATGTCAGCAAGGCCGGGGCCTCGCGAACTTGTGCGCGCACCGGCCCTCACCATATCATCCCGCAAGAGATCGCCGGTGTTCGGCGGTTCTGAAGGATCATTGAGGAACTCAGACTATGTCCGACTTCCAACGCAACGCTTGGGGCCGTACGGCCGTCGGAGGCGCGACCACGTCGGCCGTCGTCGACCAGGGTCTGCGCTCCTACATGCTGAGCGTCTACAACTACATGTCGCTCGGCCTCGCCATCACCGGCTTCGCCGCGATCGGCGCGTTCATGCTCGCCGTGACCAGCGATCCGGCCTCCGCGGTCGCCACCGCCCGCGGCATGCATCTCACCCAGTTCGGCTACGCGCTGTTCGCGAGCCCGCTGAAGTGGGTCGTCATGCTCGCCCCGCTCGGCATGGTGTTCTTCCTGTCGGCGCGTCTCCACAAGATGTCGCCGGCCTCGGGCCAGATCGCCTTCTACGTCTTCGCGGGCCTGATGGGCCTGTCGCTGTCGTCGATCTTCCTCGTCTACACCGGCGCCTCGATCGCGCGCGTGTTCTTCATCACGGCGGCCGCCTTCGGCGCGCTCAGCCTTTGGGGCTACACGACCAAGCGCGACTTGTCGGGCATGGGCACCTTCCTGATCATGGGCCTGTTCGGCATCGTGATCGCGAGCCTGGTGAACATCTTCATCGGCTCGACCATGGTGCAGTTCGTGGTGTCGGTCGTCGGCGTGCTGGTGTTCTCGGGTCTCACCGCCTACGACACCCAGCGCATCAAGGAGAGCTACTACGGCGGCTATGACGGCGACACGCTCAGCCGGTCGGCGATCATGGGCGCTCTGTCGCTCTACCTGAACTTCATCAACCTCTTCACCATGCTGTTGTCGCTGTTCGGCAACCGCGAGTGATCGGTTCGACGCTTTCCGGTCTTTCCTGAGGCCGGAGGTTGCGAGGGGCCCCGGCGGCGACGCCGGGGCTCTTTGCGTTCAGCGCGGCTCTTGCGAGCGGCGCCGGGGCCAAGGGTAGAAGGGAGCCAGATGTCGGGAGGCCAGGGTCCGCTGAGCGGGCGCTTCATCCGCGTGAAGGAGGCGCTCCTGCGGGAGCACGCCGAGCGGGACGACCCGCGCGCGCCGTTCTACGCCGCGATGCTCGCCGTCGACACCTATGAGGACTACGACGCGCTCGCGGGCTCACGGCCGGTTGCCGTGCCCGACCGCAGGATCGGCTCCGTCACCCCGCGCGACGAAATCCGCCACGCCCGCCGCCGCGGCTGGATCGCCGACGACTGAGCGTCTGGGGTTCCCGGCGCCAAGCAGGCTCCCTTGTTGCGCGGGCGTGGAGCGCGTCGCTGAACGGCGTTTGGCGAAACCGGGCCGCATCGCGACCGATGGAGCGCCGCCCTATCCGCTCGTCGTCCTCCGGCTTGACCGGAGGACCCGCCGTGGGCGCCGAGCTCTACGCTGGGCATGAATGGTCCGGTCAAGCCGGACCATGACGCCGCGCTTCAAACTGACAGGGCGTGGCGCTAGCCGTAGCTCTGGACCAGACTGCCCGCGATCAGGTTCCAGCCGTCCACCAGCACGAAGAAGATGAGCTTGAACGGCAGCGACACGATCGCCGGCGGCAGCATCATCATGCCCATCGACATCAGCACCGAGGCCACCACGAGGTCGATGACGAGGAACGGCACGAACAGCAGGAAGCCGATCTCGAAGGCGCGCCGGAGCTCCGAGATCATGAAGGCTGGAACCAGCACCCTGAGCGACACCGCCTCCGGCCCCTCCGGCGTCGGCTCGCGCGACAGCTCCTGGAACAACGCCAGGTCCTTCTCGCGCACATGCGCCAGCATGAAGGCGCGGAACGGCGCGACGCCGCGCTGGAAGGCGGTCGCGTCGTCGATCTGGCCGGCGAGGCGAGGGGCGATCGCCTGATCGTAGGCGGCCTGGAAGGTCGGGGCCATCACGAAGGCGGTGAGAAACAGCGCCAGCGCCGTGACGACGGTGTTCGGCGGGGCGGTCTGGGTGCCGATCGCCGTGCGCAGCAGCGACAGCACCACCACGATGCGAGTGAAGCACGTCACCATGATCAGGATCGACGGCGCGAGGCTCAGCACCGTGATCAGCGCGACGAGCTGAAGCGCCCGCTCGCTGACGCCGCCGCCCTGTCCGAGATCGAGCGTGATCGACTGCGCGAACGCCGGTCCCGGCGCGGCGACGAGCGCCAGCGCGAGCCCTGCGGCGGCCGCGGCCGTGGCGCGGTTCGCGATCCCCGTCACGGCTCCGCGCGGCGGAGCGCCGGCGCCGTGGTTCGGGGCGTCGTCACGACTGCGGTTTGCTCAGGTCCCGCCCGAGAAGGCTCGCCATCTCGGCTTCGAGCGAGGCCAGCGGATCGTCGTCGTCGGCCTTCGGCGCGGGGGCCGGCGCGGCGCGCTGCTCCGGCTTCACGGCGGGAGCGGCGGGCTTCGGGGCGGCGGGCGTGGCCGGGGCCGGAGCGGCGGCGGCGGGCGCAGGAGCCGGCGCGGCCGGTCTCGGAGCGGGCGCAGCGGCGGGGGCGGGCCTGGGCTCGTCGCTCCGGGGCGTCTCGACCTTGGGGGCTTCGGCCTTTGGCGCCTCGACCTTGGGCGCGGCCGGCGCCGGCTTCGGCGCGTCGTTGACCGGCGTCACCGGGCGTTTGAGCGCGGCGGCGAGACGGTCGGCGATCTCGCTCGACCGCGGCGCGGCGGCGGCGGGCTGCACGGCCGGGGCGGGGGTCGCGGATGCGACGGGAGCGGCCGCGGGCTGGGGCTTCGGGGCCGCCGGCTGAGCCGGGGCGGCGGTCGGAGGAGCATCGACCGGCGGCGCCTGACGCGGCGCTGCGGGAGCCGCGCCCGGACGAATTACGGGGGCGACGGCCGGCGCGGCCGGGGCCTGCGGCTTCGGGGTTTCGCGCGTAGGCGGCGCGACGGGAGGGGCCTCGGCGGCCTTCGCCGGGGTCGGCGCGGGCTGGGCCGCGCGGGGAGGTTCGGGCGCGCGGGCCGCCGCGGGGGCGCGCTCGGGCTGAGGCTGCGGCGCGCGGACGGGCGCGGAGGCGGCTGGCGCCGGCTGCGGCGCCGCCGACCGCGTCTCGGCCGGGAAGGCGATCGGCTCGCGCTGGCCGGAGCCGGCGGGCGTGCGCAGGATGCCGCTCTCGACCACGACGTCGTTCGGACCGCCGAGCAGCACCAGATGCTCGACATTGTCGCGGCGCACGATCACGAGGCGGCGGCGTCCGTCGATGGCGAGCACGTCGAGCACGCCGAGCCGGGGCTGCCGTGAGCGGCCGGTCGCGGCCGAGCCTCCGAGGCGCTTGCCGCCGAAGCTGCGGATCAGCCAGGCGCACAGCAGCACCACGGCGATCAACGCGGCCAGAAGCAGGATGAAGCCGACGGGGGCCGGAATCTCGACGCCGAAAATCTGGTTCAGCACGCGGTCTTTCCCTCGATCTCAGAAGCGCGGTCCGGGCGCTTGAGGACCCGCACGGCGTCGCTCGCCGACGGCCGCCCGGAGCACCAAGACCGACGCAGCCGCAACCGTCATAGACAAAGTCACGATCAAGGTGAACGGAAAGTTAACGTCTTTAACAGTCCATTAACCATGGGCGCGGCAGATTTTGCCGGGCGGGCGCGCAATTCGCGAGCCGCCCTTCAGCCCCCGCGGCGGCGTAAGGCCTCCGCTCCATTGCCCCCGAGGCGGGAGATCATCGGTGACCGGGTCGATCGAACCTCCGCTGCTGGCCGCGCTGAAGAACAAGATGCAGTGGCATTCGGCGCGTCAGGGCGTGCTGGCCGAAAACGTCGCCAACGCCAGCACCCCCGGTTTCCGCGCGCACGACCTTGCGCCGCCTCCGGCGCAGGAGAGCGGGCTCGGCGTCGCGCTGACGAACCGCGGGCATCTGACGCTGGCCTCGGCCTCGGCGAGCGGCCGTCCCGAGGAGCGAGGCTCGTTCGAGCGCACGCCCGACGGCAACGCCGTGGTGCTCGAGGAGCAGATGACCAAGGCCGCCCAGAACCAGATGGACCACCAGATGGCCGCCACGCTCTACGGCAAGAGCCTCGGCCTGCTGCGCATCGCCATCGGCAAGCGCTGACGGACGACGAGGAGCCCGCTCATGGATCTCGCCCGCGCGATCGGCGTCGCCGCCTCCGGCCTGAAGGCCCAGGCCGGCCGCATGCGCGTCATCGCCGAAAACCTCGCCAACGCCGATTCGGCGGCGGCCGCGCCCGGCGGCGATCCCTATCGCCGCAAGGTGCCGACCATGACCTCGGAGTTCGACCGCGAGCTCGACGCCCGCGTGGTCGCGCTCGGGCGCGTGGAGCGCGACCGTTCGGACTTCCGCGTCCGCCATGAGCCCGGCAACCCCATGGCCGACGCCTCCGGCAACGTGCGGCTGCCGAACGTCGACCCGCTCATCGAGCAGATGGACATGCGCGAGGCCCAGCGCAGCTACGAGGCCAACCTCAACATGGTCGGCTCGGCGCGGCGCATGATCGCCCGCACCCTCGACATCCTGCGCGCCTGATCCCCGCCTCGCCCCATTCCGGAGCCTGATCCATGACCTCTCCCGCCGCGGCCGCCAGCGCCTACGCCAATCTCGCCGGGATCGCGTCCGGCCAGGGTCCCGGCCGCGCCGGGCCGTCGGGGGCCGGGGAGGGCGGCTTCGGCGAC
The DNA here is from genome assembly GCF_042681025.1 of Methylopila henanensis. NCBI lineage: Bacteria > Pseudomonadati > Pseudomonadota > Alphaproteobacteria > Hyphomicrobiales > Methylopilaceae > Methylopila > Methylopila henanensis. The sequence goes on from NZ_JBHUER010000004.1 coordinate 136,167, forward strand.
ATGCTGCAGCAGGCGCTCGCCGGCGTCGTCGAGCAGGGCAAGGCGAGCGAGCAGAGCGCGCTCGCGGCCGTCTCCGGCAAGGGCGACGTCGTCAGCGTCGTCACCGCCGTCGCCGAGAGCGAGCTCGCGCTCGAGACCCTCGTCAGCGTCCGCGACAAGGTGATCGCGGCCTACGAGGACGTCATGCGCATGCCGATCTAAGGCCTGAGCCCATGAACGCCGCGGAAGTGCTCGACGTCGCCCGCGATGGGCTCTGGACCATCCTGCTGGTCGGCGGCCCGCTGATGGCGGTGACGCTGATCGTCGGCGTCGCGGTCTCGCTGATCCAGGCCCTGACCCAGATCCAGGAAATGACGCTCGTCTTCGTGCCGAAGATCCTCGCCCTGTTCGCGGCGATGATTCTCGCGCTACCCTTCATGGGCGACGCGCTCGCAGGCCACATGGCGCGCATGGCGGGGCGGATCGCCTCGGGCGGCTGACGGGCGCCGCCGAAGGGCCGCGATGACGATCGATCTCCTCCCTGCCGACGTCGCCGCCTTCGCGCTGATCTTCGCGCGCGTCGGCGCGCTGGTGATGCTGATGCCGGCGCTCGGCGAGGAGAACGTCTCGGCCCGCTTCCGGCTGACCATCGCGCTGCTGCTCACCTTCGTGTTCTGGCCGTTCGCCCGGCCGATGTACGTGATCGACGCCAACGATCCGGTCGGCCTGCTCGGCCTGCTCGCCGCGGAGATCGCCGTCGGGCTGGTGCTTGGGATCGTCGCGCGGCTGGTGATGTCGTCGCTGTCGGTCGCGGGCTTCGTGATCGCGAACCAGCTCGGCCTCGGCTTCGTCACCACCGTCGACCCGACGCAAGGGCAGCAGGGCGCGCTGATCGGCACCTTCCTGACCCTGACCGGCGTCGCCCTGATCTTCGCCACCGACCTGCATCACCTTGCGATCGGCGCCGTCGCCGGCAGCTACGAGGCGTTCCGCCCCGGCGTCATCCCGCCGACTGGCGACGCCGCGCAGCTCGCGCTCAAAGGCGTCGCCGACGCCTTTCGCATCGGCGTGCAGCTTTCGGCGCCGTTCCTGGTCTTCGGCCTGGTGTTCAATCTCGGGCTCGGCGTGCTGTCGCGGCTGATGCCGCAGCTCCAGGTGTTCTTCATCGCGACGCCGCTGTCGATCGCCGGCGGCTTCGTCCTGCTCCTGCTGGTCATCGGGCTGATCATGAGCGTCTTCCTCAGCGACATGGGCGCGACGCTGCGCGCCCTGTCCGGCGGCTGAGGAGACCGGCGTGGCGGGGGAGGACGAAGGCGGCGAAAAGACCGAACAACCGACGCAGAAGAAGCTCGACGACGCGGTCAAGCGCGGCGACGTCGCCAAGAGCCAGGAGGTCAGCACCTGGTTCAGCCTCGCCGCCGCGACGCTCGCGCTCTCGGTGTTCGGCGACGGCGCGGTCTCCGGCCTCAACGCGACGCTGACGCGGTTCCTGTCGGACGCGCACAGTTTTCGGACCGACGGCGTCTCGCTCACCGCCATGGCCGGCGGCGTCGGTCTTTCGGTCGCCGCCGCGCTCGCCCTGCCGGTGCTCTGCCTGATGGCGGCGGCGATCGGCGGCAACCTCGTGCAGCACCGTTTCGTGTTCTCGGCCGAATCCATCACCCCGAAGCTCTCGAAGATATCGCCGCTGTCGGGCTTCAAGCGCCTGTTCTCGGTCGAAAGCTTCGTCAACTTCCTGAAGGGGCTGCTGAAGCTTGCGATCGTCGGCGTCGTCATCTGGATGGTGATCTGGCCGGAGCGCCAGCGGGTGTCGGCGCTGGTCGCGGCCGATCCCGTCCAGATGCTGGGCGCGCTGAAGACGCTGTCGCTCGACGTGCTGGTGTCGGCGGTCGCCGTCTTCGCGGTGATCGCGCTGGCCGACTACGTCTGGCAGCGTCGCCGCTGGAACGAGCGGCTGAAGATGTCGATCCAGGAGATCAAGGAAGAGCACAAGCAGCAGGAGGGCGATCCGCACATCAAGGCCCGCATCCGCCAGCTCCGGAACGAACGCTCGCGCAAGCGCATGATGGCGCAGGTGCCTAACGCCACGGTCGTGATCGCGAACCCGACGCACTACGCGGTCGCGCTGAAATACGAGCCGGGCATGAACGCGCCGCTCTGCGTGGCGAAGGGCGTGGACGCGCTCGCGCTGCGCATCCGCAAGATCGCCGAGGAGGCAGGCGTCGAGGTGGTGGAGAACCCGCCGCTCGCGCGCGCGCTCCACGCCGCGATTGAGATCGACCGCGAAATCCCGGCCGAGCACTACAAGGCCGTCGCCGAGGTCATCGGCTTCGTGATGCGCAGGAAGCGGCGGTGAGTGAGCGGCGCGGCGCGCCACCGCCCGCGGCGCCTACGCCTTCTTGCCACGGTGCCGCAGGGGCCGCATGGTCGCCGCGGGGTCGTCGGCCGAACGAATCGTCGGCGTGGCGCCGGTCCGGAACGCGATTGAGACGAGATCCCCGATGAGCAGCGTCGCCGAAGGAGGCCCGATGTCCGCCGAGCCGCCGATCGACCGCAGCGGGCGTTCCGGCTCGATCGGGCTTGTTGTGCTGCTGGCCGGCGCGTTGGTGGGCGCCGCGATCGCGGTCTCGTTCCTGCAGGGCGAGAGCGCGCAGCCGTGGATTCTCGCGCTGCTCGCGGCGCTGTCGGTCGTCGGCGTGTTCGCGCTGTTCGCCGGCGCGGTCGGCCTGATCCAGTTCGCGAGCCGCGGCTCGCGCGACGATCTCGCCCGCGCCATCGCCGCGACCGCGGAGGAGGGCGTGCTCGTCACCGACGCGGGCGGGCGCATCGTGTTCGCCAACGACGCCTATCTCGACCTGACGCGGGCGGAGGGCCCTGGCGCCGTGCGCACGGTCGAGCGCGCCTTCGCCGGCAACGCCGACGTCGCCGAGGCGATCTACCGGCTGTCGCAGGCGGCGCGCGCCGGCAAGCGCGCCTTCGAGGAGGCGCGCGTGACGCTGCCGGACGGGCGCGGCGCGTGGTTCCGCATCGGCGTGCGGCCGATCACCCGCGACGGCGCCGTGGAGACGGTGTGGACGGTCGCCGACGTCACGCGCGAGCGCGAGCGGCACGAGAACGTGTTCCAGGAGCTGCAGCACGCGGTCGATTTCCTCGACCATGCGCCGGCGGGCTTTTTCGCCGCCGAGGGCGACGGCGCGATCGTCTACATGAACGCGACGCTCGCCGGCTGGCTCGACCAGGACCTGACGCGGGTCGGCGGAGGCGCGCTGTCCCTGCGCGAGATCCTCGCCGGCGACGGCGCCGCGCTCGTCGGCGCCCTCGCGCCGAAGCCGGGCGCGGTCGCGACCGAGATCATCGACGTCGACCTGAAGACGCGCGGCGGGCGTTCGCTGCCGGCCCGGCTGCTGCACGCCGTCGCCTGGGCCCATGACGGCACGCCCGGCGCCTCGCGCACGCTGGTTCTCGACCGCGGGCCGGGCGCCGACGTCTCGGAGCCGCTGCGCGCGGCGGAGGTGCGCTTCGCCCGCTTCTTCAACAACACCCCGCTCGCGATCGCGACCGTCGACGTCCGCGGCCGCATCCTGCGCACCAACGCGCCGTTCGCGAAGCTGATCGGCGAGCGGCTGAAGGGCGACGCCGGCGAGCGCTCGATCATGTCGGCGCTCGCGAGCGAGCGCGACCAGGCCGCGCTCGCCGCCGCGATCGAGGCGGCGGCCGGCGGCGCGGGCGACGTCGCGCCGGTGGACGCGGCGCTGCCGGGCGAGGGTGGCCGCTCCGCCCGCCTGTTCGTCACCCGCGTCGACGACGCCGACGGCGACGGCGAGGCCGCCGTGGTCTACGCGCTCGACACCACCGACCAGCGCGCGCTAGAGGCTCAGTTCGCGCAAAGCCAGAAAATGCAGGCGGTGGGCCAGCTCGCCGGCGGCGTGGCGCACGACTTCAACAACGTGCTGACCGCCATCATCGGCTATTCCGACCTGCTGCTCGCGAACCACCGGCCGACCGACCCGTCCTTCCAGGACATCATGCAGATCAAGCAGAACGCCAACCGGGCCGCGAGTCTGGTGCGGCAGCTGCTGGCCTTCTCGCGGCGCCAGACGCTGCGGCCGCAGGTGATCGCGCTCGGCGACGTGCTGGCCGAACTGCGGATGCTGCTGTCGCGCCTGCTCGGCGAGAAGGTCAAGCTCGAGCTCGTCCACGGCCGCGACCTGTGGCTGGTGAAGGCCGACCTCAACCAGTTCGAGCAGGTGATCATCAATCTCGTGGTCAACGCGCGCGACGCCATGGCCGACGGGGGCACTGTGACGGTGCGCACCCGCAACGTGACCGCGGCCGAGGCGCCGACCTTCGGTTATCGCGGGCTTCCGGCGGCGGACTACGTGATGGTCGACGTCGAGGACACCGGCGAGGGCATTCCGCCGGAGATCATCGACAAGATCTTCGAGCCGTTCTTCTCGACCAAGGAGGTCGGCAAGGGCACCGGCCTCGGGCTCTCCACCGTCTACGGCATCGTCAAGCAGACCGACGGCTACGTCTTCGCGCTGTCGGAGCCGGGCGAGGGCGCGATCTTCCGCATCTTCCTGCCGCGCCACGTGCCGGCCGAGGCCGAGGAGGCGAAGCCGGTCGCGGCCGCCGCGGCGCCGCAGGACATGACCGGACGCGGCACCGTGCTGCTGGTCGAGGACGAGGACGCCGTGCGCGCCTTCGGCGCCCGGGCGCTCGCCTCCCGCGGCTACACCGTGCTCGAGGCGCGCTCCGGCGTCGAGGCGCTGGAGCAGATGGAGGCGCACGCCTCCGAGGTCGAGCTCGTCGTCTCCGACGTGGTGATGCCCGAGATGGACGGCCCGTCGCTGCTGCGCGAGCTGCGCAAGAAGCAGCCCGACCTCAAGATCATCTTCGTGTCGGGCTACGCCGAGGACGCTTTCAAGAAGAACCTGCCGGAGGGCGAATCGTTCGCCTTCCTGCCGAAGCCGTTCACGCTGAAGCAGCTGCTGCAGGCGGTGAAGCAGACCATCGGCGGCTGACGCCGCGATCCCCTGTCCTCCTTGAAACGAAGGCCCGCCGCGCCGTTTCGCGCGGAGAAGATGTTCCGCTTGTGTTCTTGGAACAAAGTGGGTACATATCGTCGCGTTGAAGGTTCTTCACCCGCCGTGCCATAAGGAGCCGACGCGATGTCGCAAGCCAATCTCCGCCTCGTCGAAGGAAGCTCCATGGACAAGACCAAGGCGCTGGACGCCGCGCTCGCGCAGATCGACCGCGCCTTCGGCAAGGGTTCGATCATGCGCCTCGGCGGCGGCCAGACCACGCTCGACATCGAGACGGTCTCGACCGGCTCGCTCGGCCTCGACATCGCGCTCGGGGTCGGCGGGTTGCCGCGTGGCCGCATCATCGAGATCTTCGGGCCGGAGAGCTCGGGCAAGACCACGCTCGCGCTGCACACCATCGCCGAGGCGCAGAAGAAGGGCGGAATCTGCGCCTTCGTCGACGCCGAACACGCGCTCGACCCGGTCTACGCCCGCAAGCTCGGCGTGAACCTGCAGGACCTTCTGATCTCCCAGCCCGACGCCGGCGAGCAGGCGCTCGAGATCGCCGACACGCTGGTGCGTTCCGGCGCGGTCGACGTGCTGGTGATCGACTCGGTCGCGGCGCTGACCCCGCGCGCCGAGCTCGAGGGCGAAATGGGCGAGGTCCAGCCCGGCCTGCAGGCGCGGCTGATGAGCCAGGCCCTGCGCAAGCTCACCGGCTCGATCTCCAAGTCCAAGACCATGGTGATCTTCATCAATCAGATCCGGATGAAGATCGGCGTGATGTACGGCAGCCCGGAGACGACCACCGGCGGCAACGCGCTCAAGTTCTACGCCTCGGTGCGCCTTGACATCCGCCGCATCGGCGCGATCAAGGAGCGGGACGAGACGATCGGCAACCAGACCCGCGTCAAGGTGGTCAAGAACAAGGTCGCGCCGCCGTTCAAGCAGGTCGAGTTCGACATCATGTATGGCGAGGGCGTTTCGAAGACCGGCGAACTCATCGATCTCGGCGTGAAGGCCGGCATCGTGGAGAAGTCGGGCGCCTGGTACTCCTTCGACAGCCAGCGGCTCGGGCAGGGGCGTGAGAACGCCAAGACCTTCCTGAAGGACCAGCCCGACGTCGCGGCCCGGATCGAGGCGGCCGTCCGCCAGAGCGCGGGCGTTCTGGCCGAGAAGATCCTCGACCGCGTCGATCCGGACGTCGACGCCGACTGATGGGCCGGCCCTCGGGGCTTTAAGGCGCGGCGCTTGGTTTTCTGGACAGTCGCGGGCCGCGCCCCCTATGGTGCGGCGCGCCTCGTCCGGCGCGCGGCCTGACCTCCGCGCCGGACGAGGCGCCGGCCGTTCCGCGGCCGACGACCTCCCCGTCCTGAGAGCGGTTCGATCAAGTCCATGAGCGGCGTCAACGAGATCCGGAAGACCTTCCTCGACTACTTCCAGAAGGAAGGGCATGCGGCCGTCGCCTCGGGCCCGCTGGTGCCGCGCAACGACCCGACGCTGATGTTCACCAGCGCCGGCATGGTGCAGTTCAAGAACCTCTTCACCGGGCTCGAGCGCCGCGATTATTCGACCGCGACCACCGCGCAGAAATGCCTGCGCGCCGGCGGCAAGCACAACGACCTCGACAATGTCGGCTACACCGCCCGGCATCACACCTTCTTCGAGATGCTCGGGAACTTCTCGTTCGGCGACTATTTCAAGGAGCGCGCGATCGAGCTCGCCTGGAATCTCGTCACCAGGCATTTCGATCTGCCGAAGGACCGCCTGCTCGTCACCGTCTACATCGACGACGACGAGGCGCACGCGCTCTGGAAGAAGATCGCCGGCTTCTCCGACGACCGCATCATCCGGATCGCGAGCTCCGACAATTTCTGGGCGGCCGGCGACACCGGGCCCTGCGGGCCATGCTCCGAGATCTTCTTCGACCAGGGCGACAAGCTGTTCGGCGGCCCTCCCGGCAGCGCGGACGAGGACGGCGACCGGTTCCTTGAGTTCTGGAACCTGGTGTTCATGCAGTACGATCAGGTCGAGCCGGGCGAGCGCCGCCCGCTGCCGCGGCCGTCCATCGACACCGGCATGGGTCTCGAGCGCATCTCGGCGATTCTCCAGGGCGTGCCGTCGAACTACGACACCGACCTGTTCCGCGCCCTGATCGCGGCCTCCGTCGAGGCGACCGGGGTGCCGGCCGAGGGCGAGGCGCGCGCGAGCCACCGCGTCATTGCCGACCATCTGCGCGCCGCGAGCTTCCTGGTGGCGGAAGGCGTGCTGCCGTCGAACGAGGGGCGCGGTTATGTGCTCCGGCGCATCATGCGCCGGGCGATGCGTCACGCGCAGCTGCTCGGCGCCGCCGATCCGCTGATGTGGCGGCTGGTGCCGGCGCTGACCCGCGAGATGGGCGCAGCCTACCCGGAGCTCGTCCGGGGCGAGGCGCTGATCACCGAGACGCTGGAGCTCGAGGAGAAGCGCTTCCGCTCGACGCTGGCGCGCGGGCTCGGCCTGCTCGAGGAGGCGGCGGCGGGCCTCGGCGGAGGGGACAGCCTCGCCGGCGAGACGGCGTTCAAGCTCTACGACACATACGGCTTTCCGCTCGACCTCACCCAGGACGCCCTGCGCGCGCGCGGCGTGTCGGTCGACGTCGAAGGCTTCAACGCCGCCATGGCGCGTCAGAAGGCTGAGGCGCGCGCCGCGTGGTCCGGCTCCGGCGAGGCCGCGACCGAGGCGGTGTGGTTCCCGATCCGCGACCGCGTCGGCCCGACCGAATTCCTCGGCTACGGCGCGGAAAGCGCGGACGGCTCGGTCGTCGCACTTGTGCGCGACGGGGCCGAGGTCGCGGCGCTCGAGGCCGGCGAAAGCGGCTTCCTGATCGCGAACCAGACGCCGTTCTACGCCGAGAGCGGCGGTCAGGTCGGAGACGCCGGAACGCTTGCGGCGCCGGGCGTCGAGGTCGTGGTCTCCGACGTGCAGAAGAAGCTCGGCGACCTGTTCGTGCACGCGGTCGAGGTCCGGAAGGGCAAGGTCTCGGTCGGGGACGGCCTGACCTTCACGGTCGACCATGGACGCCGCCGGCTCGTGCGCGGCAACCATTCGGCGACCCATCTGCTGCATGAGGCGCTGCGTCTGACGCTCGGCGACCATGTGGCGCAGAAGGGCTCGCTGGTCGCGCCCGACCGGCTGCGCTTCGACTTCAGCCACACCAAGCCGATCGCGGACGCCGAGCTGGAGCGGATCGAGGCGATCGCGAACGGGATCGTGCTTCAGAACGACCCCGTCACCACGCGGGTGATGGGCATCGACGAGGCGCGCGCCTCGGGCGCCCGCGCGCTCTTCGGTGAGAAGTACGGCGACGAGGTGCGGGTGGTCGCGATGGGGCGGGCCGGCGACGGCAAGCCCTATTCGATCGAGCTGTGCGGCGGCACCCATGTGGGCGCGACGGGAGAAATCGGTCCGATCACCATCGTGGCCGAGAGCGGGGTCGCAGCCGGCGTGCGGCGGCTCGAGGCGCTGACCGGCGAGGCCGCGCGGCTCCATCTCGAGAGCCAGAACGCGCGAGTGGCCGATCTCGCGGCGCTGCTGAAGACGCCTGAGGCCGATCTGGTCGCGCGCGTCGAGGCGCTGGTGGAGGAGCGGAAGAAGATCGAGCGGGAGCTGGTCGAGGCCCGCAAGAAGCTCGCCATGGGCGGCGGGGGCGCGGGCGCCGTCGACGCGGTGCGGGACGTCGGCGGGATCAAGCTGTTCGCGCGGGCGGTCGAGGGCATCGAGATGAAGGACCTCAAGGGTCTGGTCGACGAGGCCAAGAAGTCCATCGGCTCCGGCGTCGCCGCGATCGTCGGGGTCACCTCCGAGGGCAAGGCAGGCGTGGTGGTCGGCGTGACCCCGGACCTGACGCAGCGCTTCAACGCGGTGGAGCTCGTGCGCGCGGCCTCCGCCGCGCTCGGCGGCTCGGGCGGCGGCGGCCGTCCCGACATGGCGCAGGCCGGCGGACCTGACGGCGACAAGGCGAACGACGCGCTGGACGCGGTCGCGGCCCGTCTCGCCGCGGCTTGAGTTTTGCTCGCGCGCCCTGACGGGGCGCGCGACGTTCTCACCGGGCTGCGTCGCCAAGCTTATCCCCGCAACTGGCGGCGCCCAGGGGGCGATCACGTGGGCCCGGCCATGCGGCCGGTTGACGGTGGGCGGAGACTGAAGCTGCTCGCCCCGCATCGAGCGCGCGTTCTTGCGGTTCGATCCGTGGGGATATCTGCTCGCGCAGACGGCTGTCGCAGTGACGCCGCCGCCGCGCGCAGGCCGATGACGGCCTCGCTCAGCCGTCCGCGATCTTCTTCGGCTTCGGCCCGGCGCCGCGGAGGTTGACGATCTTCTGCAGCAGGTCGAACCAGAACGGCGCGCCGAACGAAAGCGCGAGTCCGGTGAAGGCCAATCCCAGAATCTTGACCGCCGCCGCAACGAGGTCGGCCAGGCCTATCGGCTCCGGTGGATCCACCGGCCCGCCGCCGCCAGCGGTCGATGTCGGGCCCCAGCCGATCGGAAACGGCTGCAGCTTGGCGTAGAGTTCCGACCCCAGGCGAAGCTGACATTCCAGCCGGTCCGCGGCGTCCGCTTGTGCGCAGGCCGGTTTGAGGTCGTCGGTCGACTTCACCGCTTCGGCGACCGCGGCCACGTTCGCGCGCAGATCCTTGTCCGCCCACAGCGCCCGGGCGACCGCGAAGGTGTCCGCATTGAGCGCGATGGCGAGCACGAGGCCGACTCCGAGCGCGATGCGCTTGCTCTCCCGCGCGAAATCGCCGCTCAGTCTGTCCATCGCGCTGTCGAACCATGCGGCGACATTGTCCCGCGCCGCAGTCAGGTCTCCCTCCGCGGCCGCGAGGTTGGCCGTCACCACGTCGCGAAGCTTGCTTCCCTCCGGCAGCGCCTCGGCCAGTTGCTTCAGGTCGCCGAACGGCGTGCCGGTCGAGATCAGGCCCTTCGCCTTGGCGGTCGCGCCGAGGCTGTCGAGCAGCGCCATGGCGAAGACGCGCGGCTCGAAATAGGACGGGTGGTCCTTGTCCCGCGGCACGCCGCGGATGTCCGTCGTGGGAGCCGACGGGCGGGCGGCCGCGTCGGGCGGCGTCGTGGTTCCGTCGAGCGCTTCGCCGCCGCGGGCCGCGGTCTTGGCGCTGACGATCAGCCCGTGCTCGTAGAACCGTTTCCGGACGGCGTCATCGTCCAGCAGCATGCCGATGGTGCGCGACAGGTGACGGCCGCGCAGGCTGAGCGCCGTGGATATGATTTCGCCGATCGCCGTCACGGCGAGGCTGAGGATCAGGTACATCAAGACGACGCCGAGCGCGACGTCGACGACAGCGGGCGTGCTCATGGCTTCCCCTCCCGACATGAGGAGGAGAAGCCTACATTATGCAACCCTGAGTTAAATACGTAGAGTCGCGCAATCGTGCAGGGCTCAGCCCATCGCCTTCTGCAGGTTGGCGTCGATCTTGTCGAGGAAGCCGGTGGTGGTGAGCCAGGTCTGCTCATCGCCGACGAGCAGCGCGAGGTCCTTGGTCATGAAGCCGCTTTCGACGGTGTCGACGCAGACCTTCTCCAGCGTCTCGGCGAAACGCTTCAGCTCGGCGTTGTCGTCGAGCTTGGCCCGGTGGCCGAGGCCGCGGGTCCAGGCGAAGATCGAGGCGATCGAGTTGGTCGAGGTCGCCTTGCCCTTCTGGTGCTCGCGGTAGTGGCGGGTGACGGTGCCGTGAGCGGCCTCCGCCTCCATGATCCTGCCGTCCGGGGTGGTCAGCACCGAGGTCATCAGGCCGAGCGAGCCGAAGCCCTGCGCCACCGTGTCGGACTGCACGTCGCCGTCGTAGTTCTTGCAGGCCCAGACATAGCCGCCGGACCACTTCAGGGCGGAGGCCACCATGTCGTCGATCAGGCGGTGCTCGTACCAGATCTTCGCGGCCGCGAACTTGTCCTTGAACTCGGCCTCGTAGACCTCCTGGAAGATGTCCTTGAAGCGGCCGTCATAGGCCTTGAGGATGGTGTTCTTGGTCGAGAGATAGACCGGGAACTTCCGGTTCAGGCCGTAGTTCAGCGAGGCGCGGGCGAAGTCGCGGATCGAGTCGTCGAGGTTGTACATCGCCATCGCGACGCCGGAGGAGGGCGCGTCGAACACGTCGTGCTCGATGGTCTGGCCGTCCTCGCCGACGAACTTGATCGTCAGCTTGCCCTTGCCGGGGAACTTGAAGTCGGTCGCGCGGTACTGGTCGCCGAAGGCGTGGCGGCCGACGACGATCGGCTGCGTCCAGCCGGGCACCAGACGGGGCACGTTCTTGCAGATGATCGGCTCGCGGAAGATCACGCCGCCGAGGATGTTGCGGATCGTGCCGTTCGGCGACTTCCACATCTTCTTGAGCTTGAACTCCTCGACGCGCTGCTCGTCGGGAGTGATCGTCGCGCACTTGACGCCGACGCCGTGCTTCTTGATCGCCTCGGCGGATTCGACCGTCACCTTGTCGTCGGTGGCGTCGCGGTTCTCGACGCTCAGATCGTAGTAATGGAGGTCGACGTCGAGATAGGGGTGGATCAGCTTGTCCTTGATGTACTGCCAGATGATCCGCGTCATCTCATCGCCGTCAAGTTCGACGACGGGGTTCGCGACCTTGATCTTCGACATCTGCGGACAGCCTTTCGCAAGGGGAGGGACGGCGGAGGGTGCGCTGCGGCAATTCGGCGCTCGTGTAGCATCGCGCGGCCTCCGGCGGAAGCGCCGGTCATGCGCGCGCGCATGTTCGTCGTGCGCATGGCGGGGTGGTCAATGAGCGGAAAAGCGCCAAAAACGGCGCACCGCCGGAATCGAGCCTCATGAGCAAAGTCGAAAGCGTGACTGTCGGCGCGCCGCCCGCCGGCGCCGATCGCCGCCTGGTCTTCGTCGCCGCCGTCGCCTGCGGCGCGATCGTCGCGAACCTCTATTACGCGCAGCCGCTGGTCGACCTGATCGCGGCGGGCCTCGGGCTCGATCCGGCGACGGCGAGTTCGGTCGTCGCGCTGACGCAGGTCGGTTACGGCGTGGGCCTCATTCTGGTCGCGCCGCTGGTCGACCTGACGGAGAGCCGGCGGCTGCTCACCGTCACCCTGCTCGCGGCGGCGCTCGCGCTCGCGCTCACCGCGGCGGCGCCGTCGGGCGGCTGGTTCTTCGCCGGCTCGTTCCTGATCGGCGTCGGCTCGGTCGCGGCGCAAATGCTGCTGCCGATCGTGGCGAGCGCCGCCCCGGAGGAGAAACGCGGCGAGGTCGTGGGCACCGTGATGAGCGGGTTACTGTTCGGCATCCTGCTGTCGCGGCCGTTCTCCAGCGTGCTGGCGGACGTGGCGGGCTGGCGCGCGGTGTTCGCGACGTCCGCCGTCTTCATGGTGCTGATCGCCTTCGTGGTGCGGGCGGCGGTGCCATCGCGCCGGCCCGAGGGCGGCATGGGCTACGGCGCGTTCCTCGCGTCCATGCCGAAGCTGCTCGCGCGCCACGGCGTGCTGCGCCGCCGGGCGGGCTATCAGGCGGCGATGTTCGCCGTGTTCAGCCTGTTCTGGACGGCGGCGCCTATGCGCCTGATCGACGCCTACGGCTTTTCCCATTCGCTCGTCGGCCTGTTCGCGCTGGCGGGCGCGACCGGCGCGCTGGTCGCGCCCTGGGCCGGAAAGCTCGCCGACCGCGGCCTGACCTATCCCGGCACGCTGGCGGCGCTTGGCCTGGCGTCCGTCGGCTTCGCCGTCGCGGGCGCCGACGGCTGGCTTGGCCTCGCCGGCCTGCTGTTCGGGGCGGTGGTGGTCGACGTCGGCGTCCAGATCAACATGATCCTCGGCCAGCGCGCGATCTACGGCCTCGACGCCGAGGCGCGCGGCCGGCTGAACGGGCTCTATGTCGCGATCCTGTTCCTCGGCGGCGCGGCCGGCTCGACGCTGGTGAGCCCGCTGATGACGAGCTTTGGCTGGCCGGGCGTCGCCGTGGTCGGCGCGATCCTGCCGCTGATCGCCTTCGCTTTCGCGGCGTTCGACCGCGGCGCCGACTGAGGTTGGCGCGGCCGCGCTCCCGCGTGCTATCGCTCCGCCCCGACAAGAAACCTTCGAAGGCCCGAACGGCATGGCCGGAACCGACCACACCAAAGCCGACCTCGCGGCCGCGCTGCCCGAGGGCCCGGCGATCGTGCTGGTGCAGCCCCAGCTCGCCGAAAACGTCGGCGCGGTCGCGCGCGCCATGGCGAATTTCGGCCTGACGGACCTGCGGGTCGTGCAGGGGCGGGCGGACGTCCGCTCGGAGACCGCGATCGCGTTCTCCGCCGGCGCCGACTATGTGCTGGCGCAGGCGCAGGTGTTCGACACGCTCGAGGAGGCGGTCGCCGATCTCACCCTGCTGTTCGCCACCACGGCGCGCGAGCGCGGGCAGGCGAAGCCGGTGGACGCGCCCGACGCCGCGGCGGGCCGGCTCGTCGCGCATGGCGCGGGCGGCGGCCGCGCCGGCGTGCTGTTCGGCCGCGAGCGAACCGGGCTCGACAATGACGAGGTCGCTCTCGCGAGCCGCGTCGTCACCTTCCCCGTCAATCCGGCCTACGCCAGCCTCAACCTCGCCCAGGCCGTGCTGCTCGTCGGCTACGAGTGGTTCAAGGCGGCGACCGGCGGCGCGCCGGCCTTCGCGATGCCGCCGCGCTCGCCCGAGGCGAGCCAGGCGGAGGCGATCGCGTTCTACCGCCATCTCGAAGGCGAGCTCGACGAGGCCGGCTTCTTCCGCTCCGCCGACAAGCGCGCCTCGATGGTGCGCAACCTGCGCAACATGATCCACCGCATGGAGCCGACGAGGCAGGACCTGCAGACCCTGCACGGCGTCGTCACCGCGCTGGTCGAGGGACGGCCGGGGCCGGAGGGCCGGACGCGGAACGTGCTGAAGCCGCTGAAGGACGACATCAGCGGTTGAACGTTCAGCCCCGGCGTTGGCTCAAAGGGCCCAGCAGCCCGGCTAGCGCGCCGATAGCGGCCGAGCCGAGCGCGACGAGACCGTCCGGAATGGCGAAATTCAGTTGCGACGCGCCTGCCGCCCCAGCTTTTGGCAGTTGCGACCACGCGACGCCGAAGATCGCGAACACGACGGCGACCGACACAAATCCAAGGCAGGCGACTGCGATCACGTAAACCAGCTTGTCAGCGGACGCCGCCTGTCCCTCCGCCGCCGCCTTGGCGCGCGCGGCGACGCCCGAACCGGTCGCGTCAACCTGACCGATCGCTTGCGACTCGAGCTTCTTGAGCTCGTCCACCGCCGCCTTCGGATCGGCCGCCACCCGCTGCCGGAATCCGTCGTCGACCGTCATCTTCTCGGCGAACGCGCTGGTCAGCAGGGCGGCTGACCGCAACCCTTCCACCTCAGTCATCGTTTTCAGATCTCCCCGAAAATACAACCATTGAGATTAATATTCGGCAGTGCAATCCGTAGAAACGCGGTGATCGCGGCTCGGGATGTGCTAAGGCAGCGCCCGTTCGCAGCCGGAGGCCCTGACGCCCATGATCCCCCGCTACTCCCGCCCCGAGATGGCCGACATCTGGTCGCCGGAGACCCGGTTCCGCATCTGGTTCGAGATCGAGGCCCACGCCTGCGACGCGCTGGCCGAGCTCGGCGTGATCCCGAAGGAGGCGGCGCGGATGATCTGGGAGAAGGGCGGCGCGGCGACCTTCGACGTCGCGCGCATCGACGAGATCGAGGCGGTCACCAAGCACGACGTCATCGCCTTCCTGACCCATCTCGCCGAGTTCGTGGGCCCGGACGCCCGCTTCGTGCATCAGGGCATGACGTCGTCGGACGTGCTCGACACCTGCCTCAGCGTTCAGCTCAAGCGGGCGAGCGACATCCTGATCGCCGACGTTGACCGGCTGCTCGCGGCGCTGAAAGCCCGCGCGCTCGAGCACAAGTTCACGCCCACCATCGGCCGCAGCCACGGCATCCACGCCGAGCCGACCACCTTCGGCCTGAAGCTCGCGGGCTTCTATGTGGAGTTCCAGCGGGCGCGCGAGCGGCTGGTCGCGGCGCGCGCGGAGATCGCGACCTGCGCCATCTCCGGCGCGGTCGGCACCTTCGCCAACATCGATCCGGCGGTCGAGGCGCACGTGGCGGAGAAGCTCGGCCTGACGGTCGAGCCGGTCTCCACCCAGGTCATCCCGCGCGACCGCCACGCCATGTTCTTCGCGACGCTTGGCGTGGTGGCCTCGTCGATGGAGCGGCTCGCGACCGAGATCCGCCACCTGCAGCGCACGGAGGTGCTGGAGGCGGAAGAGTTCTTCTCGGAGGGGCAGAAGGGCTCCTCCGCCATGCCGCACAAGCGCAACCCGGTGCTGACCGAGAACATCACCGGCCTCGCCCGCATGGTGCGCGCCTATGCGCTGCCCGCCATGGAGAACGTCGCGCTCTGGCACGAGCGCGACATCTCGCACTCCTCGGTCGAGCGCATGATCGGCCCGGACGCGACGGTGACGCTCGACTTCGCGCTCAACCGTCTCGCGGGCGTGGTCGAGAAGCTGCTGGTCTACCCCGAGCGCATGCAGGGCAATCTCGACCGCCTGGGCGGCCTTGTGCACTCCCAGCGCGTGCTGCTGGCGCTGACCCAGAAAGGCGCGAGCCGCGAGGACGCCTACCGTCTCGTGCAGCGCAACGCCATGCCGGTCTGGCGCGGGGAGGGCGACTTCCTCGCTCTGCTGAAGGCCGACGCGGAGGTGACAGCGCTGCTGAGCGACGCCGAGCTCGAGGACGCCTTCGACCTCGGCTACCACTTCAAGGCCGTCGAGCAGACCTTCGCGCGGGTGTTCGGCGCGGCCTGAGCGGCTAACGCGCGAGATGCGGCCTGATGATCGTCAGCATCCGTTCGGCCGTCGTGCCGGGCGGAAAGAAGCCGAGATACCCGCCGGACGGGTCCATCAGGTAGATGAAGGCCGAGTGATCCACGGTGTAGTCGCCCTCGGGGAGGGCGACCTTCTCGTAGAACACCTTGTAGGCGTCGGCCGCCCGGCGCACGGCGTCGGCCTCGCCCCTCAGCCCGACCAGCCGGGGGTGGAAGGCGGCGACGTACTCGGCGAGCCGGGCGAACCCGTCGCGCTCCGGATCGAGCGTGATGAAGAGCGGCTGCACCTTGTCGGCGTCGTCGCCGAGCTGGATCAGGGTCTGCGCGATCTCGTTCAGGTCGGTCGGGCAGATGTCCGGGCAGGTGGTGAAGCCGAAATAGACCAGCAGGTGCTTGCCCCTGAAGTCGGCGTCCGTCCGCGCCCGCCCCGTCTGGTCGAACAGGGCGAAAGGGCCGCCGACCGGCTCGCGGCTCCACATCAGCACGTCCATCAGCTCCGCGGCGGAGCGGCGGGGCGTCGCCTCGCCTCGAACGGGCGAGGGCTGGAGGCCGGCGGACGCCGCCACGAGCATGGCGGCGGCGATCGCCTTACGCACCGAAGGTGAGCCTGCTGCCGGTCGTCGGGACGATGACGTTCGCGGGCATCTGCGCCTGGGCTTCCAGCGCGAAGTTCAGCCCGCTGCAATGCATCGGGATGACGACGTCGGGCTTCAGCTTCCCGATCTCGGCGACGATCTGGACGAGATAGTCCTTCGGCGCCGGACCGAGATGGAAGCCGCCGACGATCGCGTGGACCTTCTCGACGCCCGACACTTCCTGCGCCTGCCGCACGGAGTTGACGATGCCGACATGCCCGCAGGAGCTGATCACGACCAGCCCCTTGTCCTTGATGTTGAAGCAGGTGGCGTGCTCGTGGACATGCTCGTCGGGGATGATCTGTCCCGCGAGTTCGGCCGGAGAATAATGGCTCGCGTCGCAGCCGAGGCCGTCCTTGATCCCGCGCTCCACGAAGGTGTTGGGCAGGATGCGCTCGATCGAGGAGCGCTTGATCTGGCCGGTGGTGAAGGCGTGGTCGGCGACGACGGTCGGCGTTTCGCAGAGCACGGTCGTGATCTGGCGCGCCGCCAGCTCGCGCCGGTCGAGCTGGCCGAAATCGGTGAACTGTCCTTTTACGCTGCTCGGGCTGACGCGATGACAGAAGTTGTCCTCGCCTCCGGCGTAGAGCTTCACGTCCGGCGCGAGATCGCTCCTGTACCGGTCGAGGAAACCCGTCAGCCCGCCGTAATGGTCGTGATGCCCATGGCTGACGATCAGCGCGTTCACCTTGGTCGGATCGACCTTCAGGATCTCGATGTTGTTGAGCAGCGCGTCGGGACTGTAGCCGAAGTCCAGAAGGATGGCGCGCGTTTCGTCCGCCCGCTGGGTCTCGGCGAACAGCGACAGGCCCCACTGGTTGTGGAGGACCCGGCGGTAGTCCTGCCCCCGGCCGTTGCCGGGCGGCTGATGCAGCACCCCCTGGACCGTCTGCGGCTTCAGGAACTGGTCGTGTGCGGAATCGATCAGGACGCGGAGGCTGAGCTTGTCGACGGTCGGGACCGTGATGGGAGCCGCGCTCGCGATTTCGATGCAGTGGAAACCGGCGGCGACG
>NZ_JBHUER010000004.1:153685-175805 GCF_042681025.1 Methylopila henanensis
CCGACGCCTTCAGAAAGCTGCGTCTTTCAATCGTTCCGACCACGTGTTCTCCCCCCGGCGGAAATGCGTCGCGGAGAGTGATGTCATTAAATCTATCGAATAACAATGGTATTTGGATGCGGCGCGTGCGCAGGGCGGACCGCGGCGGATTTCGGGATCCACACGGCGCGCCGGGGTCGCCGGCGCGCGCCGCCCGCCGGCTCGCGGAACAAAAAAGGGCGGCCTTCCGGCCGCCCTTGCTCATCGCGTCGGACCGCTCAGCGGTCGCGGTCCCGTCCGCCGCCGCCGGGCGCCCGCCCGCCGCCGCTCGGACCCATCCGGTTGAACTCGCGCCCGCCGCCGCGGTCGAAATCACGGCCGCCGCCGCGATCGCCGCTGAAGTCGGGTCGGCTCGGCCGGTCAGGACGTCCGCCGTCCCAGCCTGGCCGGCCGGGCCTGTCAGGCCTATCGGGGCGGTCTGGGCGTCCGCCGTCCCAGCCCGGTCGGCCGGGCCTGTCGGGGCGATCTGGACGTCCGCCGTCCCAACCGGGACGGCCCGGCCTGTCGGGACGGTCAGGGCGTCCGCCGTTCCAGTCCGGACGGCCGGGTCGGTCAGGCCGGCCCGGGCGACCCGGCCGGTCGCCATGCCAGCCCGGCCGGCCGGGACGTCCCCAGTGCGGCGGGCGTGGCCGGTGCGAGCCGCGCCAGCCGGGGCGGCCGGGGCGATAGCCGTACCAGCGGCCGCCCCAGTAGTAGCTGCCGTCATAGAAGTACCAGGGGCGGTTGTCCCAGTAGCCGCCGATGGAGAGGCCTGAGACGAAGACGTCGTCGTCCGGCTCCTCGATCACGACGGTGGAGCGCGAGCCGCCGCTGATGTCGAGATAGCTGGCGCTCGCGAAGCCGGAGCCGGCACCGGTGTCGATCTCGCACCAGCCGCCCGTGCAGCCGATGACTTCGACCGTTTCTCCCGGCCTGAGGGTGTCCACGACGGCGTAGCCGGTTCCGGGGCCCGAGCGGACGTTGACCGAGGCGGTCGCCGTGGCGGGGGCGGCCCAGGCGGCGCCGGCGGACATCGCGAGCGCGCCCGAGGCGCAGAGCAGACGCTTGAGTAGGGGTGACATGCGGGACTCCTTGCGTTCCCTGTGATGCGCCGGAGCCCTCGCCCGCCCGCGAGCCGCCCGGAGCGACGCTACAACGCGGCGACGCGCCGCCGAGTTTCACGCGCCGATTGTGGGATTTCGTAGGCAGGCGCGACAGGCGATTTTCGCGACGCGTCGCGAAGGTCTGACGCCGGCGCTCCCCCGGTCGGGTCGCCTCCCGCTGGGAGCGAAGAGGGCGCTATTGCTCGGTCTTGACCTGCTGGGCCGCGACGAACAGCAGCTCGGCCATCTTGCCGCGGATCGTCTGGTCGGACTCGGACACGCCGGCGCGGTCGAAGTCGCGGCGCAGCTTGCGGAAAACGTCCTCGTCGCCGGCCTCCTCGAAGTCGGCCAACACGACCGCCTTGGCGTAGGCGTCGGCGGCGTCGCCGGTCTTGCCGAGCTTCTCCGCCGCCCAGAGGCCGAGCAGCTTGTTCCGCCGCGCATAGGCGTAGAACCGGATCGCTTCGTCATGGGCGAACATCGCCTCGAACGCCTGCTCGCGTTGGTCGAAGGTAGTCATCACACGTCCTTTTCGGCGGTCACGCCGCCACGCATCGCTCCATCCCGGCGACTACACCGCGCAATTGTGGCGAAGGCAACGCAACCTTCGCCTTCTCCCGTCATTCGTTCGTCTTGGCAGAGCGGGCGCCCGGCCTTACATTCGGCCAAGCGTCGCTGGCCCATGGCTCCGCCGCCGCGACCGACGCGAAAGGCCCGCAATGAACCCGAACTTCCGGAACTTCGCCCTCTGGGTGATCATCGTTCTGCTGCTGCTTGCGCTGTTCACCCTGTTCCAGAACCCGGGGCAGCGGGCGCAGACCAACGACATTTCGTTCAGCCAGCTCCTGACCGAGGTCGACAACGGCCGCGTGCGCGGCGTGGTGATCGAGGGGCCGAACATTTCGGGCCAGTACACCGACGGCACGCAGTTCCAGACCTACGCGCCGAACGACCCGTCGCTGGTGCAGAAGCTCTACGCCAAGGGCGTCGCGATCACCGCGCGGCCGCCGGGCGAGAGCATGCCCTGGTTCGTCGCGCTGCTGCTGCAGTGGCTGCCCTTCATCGCGCTGATCGCCGTGTGGGTGTTCCTGTCGCGCCAGATGCAGGGCGGGGCCGGCAAGGCCATGGGCTTCGGCAAGTCCAAGGCCAAGCTCCTCACCGAGGCGCATGGCCGCGTGACCTTCGAGGACGTCGCCGGCGTCGACGAGGCCAAGGACGACCTGCAGGAGATCGTCGAGTTCCTGCGCGATCCGCAGAAGTTCCAGCGCCTCGGCGGCCGCATTCCGCGCGGCGTGCTGCTCGTCGGCCCTCCCGGCACCGGCAAGACGCTGATCGCGCGCGCCGTCGCGGGCGAGGCTAACGTGCCGTTCTTCACGATTTCGGGCTCCGACTTCGTCGAGATGTTCGTGGGCGTCGGCGCGAGCCGCGTGCGCGACATGTTCGAGCAGGCAAAGAAGAACGCGCCCTGCATCATCTTCATCGACGAGATTGACGCGGTCGGCCGCCATCGCGGCGCCGGCCTCGGCGGCGGCAACGACGAGCGCGAGCAGACGCTGAACCAGCTCCTCGTCGAGATGGACGGCTTCGAGGCGAACGAGGGCATCATCCTCATCGCCGCGACCAACCGTCCGGACGTGCTCGACCCCGCGCTGATGCGTCCGGGCCGCTTCGACCGCCAGGTCGTGGTGGGCAACCCGGACATCATCGGCCGCGAGAAGATCCTGAAGGTCCACGTCCGCAAGGTGCCGCTGGCGCCGGACGTCGACCTGAAGACGGTCGCGCGCGGCACGCCGGGCTTCTCCGGCGCCGATCTGATGAACCTCGTCAACGAGGCGGCGCTGCTCGCCGCCCGGCGGTCGAAGCGCATGGTCACCTCGGCCGAGTTCGACGCCGCCAAGGACAAGATCATGATGGGCGCCGAGCGCCGCATGGTCATGACCGACGAGGAGAAGAAGGTCACCGCCTATCACGAGGCCGGCCACGCCATCGTCGCGCTTTACACGCCGGCGAACGATCCGATCCACAAGGCGACGATCATTCCGCGCGGCCGCGCGCTCGGCATGGTCCAGTATCTGCCGGAGAAGGACCAGATCTCGATCTCCTACGAGCAGCTCACATCGCGTCTCGCGATGGCGATGGGCGGGCGCGTGGCGGAGGAGGTGTTCTTCGGCGACGACAAGGTGACGGCCGGCGCCCAGTCGGACATCCAGATGGCGACCAACATCGCCCGCGGGATGGTGACGCGCTGGGGCTTCTCCAAGGAGCTCGGCACCGTCGCCTATGGCGAGAACCAGGACGAGGTGTTCCTCGGCATGTCGGTCGCACGCCAGCAGAACGTGTCCGGCACGACGATGCTGAAGATCGACAACGAGATCAAACGCTTCATCGACGAGGGCTACGAGACCGCGCGGCGGATCATCACCGAGCACAAGGACCAGATGGATCAGCTCGCCAAGGCGCTGCTCGAGTACGAGACGCTGACGGGCGAGGAGATCAAGGGCCTGCTCGCGGGCAAGCCTCCGGTGCGCGACGCGGCCGACGAACCGCCGGCTCCTCGCGGCTCCGCGGTGCCGACCGCGGGCAAGCCCCGGCCGCGGCCCGACAGCGGGCTGGAGCCGCAGCCGCAGGCGTGAGGCGGACGAACGATTGAGAAGGCCGGGAGCGATCCCGGCCTTTTTCTTTTGCGGCTCCCACGTCGCAATCGCCGGGCTCCGCCGCCGCGCCGCGACGAAACCATCGCTCACGCTTTTTGAACGCGTCTTGCGCTATCCTCGCGCTATGACCGACCACGGACCACGCGCGACCATCGCTTCGCGCGCCGGGAGGAACGCTTCATGACGCGCAAGTATTTCGGCACCGACGGCATCCGGGGACAGGCCAACAAGTTTCCGATCACGCCGGATTTCGCGATGAAGGTGGGCATGGCCGCCGGCATCGCCTTCCGCCGCGGCGACTACCGGCACCGGGTGGTGATCGGCAAGGACACGCGGCTGTCCGGCTACATGATCGAGAGCGCGCTGCAGGCGGGCTTCACCTCGGTCGGCGTCGACGTGCTGCTGCTCGGGCCGATGCCGACGCCGGCGATCGCGCTTCTGACGCGCTCCATGCGCGCCGACCTCGGCGTCATGATCTCGGCCTCGCACAATCCCTTCGCCGACAACGGCATCAAGCTGTTCGCGCCGGACGGCTACAAGCTGTCCGACGAGGACGAGTTGGAGATCGAGGCGCTGCTCGACGCCGACCTCGGGCCGAAGCTCGCCTCGTCCGAGACGCTCGGCCGCGCCAAGCGCATCGAGGGCGCGCAGGCGCGCTACATCGAGTTCGCCAAGCGCACGCTGACCCGCAACCTCTCGCTCGAGGGCCTGCGCGTGGTCGTCGACTGCGCCAACGGGGCGGCCTACAAGGTGGCCCCGGAAGCGTTGTGGGAGCTCGGCGCCGAGGTCGTCGCGATCGGCGTCGAGCCGAACGGCATGAACATCAACAAGGACGTGGGCTCTACCGCGCCGAACGCGCTGATCGCCAAGGTGCGCGAGACCCGCGCGGACATCGGCATCGCGCTCGACGGCGACGCCGACCGCGTCATCATCGTCGATGAGAAGGGCCATGTGGTCGACGGCGACCAGCTCATGGCGGTGGTGGCGCAGTCCTGGGCGGAGGAGGGGCGGCTGTCCGCGCCGGGCCTCGTCTCGACCGTCATGTCCAATCTCGGGCTCGAGCGCTATCTCGCATCGCTCGGCCTGACGCTCGAGCGCACGCCGGTCGGCGATCGCTACGTGGTCGAGCGCATGCGCGCGCAGGGCTACAATCTCGGCGGCGAGCCCTCGGGCCACATCGTGCTGTCGGATTACGCCACCACCGGCGACGGCCTCGTCGCGGCGCTTCAGCTCCTCGCCGTGGTGCAGAAGGCCGACCGCCCGGTGTCGGAGATCTGCCACCGCTTCGAGCCGCTGCCGCAGATCATGAAGAACGTGCGCTACAAGTCGGGCCGCCCGCTCGACGACGATACCGTGCGCGCCGCGATCGCGGACGCGACGACGCGGCTCGGCCATGACGGCCGCCTTGTCATCCGCCCGTCCGGCACCGAGCCGGTGATCCGCGTGATGGCCGAAGGCGACGACCGCGATCTGGTCGCCGACGTGGTCGACGGCGTGGTCGACGTCATCACCAAGGCGGCCGCCTGAGACGGCCGCCGCCTCAGGCGTTGATGATCGAAAAATCCGAAGCCGACAGGTCGAGGTCTCGCCCCAGGATCGCGATCTGCACGGCGTCGCGGCCGCCCACGCCGTCGAAATCGAACAGCAGGCTGCCCGAAACGCTGTTGTAGATCACACGGTCGGACGCGTCCTGCGCAGCGGTTCCAACATGGAACGCGTCGGCCGACAACGCGCCCGCCGGGAGCCCGCCGGTCTGCAGCCGGATGCTGTCGCCTTCGTCGGCGTCAAAGTCGGTGACCAGCAGGTTGCTCGGGGAGTTTCGGACGACGAACTGGAAAAGGTCCGCTCCATCGCCGCCGGTCAGCACGTCGTCGCCGCCGCCGCTGATGATCCGATCGTCGCCGTCGCCGCCGAGGAGAGTGTCATTTCCCTGACGGCCCCTGAGCACGTCGTCTCCGTCGCGTCCCTCGATGCGGGTGCCGGCGGTGGAGGCGAGGATGTTGTCGCCGTAGTCCGAGCCGATGGCTGCCTCGACGTTTCTTACCCCGAAGTTTCCATTCAATTCATACACGGCGCCGCTGGTGAATTCGACGAAGCTTATGGTGTCCATCCCTTCGCCGCCGTCGATTACACCTTCGAGATAGAGAACCGAACCGTCGCGCAGAATGACAAGATCATCTCCGTCGCCGCCATAGACCTCGGAGATGCCGCGGCCGATCTTGAGAATGTCGTCGCCGCCGGCCCCTACGAGCCTGTCATGGCCGGACACGCCGTCGAGAACGTTGTCGCCTTCGTCGCCCCCGAGAATGTCGTTCTGGGTCGTGCCGATCAGGTTCTCGATCGAGATAAGCGTGTCGACGCCGGCTGAGATCGTGTTCTTCGGCCCGGCTTCGCTGAGCACGACGCGCACGCCGCCCGAGGTCACCTCGGCGTAGGAGGCCGTGTCGTTACCGCCGCGGCCGTTGATGATGTCGTTGCCGGGCCCGCCGGCGAAGATGTTGTCCCCGTCGTCGCCCGCAAGCTTGTCGTCGTAGGATGAGCCGATCACGGTCTCGATATTGTACAGTCGATCGACGCCGAGAGACGTTGTCTGGATTGCCCCTCTCGTGCCGAAGTCGATATGAACAGCTGTCGTCGCGGCGGCGTAGCTGACCCTGTCGTTCCCGCCAAGGCCGTCGAAGATGTCGTCGCCGGCGTCGTTCAGGAACAGGTCGTCGCCTGATCCGCCGCGCAGGCGGTCGCCCCGCACGGTGCCCTGCAAGGTCGCGTCGCCGGTGAGGCCCTTTGCGTCAATGCGGACGCCATGCGCGACGCCGGAGGAATCCGTCCATAATGACGCGCCGGCCGCCGTCAGGTCGAAATCGCCGGACACGACAAGCCGCGCGTAACGACTGGCGCCGTCGATGACCACCCGGCTCTGCGCAGCTTCGCCGGTGGCGTTAAGCAGGGCGGCGAACGCCGGCCTGTCGACGCCCTCAAGCGTGACCAGACCGTCGCCGCTCAGCGCTCCGCTCGCGGTCGTCTCGTGGCGGAGCGTCAGCGAGATCGCGTCCTGGCCGGAGGAGCGCGTCTGCACCTCGACGACATCGCCGTCCGTGAGATTGGAGACCGCCGCGTTGGAAGCGGTCAGCAACCTGCCAAGAGTCACGAGCCCGGCGTCGATCTGCAACGGCGCGGCCGGGGCGGACGCGCCATAGGTGAGGAAACCTGCCGACTCGAAGCCGAGCGCCGCCGCGGCGTTAAGGCGGCCGTACTCCGCGGCCGTCAGCGAGGTCGCGCCCGACAGCCGCACCGCCATCAGGTCGTTTCCCCCTCCGCCGTTGAACTTGTCGGTGGCGGACGTGAACGCGATGTCGATGACGACGGTGTCGTCGCCGGCGGATCCGTTGAAGGAGATCTTCGAGGCGTCGTATGACAGATCGACAGCGGCGCCGCCTTCGCCGGTCACGGTGATCTTGCGGAACTGCGGCGCGCCGTCCTCTACAGCGCGAACCGCGATCGGAGCGTCTTCGTCCGCGTCGAGCGTAAGGGTCGTCAGGGCGCCGGCCGCGCCCGGAGCGACCGATGGCGTCACGGCCACGACATCGTCGCCGTCGCTGGAGATCGCGAGCGTGGTCAGGCCGGCGCCGGAAAGCTGCAGGTCGCCGCCCGCGCCGTTCTCGTAGACAAGGCGCGCCGTCGTCGCGCTCGACGCATAGGCGAGCTTAAGGTCGACGGTGTAGGGCCCGTCGTCGTCGAGCTGGAGCCCGGCCTCGACCTCGCCATTGGCGATGATCGTATGCGCCGCCGACACGTTGGCGAGCGAAGCCTGCGTTCCCGGATAGCGAGGAGCGGATGTGGGCCCGATGAGGTCCTCGTTGGCGAACGGGTGCAGGGTTGGACTTTCGAACCGCACCTCGCGCAAGCCGCTGAACGCCGAAAGGTCGAGCGGCGTCAGCGGCCGCGTCACCGGCCCGCCGGGTGGGTCCGACGGATCGACGAAGTACGTCCGGCCAGTGAGAACGAGGTTCTCTATGCTGGTCGCGCCCTGCAGCAGCCGCGCGTAATTCGTATACGAGACGCTCCTTTCATAGAGCGGGTCGGGAGTGAATATTGGCGCGAGCTTGACGACCAGCGTGTCGAAACCCGCGCCGCCATTGATGGCGTCCCCGGACTGGAAGGTCTGGCTCGAAAGGCTGGGCGTCGTGCCGTCCGCGATGAAAAGATCGTCGCCTGAAGACCCCGTGAAGGTGTCCGCGCCGGTCGTGAACGTGAACGTCGCCATGCCGTTCGTCCTCCGCTGCGCCGTGGCCGATGACGTCGCCAGACGACTTGCCTCGGAGAGAAGGGAACACTCGGCAAGATCGCATGTCCAGTTCGACTATCGCGCGCCGTCCGCCGTCCGATCGGGGGCTCGCGCGTCGCGGCCAAGGTTTGGAGCCAACGGTATGCTTAAAAGTTAAGGTTAAGCGGTCTTTAACGAATACAGGCCAAAGTCAGTCTCATTACAGGACAAGCGTCTGCTTCGGTTCGCGAGGCGGTCGCCCAATTGGGGACATGGCGGTATGGCCAGACTTTCGACCTACGCGCTTGCGGGCGCGCTCCTCGTTGCGCTCGCGCCGGTCGCGGGTCATGCGGCCGACCTGCCGGAGCCTCCGCTGCTGGAGCCGGTCCCGGAGCCGGTCGAGTTCGGCTCGGCGTGGTATCTGCGCGGCGACGTCGGCTACAAGGTCTACCGCGACCCGGACGTCCGCTACTCCGGCGCGAAGTTCAAGGACGAGGATCTGAACGACACCGCGGTCATCGGCGGCGGCGTCGGCTACAAGTTCAACGAGTGGTTCCGCGCCGACGTGACGCTGGACTACGAGTTCAAGTCCAAGTTCGACGGCAAGCTGACCTGCTTTGGCTGCGGCACCGCCGGCCTCTACAGCGACGAGCGCGCCAAGGTCTCCGCGCTCACCCCCCTGGTGAACGTCTACGCCGACCTCGGCACCTGGTATGGCATCACGCCGTATATCGGCGCCGGCATCGGCGCCTCGTACATCATGGTCGACAACTATCGCTACACCAATCCGAACGGCACTGGCGGCAAGATCAAGGGCGACGACAACTGGGACTTCTCCTGGGCGCTCATGGCCGGCGTCGGCTACAACGTCTCCGAGAACCTGGTCATCGACGCCGGCTACCGATACCTGAACCTCGGCGACGGCAAGACCAAGAAGTTCGGCGGCGTCAACGACAAGCCGGTCAAGATCAAGGACCTCGAGGCCCACGAGTTCCGCGTCGGCGTGCGCTACATGCTCGACTGACGAGCTCTTCGGCTCATCTTCCTGGGAACTGCGATGGCGGGGTCATGAGGCCCGCCATCGGCGTTTTTACGGCCCGTGAAGCACGCCCGGAGCGGATCGTGGAAATCGCTTGACCGCCGTGGGCGTCGATCCTAAAGGTCGCGGCGGGCCACCCCTCCCCAACGAGGGGCTGACCATCTGGAAGGATGGACCATGACGACTGCAGCTCCCGCGGGCCGCCCCGCGAATCCCAACTTCTCGTCCGGACCCACGACCAAGCGCCCCGGCTGGTCGCTCGACGCGCTGAACGGCGCGGCGCTCGGCCGCTCGCACCGCTCCAAGGCCGGCAAGGCCAAGCTCCGCGAGGCGATCGACCTCACCCGCGAGGTCCTCGAGGTTCCGGCCACCCACCGCATCGCCATCGTTCCGGGCTCCGACACAGGCGCCGTCGAGATGGCCATGTGGTCGCTGCTCGGCGCGCGCGGCGTCGAAGTGCTGGCCTGGGAGAGCTTCGGCGCGATCTGGGTGACCGACGCGGTCAAGCAGCTCCGCCTGCCGAACACCAAGGCCTCCGTCGCCGAGTTCGGCAAGCTGCCGGACCTCGCCGCCGTCGATTTCGACAACGACGTCATCTTCACCTTCAACGGCACCACCTCCGGCGTCCGCGTCCCGAACCACGACTGGATCCCGGCGGACCGCGCTGGCCTTACCATCTGCGACGCGACCTCGGCCGCCTTCGCGATGGAGCTCGACTACGACAAGCTCGATGTCGTCACCTTCTCCTGGCAGAAGGTGATGGGCGGCGAGGCGGCGCACGGCATCCTGATCATGGGGCCCCGCGCGGTCGAGCGGCTGGAGAGCTTCACGCCGGCCTGGCCGCTGCCGAAGCTGTTCCGCATGACCAAGAACGGCAAGATCGACGAGGGCCTGTTCGAGGGCGAGACGATCAACACCCCGTCCATGCTCTGCGTCGAGGACTACATCGACACGCTGAACTGGGGCAAATCGGTCGGCGGGCTCAAGGGCCTGATCGCCCGCGCCGACGCCACCGCCAAGGTGGTTTACGACTTCGTCGCGCGCACCCCGTGGCTCGGCGTGCTGGCCGAGGATCGCGCCACCTGGAGCAACACCGGCGTCTGCCTGGTCTTCACGGACCCCGCCGTCGCGGCGCTGCCGAAGGCGGAGCAGGCCGAGTTCGCCAAGGCCTTCGTCGCCCTGCTCGAGCGCGAGGGCGTGGCCTTCGACTTCGGCTCCTACCGCGACGCGCCTCCCGGCCTGCGCATCTGGTGCGGCGCGACGGTCGAGGCGTCGGACGTCGAGGCGCTGCTGCCCTGGCTCGAATGGGCCTATGCGCAGCTCACGCCGAAGCTCGCCAAGGCGGCCTGAGCCGTCCGGCGAGACAGGCTCGGCGTTCGCGACGGAAAAAAGACGCGTCATGCCCGGCGAAGCCGGGTATCCACGACTTCGTGGCGCAGCTCACTGTCGTCACAGGTCGTGGATGCCCGCGGAAGCGGGCATGACGACGCGTTTTTTCCTCGAACGTATGAAGCCCAGCCCGGAGCCCACCGCATGTTCACGCCCGAGAACGCTCTCGAACGTTCGCTGATCCGCGCGATCGAGGAGCCAGCGCACCGCGTCGCGTTTCTGAAGGAGTTCCTCGACGCCGAGCTGTCCTTCGCGCTGCTCGATCCGGCGGACGGCAAGGGCGGCGGCTATTCGGTGCCGGAGGTCACGCACGAGGACCTGAGCTTCGTGCCGATCTTCACCGCCGACAGCCGCGTCAAGGCGATGTTCGGCGACGAGAGGCTTCTGGTCGTCCGGCAGTCGTTCAAGCAGATCGTCAGCCAGATCGAGGACGCGAACTTCGTCCTCAATCCGGGTTCGGACTACGGCCACGAATTCATGGCCGAGGACGTCGCCGCCATGCTCGAGGGCGACTTCGAGCGCGCCGACGAGGGCTTTGACGACGCGCCCGACGTCGGCGACGAGGACGCCGGCGAGCTTCCCACGCTGGTCGGGCGGCCCGACCCGATGCCGACCCATCTCACCGCGCCGCTCGCCGCGCTGTTCGCAACAACGCCCGAGGTCACCACGGCGCACATCGCGCAGGCGCTGTTCGCCGACGCCGACGGCGTCAAGCGCCTCGTGATCGGGCTTGGGGTCGAGAGCGATCTCGACGCCGTGCTCGACCGCGTCGAGGAGGTGCTGGAGAACGTGGCCCGGCCGACCGACACGATCGATTTCGTTCCCGTCCCCGGCTCGCCGCTCGACGCCTATTTCGAGCGCGACGTGCAGCCGTTCTATCGGAAAACCTGAGCCGGCCCCGCGAGGGGCGGCGAACACGAAAGACGAGCCTATGGCCCCCCGCGTCCTCATCTCCGACAAGCTGTCCCCGGCCGCGATCCAGATCTTCAAGGACCGCGGAGTGGAGGTCGACTTCCAGCCCGACCTCGGCAAGGACAAGGACCGGCTCGCCGCCGTCATCGGCGGCTACGACGGCCTCGCGATCCGCTCGGCCACCAAGGTCACGCCGAAGATCCTCGCCAACGCCGAGCGCCTCAAGGTGATCGGCCGCGCCGGCATCGGCGTCGACAACGTCGACCTGCCGGCCGCGACGGCGAAGGGCGTGATCGTGATGAACACGCCCTTCGGCAACTCCATCACCACCGCCGAGCACGCCATCGCGATGATGTTCGCGGTGGCGCGGGAGATCCCCGCCGCGGACCTGTCGACCCAGGCCGGCAAGTGGGAGAAGAACCGCTTCATGGGGGTGGAGATCACCTCCAAGACGCTCGGGATCATCGGCTGCGGCAACATCGGTTCGATTGTCGCCGAGCGCGCGATCGGCCTGAAGATGCGGGTCATCGCCTTCGATCCGTTCCTGTCGCCGGAGCGCGCGCTCGACCTCGGCGTCGAGAAGGTGGAGCTCGACGAGCTGTTCGAACGGGCCGACTTCATCACCCTGCACACGCCCCTGACGGAGAAGACGCGCAACGTCATCGACGCCAAGGCGCTGATGCGGATGAAGAAGGGCGTGCGCATCGTCAACTGCGCCCGCGGCGGCTTGGTGGACGAGAAGGCGCTGCGCGACGCGCTCGACGCCGGCCATGTGGCGGGCGCCGGCTTCGACGTGTTCACGACCGAGCCCGCGACCGAGAACCCGCTGTTCGGCCATCCCGCGGTGGTGTGCACGCCGCACCTCGGCGCCGCGACGTCGGAAGCGCAGGAGAACGTCGCGCTGCAGGTGGCCGAGCAGATGTCCGACTACCTGCTTCGCGGCGCGGTTTCGAACGCGGTCAACTCGCCCTCCATCACCGCCGAGGAGGCACCGCGGCTGAAGCCCTTCGTGGCGCTCGCCGAGAAGCTCGGCTCCTTCGCGGGCCAGCTCACCGAGAGCGGGGTCACGGCGATCCGCATCGAGTACGAGGGGCTGGTCGCGGACATGAACACCCGCGCGCTGACCTCGGCGGCCGTCACCGGGCTGCTGAAGCCGCAGCTCGCCGACATCAACATGGTCTCGGCGCCTGTGATCGCGCGCGAGCGCGGCGTCGCGATCGAGGAGGTGCTGCGGGAGGTGGCGGAGACCTACGATAGCGTCATCCGCCTCACCGTCACCGCCGGCGAGTTCACCCGGCACGTCGCCGGCACGGTGTTCGCCGACGGCAAGCCGCGCATCATCGACATCAAGGGCATCGAGATCGAGGCCGCCTTCGGGCCCTCGATGCTCTACGTGACCAACGAGGACAAGCCGGGCTACGTCGGCGCGCTCGGCGCGACGCTCGGCGCCGCCGGCGTCAACATCGCGACCTTCAACCTCGGCCGCGCCGCGGAGGGCGGCGACGCCATCGCGATCGTCCAGATCGACGGCGAGATCCCGGACGCCGTCGTCGCCCAGGTCCAGTCGCTGGAGCACGTGAAGCAGGCCCGCGCGCTCAGGTTCTGAGCGCGCGAGCTTCGGCTCACGCGGTGCGGTCGACGCCGGCCTTCGGTTCGGCGGGCGCGGCCTCGGCGGATCCCGGCTTCGGGCCGCCGCGCGCCACGCCGACCATCGCCGGCCGCAGCAGGCGGTCGCCGATCACGTAGCCGTCCTGCACCACCTGGACCACGGTGCCGTTCGGCACGCTCGGGTCCGGCGCCTCGAACATCGCCTGGTGGAAGTTCGGGTCGAACGGCTTGCCCTTCGGGTCGAGCTTGGAGACGCCGTGCTTCTCGAGCGTCTTCAGAAGCTCGCGCTCGGTGAGCTCCACGCCCTCGACCAGCGGCTTCGCCGCCTCGCCGGCGGAGCCCGCGGATTCGAGCGCGCGCCGCAGGTTGTCGGCGACCGACAGCAGGTCGCGCGCGAAGGCGGTCAGCGCGTATTTGCGGGCGTCCTGAACCTCGCGTTCGGTGCGGCGGCGCAGGTTCTCCATCTCGGCGTGGCTGCGCAGGAATCGGTCGCGCAGGTCCGCGACCGCGGCCTCGAGCTCGGCGACGCGGTCGGCCGGCGCGGCCGTTTCGGTCACCTCGGGCTCGACCGTGCCGTCCGCGCGCTGCTCGTCGGTCGCGGCGGCGGCGTTCGTCTGGGCCTCGTCGGCGGTTTCGGTCTCGGGGGTGCGGGGCGAAGTCGGGTCCGGCATCGCGCGCCTCTTGCAAGTCGTTCACGGGAAGGGGAAGCGAGCCCGATATCAGTCCGCCGGCGCCGAAAATCAAGCTCCGCCGCGCCGGGCGCCTTCAGTCGATCCGCACCTCGGCCGAGGCGGTCGCGCCGGTCGCGTCCGTGACGGTGACGCGGGCGAAGCCGGGTCCCGAGACCGGCCACAGCGTTTCGCGCCGCCGTTCGGGCGGCAGCGGCCGCCCGTCCACGAGCCAGCGGAACGGCGCGACGCCGCCGGCCGCCTTGAGCGCGAGCTCGGCGCCGCCGTCGAGCTCGACCCGCGCGCCGTCCGGCGGATAGGCCACCACGAGCGGCGCGGGGCCGGGCTCCGCCTCGGGCAGGCTCCCGTAGGGCCGGAAGCGCCGCAGCGGCGCGGGCAGATCCGCGGCGGCGACGATCGCCTCCGCCGGGGCGGGGCCGAGCGGCGCGATCCCGCCGCCGAGCCGGGCGAAGGCGTCGAACAGGATCGGCGCGGCGGCGTCGCGCCCGACGAGGCCCGCGCTCGAGGCGCCGTCGGGCCGTCCGACCCAGACCGCGACCACGCGGCGGCCGTCGAAGCCGACCGCCCAGGCGTCGCGATAGCCATAAGAGGTGCCGGTCTTGAAGGCGATGCGCCCGCCGAGCGCGGCTTCCGGCGGCGGGCTCTTCAGCAGCGCCAGCGCGACCTGCGCCGCGGCGACGGGGTCGACGAGGCGTCGCCCGGCCGCGCCAGGCTCCGCGAGCCGCGCCGGGTCGTCGGTCAGCGTCACGGTTCCGCCGCCACGGGCGAGCCCGGCGTAGAGCGTGGCGAGGTCGACGAGCCGCACGCCGACGCCGCCGAGCGCGACCGCGAGGCCGGGCGCCTCGGTCCCCGGCAGCGAGACCTCGGCGCCCGCGGCGCGCAGGCGCGCGACGAAGCGCTGCGGCCCGACCGCCTCCATCAGCGCGACCGCCGGAATGTTCAGCGACAGCGCCAGCGCCTGCGCGCAGCTCACGGTGCCGTGGAAGCCTTCGTCGAAATTGCGCGGCGCGTAGGAGCCGAAGCGGGCGGGCCGGTCCTCGATCAGCGTCGCCGGCGCCGCGATCCCGTTCTCGAAGGCGAGCGCGTAGATGAAGGGCTTCAGCGCCGAGCCCGGCGAGCGCACCGCGCGGGTCTGGTCGAGCCCGCCCGCCCGGCTTGCGTCGAAATAGTCGGCCGCCCCGACGCTCGCCTCGATCGCGCCGGTGGCGTGGTCGGCGACGAGGATGGCGGCGGACAGGCCGGGGCCGAGCGCGCGCGCCCGGTCGCGCGCCAGCTCCTCCAGCGCGTGCTGGGCGTCGCGGCGGAGGGTGAGCCGCACGACGCCGCCGGACCCGACGCGGCGCGCGGCGGCCTCCGCGGCGTGGGCCGCGAGGTTCGGGAACGCCCGCCGCCCGGACGGCGTCGTCTCCTCGTGGGCATGGGCGGCCTCAGCCGCGGTGATCGCGCCGGCCTCCGCCAGCCGGTCGAGCACGCGGTCGCGCGCGCGGCGGGCTGCGGCGGCGTCGCGGTCGGGCCGGCGCGCCTCGGGCGCCTGCGGGATCGCGATCAGCAGCGCGGCTTCCGCGATCGAGAGCCGGGCGGGCTCCTTGCCGAAATAGGCGAGGCTCGCCGCGCGCACGCCCTCGAGATTGCCGCCATAGGGCGCGAGCCGGAGGTAGAGGTCGAGCACGCCGTTCTTGCCGACGGCGCGTTCGAGCGCGAGCGCGGTTGCGGCCTCGTCGAGCTTGCGGCGCAGCGTCCGCGAGCGGTCCGGGTTCAGCAGGCGGACCACCTGCATGGTCAGCGTGGAGCCGCCGGAGACGATCCCGCCATGCGCGAGCGCCTGTCCCGCCGCCCGGACGGCGGCGAGCGGATCGACGCCGGGGTGGAGGAAGAAGCGCTTGTCCTCATAGGCCGTCAGCAGCCGCACGAAGCGCGGGTCGACCGCCTCGCGCGCGACCGGCAGCCGCCAGGCGCCGTCCGTCGCCGTGAACGGGCGCAGCAGCCGTCCAGCGCGGTCGAGCACGAGCGTCGACAGCGTCTCGGCGCGGCCGGGGGAGGGGGCGGAATAGCCGCCGAGCGCGACCGCCGCCGCGCCGCCGCTGACGAGGGCCGCAAGCAGGCAGCCGGCGGCGAGGCGGGCAGGGCGCCCGTAGGCGCTCACCTCGCCGTCACCTCGATCCGGCCCGCGCCGGTGCGGGCGAAGCGCTCGGGCCGGTACATGTCCTCGACGACGGCCGCGGGCTGCGCGAACTGGCCAGGCGTCACCGCGCGGACCACATAGGCCGCGGAGTAGATCGCGTCGCCGCCGGCCTCGCGCTCGAAGGCGGCGACGAAGCGGTCGTCGCGGAACTCCGAATGCGCCGCGGACGGCTCCTCGCCGAGGAAGCCGAGCGCCGGCAGCTTCGTGCTGGAGACGAGCTCGGGATTGTCGATCTCGAAGCCGGCGGGCAGCCGGTCGACCACGAGCACGCGGCCGGGCCTCGGTTCGGGCTCCGTCACCTGCAGCACGACCACGAGGCGCGTGTTCTGCGCGACCTTCGACGGGTCCACCTCGACGCCGGCGGTCGTGTAGTAGCGCCGCTCGAGGTGGAAATCCCGCTCCGCTGGCGGCTCGGGCGAGGCCGGCGCGCCGCGCACGGTGACGACGGCTTCGAGCGGCGTCTGGCCGGCGTTGACGATGCGCGAGGGTCCGGCGGCGAGCCGCTCCGGCGGATAGGTCTCGGTGAGCGCGCCGGTCCGCGCCGCGCCGTCGACGGTGAGCGAAAGGTCGGCGCTCTGCGCCCGCAGGCCCCGCGCCGCGAGCAGCAGCCAGGCGTTCTCCTGCGTGGACAGGTAGGAGCGCTGGGCGCGCGCCTCGCCGATGCGCCGGAGCGCGAGCGGCGTCACCTCGGCGCCCGCCCGCGCCTCCGAGGCGAGGGCGACAACGCCGGCCTGATCGCGCAGGCCGGAGCCAAAATCGGTCCGGGCCTGGTCGTCGTCGAGCGCGGTCTCGGCGGCGGCGAAGGCCTTCTCCGCGCGCGTCCGGTCGCCGATCTGCGCCAGCGCCGCGCCGATCTGCGCCCGCGCGAGCGGGCTCGCGAACTCGCCGATCTTCACGTCGGCGAGGTAGCGCAGCTCGCCCACCAGCGCGCGGCCGGAGCGGGCGAGCACGTAATGGGCGTAGGCGACGTCGGACTCCGTGGAATCCTGCCTGAGGCCGATCGTGTTGCGCAGGTTGTCGAGCGCGAGCTCGAGCGCCTTCGCCGGCACGTCGGCCTTCGCGGTACGGGCGCGGGCGAGCACGTCGGTGACATAGGCGTCGAGCCAGAGGTCGCCGCCGCCCGCGGACCACAGCCCGAACGAGCCGTTTCCGTCCTGGCGCGACAGCACGCGGGCGACGATGTCGCCAATCCTCTGCTTCACGTCTTCTGGCGACACGCCCGCCGTCCGCGACGACAGTCCGAGCTCGTCGCCGTAGATGAGCGCGACCAGCCGGCTCGAAAGCTGCTCGGAGCAGGCGTACGGGTAGCCGTCGAGCGCGAGCTTGAAGGTCGCGGCGTCGAGCGCGCCGGGCCGCCCGACCGAAAGCGCGACCGAGCCCGTGCCGGGCGTGATGTCGGCCAGCATGTCGTTCGAGACGGTGACGCCCGCGCCCTTCGCGAGCGCGACGACGCTGCGGCGGGAGACCGGCGCGGTCGCGGGCTTCACGTCGAGCGCGAGCGCCTGCAGGTAGCTGCGGCCGTCCGGGCCGCTCACCGCCACCTCGACGCGCGCGGGGCCGACGCCCTTCGCGACGAGCGGGATCTCGACCGCCGTCCGCGACTTGGCCGCGAGCGTAACCGCCTTCGGCGCGGCGCCCGCGGTCAGCGGCCCGGAGACGGCGACCGTCAGCTTATGCTCGCCCGCGGGGCCCGCGACGTTGTCGAGGTCGAGCCTGAGCCGCGCCCGGTCGCCGTCGGCGAGGAAGCGCGGCAGCGCGGTCTGGACCACAACGGGATCGGCGACGACCACGTCCTTCGCGGCGTGGCCGAGCTTTGTCCGGCTCCAGGCGACGGCCATCAGCTTCACCGCGCCGTTGAAGGCCGGAAGCTCGAAGGAGACGTTAGCGACCCCGTCGGGGCCGGCGGGCACGAGGCCGGAGAACAGCGCGAGCGGCGCCTGCGTCGGCGTGTCCTGCAGTCCGCCGGCACCGGCGCCGTCGCCGCCGGAGCGGATGCGCCCGGCCTTGGCGTTCATGCCGTCGATGAGCTGGCCGTAGAGGTCGCGGATGTCGCTTGCGAGGCGGCGCTGGCCGAACACCGTCCTGTCGGGCGCCGGCGGCTTGTAACCGGTGAGGTTGAGGATGCCGACGTCGACGGCGGCGACCGTGACATAGGCCTGCTCGCCGCTCGCGAGCCCCGAGAGCTTCACCGGGACGGCGAAGGGCTTCCGCGGCTCGGCGGCGTCGGGGACGTCGAGGCTGACGCCGATGGTGCGGTCGCGGGCGTCGACGGCCGCATGCGCGACCCCGATGGCGCGGCCGGGCATGCGGCTCGCCTTGGCGTCGAGCGCGCGGTGCACGAAGGCGACGACATAGGCGCCGGGGCGCCAGGCCTCCGTGACCTCGAAGCCGACGGAGGCGCCCTTGTCGGAGACGTCGAGCGACTTCTGCGCGATCACGCCCGCGCCCACCACCAGCACGGTCGCCCGTCCCGCGAAGCGGGAGGACAGCGTCGCGGTCGCGGTCTCGCCCGGCGCGTAGGCCGCCTTGTCGAGCGCGACGTCCAGCATGTCGGGCGTGTCGGTGGACGCCGCGGCGTAGAAACCGGCGTCGAAGGTCACGCTCGTCGCCGGCCCCTGCGGGTCCGCGGAGGCCACCTCGAGCCGGTAGCGGCCGTAGCTCACCTTCGCGTCAATGCGCGCCGGCTGGTCGGCCGCGACGTCGATCGCGCCGTCGGCGAGCCGGCGGGTGCGGGTGACGGTCTCGAAGTTCCAGCGCCCGTTGGTCGCGTACCACTGGTACGAGGTCTCGAGCTGCACGAGCTGCCATGTCAGCCCCTTGGCGGCGAGCGACGCGCCGTCGGGCGAGGCGACCTTCACGTCGAAGCGGGCGTTCTCGCCGTCGCCGACGCGGGACGCGAACAGCGGCTTGACGCCGATGCGGTCGCCCTTCGGCGCGATCGGCAGGACCACCGTGCGCTCCAGCGTCCGGCCGGAGGGCTCCGCGAGCCGGAGAGCGACCTCGGCTTCGAGCGGCCGGGTCGTCTCGGGCAGCGTCGGCTCGGCGACGACGACGGACGCCTTGCCGGCCGCGTCGGTGCGGCCCGGCGCGTCGATCGGCGTGCGGGTCGGCGCGACCGTTTCGTCGGACAGGCCGAAGCGGTAGCCTTCGAAGCCCGGCGGGGTCGCGTCGCTCGCCCGCACCGTCAGGTCGCCCTCGATCGCGAGGTCGGCGGCCGGCGCGCCGTAGAGCCAGCGCCCGTCGATCGCGACGGTCGCGCCGCGGGCGCCCAGCGCCTTGGCGTCGGTCGAGAGCTTCAGGTCGAGCCGCTCGGGCACGTAGTCCGCGACCAGGAAGGTGGTCGAGCCGACCGGCGCGGCCTTCGCGTCGGCGTAGGCGTCGACGCGCCACGTGCCGCCCATGGCCTGGTCGACGAGCGGGATGTCGAAGGTCCGCCCGCCGGCCGCGGCGTCCGCGAGCACCACCCGGCGGTCCTCGACGCCGTCCGGCCGGCTGACGACGAGCGTGAGCGGCAGGCCGTCGACGGCCGCGCCCTTGTCGTCGCGCAGCAGCGCGGTGACGTGGACCGTCTCCTTGGAGCGGTAGACGCCGCGTTCGGCGAACACCTGCGCGTCGAGCGGGCCGGGCGCGGCGCGTCCGCCGACGCCGCGGTCGGAAAGGTCGAAGCCCGGCTTGGTGAGGTCGAGGAAGCCGTAGTCGCCGCCCTTGGCCGCCACCAGCACGGCGGGCGCGGAGCCGCCGGAGCCGCGGGTGAGCCCAGCCTCGAAGGTCACGAAGCCGTCCGCGTCGGTGGTGCGGGTGGCGAGCACCTCGTTGTCGCGCGCCACGAGCTTGAGCTCGACGCCGGCGAGCGGCCCGGCGGAGGCGAGCGAACGGGCGAAAGCCTTGACGCCGTCGTTCCCGGACACCGCGGTCAGGCCGAGGTCCGACACCACGAACCACTGGGTGGCGCGGGCGTCCCAGGGTTCGGGATCGACCGCGCCCTTGGGGCTCGCGACCATGACGTAGACGCCGGGCTTCAGGTCCGGCGCCGCCTCCGACACCGGGAAGGCGGTGACGACGTCCGCATTCTGCTTCCGCTCCACCGCGAGCTCGCCGGAATAGACCAGCGAGGCGGTGTCGCTCTTCAGCTTGTCGACCGCCTCGCCGTCGAGCTGGCGCTGGAAATCGCCGGACACGACCGAGGGCGCGAGGTTGCGGTCGCCGACGCGGAACAGCTCGACCTCGACCGCGTCCACATTGACCGAGACGATCGGCAGCCCCTGCTGGCCGGTCGAGGGCAGCACGTAGTTGCGGCCGGTGAAGCGCGCGGCGGGCGCGCGGTCGCGGACGTAGATGCGGAATTCCTTGGAGGCCGGCAGCGTCTCGTCGACCTCGGACGGCAGGCCCTGCCGCACGGTCAGCTCGTAGGTCTCGCCATGCTTGAGGCCGTCGACGCAGATCTGCGTGTCGTCGGCGGTGACGGCGGGCGACTCGACGCCCTTCAGCGCGACGTAAGGCGCGAAGTCGATCCGGCCCTGCGCCAGCTTCTCGGAGAACTGCACGCAGGCGCGGGGCGACGCGGCCTCGGCGTCGACGGAATAGTCCAGCGCGCGGAAGCCGTGCTCGACGCGCAGCTTGTCGTAGGCCGCCTGCACCTCGGCGCTCGGCTGGTCCCTGAGGCTCGCCTTGTAGGCGTCGAGCGCCGGGCGGAACTCCTCGCGGAAGATGAAGGCGTTGGCGAGCACCGCAAGCGCGCGGGCGCGGGTCTTGGCGTCGCCCGCGAGCTCGTAGGCGCGCCAGGCGGCGCCGGCGGACTGCTCCTTCAGGGTCTCGCGCTCGGAATAGTCGTCGGTCTGCACGCGCGACAGCGCGATCGACAGGTTGCGCCACGCCTGCTCGTTCTTCGGGTCCTTGCCCGCGGCGAGCGCCATGCTGACCGCCGCGTCGCGCCACTGGCCGGCGCGCACCTGCGCGACGCCCTGCTTGATCAGCTCGGCCGCAGGCCGCGCTTCGGACGCCGCTTCGCGCGACAGCCGGGCGGAGAGCTTCAGCGCGCTGTCGCGCGCGTCCTTGTTCTGGAACCCGTCCGTCGCCGCGAGGGTCGGAGCGGGGAATCCGGTCGCCGTCGCCGCGACCGCTGCGGCCGTCAGCCCGACGAAGCCGAGCGTCCTGAACATTCGCAGCATGGCCGCGACCTCCCCTTACGCCGTCGACGCCGCATGTGGGCCGGGCGTCTTCGGGAGCCACGATAGCGCCGGCGGGCCGGCCGCGAAATGGCGCTTCCGGTTTACGAGACCCTAACGTTGCGCCGTCTAGCATCCGGCCCTCGTTCCGGGCGCCGCCGCGTCCGCATCAGGGAAACGCTTGGGCCATGGCCAGTCTCGACGCGGCCGGGTTCGCCGGACTCCGGCGTCCCGTCGCAGCCCTCACCGACCGCGCGGAGGCGGCCACGACGCTCCTTCTCTGGGGCGTGGTCGCGGCGGCTTGGGGGTGGATAGGCTTCGGCGGCGTTCTCGACACCCTTTCGACCGACGACGCCATGCGCCTCGTCGAAGTGCGGGACTTTCTGGCCGGGCAGGGCTGGTTCGACCTTCTGCAGCGCCGGCTCGATCCGCCGGACGGCGTCCTGATGCATTGGTCGCGGCTGATCGACTTTCCGATCGCGGCGCTGCTGTGGACGTTCGAGCGGCTGCTCGCGCCGGAGACGGCGTTGAAGGCGACGCTGACGGTCTGGCCGCTGCTGCCGCTGGCCCCCGCCCTGATCGGAGCCTCCGCCGCCGGGCGCGCGCTCGGGGGCCCCGGAGCCGGGCTCGCGGCGGCGCTGCTGTTCGCGCTGTCCCCCGGCGCCATGGGCGCGTTCCAGCCCGGCGCGATCGATCACCACGGCCCCCAGATCGCGCTCGCGATGGCGCTGCTCGCCTGCGTTCTGCGGCTCGACCGTTCGGACCGCGCGGCGGTCGGCGGCGGGCTCGCGGCCGCGGCCATGCTTGCGATCGGGCTCGAGACGCTGCCGGCGCTGGCGTCGCTCGCGGCGATCGTCGCGCTCCGCTTCGCGATCCGGGGCGAGGCGCTGGCGCGCGGCGCGGCGCTGTTCGGGGCGAGCTTCGCGCTGTTCACCGCGGCCGCCTTCGTCGCGACCGTGCCCCCGGCGCGCTGGTTCGAACCGGCCTGCGACGCGCTCGGGAGCGGGCATCTCGTCGCCGCGGCGCTCGGCGGCGGCGGGCTTGCGCTCGCGAGCCGCGCCCGCGGCGACGGCTCGCTGGCGCGGCTCGCGGCGCTC
>NZ_JBHUER010000004.1:175881-342937 GCF_042681025.1 Methylopila henanensis
GGCGCTCTGCGCGACCAGCCGCGGCGACGACCGCTGGCGGGCCTGGACGGCCGCGGCCGCGGTCGCGGTCGCCTGTCTGGTCGCGGCCTGGCAGATCCGCGGCATCTCGCTGGCGCTCGCCTTCGTGACGCCGGTCCTCGGCGCCGTGGCCGTGCGCTTCGCCCGGAACGGCGAGCCTCACGCGGCGCGGGCCGCGCTCGCCCTGATCGCGCTCAATCCGGTGACCGCGGGCGTAGCGGGGCTCGGCCTCGCCCACGCCGCGAGCCTGAGGGGAACGCCGGCGCCGGTCGCGCCGCTCGCCGCCTGCCCGCGCTCGGACTACGCGGCGCTGGCGCGGCTGGCGCCGGGGCTCGCGCTCAACAATTCGGACGCCGGGCCGTTCGTGCTGGCTTTCACGCCCCACGCGGTGGTCGCCGCGCCGTACCATCGCGGCGTGGACGGCCTGACGGCGCAGGTCGACGCGCTGACCGGCAGCGCCGAGGAGGCGCGCGCCGTGGCGCTGTCGCGCCGGGCGGCCTACGTGGTGATCTGCCCGGGGCAGGGCGACGTCGCCGGCTTCGCAACGCGTTATCCCGACGGTTTCGCGGCGGCCCTGCTCGCCGGCGAGACGCCGACATGGCTCCGGCCGGTCGATCTCGGCCCGGACGCCCGCCTCAGGGCCTACCGCGTCGCGCCTTGAGCCGACGCCGGGTTGCGCGGCCGCAAGGCCGGAATGCGCGCTTGCAGCGGCTGTGACGGGGCGACGCGGTATATGGCGCGCCATAGCATTGGCGCGCCGGATCGCTCGATCCCGCGCCGAACCCCCTGCCTGCGATCAGAAGGGATACTCCATGTTCGCCTGCACCGGATACGCCGCCTCCGCCGCCGACGCGCCGTTGGCGCCGTTCTCGTTCGAGCGCCGCGCCCTGCGGCCGAAGGACGTCAGGATCGAGATCGCCTATTGCGGCGTCTGCCATTCGGACCTGCATCAGGCCCGCAACGAGTGGAGGAACACGGTCTACCCCTGCGTCCCGGGCCACGAGATCGTCGGCACGGTGGTCGAGGTCGGCCCCGAAGTCAGCAAGTTCAAGGTCGGCCAGCACGCCGCGATCGGCTGCATGGTGGATTCGTGCCGCAGCTGCGCGAGCTGCAAGGACGGCCTGGAGCAGTACTGCGAGAACATGTTCGTCGGCACCTACAACGGCGCCGACAAGCAGACCGGCGAGACCACCTATGGCGGCTACAGCGACCAGATCGTCTGCGACCAGGACTTCGTGCTGCGCCTGCCGGAGAACCTCGATCTCGCGGCGGCGGCTCCGCTCCTCTGCGCCGGCATCACCACCTATTCGCCGCTGCGCCACTGGAAGGTCGGCCCGGGCCAGAAGGTCGGCATCGTCGGCCTCGGCGGCCTCGGCCATATGGCCGTCAAGCTCGCCCACGCCATGGGCGCGCATGTGGTGCTGTTCACCACCTCGCCGAACAAGGTCGAGGACGCCAAGAAGCTCGGCGCCGACGAGGTCGTGATCTCGAAGGACAAGGACCAGATGGCGGCGCACGCCTCCAGCTTCGACTTCATTCTCGACTGCGTGGCCGCCAACCACGACATCAACGAGTACATCGGGCTGCTGAAGCGGGACGCGACGCTCTGTCAGGTCGGCGCGCCGGAGGACCCGCTGGCCGTCGCCGTGTTCAGCCTGATCCTCGCGCGGCGCAACTTCGCGGGCTCGCTGATCGGCGGCATCGCCGAGACGCAGGAGATGCTCGACTTCTGCGGCCAGCACGGCATCACCTCCGACATCGAGCTGATCCCGATCCAGGACATCGAGAAGGCCTATTCGCGGATGCTGAAGAGCGACGTGAAGTACCGCTTCGTCATCGACATGGCCTCGCTGCGCGAAGCCGCCTGA
Source organism: Methylopila henanensis (assembly GCF_042681025.1). NCBI lineage: Bacteria > Pseudomonadati > Pseudomonadota > Alphaproteobacteria > Hyphomicrobiales > Methylopilaceae > Methylopila > Methylopila henanensis. The sequence continues at coordinate 177,768 of NZ_JBHUER010000004.1, forward strand.
CGCCAAAGACTTTAAACGTTTCGACCCCGCGTCCGCTCCGGCGGCCGCGGGCTTTTCTCCGCCCGCGCGACATCAGGCGCCGAAGATCGACCAGCCGGTGCGCTTCACCAGCATCTCCAGCGCGATGCGGCCGAGATGGGAGTTGCCAGCGGCGTCGAGGCCCGGCGACCAGACCGCGATCGAGGCCTTGCCCGGCGCTACCGCGATGATGCCGCCGCCGACGCCGCTCTTGCCCGGCAGGCCGACGCGGTAGGCGAAGTCGCCCGAGCCGTCGTAATGGCCGCAGGTCAGCATTATGGCGTTGATGCGCCGGGCGCGCTCGGGGGTGACGACCGAGCGCCCCGTGGTGGGCTGGACGCCGGAATGGGCGAGGAAGCGCGCCGCCATGGCGAGCTGCCGGCACGACATTGCGATGGCGCAGTGGTGGTAGTAGACGCCGAGCGTGAACTCGACCGGGTTCTCGATCACCCCGAACGACTTCATGTAGTTGGCGAGCGCCGCGTTGCGGAAGCCGGTGCGCTGCTCGGAGGCCGCCACCGCCTCGTCGATCGAGATGGCGTCGTCGTCGGCGAGGAAGCGCATGAAGCGCAGGATCTCGCCCAGCGCCTCGCGCGGCTTGTGGCCGGAGAGGATGACGTCGGTCACGGCGATCGCGCCGGCGTTGATGAAGGGGTTGCGCGGAACGCCCTGTTCACGCTCGAGCTGGACGATCGAGTTGAACGGGCTGCCCGAGGGCTCGCGGCCGACCCGCTTCCATAGTCTGTCGCCGACCTTTCCGAGCGCGAGCGTCAGGGTGAACACCTTTGAGACGCTCTGGATCGAGAACGGCGCGTCGCAGTCGCCGGCCGCGCTGACGGCGCCGTCGGCGTCGATCACGGCGATGCCGAACTGCTCGGGGCTGACGCGCGCGAGCTCGGGGATGTAGCGCGCGACCTCGCCGCGGTCGGGCCGCCGCAGCATCTCGCCGGCGATGTCCTGGACGATCTGGTCGAGGTCTGGGCGCGTGGTCATGGGCGACGACTTATCTCCGATTCCTGGCGGAGTCGCGCGGGTTCTCGCAAGGGCTGCGAGCGTCGTCCGCGCAGCAGCCGGCCGGACGTCTCCCGCCTTCAGTCCGCGCCGACCCCGACCGAGCGCATTTCGATCAGGCCGGCCTCGATCGCGACCCAGACGAGACTGGCGTCGGTCCGGGCGTTGAGCTTCGCCTTGATGCCGGAATGGTAGTTCTGGATCGTCTTCTGGCTGAGCGAGAGCGCGTCGGCGATCTCGTCGGTGGTCCGGCCGGAGGCGATGAGCTGCAGGATCTCGACCTCGCGCGGGCCGAGCGCGTCGAGCGGGGATCGCCGGCCGGACAGCCGCTCGACCGCGATCTCGCGGGCGATGTCGTCGCTCACCGCCTTGCGGCCTTCGGCGATCGCGCCCATCGCGGCGATCAGCGCCTCGGGCGGGCTGCTCTTGGTGACGTAGCCGGAGGCGCCGGCCTCGAACGCCTTCAGGGCGTGGGACAGGCCCTCGTGCATCGTGAAGACGAGGATGCGGGCGTTGCGGTCCACCGCCTTGATCAGGCGGATGGCCTCGAGTCCGCTCGAACCCGGCATGCTGAGGTCGATGATCACGATGTCGGTCGGCGCGCGGCGGTAGGCGAGATAGGCCGCGGAGGTGCTGTCGGCCTCGGCCGCGACGCGGTAGCCCGGCTGCAGCTCGATCAGCTTGCGGTAGCCGGCGCGCACGACGGGATGGTCGTCGACCAGCAGGATGGTCAGGCCCTCCATCGGTCAGGCGGCCTCCCGCGCGGCGGCGCGGGCGTCGGGCCGCTCCGCGAGCGGTATCCGCGCCGAGATCCGCACGCCCCGCCGGGTCGCTTCCGCCGTGAACGCGCCGCCGAGCGCGTCGACCCGCTCGCGGATGCCGAGCAGGCCGTGCCCGGCGCCGGATTCGAGGCCGTGCGCGTCGCCGCCGCCGTCGTCCTCGACCGTGACGGTGACCGCCGCCGCGGCCTTCTCCGACCGCGCGACGGCGATCCGCACCTCCTGCGGCGCGCCGTGCCGCGCGGCGTTGGTCAGCCCCTCCTGCGCGACGCGGTAGATGGTGAGCGCCGTCTGGGTCGGGACGTCGTCGAGGTTTCCGGCGACCTCCAGCCGGAAGGTCGGCCGGCGGGCCGCCGTGGCGGTGCGGGCGTTCCAAGTTCCCACGAGCTGTTCGAGGCTCTGCTCCAGCCCGATCTCGTCGATCTCCGGCGGCCGCAGCCGCGCCAGCGCGCTCCGGAGCGTCATCGCCATGCCTTCGCTGATCGCGCCGATCTCCCGCGCGCTGCCGGCGATGTCCGGCCGGTCCTTGGCGCTCGCGCCGGCCACCGCCGCGGCGAGCGCGCGGGTGGCCGTGAGGCACTGGCCGAACTCGTCGTGGAGATCGCGTGCCAGCGCCCGGCGCTCCTCCTCCTGCACCTGGAACAGCCGGCGGGTGACGGCCGCGCGCTGCGCGGTGGTGAGGGCGAGACGCTCGGTGAGGTCGTTGAACGCCCGCGCCACATGGGCGAACTCGCGCGCCGCGAAATCGGGCAGGCGGACCTCGTGGTCGCCGTCCTCCAGCCGCTTCAGGCCGCGGACGATGACGTCGGCCGGCCGCAGCGCCTGGCCGATCGCGACGGTCGCCAGCACGGCGATCGCGATCGCCATGGCGCCGGCGACGCCGAGCACCACGCTGACCTGCCGCCACACCCGCAAGGCCGCGGCGGCGTCGTCGGCCGAAGCCTCGACCATGCCGACCACATGGCGGCCGGTGGCGATGGTCTTCCGCACCGGCGGGAGCGCCCCGAAGAGCGCGTGATGCAGGGCCGCGAACCAGTCCGGCGCCGCGTCGCGCGCGTTCTCCGGCCCGCCGCAGAACCGCGTCGGCGGCTCGCCGGTCCAGGCGAGCGTCACGCAGTAGCCCGGACTGATGATCCGCAGCGTGTCGGCGGTGCGCCATTCGGGGAAGGCGAGCCGGGCGTTGGGGCCCTCGTTGCCGCGGAACATCACCTCGCGCCAGGCGAGGTTCTTGGCCTCGCGCTCGACCCGCTCTGCGGTCGCGGCGACCTCGCGCCGGATGACGTCGTGGGATTCCGTGATCGTCCACGCCCCGGCGCCGGCGAGGCACAGCGCGACGACCGCGAAGATGCGCAGAACAAGCCCGGTCATGAGCGACATGGGTTCGCGTCCGCTTTCCGTCTCGACGCTCCGGTGTCCGGGACCGACGTGCCGAATGCAAGGGTCCCGATCGAGATCGGGAAGATTTCCCAATCGAACTTGGGAGCGGGTCTCTACGCATCCGCGCGCCATTCGGGAGTCTCTCGCGATCAGCGGACGGACGCCCCGCAAGGGCGAAACCAGAAGAGAGCGCCGCCGGCGCCACTGTCCGCGCAGTCGGAGGACGACCATTTGAACCGCGCATTCCTTCTCGGCTTCGGCCTGACGGCCGCCATGGCCGCCTCGCCCGCGCTCGCCAACGACAGCGTCGAGGCGATCATCAAGGACCCCAAGCAGTGGGGCATCCAGACCGGCGACTACGCCAACACCCGCTACTCCAAGCTCGACCAGATCACGGCGAAGAACGTCGACAAGCTCCAGGTGGCCTGGACGTTCTCGACCGGCGTTCTGCGCGGCCATGAGGGCGGCCCGCTCATCGTCGGCGACGTGATGTACGTGCACACGCCGTTCCCGAACAACGTGTTCGCGCTCGACCTGAACCAGGAAGGCCGCATCATCTGGAAGTACGAGCCGAAGCAGGACGCCGGCGTCGTGCCGGTGATGTGCTGCGACACGGTTCACCGCGGCGTCGCCTACGCCGACGGCATGATCTTCCTGCAGCAGGCCGACACCACGGTGGTGGCGCTCGACGCCAAGACCGGCCAGAAGAAGTGGTCGGTGGTGAACGGCGACCCGAAGAAGGGCGAATCCAACACCACCACCGTCATGCCCTTCAAGGACAAGCTGCTGGTCGGCATCTCCGGCGGCGAGTTCGGCGTGCGCGGCCACGTCACGGCTTACAACCTGAAGGACGGCAAGCTGGCCTGGCGCGGCTACTCGATGGGTCCGGACGAGGAGATCCTCGTCGATCCAGCGAAGACCACCGAGCACGGCAAGCCGGTCGGCAAGGACTCGTCGCTGAAGACCTGGGAAGGCGACCAGTGGAAGATCGGCGGCGGGACGACCTGGGGCTGGTTCGCCTTCGACCCGAAGCTGAACCTCGTCTACTACGGCTCGGGCAACCCCTCGACCTGGAACCCGAAGCAGCGCCCCGGCGACAACAAGTGGTCGATGACGGTGTGGGCCCGTGACGCCGACACCGGCGTCGCCAAGTGGGTCTACCAGATGACGCCCCACGACGAGTGGGACTTCGATGGCGTCAACGAGATGATCCTCACGGATCAGAAGATCGACGGCAAGGACGTCCCGCTTCTCACGCACTTCGACCGCAACGGCTTCGCCTACACGCTGAACCGGGAGACCGGCGAAGTCCTGGTCGCCGAGAAGTACGATCCGGTCGTGAACTGGGCCACCAAAGTCGACCTCGACAAGTCGTCCAAGACCTACGGCCGTCCGCTCGTCGTCGCCAAGTATTCGACCGAGCAGAACGGCGAGGACGTGAACAGCCAGGGCATCTGCCCGGCCGCTCTCGGCACCAAGGACCAGCAGCCGGCGGCCTATTCGCCGAAGACGAACCTGTTCTACGTGCCGACCAACCACGTCTGCATGGACTACGAGCCGTTCCAGGTGTCCTATACCGCCGGCCAGCCCTATGTGGGCGCGACCCTCTCGATGTACGCCGCGCCGAACAGCCACGGCGGCATGGGCAACTTCATCGCCTGGGACAACGTCAAGGGTAAGATCGTCTGGTCGAACAAGGAGATGTTCTCCGTGTGGTCGGGCGCTCTGGCGACGGCCGGCGGCGTGGTGTTCTACGGCACGCTGGAAGGCTACCTGAAGGCGGTCGACGCCAAGACGGGCAAGGAGCTCTACAAGTTCAAGACCCCGTCCGGCATCATCGGCAACGTCTCCACCTACGAGCACAAGGGCCAGCAGTACGTCGCCGTGCTCTCGGGCGTCGGCGGCTGGGCCGGCATCGGCCTCGCGGCCGGTCTGACCGGCGGCAACGAGGGTCTCGGCGCGGTCGGCGGCTACGCGGCTCTCGCCAGCTACACCGCTCTCGGCGGCCAGCTCACGGTGTTCAAACTTCCGAATTGACGAGGTCTGGGGCTGTCCTACCCGGGCCCCCCGACGAAACTTTCCATAGCGCAGACGCGCCCGGCTATCTCCTCCCTCGGCCGGGCGCAGGACTTATGGACACGGCGGGCTCCCTTGTGGCCCGCCGTTTTTTTATGCGGCGTCCGGAGTAAGGGCGGGGGGCCGTGCGCGCGGACGCGTTTCCCGCTATCACGCCGGTCCGGAGCCGAAGCGGGAGCCGCCCTTGCCTGATCTTGTCGACCTGTTCTCCGACACCCAGTCGCGCCCCTCCGCGGGCATGCGCGAAGCCATGGCGCGCGCCGAGGTCGGCGACGAGCAGGCGGGCTCCGACCCCGCGACCAACGCGCTCTGCGCCCGCGTGGCCGATCTGCTCGGCATGGAGGACGCGGTGTTCATGCCCTCCGGCACCATGTGCAATCTGGTCGCGATCCTCGTGCAGACGCGGCCGGGCGACGAGATTGTGGTCGACGGGACCTCCCACATCTTCAACACCGAGGCCGCGGGCGCCGCCGCGATCGCGGGGGTCGCGACCCTGCCGCTCGCGACCCGCGACGGCGTGTTCTCGGCCGCGCAGGCCGAGGCCGCGATCCGGCCCGCCGCCCGCACCGCGCCGCGCCCGGCCCTGATCTCGATCGAGAACACGACGGCCTTCTCCGGCGGCTCGATCTGGCCGCTCGATACCGTCCGGGAGGTGCGCGACGTCGCCCGCCGCCACGGCCTGAAGGCGCACATGGACGGGGCGCGGCTGCTGAACGCGGTCGCGGCGACCGGCATCTCCGCCGCGGACTATGCGGCCGGCTTCGACAGCGCCTGGATCGACCTGTCGAAGGGGCTCGGCTGCCCGGTCGGGGCGGTGCTGTGCGGAACGCGCGAGTTCATCGTCGAGGCCTGGCGCTGGAAGTACCGGCTGGGCGGCGCGATGCGCCAGTCCGGCGTGCTCGCCGCCGCCGGGCTCTACGCGCTCGACCACCACGTCGCGCAGCTCGGAGTCGACAACGACAACGCCGCCACGCTCGACCGTGGCCTGCGGGCGATCGACGGGATCGCCTTCGAGGCGGCGACCCAGTCCAACATCCTGCGCTTCACGGTCGAGGGCTTGAACGCGACGGCCGCCGCCTTCGTGGAGGCCTGCGAGCGGCGGGGCGTGCGTTTCCGCGCGACCGGCGCGCACGAGGTCCGCGCCACCACCCATCTCGACGTGGACGCGGAGGGGATCACGCGGGCGATCGACGTCGCCGGCGGGGTCGCGGCGGCGTTCCGGCGCGGCGGCGCGGGGGGCAGTTCTCCGGCGGCCTGACCGGCGTCGGGAACTCACCTACGGGTCTCGCCGATCTGCCGCGCGACCCCAGCGAGGGTCTCGCGCAGGCGCGGCGCCGCGTGGTCGATGAAAGCGCGCAGCGTCTCGTTGCGGCGCGGAACGGGATGGAACACGAGGCTGACGGGCGTCGGCTCCGGCTCGAATGCGTCGAGGAGCGTCACCAGCCGCCCGGCGGCGACATGCTCGGCGACCTGGTAGGACAGCGCGCGGCAGACGCCGTGGCCGCGGACGGCGGCGTCGATCGCGGCGCCGGCGGAGTTCAGCGCCATGCGCGGCCGGATCGCGACCGCGAAGGTCTTGCGCCGTCGCGGCCCGGGCTCCGCGAAGCGCCACAGCGCGCCGGCGTCGCCTTCCTCCTCGCCCACGCAGGCGTGCTTTTGCAGCTCGATCGGGTTCGCTGGAGCGCCGGCGCGCTCCACATAGGACGGCGCGGCGCAGACGAGCTTGCGAACCTCGCCCAGCCGCGTCGCCACGATCCCGGAATCGGGCAGCGGCGCGAGGCGGACCGCGACGTCCATGCCTTCCTCCACCAGGTCGACCATCCGGTTGAGCAGCAGCGCCCGCGCCCGCGCGGCCGGATGCTCGGCGAGAAACGTCTCGATCACCGGCACGACGTGCAGCCGGCCGAACAGCTCCGGCGCGGTCACGCCGATCAGGCCGTCGATCGCGCCGCCGGAGCCGCCCTCCGCCGCGTCGAGCTCCGCCAGCACCCGGCGGTAGACCGCGAGCCGCCGCTCGCCGGCGTCCGTCAGACGCAGGCGGCGGGCGTTGCGGTGGACCAGCCGCTCGCCGAGCCGCTCCTCCAGCATCTGCAGCGCGCGCGTGACCTTGGCGGGCGAGCAGGCGAAGACGCGCGCGGCGCCGGCGAGCGACCCCTGATCCACGGTCGCGACGAACATCGCCATGGCGTCGAGCCGGTCCATGATTTCATTTCCTGAAATCGAAGAGTGCGAATTCGGCGTCTTATAGCATGAACTTGCAAGTCATAGCTTCCGGTTCGACAGACATGATCGAGACAGGAGCGCACATCATGGAGATGCTGCAGAAGAGCTGGGAACGGCGGTCGGTGATGGCCGCGATCGGCCTGGGCGGCCTCGCCGCGGCGGGAGCGGCCGCGCCGGCCGCGGCGGCGCCGTCCCCGGGCCCCGTCGCGGCGGACGACGTCCGCCTGCGTTTCGGGACGAAAAAGGTCGGCGACGTCACGGTGTTCTACCGCGAGGCCGGCCGGCCCGACGCGCCCGTGCTGCTGCTGCTGCACGGCTTCCCGACCGCGGGCCACATGTTCCGCGACCTCATCCCGCTGCTGGCCGACCGGTACCGCGTCATCGCGCCGGACCTCGCCGGCTTCGGCAATACGATCGCGCCACCGCGCGCCTCGTTCGCGTACAGCTTCGACAAGCTGGCCGAGGTGACGGAGGGCTTCGTCGAGGCCATGGGGCTCACCCGCTACGCGCTCTACGTCTTCGACTACGGCGCGCCGACCGGGTTCCGCCTCGCCATGTCGCATCCCGAGCGGGTGACGGCGATCATCAGCCAGAACGGCAACGCTTATGTGGAGGGGTTCAGCAAGGAGTGGGGCCCGTGGGAGGCCTACTGGCGGGACCCGACCCCGGAGAACCGCGAGGCCTGCCGCGCCGCGCTGACCGACGAGGCGATCCGCTTCCAGTGGACCCACGGCGCGCCCGAGGGCCGGGTCTCGCCCGACGGCATGACGCTCGACATGCATTACATGCGGCGCCCGGAGGCCGAGGAGATCCAGCTCGACCTGATCCTGAGCTACCGCACCAATGTCGAGCGCTACCCGGACTTTCAGGCCTACTTCCGCAAGCATCAGCCGCCGCTGCTCGCGGTGTGGGGCAGGAACGACGCCTTCTTCATCCCGCCCGGCGCCGAGGCGTACAAGCGCGACCTGCCGAAGGCCGAGATCCATCTGCTCGACGCCGGCCACTTCGCGCTGGAGACGCACGCCGCCGAGATCGCCGCGCGCATCCGCGACTTCCTCCAGCGCCACGGCGTCATCTGAAGGCGGGGGTCGTCGGCGGAGGCGCGCGCGGCGTCCTTCGAGGCGTCCGGCTGGCCGGCCGGGCGCCGGCTCATGCGTCCAAGAACGACGCGAGGCTGTCGCAAAGGACGTCGGTCGCTTCCGCGGCGACGAAATGCCCGCAATTCTCGATCACGACCGCGGCGTGGTTCGGAGCCTGGGGCTCGACGGCTTTCGAGAGCGCGGTCCCCGCGCTGCTGCGGCCCGCGACCGTCATCACCGGCATGGCGAGCGTCCGGGACCGCAATCCGGCCGCGAACGCGGCGTCCTCAGGAAGCGCGCGATAGAGCCCGAAGCCGGCGGTCATCCTGCCGGGCCGGGCGTAGGCTTGCGCGTATGCGGCGATGTCGGCTTCCGGGATCGCGTCCTTGACGTGAGACCAGGCGCGAATCTGGGCCGCGATATAGTCTCGCTCGCGCCCTTGGGTCAGCAGTTCCGCGAAGCCTTCGGCCATGTGGAACCCGTAGTGCCAGGCTCCTCCGCGCAGGGCGTCGCCGTTCTCTGTGCCCGGCAGCAGACAGTCGACCAGCACGAGCCGCGAGACGCGGCCCGGCTGCGTAAGCGCGAGCACATAGGCCGCTTTGCCGCCCATGTCATGGCCGACCACCGCGGCGGCCCCGCCGGCTTCCCGCTCGATCAGCGTCGCCACGTCGGCCGCGATCCGCTGCTTCGAATAGCCGGTCGTCGGGATGCTCGATCCGCCGACGCCGCGCAGATCCGGGGCGATCAGCCTGAAGCGGCCGGCGAGGCGGCGGATGACGCCGGACCAGGCCGACGACGTCTCGGGCCATCCGTGGAGCAGGACCACGGTCGGTCCCTCGCCCGCCACGACGTAGCGCAGCCGCACGTCGTCGAGATCGAGATATCGGCTCTCGAGGCCCGCCGCATTCGATGGCCCGGGCGCGGCCTGCGCCGCGGCCCGCAGGCCGATCGTCGAGGCGGCGGCGGACCATAGAAGAAGGTCGCGGCGGCGGGGCGTCATCCATCAGGTCTCCGGCGTCAACGGCGTGGATGATTGCGAAGCGGACCCCGGCGCGATAGTGCGGGGATCGCCATGATCGTCATGACCGAGGAGAATGGATGGACGTCGCGAACTCTCTCCGGGTCTTCGTTCGGACCGTCGAGACGGGCTCGCTCTCGCAGGCCGCCCGTGATCTCGGCCTCGCGCAGCCGGCGGCGAGCAAGCTCCTGCGGAAGATGGAGGAGCATTGCGGGGCGAGCCTGTTCCACCGCTCGCGACGCGGCATGGCCCCCACGGCGGCCGGCCGCCGTCTGCACGCGCTCTGCGGCGACGCTCTGGCAACGATCGACGAAGCGCTCGCGACCGTTCGGGCCGAGGGCGACGAGATTTCCGGAAACGTCCGGATCCACAGCCCCGCCTGCCTCGGAGAGCGTCATCTTCACCGTATCGCGGAGAGTTTCCGCGACCGGCACCGCACGGTCTCGGTCGACTTGATCCTGGGAAACGCCGGCGTCGATCTCGCGGACGAGCGGATCGACCTCGCCTTCGGGCTCAGGCGCGCGACGCAAGCCGACGTCCAGGAGCGCCGGATCGGGATCGCCCGGCGCGTTCTCGTGGCGTCGCCCGACTATCTCGCGCGGAGGGGCGCGCCCGGAACGCCCGCGGAGCTGACAGCCCACGACGTCGCGGTGACCGACGCCTCGCTCTCCGCGGACGGCGGACTCTCGATGATCGGGCCGAACGGACCCGAGACCGTGACGCTCGATCCGGTTCTACGTACGAACAGCGTACAGATTCTGATGGGCGCGGCGCTGTCCGGCCGCGCGATCGCGACCGCTCAGGTGTTGCTTGTGTCGGACGAACTGGCGGACGGCCGGCTCGTCAGGGTCATGCCCGAGCATCGGGTGACGCCCACCGACATCCGCATGTCCTACCTCTCGAGACGTTTCCTGAGGCCAGCGGTGCGCGCCTTCGCCGATTTCGCCGCGCCGCGCATCCTCGCGATCGAAGGCGTCGACAGGGGGTAGAGTCGGACCTCGGCCTCCATCGGGCCATTCCGACGTTCCGAGCGCAGCGCGACTGGCCTGCTGCGTCTGGAGCGGAACTTCCGAGGTTCGCCAAAAGACTATTCCGAAGGCCAACGCCTGCATCGCGTAGCCGGTAACCGAAACGTTCTGGAGGCCCAATCCCTATGAGCGACGCTCTCAACGAAACTGCGGGCGGTGCGCGCCGCGTCGCGGTCGCGGGGCTGGGCGCCGTGGGCCTGCGCGTCGCCGAGGCGCTGGACGAGGGCCTGCCCGGCTGCGCGCTCGCTGCGGTTTCGGCGAACGACCTGACCCGGGCCCGCGCCAGGCTTGGCCGTCTGCGGACGCCGGTCCCGGTCGTGCCAATCGAGGAGTTGGAGCCGCTGGCCGACATCGTCGTCGAATGCGCCCCGGCCTCCCTGCTGCCCGCGATCGCCGAGCCGTTCCTGAGGGCCGGCAAGACGGTCGTGGTGCTGAGCTCCGGCGCGCTGCTGGCCAACGAGGCGCTCGTGGACCTCGCCCGGGCCCATGGCGGCCAGATCGTCGTGCCGACCGGGGCGCTGCTCGGCCTCGACGCCGTGACCGCCGCGGCGGAAGGCGAGATCCGGTCGGTGCGGATGGTCACGCGCAAGCCCGTCAGGGGCCTCGCCGGCGCGCCCTACCTCGTCGAGAACGGCATCGCCATCGACGACATCGCCGAGCCGCTTCGTATCTTCAAGGGCACGCCCCGCGAGGCGGCGGTCGGCTTTCCGGCCAACCTCAACGTCGCGGCGGCGCTTTCGCTCGCCGGCGTCGGCCCCGACCGGACGACGCTCGAGATCTGGGCCGATCCGGCGCTGACGCTCAACACCCACCATGTGGAGGTCGAGGCGGATTCCGCGACGTTCCGCATGACCATCGAGAACGTGCCGACCGACAATCCCAAGACCGGCCGGATCACCGCGCTCTCGGTGATCGCCTATCTGCGCAAGCTCGGCGCGCCGCTCCGGGTCGGCTCCTGACCGATCCCGCATCGTCCCGGCGGAGTCAGGGCGTCAGCGCCAGCCGAGCGCCGGGGCGACGTGCCTGAGGATCGCGTCGAGCACATGGACGTTGTAGGCGACGCCGAGCTGGTTCGGCACGGTGAGCAGCAGCGTGTCGGCCTCGGCGATCGCCTCGTCGGCCTTGAGCTCGTCCACGAGCCGGTCCGGCTCCGCCGCGTAGGAGCGGCCGAACACGGCCCGCATGTCGTCGATGATCCCGACCTGGTCGCTGTCCTGCCCGCGGCCGAAATAGGCGCGGTCCTGGTCGTTGACGATCGCGAAGATCGAGCGCGAGACCGAGACACGGGGCTTGCGCGCATGGCCGGCCGCCGCCCAAGCCTCGCGATAGGCCCGGATCTGGCGCGCCTGCTGCACGTGGAACGGCTCGCCGCTCTCATCCTTCTTCAGCGTCGAGCTCTGCAGGTTCATGCCCTGCTTCGCGGCCCAGACGGCGGTCGCGTTGGAGGCCGAGCCCCACCAGACGCGGTCGCGCAAGCCTTCCGAATGCGGCTCGATCCTGAGCAGGCCCGGCGGGTTCGGGAACATCGGCCGCGGGTGCGGCTGGGCGAAGCCCTCGCCCTTCAGCGCCTCGAGGAACCTCTCGGCGTGGCGCCGGCCCATGTCCGCGTCGCTCTCGCCCTCCGCCGGCGCATAACCGAAATGGCGCCAGCCCTCGATCACCTGCTCGGGCGAGCCGCGGCTGATGCCGAGCTGCAGCCGCCCGCCGGCGATCAGGTCGGCGGCGCCTGCGTCCTCCGCCATGTAGAGCGGGTTCTCGTAGCGCATGTCGATCACGCCGGTGCCGATCTCGATCCGCTTCGTTTTCGCGCCGACGGCCGCGAGCAGGGGAAAGGGCGAGGCGAGCTGGCGCGCGAAATGGTGCACGCGGAAATAGGCGCCGTCGGCGCCGATCTCCTCGGCCGCGACCGCGAGATCGATCGACTGCAGCAGCACGTCGCCGGCCGAGCGCGTCTGCGACTGCGGCGACGGCGACCAGTGGCCGAAAGACAGAAATCCGATCTTGAGCAAAGCCGTCACCTCAGGTCCGCGCGGCGCGTCTTGGGCGCCCGCGCCGTATATGGAGGTTCCGGGCGGCGCGATCACGGGCGTCCGTGCAAGGAGCCGATTTCGAAATTGTCGAACGGCGGCGATCCACGGAGCGCCAGACTCCACGGCCGCGCCCCGCTCAAATCCGTGATTTTGAATGAATAAGCGCTGGAAATCGGACGTTCCCCATTTTTCCGGCCCGCCTGCTGCGCCAATGTCGCGGCGCGTTCCTGCGAGGAGAGACGTTTCGTGAGCATGCATGCCGACGTGGTTGTGGTGGGGCTCGGCGCGATGGGCGCGGCCTGCGCGTATCAATTCGCCCGGAGAGGGGCGAAGGTGATCGGCTTCGACCGGTTCGCGCCGCCCCACGCGCTGGGGTCGAGCCACGGCGAGACCCGCATCACCCGGCAGGCGGTCGGCGAAGGCGCGGACTACGTGCCGCTGGTCACGGCATCGCACCGCATCTGGCGCGAGCTCGAGGCGGAGACCGGGCAAAAGCTGTTCGAGGCCTGCGGCGTGCTGGTGATGGCGCCGGGCAAGGGAGAAAGCTCCCACCACGGCAAGCCGGATTTCGTCGCGCGCTCGACCGCGGCGGCGCGCGCGTTCGGCGTCCCGCACGAAACGATGACGGGCGCCGACGTGGCGCGGCGCTTCCCGCAGTTCACCAATCTCGAGGGCGACGAGAAGGTCTATTACGAGCCTGGCGGCGGCTACGTGTTCCCCGAGCGCTGCATCGAGGCGCAGCTCGCGCGCGCCGCGGCGCTCGGCGCGGAGCTCCAGAGCGACAGGCAAGTCCTGTCGGTGCGTCAGGAGGCCGATCGCGCGATCGTCACGACGTCGCAGGGCGAGGTCGTCGCCGGACACGTGATCGTCTCGGCCGGCGGCTGGGCCGCGGACCTGCTCGGCGCGCCGTTCGACCGGCTGCTGACCGTCAACCGGCAGGTTCTGCACTGGTTCGCGCTCGACGACATGAGCGCTTACGCCGCCGACGCGCCCGTCTTCATCTGGATGCACGGACCGACCGACGTCGATTACCTCTACGGCTTTCCGCCGCTGCCCGGCGATCCGCGCGTCAAGGTCGCGACCGAGCAATATTCGGACGCCACCACCGCCGACGCGATGTCGCGCGAGGTGTCGGCCGAGGAATCGGCCGAAATGCATCGCGTCCACGTCGCGGGCCGTCTTGCGGGGGCCTCGACCACCGTCGCGAAGGCGGCCGCCTGCCTCTACACCGTGACGCCCGACAACGGCTTCATCATCGACCGCCATCCGGCCATGGACCGCGTCGTCGCGATCTCGGCCTGCTCCGGCCATGGCTTCAAGCATTCCGCCGGCATCGGCGAGGCGGTGGCGGCCGCGGTCACGACCGGAAGCTGGGAGCCCCTGCGCCCGTTCGCGCTCGCGCGCTTCGACCGCTGATGCCGAAGAAGGGCTGTATCGCGACGGGCTCAGATATTGAACAAGGCGGCGAGCCGCCGGAGAATCACGCATGAAAAGCAAAGCGCCTGACATCGTGACCGTGCTGCGGGCGGCGGCCGTGATCCCCGGCGAGCTGCGACCCGAGGATTTCAAGGCCCTCCTTTTCGACGCGGCCGAAGCGATCGAGAAGCTTCGCACGGACAAGGCCGCCCAGGTCGTGACGGCGGCGCGATCGGCTGAGACGATCGAAAGCCTGCGAGAGACCGTCGCGGAATACAGGCGGGCGAAGCAGCTGGAGGGATAGGCCCGCGCGCTCGATCGCCGTGCGGGGATGATCATGCGCCTTCGCAGTCCTGCGACCTCCTGTATGGTCGAAACGGCCAAGGAGGCGCACCGACCATGACGGATAGGCGAGAGCTGTATCGAAGCCCGAACGGCGATTCCTGGTTCTTGGGTCGCGAACCGACAAACGGCGCCGCATTCGTCATTCACCAGCCGAACGGGCCTTCCGGCGGGCGCCTCTCTCACATCGGACTGGGCGCGTTTCTCAACCACGACCCCCAGGGGCCGGAGCATCAGGCCCTTCTTCGACTGATCGCCACGCTGGTGGACACGCCTCCCTTCGCGGCCCGCGGTCAGCACGACGACGATTAGCGGAGGCCACCTCGCGGGGCGCGGGTCATCAGCGCGAAGGGAGTCTCCCCATCTCGGCCGTCAGCCCAGATGCGGTTCGTCCGTGCTGATCGCATCGGTCGTCCGGGGCGACGGCTCCGGTTGGCCGTCGGCGCGGTCGATCCAGATCCTTGGCGGCCCCTTGGGCGTCATGGCGCCGAAGGGCGTCGAGAACGCGATCTCGGCGGCGTCCCTTCCGACGCCGATCCGCACCAGACCGTCGAGCGCCGCCTGCCTCGTGGCGTCGAAATACCACCAGCGTCCGTCGAGATAGGCCTCGAATACGGCGTGGAAATCAGCCGGGCTCAGACCGAAGGCGTAGCAGCTCGTGAGACGCGCCGGGATGCCGAGCGCGCGGCAGAAGGCGATGCCGAGATGCGCGAAGTCGCGGCAAACGCCGGCGCGCTGGATCAGGATCTCGGTCGCCGTCGTCTCGGCGTCGCTGCTCCCGCGGACGTAGTCGATGTTCTGGTAGATCCAGCTGCAGATGTTGCTGACCCGCATATGGCCGGGCGGGAACGCGCTGAACTCCCGAAGCGCGAAATCCGCCAGCCGATCCGACGGCACGAAACGGCTGGGCAGCAGGTAGGGCAAGACGTCGAGCGGCAGGTCCTTGATCGGCGTCTCGGCGATCGTTTTCGGATCGGCTCTGTAGACGTTCAGATCGACGGTCGCCTCATAGCTCGCCGAAAATTCGCCCGGCGTCGCCACCGCCCGCAGATAGCGGTTCAGGTTTTCAGGCGATTCATGCGTCACCCGCGCCACGTCCGGGCTGAGCGTCAGGCGTTCGACAAGATCGGCGTGATTGGGGATCCGCGCGACCTCGAAATTGAATATGAAAACGGTGTCGCTCTCGATTGTGTAGTCGAGCTGGCAACCAACATTGAATTTCATAGCGCCCCCGCAGAACCTGGCCCCAACTCGAGCATGTCCGCGCATCTAGGCCGACGTCCGAGAGCGACAAGGACGGCGCCGCCGCCGGGATGCCGCGGACATGAGCCTGATCCTGGAACGCGAAAAGCGCTCCGACCCAGAGCTCGAGCTCTGGGAGCTTGGTCAGGGACAAGATCAGGAAGCAGGACGCCGAGGAAGGGCTTTCCCTGAACCCGAGCGCGAACGGGCCCGACGCTTGGGGGGAGAATTGGCGGCAAGCCTAAACCGGCGTCGACAGCTGGCGTCGATGGCGTCCCAGTATCTGTTATGTCTCGGAGGGAACGTCTAAATCAATCGCAAGGCGCCTCTATCCAATGGAGGACAAAGGAGACTCCGATGGTGCACGTTCCTTATTTCGACAATGCCGAAGTCGAGCTTTTTGACGATTTTGACGAGAGCGATGTACAAGCGGCAGAGGCGCTCGCGGCGTTTTTGACGCTGACGCCTGCCGATCGCCTGAAAGACAGCCGGCACGTGTTCGCCTATTACCGCGATTTCCACGAGGCGGTGGGTGGCGAAGATTGGCTCGACGCCGAGATGGGCGTTCCTGAAAAGCCGGAAGATATCTGGGATCACGTGACTCCCAACGAAGTCGGCGTCTGGAAAGGTCGTGGCGAGGACAAGCACACCTATATTTTCGTAGAAGCCAACTGCGCCTGGGAAGCAGAACACGGCCTCTTGCTGGTATGGCGTGATGGCAAGGTGTTGAACAAGGCTGGCGGCTTTGACGGCCATCCGACCAACTCACGTGCCTATGCCGACGATACGATGGCTGATGTGGTCTATTCGGCGAGCAACGCCGACTACACTACGCGACTTGATCCCCAGGATTAGGCCCCGTGTTGATGATGCGCCAGATTGCCGGAATCGGTATGGATGGCGGTTCATATCGAAACGGTCTCGTTGCCGTTGTCACGGCGGGTCACCGTCCGCCCGGTTTGCGGGACGTCGCGCCGCCCTGATGGGCCACGATCTGTTCCCGTCGACCCGCATCGTCGGGGGGGGGGGGGGATGGTAGCGGAGGAGGGACTCGAACCCCCGACACGCGGATTATGATTCCGCTGCTCTAACCAGCTGAGCTACTCCGCCCCGGCGGGGCCCGTGAAGACGGGCGCGCGGCGCGGGCGGATATAAGAAAGCGGCGGGGGCCAAGTCAAGCCGCGCGACGCGCAGGCGTCGCCGCGTCCCGGCGAGGGCGCCGGCGCGCTGCGGCCAGGCGGCGACGAGGCCGCACGGCCCAGCGATCGAGGCCGAGGGCGGGCCCTCCCGAACTGGAGCCGCGGCGCCGCGATACGACCGCGGCCGGGCCGCCGATCGGCCGGGGATGGTCTCGTTCCCGGCGCTACAGGAGCGCGGCGCTTCGGGCCGGGATCCGTCGAAAACGTCGCCGCGTCGTCCGCTCGCGACCTAAGGCCCGACGAGGCCGCCGCAGGCCGTCAGCGGGCGCGCGAGGCGCGGGTCTGGGTCGCGCCGGAGGGGTCGTAGCCCACCATGATCTTCCAGCCGCGGAAGCGGTTGGCCGGGATCGGCACCACCACGCCGTCCTCGATGTGGGGGAAGTCGGCCTGCGTCTGGCCAGCGGGCACCGTCACGTCGATCGGGTGCATGCGCGAATAGACGGGCACGCCCTTCTCGTCGACGACCGCGATTCGCAGGGGCAGGCGGAAGCTGCCCGGCGACCCCTTCGGGCCGAGGATGACGCGGCCAGTGACGCCGACGCGGATCGCGGCCTCGACGCCGAGGCTCGAGCATTCGCGCGCGGTGTCGGCGATGCTGGCTTGGTAGCGGATGTCGAACGGGTCGGCGGAGCCGGGCGTGGCGTAGGCGCGGAACGAGGCCGCGCCGTCCAGCACGTCGACCGGCGGACAGTCGCGCTTGATCTGGGTGTCGACCGGCTCGCTTAAGGGAGGCGGGTTGGGGGTGCCCATGATCAGCTTGGTCGCGAGGCTGGCGTTCTGGCCGCCGTCCTGCCCGACCTGCTGCGGCTGGTCGCCGCCGACCGTGCTGCAGGCGGAGAGCGCGAGCGCGCCTGCGAGAAGGCCCGAAACGAGGCCGAGCCCCTTGAGACCGCCGGAACGCATCACGCCACCATCCTTCGCCCGCGGCGCCGCGGCCCCGCCCGCGACGCTGGCCGGTTTATAGCAAGGCGGGAGCCGGCGCGGAAGGACGCCGCCTTGACACCCCCCGCCGCGCGGCCGCATCACCGGAGACGCCGGGGCCTGAGCGCGCCCGAGCGCCCGTGAGCACGCCTTAGAGCCCGCGCATGTCCGACAAGCCGCCCTTGACGATCCTGCTCTGCGCGCCGCGCGGCTTCTGCGCCGGCGTGGTGCGGGCGATCGACGTGGTCGAGGCGGCGCTGAAGCGCTTCGGGCCGCCGGTCTACGTCCGTCACGAGATCGTGCACAACCGCTACGTGGTCGACGCCCTGAAGCGGAAGGGCGCGGTGTTCATCGACGAGCTCGACGAGGCGCCGGACGGCGATGCGCCGGTGGTGTTTTCGGCCCACGGCGTGGCGAAGTCGGTGCCGGCGGCGGCGAAGGCGCGCAACCTTTTCGCGATCGACGCCACCTGTCCGCTCGTCACCAAGGTGCACCGCGAGGCGGAGATCCACCACAAGCGCGGCCGCCGTGTGCTGCTGATCGGCCATGCCGGCCATCCGGAGGTGGTCGGCACCATGGGCCAACTGCCCGAGGGCGCGGTGACGCTGGTCGAGACCGAGGCCGACGTGCCGGCCCTGGCCGTGGCCGAGGGCGAGGAGCTCGCCTACGTCACCCAGACGACGCTGTCGGTGGACGACACCGCGGGCGTGGTGGCGGCTCTGAAGGCGCGCTTCCCCGCGATCCACGGCCCACACAAGGAAGACATCTGCTACGCCACCACCAACCGCCAGGAGGCGGTGAAACGCGTCGCGCCCGCCTGCGACGGGCTGGTGGTCGTCGGCGCGCCGAACTCGTCGAACTCGCAGCGGCTGCGCGAGGTGGCGGAGCGCGCCGGCTGCCGGGTGGCGCGGCTGGTGCAGCGCGCGAGCGACATCGACTGGGACGAGTTCTCGGGCCTCCGCACGCTCGGCGTCACCGCCGGCGCCTCGGCTCCGGAGATTCTGGTGGAGGAGATCATCGACGCCTTCGCCGAGCGCTACGCCGTGACCGTCGAGACGGTGACGACGGCGGACGAAAGCGTGTTCTTCCCGCTGCCGCGCGAGCTCAGGGACGCGGCGGCGGAGTGAGGTGAAGAACATTCAAATCATCGACGGCGCGGAGAACTGCACGTTTCCGATCTTTCAGGCGACCGATGACGAGTTCGCGCTCATCTTCCCAGACCCGGGACAGGACATCGAGTTCGCCGAAGATTTGTGGAAGCGCATCCGCAAGACGCACCCCCGCGCTCTGGACGGCCTGTGGGAGCGCCCGATCCTGAAGACCGAGGCCAACGGCATCCACGGCACCCTGTTCTACGACTTCAGGTCGAAGCGCAAACGTTTCCCAAAGACCAAGCGCGAGCGTGATTGGGACCCGCGGGCGATAAACGCAGCGCAGCGCAGGTTGTATGGACGAGAGAGCGCCTGATCGGGTCGTCGCGACTGGCGACCCCTCTGGTTCGGGCTGGCGCCTGTCGGTCAATTGAGTTCCCGCAGAGGCGAAGACGATGAGCTCTCCGGGCTTTAGTCCTCAGATCGGTTCCTGCCGAAGCCTGATCCTTCAGAGCGTCTCGGAGACATCGACGGAAGCCCTGACGATCGTGGTCGGAGAGCCGCACGTCCTGTCGCCGGAAGACGCTGCGGCCGCCGACGCCGCTCCCCATTCGAGGGTTCTCGTCTCGTCAAGCTGACGAAAGAAAGCCGAACGTTTGAGATCGTCTGGAACCGGTACGTCGCGTATTTCGTGCGGGACGAATCCTACGTTAGCGCGCTGGAGGGCGACCCGGCCGCGTCAGGCCGGCTGTTTCGGATTCTGAAAGCATCGTCGTTCCTTCGCTTTGTCTCGCGGGCGACGTTCGCCAGCGAGACCTATCCCGGTCCGCTGACTCATATGCAGATCGTGTGTCTCACCCACGTGATCGACGTGGTCTCGCCCGATCTGCCCATCATCACCTCGCGTCATCCAGCGCGGACGGCGACCTGAGGCGGAACCTAAACGTTGCGACGACGCGGGCGACGCCTTAGGAGGGGCCGTTCCCTTACCTCCCCGAGACCTCGCATGGCCGTCTACACCGAAGTCCCCGACGAGGACCTCGCCGTTTTCCTGAAGGCCTACGACATCGGCGAGGCGGTCTCGTTCAAGGGCATCGCCGAGGGCGTCGAGAACTCGAACTACCTGCTCGTCACCACCAAGGCGCGCTTCATCCTCACGCTTTATGAGAAGCGGGTTGAGCGCTCCGACCTGCCGTTCTTCCTCGGGCTGCTGGAGCACCTGTCGGCGAAGGGGCTCAACTGCCCGCAGCCGGTGAAGGCGCGCGACGGCGCCGTGCTGGGCGAGCTCTGCGGCCGGCCGGCGGCGCTGGTCACCTTCCTCGACGGCGTCTCGGTGCGGCGGCCGACGGCGGCGCACTGCGCCGAGCTCGGGCGCGCGCTGGCGGAGCTTCACGAGGCGGGCAAAGGGTTCGGGCTCACCCGGCCGAACGCGCTGTCGGTCGCGGGCTGGCGGACGCTGGAGCGGAGCGCGCGGGGGCGCGGCGACGCTGTCGCGGGCGGCCTCGACGCGCTGATCGCGGAGGAGCTCGACGCGCTCGAACCGGCCTTCGCGGCGCTCGACCTGCCGACGGGCGTCATCCACGCCGACCTGTTTCCCAACAACGTGTTCTTTCTCGGCGACCGGCTGTCGGGGCTGATCGACTTCTACTTCGCCTGCGACGACGCCTTCGCCTACGACGTCGCGATCTGCCTCAACGCCTGGTGCTTCGAGCCGAACGGAGAATTCAACGTCACCAAGGGCGGCGCGCTGCTCGCGGCCTACCACGCCGCGCGGCCGCTGTCGGAAGCCGAGATCGCCGCGCTGCCGATCCTCGCCCGCGGGGCCGCGCTGCGCTTCATGCTGACGCGGCTGGTGGACTGGCTCGACACCCCGCCCGGCGCGCTGGTGAAGAAGCTCGATCCGCTCGAATATCTGAAGAAGCTCAAGTTCCACCAGCGCGCGCGCGGCGTCGCCGACTACGGGTGGCGGCCGTGAGCCCGGTCTCCCGCCCCCGACGCGCGAAGCCCGCGCTGCCGAAGGCCTCCGCGCCGGAGCCGGCGGCTCCGGTCGGGGCGGACGTGGTCGAGATCTTCACCGACGGCGCCTGCTCGGGAAATCCCGGCCCCGGCGGCTGGGGCGCCATCCTGCGCAAGGGCGCGGTGGAGAAGGAGCTCAAGGGCGGCGAGAGCCCGACCACGAACAACCGCATGGAGCTGATGGCCGCGATCGCGTCGCTCGAGGCGCTGACGCGGCCCTGCGAAGTCGTGCTGCACACCGACAGCCAGTACCTGCGCGACGGCGTCACCAAGTGGATTCACGGCTGGAAGAAGAACGGCTGGCGCACCGCGGACAAGAAGCCGGTGAAAAACCAGGACCTCTGGGAACGCCTCGACGCGGCGCTGAAGGTGCACCGCATCGACTGGCGCTGGGTCAAGGGCCACGCCGGCCACCCGGAGAACGAGCGCGCCGACCAACTCGCCCGCGACGGCATGGCGCCGTTCCAGATTCGCAAGGGCTGAGGCGGAGCTTCCTGCGCCGATCTCAACCCGTCGTCGGCGCGGCCGGCGTTCTCTGGCCTAGATCGAGATACTGCGCGTTCGCCTCGCGCACCTTCGCGGCCGCGTCGTCGTAGAGGAACGGCAGGAAAACGTAGCGCCGGCCGCGCGTCACCCGAGAGACGGCGTGCAGCAGCGAGCAGGAGAACACCACCGCGCCGCCGGCGGGGGCCTTGAACGAGCGTGGGCCGTATTCCGGGAACGAGACCTCGCCGCCGTCGAAATCCTCGTTGAGGTTCACGGAGACCGCGAAGCGCCGGTGGGCGGTGCCCGCCGTGGTGTTGTCGCGGTGGGCGCGGAAATGCGCGGCGTCCTCGGCGGCGTAGCAGCCGACGATGTAGCGCTCCATCCGGGTGGCGTGGAACTGGTGGACCTTCTGGATCTCGGGCGCGACGCGGCGGCGGAAGCGGGTCTGGATGGTCCGGATCAGCTCCGGGTCGACGATCTCGAAATCCTTGCGCTTCTTGTGGGAGGCGTCCTGCATCAGCACGGTGCGGCCGTCGATCTGCCGCATGAAGCCGGACTCCTGCCCGCCGTCGCGCTCGTAGTCGGCGATCAGCCGCCGGCAAAGCTCCGGCTCGAACACGTTCGGCAGCAGCAGGACCGGCGCCTGAAGCTCGACGCCGGCGAAGCGGGCGGGCGGCGGCAGCGCGGCTATGAAGTCCAGCACCTCGGCCGCCTCCGCGCCGTCCGCGGTGAGCGGCGTGATCTTCAGCACGCGGAGCGTCGGGTCGAGCACCACCCAGGCCCGCCGCAGCGGCGCGGGCTCGCCGGGCTTCGCCTCCACCGGCAGCACGCCGTAGCGCCGGGAGACCGAGCCGTCGAAATCGTAGATGTGGCGGATGCCGGGCATCATCGCCTCCACCTTGTTTCCGGTCTCGTCGGCGGGATCGACGGTGACGCCGAAGAAGCAGGCGCGCGCGTCGTCGAACAGCCCGCGGCGCGCGATCACGGCGTCGAGCGCGTCGCGCGCGCCGGGCAGTCCGGTCGAGCCATGGAAGCACAGCACCACGTAGCGGCCGGCAGCGGTGTCGAACACGTAGCGCGGGTTGCTGCTCGCGCGCTGGGTGAACCACGGGGCGGGATCGCCGACGTCGAGCGTATAGTAGGAGTGGCCGACGGCGGACATGGGCGCTCTCCGGGACCGCCGGCGGCCTCCGCCCCCCGGTGCGCCTCGACGCGGCCGCTTTGGAACGCTTACGATCGAAGACCGAGGACGCCAAGCTGCGGCGTTTACGGACAGCCCGCCGACGCCTTCACCTTTCGGCGAGGGGCGCTGATCCGTCTTGCGCCCTAAAAGACCGCAGCAGGCAGGAGACGACGCCCCATGACCTACCGCGCGCCGGTGACGGACATCCTTTTCACGCTTGAGCACGCCGCAGGGCTCGGCCGCGCGCGGGAGGAGGGCGTCTATCCCGACCTCGACGGGGACACGCTCTCGGCGGTGATCGACGAGGCCGGCGCCTTCGCGACCGACGTCGTCGCGCCGCTGTCGCGCGAGGGCGACCGCCACGGCGCGCGCTTCGCCGACGGCGCGGTCACGACGCCGCCGGGCTTCGCCGACGCCTACCGCCGCTGGACGGCGGCCGGCTGGAACGGCGTGCTGGCGGACGAGGCCCATGGCGGGCAGGGGCTGCCGGTGGCGGTGTGGGCCGCGACGACGGAGCTCTGGGCGTCCGGCTCGCTCGCCTTCGGCCTGTGCCCGATGCTGACCCATGGCGCGATCGAGGCGATCGAGGCCCACGCCTCGGAGGAGCTCAAGGAGCGCTATCTGCCGAAGCTCGTCAGCGGCGAATGGACCGCGACCATGAACCTGACCGAGCCGCAGGCCGGCTCCGACCTCGCGCTGCTGCGCGCGAAGGCCGAGCGCGCGGGCGACGGCTCCTACCGCATCTCCGGCCAGAAGATCTTCATCACCTACGGCGAGCACGACTTCACGGACAACATCGTCCACCTCGTGCTGGCGCGCCTGCCGGACGCGCCGGCCGGCACGCGCGGCATCTCGCTGTTCCTGGCGCCGAAGGTGCTGCCGGACGGGAGCCGAAACGACGTCGTCTGCGCCGGCGTCGAGCACAAGCTCGGCATCCATGCGAGCCCGACCTGCACCATGGTCTACGGCGAGAAGGGCGGCGCCGTCGGCTGGCTCGTGGGCGAGGAGAACCGCGGCCTCGCCTGCATGTTCACCATGATGAACAACGCCCGGCTCGGCGTCGGGCTCGAGGGCGTCGCGATCGCCGAGCGCGCGACCCAGGACGCGCTGGCCTACGCCCGCGAGCGCCGGCAGGGCCGTGCGAACGGAAGCGACGGCGCGGCTCCGATCATCGCCCATCCCGACGTGCGGCGCATGCTGCTGACGATGCGCGCCATGACGGCCGCCGCCCGCGGGATCTGCTACCGCGCCGCGGTGGAGATCGACCGTTCGCGCGCGACCGCCGACCCCGCCGCCGCCAGGGCGGCGCACGAGCGGGCGAGCCTGCTGATCCCGATCGCCAAGGCGTTCTCCACCGACGTCGGCTGCGAGGTGGCCTCGCTCGGCGTGCAGGTGCATGGCGGCATGGGCTACATCGAGGAGACCGGCGTCGCCCAGCACATGCGCGACGCCCGCATCACCCCGATCTACGAAGGCACCAACGGCATCCAGGCGATCGACCTCGTCACCCGCAAGCTGCCGCTCGCCGACGGCGAGACCGTGCGGATCGAGATCGCGTCGCTGCGCGACGTCGTGCGCCGCGCAGCCGAGGCCAATGCGCCGGAGCTCGGCGCCGCGGCGCCGAGGCTCGCCGAGGCGATCGACGCGCTCGACCACGCCACCGCCTGGATCGCCGCCGCGAGCCGCAGCCCCGCCGAGGCGCTGGCCGGCGCGACGCCTTATCTCCGATTGTTCGCGCTTGCGGCCGGCGGCGCGGCGCTGGTCGAGGACGCGCTCGCGGAGCTGAGGGCCGGCGAGGGCGCGCTCGGCCGCGTCGCGCTGGCGCGGTTCTTTGCGGAAAACATCGCGACCGGGGCCTCGGGCCTCGCGCGGTCGGTCACCGAGGGGGCGGGGGCGCTCGACGGCGCCGCGGCGGAGGCCGCGCTTGCCTCCTGACGGATCTGGCGCTTGGCATCCCAGGCGCCAGCGCCATACTGACCTCGGCGACGCACGCATCTGAGAGCATCATGAGCACCCTCTACGTCACGCATCCCGCCTTCCGAGACCACCTTGTCACCCCCGGCCACCCCGAACGGCCGGAGCGGATGCGCGCGGTCGAGCAGGCGATGGAGGCCGAGGCGTTCCAGGCGCTTGCCCGCGTCGAGGCCCCGCTGGCGGAGGCCGCGGTGGCGACGCTCGCCCATCCGGAAGCCTTTGTGGAGGCGCTCGACCGCGTCCGCCCGCGCGAGGGCATGGTCCGCATCGACGGCGACACCACCATGAGCCCCGGCACCTGGGAGGCGCTGCTGCGCGCGCTCGGCGCCTCGACGCTCGCGGTCGACGAGGTGGTCGGCGGCCGCGCCCGCAACGCCTTCTGCGCCATGCGGCCGCCCGGCCACCACGCCGAGCAGACTACGGCCATGGGCTTCTGCTTCTTCAACTTCGCGGTCGTCGCCGCCCGCCACGCCCAGAAGGCGCACGGGGTCGAGAAGGTCGCCATCGTCGATTTCGACGTCCACCACGGCAACGGCACGCAGGCGATCGTGTGGGACGACCCGTCGATTATGTATGCCTCGACGCACCAGATGCCGCTGTTTCCCGGCACCGGCGCGCGCAGCGAGACCGGCGTCGGCAACATCGTGAACTGCCCCATGCGCGGCGGCGACGGCGGCGACAAGTTCCGCGAGGCCTTCGACGACGCGATCCTGCCGTCGCTCCGGACCTTCTCGCCGGACCTGATCGTCATCTCCGCCGGCTTCGACGCCCATGCGCGCGATCCGCTCGGCGGTCTGATGCTCCGGGACACGGACTACGCCTGGATGACGCAGGAGCTGATGGGCGTCGCCGACGAGACCGCCGGCGGCCGCGTGGTCTCGATCCTCGAGGGCGGCTACGACCTGACCGGCCTCGCCCAGTCGGCCGCGGCCCATGTCCGCGCCTTGATGCGGGGCTGAAGCGCGCCTAAGAAGGCCCGCCTTGGCCGCGAACAGGGGAGGCCCGCCGTGACGGACGCGCCGAACGACGACGTCTCGAACCTGACCTTCGAAGCCGCGCTCCAGGAGCTGGAGCGGATCGTCGGCCGCCTGGAGCAGGGCCAGGTGCCGCTCGAGGAATCGATCGAGAACTATCGCCGCGGCGAGGCGTTGAAGGCGCGTTGCGACGAACTGCTGAAGCGCGCAGAGGCGCGCGTCGAGACCATCGCCACCGGCGCGGACGGCGCGCCGAAGGGCGTGGCCCCGCTCGATCCGGGCTGAGCGGCGGCCGCGTCCGCCGCCTGAGCCGTTTCCCCGCCGCCGGAGCCGTCGCCCATGCTCTACGCGTATGTCCTGCGCGACGGCGCGCTTCAGAGGAACGAGCCGGCGCCCGGCGCGCCGCCGCCCGCCGACGCGCTCTGGATCGACCTGTTCGCGCCGACGCCCGAGGAGGACGCGCTCGTCGAGGCGACCGTGCGGGCCTCCGTGCCGACGCGCGAGGAGATGGTGGAGATCGAGCCTTCGAGCCGGCTCTATCTCGAGGACGGCGCGCGCTACATGACGGCGTCAGTGCTCTGCAACGTGGTGGCGGGCCAGCCGAAGCTGTCCGCGGTCACCTTCATCCTCACGCGCTCGACGCTCGTCACCGTGCGCTACGACGATCCGACCCCGTTCTCGATGTTCTCGGCCCGCGCCTGCAAGGCCAACGGGGTGACGCCGCCGAAGACGCCTGAGGGGGTGATGCTCGGGCTGTTCGACGCCATCGTCGACCGGCTCGCCGACATCTTGGAGCACGTGGGCGCCGACGTGGACGAGCTGTCCGCGATCGTGTTCGAGCGCGCCGGGGCGCAGGCTTACCGCAAGCCCTACCAGGAGCTTCTCAAGATGATCGGCCGCAAGGGCGATCTCGTCTCGAAGACGCGCGAGAGCCTCGTCACGCTGCAGCGGGTCGCAAACTATCTCGTCGCCGAGATCGAGGGCGTGAAGCCGGCGAAGGAGACCAAGGCGCAGCTCCGGCCGCTGCAGCGCGACGTGGTCTCGCTCACCGAGCACGCCGACTTCCTCTCGAACAAGATCACCTTCCTGCTCGACGCCATGCTGGGCCTCGTCGGGCTCGCGCAGAACGACATCGTGAAGCTGTTCTCGGTCATGGCGGTTGTCTTCCTGCCGCCGACGCTGGTCGCCTCGATCTACGGCATGAATTTCCAGGCGATGCCCGAGCTGAATTGGACGTTCGGCTACCCTTACGCGCTGGGCCTGATGCTGGTCAGCGCCATCGTGCCCTACCTCTTCTTCAAGTGGCGGCGCTGGCTTTAGGCCCGCGCTCTCGGACATCCGCAGTTTTGAGGCCGTAAAAGGGCGCGGAGCCTCGTTCGGGCGGCGGTCTTTACCGCATTTTTATGGTCGGACGACAGAATGTGATCGCAATCATTCTGGCTCGCACTGGCCGCAGAACATGGCGTTGTCCCAACTGACCTCGGATCCGCTCGACCCGACAACGCTGGCGTTCGCGCTGGCGTCCAGCGTGGCCGCGGCCATCCTGCTGTTCTCCCTGATGCGGCGCGTCGAGCTGGTGGAAGACGCAGGGCGCAAGTCCCTGTGGGTCGGCGTCACGGCGAGTTCGGTCGGCCTGCTGCTCTGGGCCGCGCATGTGGGCGGCATGCTCGCGGTCGGCGCGGGCTTCGACGCCGGCTTCGACTTGCGGATCGCCGGCGCGGCGCTCGTCGTCACCGTGGCGATGGTCGGCTGCGGCGTGGCGATCGCGGCGCCGAAGCTGTCCGAGAACGGCGTGCTGAACGCGGCCGCCGGCGGCGCCGCGGTCGGCGCGGCGCTGCTGCTGACCCACTATGTCGGCGTCAACGCCGTCCGCTTTCCCGGGCGCATCGACGTGTTCGGAGGCCTGTTCCTGTTCGGCGGGGGCCTGGCGATCGCGACCTCGGCGGCGGCGTTCGCGCTCGCCGCGACGTTCCGGGGCCTGTACGGGCGCATGGCGGCCAGCGCCGTTTTCGCGGTCGGCGCGTTCGCGTTTCACGCTCTCGGCGCGGTCGCGGTCGACGCGACGCTCGACCCAAGGATCGCGATCCCCGACGTCGCCGTCGACCACATCCAGGCGCTGGCCGCGGCGGCGGCGGCCGCGAGCGGCCTGCTGCTGTTCGCGCTGTTCGCGATCGTGCTGGACTGGCGGCTCGAGAACCGCGGCGGCAGCGAGGTGGACCGCCTGCAGGCCCTGTCCGATCTGTCCTCCGAAGGCCTCGTCGTCTGCGACGATCTCAAGATCGTCGACGTCAACGTGGCCGCCGCGCGCCTCATGGGGCTCGATCCCACGGTGCTGCGCCGGCGCGCCTTCCGCGACTTCATCGACGCGCCCGACCCCGACCGCGTGCTGTCGGCGAGCCTCGCCAAGCCGCAGAACGCGCTGCTGCGCTCCACGGGCGGCGAGCCGCAGCCCGTGGAGATCGCGAGCCGCGACCTGCAGGTGCTCGGCCGCACCCGGCGCGTCTTCACGCTGCGCGACGTCTCCGAGCAGCGGCGCAGCGAGACTCAGATCCGCCATCTCGCCTACCACGATCCGCTGACCGGGCTCGCCAACCGCGCCGCCTTCAACGAGGCGCTCGCCGGCGCGCTCAAGCGGGTGGGCGAGGTCGCGCTGTTCTGCATCGATCTCGACCGCTTCAAGGAGGTCAACGACGTCTTCGGGCATTCCACCGGCGACGAGATCCTGAAGACCGCCGCGCGCCGCATCGTGGCCGCGGCGCCGGACGCGATGGTGTTCCGGCTCGGCGGCGACGAGTTCGTCGCCATAGGCACCGGGCCCGACGCCGGCGACGCCGACAAGCTCGCGCGCCGGCTGACCGAGCGCCTGAACGTCGAGACCGTGGTCGGCGGCACGATGATCCGCTGCGGCGCGAGCGTCGGCTTCGCCGTGTACCCGCATCACGGCGCGACGATCGACGCGCTCTTCGCCAACGCCGACGCCGCGCTCTACCGCGCCAAGGCCGACGGCCGCGGATTCGCGCGCGGCTTCGAACCCGACATGGACCTCGCGCTGCGCGAGCGCCGCGTGCTCCAGCAGGACCTCGCCACCGCGATCTCGCGCAACGAGATGTTCCTGCACTGGATGCCGCAGGCGGACACCGTCAGCGGCGAGATCCGCGGCTTCGAGGCGCTGCTGCGCTGGAAGCACCCGACGCGCGGCGTGGTGCCGCCCGGCGTGTTCATCCCGGCCGCCGAGGAGACCGCCGCGATCGTGCCGATCGGCGAGTGGGTGCTCAGGACGGCCTGCGCCGAAGCCGTGCGCTGGATGCGGCCGGGCAAGGTCGCGGTCAACCTGTCGCCGGTCCAGTTCCAGCACGGCGACATCGTCGGGCTCGTGCACGGCATCCTTCTGGAGACCGGACTGCCCGCCGGCCGGCTGGAGCTGGAGATCACCGAAGGCGTGCTGCTCCATGACCTCCCCGGCGCGCTCAGCACGCTGCGCCGCCTGAAGGCGCTCGGGGTGCAGATCGCGATGGACGACTTCGGCACCGGCTATTCGTCGCTGTCCTACCTGCAGGCGTTCCCGTTCGACCGCATCAAGATCGACGCCTCGTTCATCCGCACGCTCGGCTCCAGCCCGCAGGCCAAGGCGATCGTGCGCGCGGTGGTCGCGCTCGGGGCGAGCCTCGACATGCCGATCACCGCCGAAGGCGTCGAGACCCACGAGCAGCGCAGCTTCCTGGCCGAACTGCGCTGCGACGAGATCCAGGGCTATCTCGTCGGGCGTCCGACGCCGCTGGTCTCGTTCGACTCGCCGTTCGAGCGCCCGGGGCGGGCCCGCGTCGCGGGTTAGGGGCGGCGCGCGGCCGATCAGGCGCCGTGGCGGTGCGCCGCGGGACACCGGTCCTGCGGGCAGGCCTCGAGATCGCAGAGCCGGCACACCACGTCGGAGTCCGCGCCCGGGCCGACCGCGGCGGGAAGCATCCTCTCGACGAGTCCCAGGAATGTCTCGACCTCGCGGGGGGTGAGCAGGCCGAGCAGCCGCGCGGACACCTCCTGACGCGCGGCTAGGCTCTGGCGCATCGCCGCTTCGCCCGCCGGCGTGAGCGCGAGCGCCGCGACGCGCGCGTCCTTGGCCGCGCCGCGTCGTCGTTCGATCAGCCCCGCCGCCTCGAGCTGGTCCGCCACCCGCACGGTCGCGGAGTGGGAGAGGGCGATGCAGGCGCGCAAACGCTCGATCGAGAGGCCCGGCTCGAAGCCGATCTGGATCAGCGCGGCCATGGCGGCGGGGCTGCGGCCTTCGGCTGTCTCCCGCATGGCGTCGCCGACCTTGTCGGTGAGGGCGAGCGCGAAGGCGGCGAGGATGTTGGCGGCGCGGGCGTCGTCGGGCATGGGGTGCGGATGGCGGGAGCGAGGTTCAGCGGCGTCCGGGTTCGTCCTCCGGCCCGCGCGATCGCTTCCGGCGGCCGAGCAGGCGGGCGACGACGGCCGCGGCGTCGATGAACAGCGACAGCATGGCGAAGCCGATCATATCCGTTTCGCTCCGTTCGCGCGCCTCGTTGTCTCGGACGAGTCACAGCCATTAATATGCATGCATCATGCATATTAATGGCTCCAAATCAACCCGGCTCTGCGGACGACCGGCGGCTGGGAGACCAGCGTGGGCGCGGGGCAGCGGCGCGGGGCACCCCTGCGGCTGGGGCGACGATTGCTGGATCATCCTGCGCGGCGCTGGCCAAGGCAGGACGGTCTGGTGGCGACGCTTGCTTTCTCCCGGCGACGCTGGCCGTCGCCGGAGGAAGGGGCGCCGCGCTCGGCCGGCCTCAGACGTGCTGGCCGCCGTTGATGTGGATCTCCGAGCCGGTGACGTAGGACGACGCCTCGGTGCAGAGGAAGTAGATCGTCTTAGCCACCTCGTCCGGCGTGCCGAGCCGGCGTAGCGGGATCTGGCTCACCAGCTTCTCCGTGCCGGGCGAAAGGATCGCGGTGTCGATCTCGCCGGGGGCGATGGCGTTGACGCGCACGCCGAGCGGGCCGAAATCCGCCGCCATCTCGCGGGTGAGCGAGGCGAGCGCGGCCTTCGAGGTGGCGTAGGCGGCGCCGGCGAATGGGTGCACCCGGCCGCCCGCGATCGAGGTCACGTTCACGATCGAGCCCTTCGCGGCCGTCAGTTCCGCGGACAGTCCGCGCGCCAGCATGATCGGCGCGAAGAAGTTGACCTGGAACACGGTCTTCCAGTCGTCGAGATCGGTCGCGAGCGCGTTCAGGCGGCCGCCGCCGGGCGCCTTGGGCGAGATGCCGGCGTTGTTGACGAGGGCGTGGATCAGGCCGCCGTCGAGACGGCCGCGGATCTCGGCGATGGCGCGGACGGTGTCCTCGACGTCGGAGAGGTCGACCTGCACGTGGTCCTCGGGACCGGCGCCCCACGGGCATTCTTCTGGGAAGGCGTGGCGCGAGCAGGTGATCACGCGCCAGCCCGCCGCGGAGAAGCGCTTCACCGTTGCGTGGCCGATGCCGCGGCTCGCGCCGGTCAGCAGCAGCGTCTTGCGCGGCTCGTTGGACGGCGACGGGCGCGGCCTCGGCGCGGCCTGGGGCGCCTTGGCCGTCGATCCGGCGGTCGAGGGCTCGGCCGCCGCGGCCTCGCCGGCGCGGGCCCCGGTGAAGGGGCAGGTCGCCGGGGCGTCGTCGGGCTTGGGGTCGCTGGTGCTCATGACGCGGGGGCCGATCAGGGATAGAGCCGGGTGCGGGTCCAGGACCCGTCGGGAGCGCGGTCGAAGACCGCGCGGTCGTGCAGGCGGAACGGCATGTCCTGCCAGAACTCGAACGAGGTGGGGACGATGCGGTAGCCCTTCCAGTAGGGCGGACGCGGCGGCTCGGTCTCGCCGAACTCGGCGTCGCGCGCGGCGACCGCCTGCTCGAGCTCGGCGCGCGAGCCGAGGGGGCGCGACTGCCGGGACGCCCAGGCGCCGAGGCGGCTGACGCGCGGACGCGTCGCGAAATAGGCGTCGGCCTCCTCCGCCGAGGTCGGCTCGACCGGCCCGCGCGCCCGGATCTGGCGCCGCAGCGACTTCCAGTGGAACACGACCGCGGCCTTCGGCTGGCCGGCGAGCTCGACGCCCTTGGCGCTCTCGGCGTTGGTGAAGAACACCAGCCCGCGATGGTCGAGGCCGTTGAGCAACACCATGCGCACATCCGGCAGGCCATCGGCGTCCACCGTCGCGAGCGCCATGGCGTTCGGATCGTTCGGTTCGGAGGCTTTGGCCTCCTCCATCCAGGCGGCGAACGTCGCGAAGGGATCGTCCGTTGCGTGGAAGTCACTCGACATTAACCGCTCCTGCCGTTCCATTCCGCGCATGATCAAGGAGTTCCCGAGTAGAGATGCGTAGCCTCGATCAGCGTCAGCGCGCCGTCCCGATATCTACACGAGCAGGCCTCGGGCCGCGAGCGACGCTGCGCCGCAACGCGGCGGCGGCGCTTGCGATCGCCGCGGCCTTCGCCTGCGCGGGCTGCAGCGTGTCCTATCCGCTGTTCGGCAAGGACGACGACATTCCGACCGGCAGCATCGCGCGCTCCGACGCCGCGGCCCCGCAGCCGGCTCCGGCCGACAAGGTCAGCCGCGCGCCGCTCGCCCCGATCGAGGGCGCCGCGTCGGCGGCCGCGCCGGGCGCCGCCAACCCGTCGGCCTATGCGGCGCCCCAGCCCGCCGGCGCCACGTCCGCGGCGCCGCCCACGCTGACGCCCGACGACTGGAGCTACGCGCGCGGCGCGCTCGGGCTCGCCATGGGCGCCGAGGCCGCCAACGCTTCCGTGCCCTGGGCCAATCCCGACAGCGGCGCCTACGGGTCGTTCACGGCCTCGTCCGCCCCGGTGATCGAGAACGGCGCCACCTGCCGTCCCTTCGCCGCCAGCCACAGCGCCGGCGGCCGCGAGCAGCGGCTCGAAGGCACCGCCTGCCGCACCGCGGCGGGGCACTGGGAGGCGGTGTCGATCCGGGCGTCCGGCGGCCGCGCGTCTTAGGCGCAGTCCCGCACTGTTGCGTTGCGGCCACAGCCGTCCCACATTGCCGTTTAGCGACGGCGCCGCGAGCCGGCGACGCCCGATTCATGCGAACGACGGACTGTGACGACGCGATGCGCGATCCCTACGACGTGCTCGGCGTGACGCGCCAGGCGAGCGACGCCGAGATCAAGAAAGCCTTCCGCCGTCTGGCCAAGACCTGGCACCCGGACCAGAAGCCGGACGACCCCAAGGCGAAGGAGCGCTTCGCCGAGATCGGCGCGGCCTACGAGCTCCTGTCCGACAAGGACAAGCGCGGCCAGTTCGACCGCGGCGAGATCGACGCCGAGGGCAAGCCGCGCTTCCACGGCTTCGAAAGCGCCGGCGCCGGCGCCCGCGGGGCGGGGGCGCGCGGCGCCCATTTCGACTTCGAGTTCGGAGGCGGGTCGCCCTTCGGCGGCGCGCGCGGCCGGGCCGGAACGGAAGACATCTTCGAGGACATTCTCGGCGCCTTCGGCGGCCGGCGTCCGCCCCGCGGCGGGGCCGGCTTCGGCGGAGAGCCGCCGCGCGGCGAGGACGTCACGGCCGAGATCGCGGTCCCGTTCCGGGAGTGGGCGCGGGGCGCGAAGCGGCGCGTCCGGCTGCCGACCGGCAAGGAGCTGGAAATCTCCGTCCCGGCCGGTATCGAGAGCGGCAAGACCATCCGCCTGAAGGGGCAGGGCCGCCCGAGCGGCCTCGGCGGCCGTCCGGGCGACGCGCTCGTCGCCGTGCGCGTGCTGCCCGATCCGCAGTTCCGCGCCGAAGGCCGCGACGTGCGCGTGACCGCGCCGATCACGCTCTACGAGGCGGTGCTGGGCGCCAAGGTCCGCATTCCCACGCTCGACGGCACGGTCGAACTGACGGTCCCGCCCGGCTCCGACGGGACGCGCACGCTGCGCCTGCGCGGCAAGGGCGTCGGGGCGGAGGGCGCCGCCGGGGACCTGCTGGTGGAGCTGCGCATCGCGCTTCCCAAGGGCGGCGACCGCGAGCTGGAGGCCTTCGCCCGCAAGATGCGCGACGAGGGCGCCTACGACCCGCGCTCGTGACGGCGGACGGGGCCGCCGGTCGGCCGGCCCTGTCGCGCACTGAAACGCGCTGTGATGCTGCGCCGCCCACGTTGGCTTGAAGGGCCCCGGACCCTATGCCATAGCGGGCGCCACTCGCCGCGCAGCGCGTCGTAAAGAGGTGTTTCATGACTGCCTTTCAGGGATTGATGGCCGGAAAGCGGGGCCTTGTGATGGGCGTCGCCAACAACCGATCGATCGCCTGGGGCATCGCGAAAGCCGCCGCCACCGCTGGCGCCAAGCTCGCCTTCACCTATCAGGGCGACGCGCTGAAGAAGCGCGTGGAGCCGCTCGCGGCCGAACTCGGCGCCGAAGTGGTCGGCCATTGCGACGTCACCGACGCGGCCACCATCGACGCGGTGTTCGAGAAGACCGGCGAACTGCTGGGCGGGCTGGACTTCGTGGTCCACGCCATCGCCTTCTCGGACAAGGACCAGCTCGACGGCCGCTACGTCGAGACCACGGCCGACAACTTCAACAAGACCATGTTCATCTCCTGCTACTCGCTGACCGCGGTCGCGCAGCGGGCCGAGAAGCTGATGACGAACGGCGGCTCGATCCTGACGCTGACCTATTACGGCGCCGAGAAGTGGATGCCGCACTACAACGTCATGGGCGTCGCCAAAGCCGCGCTCGAGGCGAGCGTGCGCTATCTCGCGGCCGATCTCGGCCCCAACGCCATCCGGGTGAACGCCATCTCCGCCGGCCCGATCAAGACGCTGGCGGCCTCCGGCATCGGCGACTTCCGCTACATCCTGAAGTGGAACGAGTACAACGCGCCGCTCCGGCGCACGGTCTCGATCGAGGAGGTCGGCGACTCGGCGCTCTACCTGCTGTCGGACCTCGGCCGCGGCGTCACCGGCGAGGTCCACCATGTGGACGCCGGCTACCACATCGTCGGCATGAAGAACCCCGACGCGCCGGACATGTCCCCCGCGTGACGCGGAGCGTCATCGCGCTCGTGACGCCCGGCGCCGCCGCGCAAGCGACGCGCAGCGTCGTCGCGGTCTCGCGGACGCCGGCGTGACGCCGGACGTCATCTTCGTCCGCCATGGCGAGACCGACTGGAACGCCTGCGGCCGGCTGCAGGGGCAGACCGACATTCCCCTGAACCCGCGCGGCCGCGATCAGGCCGACGCGGTCGGACGCGCCCTGCGCGCCGCTTCGCCGGACGCCGCCGGGCGCGTCTTCGTCGCGAGCCCGCTGTCGCGCGCGACCGAGACCATGCGCCGGATGCGCGTCGCCATGGGGCTCGACGCGGACGGCTTCACGACCGACGCCCGCCTGAAGGAGCTGTCCTTCGGCCGATGGGAGGGGTCCACGCTCGCCGAGGCGCGCCTCCGCGACTCCAAGGCCATGCGCGCCCGCGACGCCGACAAGTGGTCGTTCCGCCCGGAGGAGGGCGAGAGCTACGCCGACCTCGAAGCCCGAGTCGGCGAGGCCCTCGCTGCGCTGACCGGCCCGGCCGTGCTCGTCGCCCATGGCGGCGTCGCGCGCGTGCTGCTGGCGACGCTCGGCGGCGTCGCGCGGGACAAGGTGTCGGACATCCCGATCCGGCAGGGCCGCGCGCTGGTCTTCGGCGACGGCGGCTGGCGCTGGATCTGACCTCCCCACGCTTCCCCAGCGCCCTCCGCGCCGGGGGCCGTGCGCGTCCGATAGGACCCTCCGGCCACGACCTGAGCCGGCGGTAGATCGGCCGCGAAAGCGCAGAGTCGGGCCGGTTTTCGCGCCTGCTGGCATGCCTCAGGGGCGTCCGGCGACGGCGGAGCCGATCGCTCCATAGAAAACTTTGAAGGTCGCGCAACCGTCTGCGACGCGCTGCCGCACCAGTCTAAGTCCCTGTTTCAAAAACAGAAAACGAAACGTGAGGGCGACGGTGTGTGCGCTGCGGCGAGGATTCTCACGCGAATGTGAGCCGATCCAGACCTAAGGCCATCTTTATCAGTTCAAAAGTGGCATGCCATATTTTGCATGCCAGATATGCGTCATTAGGTAAGCCAAACTGTCGCACCAAGCGACGCGGCGGCCGACGCAAAGAGGGCGGATCAGACTTTCGGCGCGTTGGAGGGCGCCCGCAAGTCGCGGC
The DNA here is from genome assembly GCF_042681025.1 of Methylopila henanensis. Taxonomy (NCBI): domain Bacteria; kingdom Pseudomonadati; phylum Pseudomonadota; class Alphaproteobacteria; order Hyphomicrobiales; family Methylopilaceae; genus Methylopila; species Methylopila henanensis. The sequence continues at coordinate 213,415 of NZ_JBHUER010000004.1, forward strand.
GGAGGGCATTTTTCTCCGCCATTCGTCGCACCGGCCGCGCGGTCGCCCTTTCCCGGGGGCGAAGGCGGCGGGGGTTTTCAGAAGAATGTCAAGGCCGGGCCTGGGTCCGAAAGCTTCCCTGAAGGGGAGGCTCATCCGGAAGTCGGGCAGAGACCAGAACAACAATGACATAAACGGCCTTGAGGCCGTGCACCGAGAGAGGAAAGTCCAATGAGCCATGCTTCCAATCCCGCTCTAAGGCCAAACGTCTCAGAGCGGAAACGCTGGACGCAGATCGTCGTCGGCGTCGTCTGCATGGTCGCGACCGCGAACATCCAGTACGCCTGGACGCTGTTCGTGCCCGAGATTCAGTCGACCTTCGGCTGGGACCGCGCTTCGATCCAGATCGCCTTCACGATCTTCGTGCTGGTGCAGACCTGGCTGACGCCGATCGAAGGCTACTTCATCGACAAGTACGGCCCGCGCGCCATGGTCGCCTTCGGCGCGATCTTCATGGGCCTGTCGTGGGTCATCAACTCGCAGGCGACGTCGCTCACGGGCTTCTATGTCGGCGCGGCCGTCGGCGGCATCGGCGTGGGCTGCATCTACGCGACCTGCATCAACAACGCGCTGAAGTGGTTCCCGGACCGTCGCGGCCTCGCGGTCGGCCTGACCGCCGGCGGCTACGGCATGGGCTCCGCCGCGACCATCCTTCCGATCGCCTCGATGATCGGCACGAGCGGCTTCCAGTCCACCTTCCTGTTCTTCGGCATCCTGCAGGGCACGCTCGCCTTCATCGCCGCCATGTTCCTGCGCGCTCCGAGCAAGGACGAGGTCAAGGTCTCCGACAAGCTGGCCCAGTCGCGCCGTGACTACACGCTCACGGAAGCCCTGCGCACCAAGCTGTTCTGGCTGATGTTCTTCATGTTCATCTGCGTCGTCACCGGCGGCATGATGGCTGTCGCGCAGCTCGGCGTCATCGCTCAGGACCTCGGCGTCAAGAACTACAGCGTCAACCTCTACTTCTTCACCATGGCCGCCCTGCCGCTCGCCCTGATGCTCGACCGCATCATGAACGGCATCTCCCGTCCGCTGTTCGGCTGGATCTCGGACAACATCGGCCGTGAGAAGACGATGGTTATCGCCTTCACCCTCGAAGGCTTCGGCATCATCGCGCTCGGCTACTGGGGCCATAACCCCTACGCGTTCCTGATCCTGTCCGGCGTGGTGTTCCTCGCCTGGGGCGAAGTCTACTCGCTGTTCTCGGCTCTCGCCGGCGACGCCTTCGGCACCAAGCACATCGGCAAGATCTACGGCGTGCTCTACTGCGCCAAGGGCATCGGCGCGCTGTTCGTGCCGGTCGGCAACCTGCTGATGGAGTGGACCGGCACCTGGGCCACCGTGCTCTACACGGTCGCCTGCATGGATCTGCTCGCCGCCTTCCTCGCGATCGTGGCGCTGCGCCCGGTTCTCGCCCAGCACGTCCGGATCTCCGGCGCTGCGAACCCGTCGACGCTCGACGGCCCCGACGGCAAGCCGAAGGCCGCCCTCGCCAACGCCTGACGCTGATACGAAGCTTCCCGCGGCGCGCCCCCGACGGACGCGCCGCGGGTCGATGTCCTACCCCTGCCTCGTCACCCCTCGGGACGAGGCCGACTGCGGGCTTACCCGGCCGATCGGGGAGCCCGCGCTTTTTTGCGTTCGGGACGGCCCCGATCCGCGATACGACAGGCGGCGCGCGCGAGGACATCCCTCGGCGCGCCGTCGTCACGTCAGGGAATAGGAAAGCCATGGCCGTCGTCCGCGCTCTCGCCGCCGCGCTCGCGCTTCTCGCGGCGGTCCCCGCCGCGCGGGCCCAAGACCACGACCTCAGCCGCGAGATGATCGTCGCCGACCCCGCGGCCCCGGTCGCCGGCAACCCGAAGGGCGACGTCACCATCGTCGCCTTCCTCGACTACAACTGCCCCTACTGCAAAAGCTCCGCGCCCGCGCTCGAGAAGCTGGTGCGCGCCGACGGCCGCATTCGCCTCGTCTACAAGGACTGGCCGATCCTGTCGGAGAGCTCGGTCTACGGCGCGAAGCTCGCGCTCGCGGCCAAGCGGCAGGGCAAGTACGAGGAGGCTCACCGCGCGCTCATGGCGCTGAAGGGCGCCTCCCGCCCGCACGCCGACCTCGACGCCGCGGTCGCCGCGGCGGGCGTCGACATGCCCCGCCTGCTGGCGGACGCCAAGGCCTCCGAGGCCGAGATCGTGACGCTCCTGAAGCGCAACGACGCGCAGGCCCGGGGCATGGGGTTTCCGGGCACGCCGGTCTATCTAGTCGGCCCGAAGCTGGTGGCGGCCCCGCTCGACTACGAAGGCTTCAAGGACGCCGTCGCCCAGGCCCGCGAACGCCAGAAGACGCGGTAGGCGCGGCGGCCGTCAGTCCCGCCGGAACGTCGCCACCGCCTCCACATGGGCGGAGTGGCGGAACTGGTCGACCGGCGTCACGCGCTCGAGCCGGTAGCCGCCGCGGATCAGGATGGCGGCGTCGCGGGCGAGCGTCGCGACGTTGCAGGACACCGCGACCACCGTTGCGATCCGCGATTCCGCCAGCATCCGCGCCTGCGCCTCGGCGCCTGCGCGCGGCGGATCGAACACCGCCGCGTCGAACGGCTTGAGCTCGGCGCCGGCGAGCGGGCGGAGGAACAGGTCGCGCGCCTCCGCCGTCACCCGCTTGAGGCCGGGCGTGGCGCGGGCCGCGGCGGCGAGCGCCGCGACCGCCGGCCGGTCGGCCTCCGCGGCGTAGACTTCCGCGCGTTCGGCGAGCCGGAGCGCGAAGGCGCCGACGCCCGAGAACAGGTCCGCGACCCGCTTCGCCCGGCCGACCGCTTGGCTCGCGAGCGCGGTGATCGCCGCCTCGCCCGCGGCCGTCGCCTGCAGGAAGCCGCCGGGCGGCGGGACCACCTGGGCGCGGCCCATGGCGACGACCGGCTTGCGCCGCTCCACCACCACGTCGCCGTGGATCGCGAGCCGGGCGAGGTCGAGTTCGCCCGCGAGCGTCACCAGCCTCAGCCTGAGCGCCTCGGGCGGCGGCCCGGAGCCGCGCACGTCCATGTCGAGCCCGCCAGCGGTCGCCGTCACCGCGAGGTCGAGCGGCTTGCGCATCTTCCCGAGCGCGGCGGCGACCGCGCGCGCGGCGGGGAGCGCGCCCGCCATCTCCGGCGCCAGCAGCGGACAGGCGGCGATCGGCGTGATGGCGCGGCTGCGGGCGGCGGCGAAGCCGACGGCGACCCGGCCGTCCGCGCCGGCGCGGGCGTGGAACGTGGCGCGCCGGCGGCCGGCGCCGTGGGCGTCGACGCACGGGCCGACCAGCCCGGCGACGTCCAGCCGCTCGCGGGCGAAGGCCTCGATCAGCAACGCGCGCTTCCAGGCGAGCGCCGCGTCCTGCGCCAGCTCCTGCGTGGCGCAGCCGCCGCAGGCGCCGACCTCCGGGCAATAGGCCTCGCGCCGGTGGGCGGAGGGCTCGACCACGCGCAGCAGCGTGGCGCGCCCGCCCGCGCGCTCCGCCTCCACCAACTCCCCCGGCAGCGCCCGCGCCACGAACACGGGCCCGTCCGCGGTGTCCGCGACCCCGTCCCCGCGATGGCCGAGCCGATCAATCCTCACCGTCAGCGTCATGCCGGCGGCTATAGCATGACGGGCGCTACTGCGCGGCCCAGTGCTGCTGGATCAAATCGAGGCTCAACGGCTTCGACGCGCCGTCAGGCGTATGTCCTTCGCATAGGCCCATCGATCATCGCCGCCTTGTTTGGGACGACCTACGGCCGGCTGCAAGCGGAGCCCGCGAGCGTCATTAGATGCATTCGTATGAGTATTTTTTAATGAATTCTGCTGAAGTTAATATTTAATTCTATAGAAGCAAATTCTATTTTGAAATGCTGCTTATCATCATTCTTATTTCTTCGATCGGGATCAGAAACTGCTCTCCCATACTCATGGCTATCAGCCCCAGCAAAAAATCGTCGACGCCAGGCTCGTGCTGCTCCGAGAGATAAAGTTCGTGCGCCCAGCTCGCGATTTCCGTCGGATCGCTCGTGAATTCGAGCAACTGGTTCAACTGCGCCGCAAAATCATCCCTCGTCATCGGCGCACAGCGATCTTAGCAGTCGTGAGCCGGGCGATGGCGAGCCGTTCAGCCATGACGCCGCGCTCCGATCAGGTGCTCGATGTTGCCGTCGCCGCCGGGGATCGGGGAGGGCAGCTCGCCGGCGATCGCGAAGCCGAGGCGCTCGACGAGCGCCCGGGCGTCGGCGACAGCGCGGGCGCGCGCCTCGGCGCTGCGGACGACGCCGCCCTTGCCAATCTCCTTGCGGCCGACCTCGAACTGCGGCTTCACCAGAACGACCAGCGCGGCGGACCGCGCCGCGAGCGCGACGGCCGCCGGCAGCACCACGCCGAGCGGCGCGAAGCTGACGTCGACTGTGACGACGTCGGGCGCGCGCGGCAGCGCGGACGCGGCGAGATCGCGGATGTCGGTCGCCTCTAGGCTCGTCACCCGCGGATCGTGGGCGAGCAGCGCGTGAAGCTGGCCGCGGCCGACGTCGACGGCGGTCACATGGGCCGCGCCGCGGGCGAGCAGCACCTGCGTGAAGCCGCCGGTCGAGGCGCCGACGTCGAGCGCCTCGCAGCCGGTCACATCGAGGCCGAAGGCGTCGAGCGCGTGCGCGAGCTTCACGCCGGCGCGCGAGACCCAAGGGTGCGCCGGCTCGGCGCTGATCTCGGCGTCGAGCGGCACCATGTCGGAGGCGCGCGCGACGGCCACGCCGTTCGCCCGCACGCCGCCGGCCGCGATCGCCGCCTGCGCCCGAGCGCGGCTGTCGAACAGGCCGCGCTCGACCAGCAGCAGGTCGGCCCGGCGACGCGGGGAGGGGGACGAAGCGGTCACGGGCGGCGCGGCGATGAGCGGATTGAGGAACGGAACGCTTCTATAGGCATGAAGCGCGGGATGCGCGAACCTCGGGCCTCACGGAAAGATGCGCCGCCGGTTCCCCCCACCGGCGCGGGCGGCGCCTGGCCTTAAAGGTTCGGCGGTTAGGCTCAGGGAGAAACGACGACCAGCGGGCGATCAGGGCATGAAGCGCGAGCGCGCGGCGGAGAGGCTCCGCGATACGGTGGATCAGGCCCGGCGCCGGCTCGCGCTCGGCCTCGCGGCGGGCCTTGTCACGACCGCGGCGCCGCGGCTGGCGGACGCCGCGCCCGGAGGACTCGGGGCCGAGGCCGCGGGGCTGAAGCCGGGCGCCGGCGGCGACCAGAGCCGCGCCTTCGCCCGCGCGCTGGAGCGGGCGGCGCGGGAAGGGCGGCCGCTGACGCTCGCGCCCGGCGTCTACCGCGCCGCCCGCGTCGCCCTGCCCGAGGGCGCGGCCATCGTCGGCGTTCCCGAGTTGACGCGGATCGAGCTGTCCGAGCCCGGCCCGCTGTTCACGGGCAAGGGCCTGCGCCGCGTCGCACTGCGCGGGTTGCTGCTCGACGGCTCCAACCTTCCGGGCGGCCTGCAGGCGGGCCTGATCCAGTTCGAGGACGTCGCCGCCTTCGCCTTCGACGACCTCGCGATCGAGGACGCCGGCGGCTCCGGCCTCGCGCTGTTCCGCTCCGGCGGCGCGCTGCGCGGATCCCGCATCGCCAACGCGCGCCAGTCCGGCCTGTTCGCCATGGACGGCCGCGGGATCACCGTCGCCGACAACGTCATCACCGGCTGCCGCAACAACGGCGTCGTGATCCGCCGCACCGCCAAGGGCGACGACGGCGCCGTGGTCTCGCGCAACCGCATCGAGGACACCGGCGCGCTCGACGGCGGGCTCGGCTGGAACGGCAACGCGGTGAACGTGTCGAAGGCGTCCGGGGTCGTGGTCTCCGGCAACGCCATCCGCCGCTCGGCCTTCACCGCCGTGCGCGCGCACGAATCGAGCGACGTCGTCATCGCCGACAATCTGTGCCTCGACTGCGGCGAGACCGGCCTCTACGTCGAATACGGCTTCTCCGGCGCCGTCGTCTCGGGGAACCTCGTCGACGGCGCCGCCAACGGCGTGTCGATCGCCAACTTCAACGAGGGCGGCCGGCTCGCCGCCGTCACCGGCAACGTGGTCCGCAACCTGTTCCGGCGCCGGAAGCTCGACCAGCCGGGCGAAGGCTATGGGCAGGGGATCGGGGTCGAGGCCGACGTGGCGGTGACCGGCAACGTGATCGAAAACGCCGCTTCGTTCGGCGTCCACGCCGGCTGGGGCCCGTACATGCGCGACGTCGCGATCAGCGGAAACATCGTCCGCAATTGCGAGGTGGGAATCGGCGTGTCGGTGGTCGAGGGCGTCGGCCCGGCGACGATCGTCGGCAACACCGTGACAGGTTCGCGCAAGGGCGCGGTGGTCGGATACCGCTGGGCGGAGGCCGCGACCCCCGATCTCGGGGCGGCGGGGTCGGGCGGGCTGCCGGGGCTGACGGTGGCACAGAACACCGTCCGGTAGGCCGCCGAGGGCCGTTCGTTAACGCCGGCGTGATCCGGAGCGTTCACGGGCTCCTTACAACCCGTTGAAGTTCTTAGAAACCCCCCAATGTGGCGGTGCAGCAAACAACGCGAAAGTTAACAAAGTTAACGTCGCCATGTGCATGGCCACGCTGCGACATTTCCGCGACACTCGGGCGGGAATGAGGTCAGAATGAGATCATTCCTATAGCAATCGCCGTCCAAAAACTGTCCTCTTCACGTGGCGGCGCCGAGTCGGGGGCGCTTGTTGCGTCTGAAGTTCGTGGACATAAGACTTTCGATTTAAATCGCGAAAGAAACGAACCGAAGGCGTAATCGAAAATCAGCTCGGGTAGGCGGCGGCTCTTCGAGGCGCCGATCGGAGGAAAAGAAATGAAGCATGTGATGAAGATTGCGACGGCGGGCGCGTTCGCCCTCGGCGCCATGACGACGGCGGCCTTCGCCGGCGCGACTGCGCAGCCGGGCGAGACGGCCGGCCTCGCCGCCGGCGCCCCGCTGCCGGAAGGCCTGTACTTCGTGAACACCTTCAGCTGGGGTTCGATCGACACCCCGGGCAAGGACACCAAGCTCCTCGTCGACATCCCGCTGATCGCCTGGTCGACCCCGTGGCAGATCTTCGGCGGTAACGTCCAGGTCCTGGCCGCGACCCCGCTGATCCACCGCGACGCTCCGGGCGGCGCGCTGGACGACGCCGGCTTCTACAACCCCTTCCTGGCCGGCCGCATCGCGTTCGACCTGGGCGGCGGCCTCGGCGTCAGCTACCTGTCGGGCATCTACTTCAACGTCGGCGACAACGACGTGTCCGTCCGCGCCACCACCTGGCGTCAGGACTTCGCGGTCAGCTACACCAACGACGGCTGGAACCTGACGGCGAACCTGATCTGGGGCAACACGTTCGACACCGACCGCGCCGTCGGCGGCAAGACCTCGAACGGCTTCAACCTCGACCTGACGGCCACCAAGACCTTCGGCAAGTGGGAAATCGGCGCGATCGGCTTCGGCTCGACCGAGTACGACCTGCCGGAAGCGCAGAAGCGTAGCAACGGCGGCCCCGGCAAGGCCGAGACCTTCGCGGTCGGCCCGCTCATCGGCTACAACTTCGGACCGGTGATCCTGCAGGCGGCTCTGACCACCAGCATCTACTCGAAGAACTCGGCTGACGACACCCGCTTCTGGTCGCGCATCGTGATCCCGCTGTGGTCGCCCGAGAAGCCGCTGGCGCCGCTCGTCACCAAGTACTGAGACGAACGGACAGCCTCGGAGACCTGATCTCGAGACTGACGGAACGGGGAGCGCCCATGGCGCTCCCCGTTTTCGTTTTGAGCGGGCGAAGCGCCGGAGCGGAAGGCGCCCGGGTCCCTACCGGCGGCTTCGAGCGTCGAGGAAGCCCGAAGCTTGCGGCAGGCGTCAGGCGGCGCCGAGCGCTGGCGCCGGCCGCAGTTCGCCGACTTCGACGCCTTCCCAGTTGGTCAGCCGGCGGCGCATGCGGCTCGCGAGCCATGCGGCCTGCTCGCCCTCGGGGCGCAGCAGCCGGGCGAGCACGGCCGCCATCGCGACCTCCGCGGCGCGGGTCGCGCCGTCCTCGATCTTGATCGCGACCCCTAAGCCCAGTTCCGGCAGGGCGGCGATGTGGACGCCCTCGGCGCCCATCTTCACGAAGGCGCGGTCCTTCAGCGCCTGCATGGCCTCGGTGTCGAAGCGGCCCGTGCCGGCGACCTGGAACGGCGCCGACCAGACCGCCCGCATCAGCGTCTTCGCCGCGGCGGCGCGGGCGGGGCCGAAGCCCTCGCCGGTCGCGAACCGGGCGAAGGCGCGGGCGACGGACGCGAGCGGCGCGGCGTAGGTCGGGATGCCGCAGCCGTCGACGCCGACGGCCGCCTGCGCGAGGCTCACGCCAAACGCGCCCTCGAGCGCCGCGGTGACCTCTCGCTGGACGGGATGCTCAGGCTGGATGTAGCCGGCCGGCTCCACCTCCATCGCGCAGGCGAGGCACAGGAAGCCGGCGTGCTTGCCGGAGCAGTTGTTGTGGAGCGCGGTGGGGCCGACGCCGCTCGCGGCGAGCGCGCGCGCGGCCGCGTCGCTGGTCGGCCAATGCGCGCCGCATTCGAGCGCTTCGGCCCCGAGGCCGATGCGGGCGAGCGCGCCGGCTGCGGTCGCCACGTGCTCCGGCTCGCCGCTGTGGGAGGCGCAGGCGAGCGCGAGCTCCTCGTCGCTGAACCCGAACCGCGCCGCCGCGCCGCTCTCGACCAGCGGCAGCGCCTGCAGCGCCTTGACGGCCGAGCGGGGAAAGGTCGGACGTTCGACGTCGCCGAGCGCGAACACGAGCCGGCCGGCGGCGTCCGAGACCGCGACGGAGCCCGCGTGCCGGCTCTCGACCGCGATCCCGCGCGTGACCTCGACCAGGATCTCGCCCGCGCTCACGGCCGGAACCCGCAGGCCGCGCCGCGTGTTTGATCCGCGGCGGCGCAAAGGTCAGGGAGAACGGCAATGGCTGCGAAGCGCGCGACGTCGTCGAAGAAGGCCACGTCCAAAAACCCTTCGATCAAGAACCCGGAGGTCTACGAGGCCCTGCGGGACCAGGGCGCGAGCGCCGAGAAGGCCGCGCGCATCTCCAATGCGCAAGCGAAATACGGCGACCGCGGCGCGAACGCGCCGTCCTCCAAAGGGGGCAAGTCGCCGCCTTACGAGGACTGGCGGCGCGACGACCTCTACGCCAAGGCGCGCGAGATCGGCCTGAAGGGCGTGTCCCGGGCCACGAAGAGCGACCTCATCCACGCGCTGCGGTCGCATTGATGGCCGAGGACACCGATCTCACGATCGAGGAGATCGCGCGGCAGGCGGGGCTGCGGCTCTCCGGCGCCCGCGATCTCGAGATCACGCGCCGGCGTGCGGGCAAGGGCTTCGTCTATCTCGACCGCCGGGGAAAGCGCATCACCGACGCCGAGGCGGTGGCGCGCATCAAGGCGCTCGCGATTCCGCCGGCCTACGAGGACGTGCGGATCGCGGCCGACCCGCGCTGCCACCTGCAGGCGATCGGCCGCGACGAGGCCGGGCGGGTCCAGCACCGCTACCACCCGGACTGGAACGTGGTGCGCGAGACCCGGAAGGTGGAGCGCCTCGACCGCGTCATCGAGGCGCTGCCGAAGCTCCGCCGTCGGGTGGCGCGCGACCTCGCGAGCCCGAAGCTCAGCCGCGCCAAGGCGCTGGCCGCGGCCGTCGCCCTGATCGACGAGACCCATATCCGCGTCGGCTCCGAGACCTATCTGCGCTCCAACAAAGCCCATGGCGCGTCGACGCTGCTGAAGCGCCACGTGGAGATCTCTGGCGAGACCGTGCGGCTGTCGTTCCGCGGCAAGGGCGGCAAGGACATCGCCTGCTCGATGCGCTCGGGACGGCTCGCCCGTGCGCTCGGCCGGCTCAGCGGGCTGCCGGGCCGCCGGCTGTTCCAGTACCGCGGCGACGACGGAGCGGTGCGCCGCATCACGGCGGTCGACGTCAACGCCTACATCCGCGAGGCGACCGGGCTGCCCGTCACCGCCAAGGACCTGCGCATGCTGGGCGCGAGCGCGAACGCCGCCGAGCATCTCGCCGACCTCGAACCCGCCACCAGCGAGACCGCGCGGCGGCGGCAGCTCGCGGGCGTGATGCGCGCGATCTCGGAGCGGCTCGCCAACACGCCGGCGGTGGTGCGCAAGTCCTATGTCCACGCGCTGGTGGTCGACGCCTTCGGCGCCGGCGCGCTGCGCCGCGCCTATGACGACGCGCGCGGCCGTCCGGGCCTGCGCCGCGCCGAGGCGGCGCTCGCGCGGCTCGTCCGCCGGCTGAAGCGCGCGCCCTGAAGGGTTGACCCGCAAGGCGTTCCGGTCGAAGCATGCGCCTCCGCTCCAACAGGCCCGCAGTCGCAATGTCCCTGGTCGTGCGTCTCGCATCCGCGTTCGTCCTTGCAGCCTTCCCCGCGTTTGCGCAGGCGCCCGCCGCGCCGGCTGCCGCCGTTCCCTGCGGCGGCGACTTCGCCGCCTTCCTTGACGGCGTGCGCGCCGAGGCTCGCGAGGCCGGCGTGTCGGAGAAGGCGATCACGGCGGGCCTCGACGGCGTCGCGATCGACCCGAAGGTGCTCCAGCTCGACCGCGGCCAGTCGGTGTTCCAGCAGAGCTTCCTGCAGTTCGCCGGCCGCATGGTCGCCGGGGCCCGCGTGACGAAGGGGCCGCAGGTCATCAAGCAGAACGCGGCGCTGTTCGAGCGGGTCGAGGCGGAGTACGGCGTGCCGGCGTCGGTGATCGCCGCGTTCTGGGGCCTCGAGACCGACTTCGGCGCCAATCTTGGCAAGTTCGACACCCGCAATGCGCTCGCGACGCTCAGCCACGACTGCCGCCGCCCGGCCTTCTTCCGGCCGCAGCTCATCGCCGCGCTTAAGATCGTCGACCGCGGCGACCTCGCGCCCGGCGACATGCGCGGCGCCTGGGCGGGCGAGCTCGGCCACACCCAGATGATGCCGGTGGACTATGTCCGCGACGGCGTCGACGGCGACGGCGACGGCCGGCGCGACCTGATGCGCAGCGTGCCCGACGCCATGATGTCCGCCGGCAAGTACCTGTCCGACCTCGGATGGCGGCGCGGCCAGCCCTGGCTGCAGGAGGTCGTCGTCCCGGCGGAGATGCCGTGGGTCGAGGCCGACATCGACGTCAAGCATCCGGTCGCGCGCTGGACGGAATGGGGCGTGAAGGCCCGTACGGGCTCTTTAGCGCCCGCCGAGGCGAACGCGGCGCTTCTGCTGCCCATGGGCCGCAACGGCCCCGCCTTCCTCGCCTACGACAATTTCGACATCTACCGGAAGTGGAACCAGTCCTTCATCTACGCGATGACGGCGGCCTATCTCGCGACCCGCTACGAGGGCGCGCCCGCGGTCTCGAACGGCAACGCGCCGGTGCGCGTGCTCGACGCGGCCGAGCTGAAGCAGCTTCAGACCCTGCTCGCCCGCGACGGCTTCCCCGTCGGCGAGGTCGACGGCAAGCTCGGCGGCGACACCCGCCGCGCCTCCCGCAAGGCCCAGCTCAAGCACAACCTTCCCGCCGACGGCTATCCCAGCGTCGAGCTGCTGCAGGTCCTGTCGTCCTCCGGCGGCTGAGGCGGGCGCTCCTTTTTCCTCGAATGGGGCCGGGCCTGACCCCGGTCGTCCCTCGCTTGAGGCGCGAGCGTCTCGGGCGCGCCTCACGTCGTCACGTGCGGCGTAGCCTGCCCACGACGTCTGCGACGGACTGCGCCTAAAAGCGCCGCCATCGTCAGGCCGGCGCCCGCCAGCGGGCGCGAATGATCAAAAACTAGGCAGTTTAAGTCTGCCAACAGTTTGCGCTCGGGGCGCCTGATCCGAAGGCGCGGTGCTCGTCCTGCGGTGGCACGGATGATGCCTTTCACCCCGCGAACGGGCGCGTGAGCCGGGATGGCGCGCGCCGCGACTCGGGGAGTTGAACAATGACTTTCGGAAAGTTCGGGCGGGCCATAGCTGCGGCCGCCGCGCTCGGATGGGCGGCCTTCGCGCCGGCCCAGGCCTCGGCTGAGGAGACGATCAAGATCGGCATCCTGCACTCGCTCTCGGGCACCATGGCGATCAGCGAGACCACGCTGAAGGACGTCATGCTCATGCTCATCGAGGAGCAGAACAAGAAGGGCGGCGTGCTCGGCAAGAAGCTGCAGCCGGTGGTCGTCGACCCTGCGTCGAACTGGCCGCTGTTCGCCGAGAAGGCGCGCGAGCTGCTGACCAAGGAAAAGGTCGCGGCCACCTTCGGCTGCTGGACCTCGGTGTCGCGCAAGTCGGTGCTGCCGGTGTTCGAGGAGGCCAACGGCATCCTGTTCTACCCCGTCCAGTACGAGGGCGAGGAAAGCTCGAAGAACGTGTTCTACACCGGCGCGGCGCCCAATCAGCAGGCGATCCCGGCGGTCGACTACCTCATGAACGAGGAAGGCGTGCAGCGCTGGGTGCTGGCCGGCACCGACTACGTCTACCCGCGCACGACCAACAAGATCCTCGAGGCCTATCTCAAGTCGAAGGGCGTCGCTCAGGAAGACATCCTGATCAACTACACGCCGTTCGGCCATTCCGACTGGCAGACCATCGTCTCCGAGATCAAGAAGTTCGGCTCCTCGGGCAAGAAGACCGCGGTGGTCTCGACGATCAACGGCGACGCCAACGTGCCGTTCTACAAGGAGCTCGGCAACCAGGGCGTGAAGGCGACCGACATCCCGGTGGTGGCCTTCTCCGTGGGCGAGGAAGAGCTCGCCGGCCTCGACACCAAGCCGCTCGTCGGCCACCTCGCGGCGTGGAACTACTTCATGAGCGTCGACAATGAGGCGAACAAGGCGTTCATCGAGAAGTGGCAGGCGTTCATCAAGAACGACAAGCGCGTCACCAACGACCCGATGGAGGCGCACTACATCGGCTTCAACATGTGGGTGAAGGCGGTGGAGAAGGCCGGCACGACCGAGCCTGACGCGGTGATCGACGCGCTGATCGGCGTCTCGGTGCCGAACCTGACCGGCGGCTACTCCACGATGATGCCGAACCACCACATCACCAAGCCGGTGCTGATCGGCGAGATCAAGGAAGACGGTCAGTTCGACACCGTGTTCGAGACGCCTGGCCTGCTCGTCGCCAACGAGTGGTCGCCGTATCTCGAGGGCTCCAAGGACCTGATCGCGGACTGGCGCAAGCCGCTCTCGTGCGGAAACTTCAACGTGAAGACCGGCAAGTGCGGCGGCGGGGCCAAGGCCTCGCAGTAAGCCGCGCTCGGCCGGCCTGACGCCGGCCGCGCTCTCCGAACGACCCGTCGCGGGCCTCCGCATAGGCCCGCGGCGGCTTGGCTGTCCCGGCCCGACGCCGGGATCCGAGCGAAGGCCTCGCTCGCCCGTCTGTCTGGCGCCGGACCGCACATGACCCTTCTCCGAATCCTTCTCTGTCTCGTGGCGCTCGCAGGCGTCGCCCGCGCGGCCGAGCCGCAGGCGATCTTCGACAGGCTCGCGAGCACGAAGTACGACGACATCGAAGCGGGCGTGGGCGACCTCGCGACAAGCGGCCTGCCGGCCGCGGCCGACGCGCTGTCCGCGGCGCTCGACGGGCGCCTGCTGGTCGCGCCCGGAAAGCCGGCTTTGTTCAAGACGCCGATGGGCACCACCATCGACGTCGCCACCAACGCGCCCGCCGCGGCCGGGGCCGACGCCGGGCTGAAGCCCGTCCGCGTCAACAACCGCATCCGCCGCGCGGTCGCGACGGCGATCGGCACGCTGACGCTGATGTCGCCGGACGCCAGCGCGCGGCTCCGCGCCGCCGAAAGCGTGTTCCGCGGCCGCGACCCCGAGACGCTTCCCGCGCTCGACAAGGCGCTCGCCGCCGAGAAGGACGAGCGCGTCCTCGCCGCGATGCGGCGCGCGAAAGCCGCGATCACGCTGACCACGGACGCGCCCGAGGCCGACAAGGTCGCGGCCGTCGCGCTCGTCGCCGAACGCGGCGACCAGGACGGGCTCGTCCTGCTGCGCGGCCTCTCCGAGACGGCGCCGGAGGCGGTGAAGTCCGCCGCCGCGAGCGCGATCCAGGCGATCGAGACCCGGCAGGCGATGCTGGCGCGCGTTCAGGACGTGGCCTACGGCGTCAGCCTCGGCTCGGTGCTGCTGCTCGCGGCGGTGGGCCTCGCCATCACCTTCGGCGTCATGGGGGTCATCAACATGGCCCATGGCGAGATGGTCATGCTCGGCGCCTACACGACCTATCTCGTGCAGGACCTGCTGCGGACCTTCGCGCCGGGCCTGATGGAGGGCTCGCTCGCGATCGCCGTGCCCGCCGCCTTCCTGGTCGCGGGCGCCGTCGGCGTCGCGATCGAGCGCCTCGTCATCCGCCATCTCTACGGCCGCCCGCTCGAGACGCTGCTCGCGACCTTCGGCATCTCGCTGATGCTGCAGCAGGCGGTGCGCTCGATCTTCGGGCCGTCGAACCGCGAGGTCTCGACGCCGGACTGGCTGTCGGGCTCGCTCGACCTGTTCGGGCTGACGCTGACCTGGAACCGCGTCGCGATCGTGCTGTTCGCGCTCGCGGTGTTCTTCGCGCTCCAACTGGTGTTGAAGAAGACGACGCTCGGCCTGCAGGTGCGCGCGGTGACGCAGAACCGCCGCATGGCCTCGTCCATGGGCATCCGCACCGACCGCATCGACGCGCTGACCTTCGGCCTCGGCTCCGGCGTCGCCGGCATGGCGGGCGTGGCGCTGAGCCAGATCGACAACGTCAGCCCGAACCTCGGCCAAGGCTACATCATCGACAGCTTCATGGTGGTGGTGTTCGGCGGCGTCGGGAACCTCTGGGGCACGCTCGTCGGCGCGCTCACCATCGGCGTCGCCAACAAGCTGCTGGAGCCTTTCGCCGGCGCCGTGCTCGGCAAGATCATCCTGCTGGTGCTGATCATCCTGTTCATCCAGAAGCGGCCGCGCGGCCTGTTCGCGCTCAAGGGCCGGTTCGTCGACGCATGAGGACCCGTCCGATGCTCGCCACGACCGCGCCTCGTCCGATCCCCGGCCTCCGCGCCGCCGTTCGCGGAGCCCGCGCATGACGTCGACGCGCCTGATCGACTTCAAGGGCTATGTGTTCCTCGCCGTGCTGGTGGCGGCGGTGGTCATTGTCCCCGGACTTAACCTGCTGTTGCCCGCGGATAACCCGTTTCACATCCCGAACTACCTCGTTCCGCTGCTCGGAAAGTACCTGACCTACGCGCTGCTGGCGCTCGCCGTCGACCTGGTCTGGGGCTATTGCGGCATCCTCTCGCTTGGCCACGGCGCGTTCTTCGCGCTCGGCGGCTACGCCATCGGCATGCATCTGATGCGCGAGATCGGCCCGCGCGGCGTCTACGCCAATCCCGAGCTGCCGGACTTCATGGTGTTCCTCAATCTCAAGGAGCTTCCGGTCTGGTGGTGGGGCTTCGATTTCTTCCCCTACGCCGCGCTGATGGTTCTGCTCGTCCCCGGCGCGCTCGCCTTCGTCTTCGGCTGGTTCGCGTTCCGCTCGCGCGTCACGGGCGTCTATCTGTCGATCATCACCCAGGCCCTGACCTTCGCGCTGCTGCTCGCGTTCTTCCGCAACGACATGATCATGGGCGGCAATAACGGCCTGACCGATTTCAAGGATATTTTCGGCATTCCACTGCAGACGCAGGGAATGCGCGCCAGCCTGTTCGCGCTCTCCGCGCTCGCGCTCGGGCTCGGCTACCTGCTCTGCCGCTACATCGTGACCTCGAACTTCGGCAAGGTTCTCGTCGCCGTCCGCGACCAGGAGAGCCGCACCCGGTTCCTCGGCTACAAGGTCGAGAACTACAAGCTCGTGGTCTGGGTCATCTCGGCCATGATGGCGGGCGTCGCCGGCGCGCTCTACGTGCCGCAGGTCGGCATCATCAATCCCGGCGAGTTCTCGCCTGCGAACTCGATCGAGGCGGTGATCTGGGTCGCGGTCGGCGGCCGCGGCACGCTGGTGGGCGCGGCCCTCGGCGCCGTTCTCGTCAATTTCGCCAAGACCTGGCTGACGGGCGCCTTTCCGGAGCTCTGGCTGTTCGCGCTCGGCGGCCTGTTCGTGGTCGTCACGCTGTTCCTGCCCAAGGGCATCATGGGGCTCATCGGCTCCATGGACAGCGTCAAGGCGTGGACGGCCCGACGCCGCGCCGTCGCGAAACCGGCGGAGTGAGGCCGATGGACCAGAAGATCTCGCCGGAGCTGCTCTATCTCAACGACGTCTCGGTGGTGTTCGACGGCTTCCGCGCGTTGAACAGCCTCTCGCTCACCATCGGCGAGAAGGAGATGCGGGCGATCATCGGTCCGAACGGCGCCGGCAAGACCACGATGATGGACGTCATCACCGGCAAGACGCGGCCGACCGTCGGCACGGCGCTGTTCGACGGCGGCGTCCACGATCTCACCAAGCTCGACGAGGCCACGATCGCGGGCCTCGGCATCGGCCGCAAGTTCCAGACGCCCACGGTGATCGAGAACCACGACGTCGAGACCAACGTCGAGCTGGCGCTCAAGGCCGACAAGGGGCCGTTCGCCAAGCTGTTCTCGCGCCGCACGCCGCAGGTGCAGGAGCGGATCGACGAGATCCTCGAGCGGGTGCGGCTCAAGAACGCGCGCCACCGCCGGGCCGGCGACCTCAGCCACGGCCAGAAGCAGTGGCTCGAGATCGGCATGCTGCTGGCGCAGGAGCCGAAGCTGCTGCTGGTCGACGAGCCCGCCGCCGGCATGACCGACGCCGAGACCGCCGACACCGCCGTGCTGCTGCGGGAGATTGCGGAAACCCGCTCCGTCGTCGTCGTCGAGCACGACATGATCTTCGTGCGCGATCTCGGCGTGAAGGTCACCGTGCTGCACGAGGGCTCGGTGCTGGCCGAGGGCAGCCTCGACCATGTCTCGTCGAACGAACGCGTGATCGAGGTTTACCTGGGCCGATGAGCGCTCTCACCGTATCCGATCTCGACCTCTATTACGGCGCGGCGCAGGCGCTGAAGAAGGTCTCCCTCACCGCGGCCCTCGGCAAGGTCACCTGCGTGCTCGGCCGCAACGGCGTCGGCAAGACGTCGCTGATGCGGGCGGTCGCTGGCGTCCGGCCGATCAAGGCCGGCTCGATCACGCTGAACGGCGAGGCGATCGACCGGCTCGCGCCGCACGAGCGGGCGCGCCGCGGCGTCGCCTTCGTGCCGCAGGGGCGCGAGATCTTCCCGCTGCTGACCGTGAAGGAGAATCTCGAGACCGGGTTCGCGCCGCTGAAGCGCAAGGACCGTACCGTCCCGAGCGAGATCTTCGACCTGTTCCCGGTGCTGAAGTCGATGCTCGGCCGGCGCGGCGGCGACCTGTCGGGCGGCCAGCAGCAGCAGCTCGCGATCGGTCGGGCGCTGACGACGCGGCCGAAGCTGCTGATCCTCGACGAGCCGACCGAGGGCATCCAGCCGTCGATCATCAAGGACATCGGCCGCGCCATCAACCTGCTGCGGTCGCGCGGCGACATGGCGATCCTGCTGGTCGAGCAGTATGTCGAGTTCGCCCATGAACTCGCCGACGAGATCGCGGTGATGGAGCGCGGCGAGATCGTGCTCCACGGGCCGAAGTCCGAGATTTCCGAAGAAGAGCTCCGCCGCCGCGTCGCGGTGTGATCCGCCGGCCGTATCCCGGCTCGGCGCCTTCGCGCCGTCCGGGATACGGCGTTCGGTCAGACCGCGCCGACGAGGATCGCGACGCCCGTGAGCGCGGCCGCCCCGCCGGCGGCGCGGGTCACGAGATCGCCACGGCGCTCGGCGATCCGGCCGATCGCGAAGCCGAAGCCGGCGCCGGCCGCGTGCAGCAGCGCGGTGGCCAGCATGAAGCCCGCCGCATAGGCGGCGGCGCCGGCCGACGCCGGCATCTCGGCGCCGTGGGCGTAGCCGTGGAAGATGGCGAACAGGCCCACGAGGCCCATGGCGGCCGCGACCGGGGCCCGGACGCCGAACGCCACGACCGCGCCGAGCACGACGATCGAGAGCGCTATGCCGGTCTCGACGAAGGGCATGTCGAACCCGGCCGCGCCAAGCGCGCCGCCGCCCGCCATCATCAGCACGAAGGTCGCGGGCACGGCCCAGACCGCGCGGCCGCCGAGCTGGTAGGCGAACACGCCGACCATGACCATCGCCAGCACATGGTCGAGACCGCCGAGCGGGTGCTCGAAGCCGTGGGCGAAGCCTCCAAGCGCGCCGGCGCCGGCATGCGCGAAGGCGAGGGCGGGAGCGAGCGTCGCCGCGGTCGCGACGGCGAGGCGAAGGAGGTGGCTGCGCATATGCGTCTCCTTGAACGGCGGGACTGGCCGGGATTCGGTTGGGGTCCGGGCGGGATGCTACCGCGCCCGGATCAAGCCCGGGAGATTAATCCGCTGCGACGAGAGGCTGCGGCGGCGGCTTCTGGAAGCCGAGCACCGGCACCGGCCCCTCGCGGGTGAGCTCGAGATCGTAGGTGACGCGCGCGCCGAAACGCCCCGGCGCCTGCGGATCGTGCCGCACCTTGTCGAAGGCCACCACCCGGGTGCCGAGCCCGAACGCCTCGCGCAGGTCGTGCGTGACCATGATGACCGTCATGCCGAGGCGCGCCCAGAGCGGCTTCAGCAGGGCGTGCATCTGCGCGCGGGTGCCCGGGTCGAGCGCGCCGAACGGCTCGTCGAGCAGCAGGATCTTCGGGTCCTTGGCGAGCGCCTGCGCGATCGCGAGCCGCTGCTGCATGCCGCCCGAAAGCGCCAGCGGGTATTTGTGGCGGTGGGCGGCGAGGCCGACGGCCTCGATCAGCTCCTCCGCCTTCTCGACGGCCTGCCGTTTGGCGCGCCCGAACAGCTTGCCGAGCAGCGGCGACTGCGCGAATTCGTAGCCCGCGACGACGTTGGCGAGCACCGTCATGTGCGGGAACACCGAATAGCGCTGGAACACGACGCCGCGGTCGGCGTCGGGCTCGTCGCGCAGCGGTCGCCCGTCGAGCAGCAGCGCGCCGCGGGTCGGCCGATCCTGGCCCAGAACCATGCGCAGGAAGGTGCTCTTGCCGCAGCCGGACGGTCCGACCACAGATACGAACGAGCCGGAGGCGATCTCGAGGTTCAGGTTCTCGATGACGACTTGGTCGCCGAACTCGACCCAAACGTTTCGGACCGAGATCGCGCTCATCGCCGCTCTCCCGCATAGGCCCAGGGGAAGGCGGAACGGGCGAGTTTCGCGAGCGCCCAGTCCATGAGAAAGGCCAGCAGAGTGATCCACGCCACGTAGGGTAGGATGACGTCCATCGCGAGATAGCGCCGCACGAGGAAGATGCGGTAGCCGAGGCCGCTGTCGGCCGCGATCGCCTCCGCCGCGATCAGGAACAGGAAGGCCGGGCCGATCTGGAGCCGGACCACCTCGATCAGCCGCGGTAGCGCCTGGGGCAGGGCGACGCGCAGAACCGTCTGCCAGGTGGAGGCGCCAAGCGTCTGGGCTTTGACAAGTTGCTCGACCGGGATCGCCTGAACCGTCATCGCGATGTCGCGCACGATCGGGGGCGCGACCCCGATCACGATCAGCGCGACCTTGGACAGCTCGCCGAGCCCGAAGATGATGAACAGGATCGGCAGGATCGCCATGGGCGGCACCATGGAGATGACTGCGACCAGCGAGCCGCCGGCGGCGTTGAACGCGGGCAGGATGCCGAGCGCGACGCCGAGCGTCAGCCCGGTCAGGGTGGCGATCCCGAGACCGAGCGCTAGCCGCTGCAGGCTCGAGACGGTGTCCGCAACCATGGTGATCTCGCCGGTGCGCCGGTCGGGCTCCGTCGCCATCCGCGTCGTCGTCTGGACCATTTCGGACACGGGCGGCAGCAGCTTGTCGTTCGGATTCGCGGCGCGACGTTCGGCGGAGCCGAGCACGTAGACGACCGCGATCAGCAGAAAGGGGATGATCGCAAGCAGAATCCGGGCGCCGGCGGCGGGCCGGACGTTCATTGCGCGACGCATGAAACTACCTCGTGCAGCCATCGTCATCCCGGCCGAAGCGCAGCGAAGAGCCAAGATGGTTTTTCAGGAGAAGGCGCGCGAACCGCGCCCTGTGCGGACGACGATCCCGGATCGGTCCGAGTCCGATCCGGGAGGACGCCGCTACGATGCGCCGGCAGCGTGCCGGCGGCGCATCAAAGCTTGCCGTCCGCCGCGAGCTTCATGAAGGTCGGGTCGAACCGCAGCTTCACGTTCGCCGCGTCGCCCAGCGTCTTTCCGCCGGCGAAGCCGATGCCGACGGCGTCCTTCGACTTGGCGCCGTCGCCCAGAAGGCCGTGGTCGAACGAGAACGTGCGCACCAGGTCCATGGTCTTGACGATATCGGCGCTCTCGACGAAGGCGACGGCCTCGGCGGGCTTTGCGAACAGCTTGGTCGCCGCGAGCTGGGCGTCGAAGCCCGCAAGGTCGGTGCCGGACTGCTTGCCCATCGCCGCGCGCGCCTCCTTGCCCTTCTCGCCCGGATCTACGACCAGCGCCAGCGTCTCGTACCAGATGCCGGCGAGCGCCTTGCCGAAGTCCGGATTGTCCTTGAGCGTCTCGGTGTTGACGCCGAGCAGGTCGATGATCTCGCCCGGAATCTTGGAGCTGTCGAACAGCGCGGTCGAGCCTGGCTCGGTCTTCACTTCCGCGAGCAGCGGATTCCAGGTGACGACCGTCTTGGTGTCGGGCGCCTTGAAGGCCGCGACCATGTCGGCGTCGGAGGTGTTGACGACCTTAATGTCCTTCTCCGCGAGGCCGGCGCCTTCGAGCGCGCGGGCGAGGAGGTAGTGCGAGACCGACAGCTCGACGAGGTTGATGCTCTCGCCCTTGAGGTCGGCGACGGACTTAGCCGATTTGGAGACGATGCCGTCGTTGCCGTTCGAGAAGTCGCCGACGATCAGCGCCGTGGTGTCGACGCCGCCCGCGGCCGGGATGGTGAGCGCGTCCATGTTGGTCAGCGTCACGCCGTCGAACTTGCCGGCGGTGTACTGATTGATCGACTCCACGTAGTCGTTGATCTGCGTGACCTTGATGTCGATGCCGTACTTGTCGGCCCATTTCTTCACGATGCCGGCGTCGGCAGCGTAGGGCCAGGGCATCCAGCCGACATAGATCGTCCAGGCGATCTCGAAGTTCTTCTTGGGCGCCGCTTCGGCCGGCGCGACGAGCGCGGCGGCGGACAGGGCGAGAGCGGCGATAAGACTGCGCAGCATGAGCACTCCTCGGTCGGTCGGCCGGGGCGGCCGGTGTCGTCGTCAAGGAGTTCGCGCGCACGGAATCGGAGGTCGGTCCGCGGCGACGAACCCGTGCAGTGACCTCCCGGGATTTTGCCCCGCCGTGTCTTTCCGCATGAGAGGCAGCGGAAAGTGCGTCTCTTGGACCAGCGCCGCCTGTGCGGCCGGAACCCTAGACGCTCTGCACGCCACGCTGGGAGCAAGCGCCATGCCAGCGCGTCGCAAGCTGAGCCTGCGGCGCGCGCCGGACCGTGGATCTGCGCCGGCGCCTATCGCTTGGGCGCCTCGCAAGGCAGGCGCCCGTCATCGCGGCTGCGGCGCGCGTGGACAGGCGCGCGCCCGCCGCCCATAGTTCCGGCCTCCCGCAATCCGCATGCCGCCGTTCCATGATCCGCGCCGTCTCCGTCCTCCGCCGCGCCGCCGTGCGTCCCGACCAGACCGTCGACAGCGTCACGCTCGATCACGACGGCCGCCAGCGCCGTCGTCTGGCGCTGGCCTGCGAGGGCGGGCTCGACGTGCTGCTCGATCTCGAACGCCCGGCCGACATCCAGGACGGAGACGCCCTGCGGCTGGAGGACGGCCGGCTGGTGCTCGTGCGGGCGGCGCCTCAGCGCCTGATGGAGATCACGGCAGGCAGCCGGCTGCGCCTCGCGCGCCTCGCTTGGCACATCGGAAACCGGCACACGCCGGCCGAGATCGGCGAAGACGCCATCCTGATCGAGCCGGACCACGTTCTCGCCGAGATGGTGCGGGGCCTCGGCGGCGCCGTGCGCGAGGTCGAAAGGCCGTTCGCGCCGGAGCGCGGCGCCTATCACGCGCACGGCCACGGCTGATGCTCGACCGAACGACCGGCGCTGCGGACGACGCCGCGCTGCTCAAGCTCATGACGTGGCTGTCGCCGGCCTTTCCCGTCGGCGCGTTCTCCTACAGCCACGGGTTGGAATGGGCGATCGAGCAGGGCGACGTCTCCGATCGCGCCGCGCTCGTGGACTGGATCGACGCGCTGCTGGAGATGGGCGGGCTCGGCTCCGACGCCGTTCTGTTCGCGCGCGCCCACGACGCGGCCGAAGAGCAGGATGACGACGCCCTGCGCGAGGTCGCGGAGCTTGCGGCGGCGTTCCAGCCGTCGCGGGAGCGGCGGACCGAGAGCTTCGGCCAGGGCGGGGCGTTTCTCGCGGCGATCCGGGCCACCGCGCCCTGCGCCGCCGTCGACCGGCTCGGCGCCTGCTGGAGCGGGCCGGTCGCCTACCCCGTCGCGGTCGCCGTCGCGGCCGCGGGCCATGGCCTGCCGCGCCGGCCGGCGCTGGCCGCCTTTCTCACCGCCGGCGTCGCCAATCTGGTCTCCGCCGCGGTGCGGCTCGTTCCGCTCGGCCAGACCGACGGGCTCCGCGCGATCGCCGCGCTCGAGCAGGCGACGCTTGGCGCCGTCACGCGCGGCGAGGCCACGGCGCTCGAGCGGCTGTCGGGCGCCGCGCTCCGATCGGACATCGCGTCCATGCGCCACGAAACCCAACGCACGAGGCTGTTCCGAACATGACCCTATCGCCCCATGGCCCGCTTCGCGTCGGCGTCGGCGGGCCGGTCGGCTCCGGCAAGACCGCCCTGATGGACGCGCTTTGCAAGCGCTTGCGCGACCGGGTGCGGCTCGCCGCCATCACCAACGACATCTACACCAAGGAGGACGCGGAGTTCCTGACCCGCTCGGGCGCGCTGGAGCCCGACCGCATCCTCGGCGTCGAGACCGGCGGCTGCCCGCACACCGCGATCCGCGAGGACGCCTCGATCAATCTCGCGGCGATCGACGACCTGACGTCGCGCTTTCCCGATCTCGAGCTCGTGCTGGTGGAGAGCGGCGGCGACAACCTCGCCGCGACCTTCTCGCCGGAGCTCGCGGACCTGACGATCTACGTCATCGACGTCTCGGCGGGCGACAAGATCCCCCGCAAGGGCGGTCCCGGCGTCACGCGCTCGGACCTGCTGGTGATCAACAAGATCGATCTCGCGCCTTACGTCGGCGCGAGCCTCGAGGTGATGGACCGCGACGCGACCGCGCAGCGGAGGGGCCGTCCGTTCGTGTTCGCCAACATGAAGACCGGCGAGGGCCTCGACGCGATCGTGGACTTCATCGCGCGCGCCGGCGGCCTGTCCGCCGCTGCGGCGTGAGAAGGGGCGGGCTTTGAGCGACGTCCACAGGATCGCGACCGACGCCGTCGAGGTGGTCGTGTCCGCCGCGGGCGCCGAGCTCGCCAGCATCCGGGACGCGGCCGGCGTGGAGCTGCTGTGGCAGGCGGGCCCGGAATGGCCGCGGCGCGCGCCCGTGCTGTTCCCCATCGTCGGCAAGCTGGCCGGCGATACGCTCCGGAGCGGAGGCGCCGCCCGCCGCATGACCCAGCACGGCTTCGCGCGCGACCGGACCTTCGCCTGGATCGAGCGCGCGGCGGACCGCATGACGCTGCGGCTGACCGACGACGCCAAAACCCGCGCCATCTATCCCTTCGGCTTCGTGCTCGACCTCGCCTACGCGGTCGAAGGCGCGACCGTGACGCAGACCGCGCGCGTCTCGAACCCCGGCGAGACCACGCTGCCCTTCTGCGTCGGCGCGCATCCGGCCTTCCGCTGGCCGCTCGTGGACGGAGCCGCCAAGGAGAGCCACGCGCTCATTTTCGAGACGCGCGAGACCGGGACGGCCCGCGCGATCGACGGCGGGCTGCTCGGTCCCGACGCCCCGCTGCCGTTCGACGGCGAGACCCTGCCGTTGAGCCCGGAGCTGTTCGCCGCCGACGCGCTCGTCCTGCCCAATGTGGCGAGCCGCTCCGTGCGCTACGTGGCGCTGGGGGCGGACGGCGCCGCCTTGCGCCAGATCATTGTCGCGTGGCGCGGCTACCGCGATCTCGGCGTGTGGTCGAAGCCGTCCGGCGCTCCGTTTCTGTGCATCGAGCCCTGGCGCGGCATGGCGAGTCCGGTCGGCTGGGACGGCGATTTCGCCGAGAAACCCGGCGTCGTCCTGCTGCCGCCCGGCGAAAGCGCCGAGTTCGCCTGGAGCGTCACGGTCTGAGCGCCGAACTGGCGACCAAGACGACTTTCGTCTAGGAAGTCGGGGCTTCCCGAGAGGCCCGTATGCGTTCGCTGAACCGACCCGATCGTCTCATCTCTGATCCGAACGCCGCCGGCCGCGACTGCGCCGCGCTCGCCCTCGACATCGTGTCCGTCCGTTGAGCCCAGCCCCGATCGCCCTGCTGACACGGCTCGACGCCGCGGCGGAAGAGTCCTGGCTCGCGACGCTGTCGAAGGCGCTGGCCAGCGAGAGCGTCGTCCCGCTCCGCGCGATCGAACCGGAACGCCGGGCTGCGGTGGAGATCGCCATCGTGGCCGATCCCGATCCCGCCGATCTCGCCGGGCTGACGGGCCTGCGCTGGGTGCACAGCCTGTGGGCCGGCGTCGAGCGCCTCGTCGCCGAACTCGGAGCGGGCGCGCCGCCGATCGTGCGGCTGGTCGATCCGGAGATGGCTCGGACCATGGCCGAGGCGGCGCTGGCCTGGACCTATTATCTCCAGCGCGACATGCCGGCCTACGCCGCGCAGCAGCGCCAGGGCGTCTGGCGTCCGCTGGACTATCGTCCGCCGTCGCGCGTCACGGTCGCGCTGCTCGGGCTTGGCGCTCTTGGGCAGGCCGCCGCCGCCCGGCTCGGCGCGGCGGGCTTCGTCGTCCGCGGCTGGAGCCGTTCGCCGAAGGCCCTCGCAGGCGTCGAGACGTTCTCCGGAGAGCGCGGACTGGACGAGTGTCTCGCCGGCGCCGACATCGTCATCTGCCTCATGCCCCTGACGACGGACACCCGAGGCCTGATGAACGCCGAACGGTTCTCGGCGATGAAGCCGGGGGCGGCGCTGGTGAACTTCGCGCGCGGCCCGATCGTCGTCGTGGACGATCTGCTCGCCGCGCTGGATCAGGGGCGGCTGTCGCATGCGGTGCTCGACGTGTTCGAGATCGAGCCGCTGCCGGCGTCATCCCCGCTCTGGGGTCATGACCGCGTCACGGTGCTGCCGCATGTGTCGGGCCCGACCGATCGTGACAGCGCGGCGGCGATCGTCGCCGCGAACGTCCGCGCCTACCGGGAGACGGGCGCGATTCCGGCGGTGGTGGATCTCGTCCGGGGCTATTGACCAGCCGGAAAAGCGCTGTCGGCGCTCGCGTTTGGTTGTTCGTTAGCGGTTCGGCCCCATGTTGCCCTGCATCGGCGCCGCGTTCTAAGACGCCGCATTCGACGGAACGCCTCGCGCCAGAACGGAGACCCCCGCGTGATCGACGAGGTATCGCTGATCGCGACGGGAATCCTGATCGGGATCGGGGTCAACGCTCCCGTCGGGCCGGTCAACGTCATGTGCATACATCGCGCGGTGCGCAACGGCGCTGCGTCCGCGATGGCGGCCGGCGCGGGAGCCTTCGTGGCGGACGTCCTGTTCGCCGGCATGGCCGCCTTCGGCGTGACGGCGATCTCGACCTTCGTCGAGGGGCATCTGGCGGTCATCAAGGTGCTCGGCGGCGCCATCCTGCTCGCCTTCGGCGTGAAGCTGCTTTACGCGCCGCGTTCCAGCGCGGCCGCGCCCGCCAACGACACCCGGCTGTCCCTCTTCAAGGCGGCGTTCACCTCGTTTGCGCTGACGGTGACCAATCCCGCCGTGCTGCTGGGATTCTTCGCCATTTTCGGCGGCCTCGCCGGCATCGGCGAGAAGCCGGGCGACTTCGGCACCGCGGCGCTGCTGACGCTCGGCGTCGCGATCGGAAGCGCGGCTTGGTGGCTCGCCCTGTCCACCGGCGCGAGCCGCCTGCGGGAACGGATCGCCGAACGCTGGCTCAGCCGGATCAACGCGATCTCGGGCGGCGGGCTGGCCCTGTTCGGCCTGATCGTGCTTCTCGGAGTGGCTCTCGGCTACTGAGCCGGGGTCAGTGCGGCAGGCTCGGCAGCGTGTAGCCGCCCGTGCGGATGCGCTCCGGCAGCCGCTCGACGAAGCTCGCGGTCGCCTCCTCGCCGAAGGCCAGCACCAACTCCTTGAGCGCCGCGAACAGCGCGGCGTGCGCGACGCAGTCCGGCGCTATGCCGTCCAGCAGCGCCTCTTCCCAGGCCTCGTCGAGATAGGCGAGAGCGGCGCGCCGGCCGTCGACCGCGTCCTCATGCATCGTCGAATCATCGTGTCCCATCAAGGGTCCTTCCCTGTCCCGGAACGGACACTAGCGGAATCGCGCGCCGCATGCGGTCGATTCTCGAAGAAAGGGTTAATGTCCCGGCGACAGTTTAAGCGAAATTCCTACTGTCCGTACCGCTCGTTGACGTCGGCCACGAGCTGCGAGGTCTCGTCCAGGAAGCGCCTGACCGCCAACTCCGCGGCGGGGGTGCACGCGCGGTAGCTGCGAGCCCAGGCCCTGTAGCTGTCGTTGAAGGCGCCCGCCAGCCGGTCGCGGCGGTCCGGCGCCGGAGCTTCGGCCTCGATCAGCGCCGCCATGCGGTCGCGCCAGGTGTTGGCGTCGGTGGCCGAGCACACCGATCTGAGATGATGCAGCGCCCCGAGCATTTCGGACAGCCGCAGCAACTGCCGCTCATAGGGCGGCGCGGCCTGGGGCTGTTGAGGAGGCGGAGGCGCGGGCTCCGCCTGGGCAGGGCGGGGCGGGGCCTTGCGGTCGGCCGCGGGCTGCGCCGCGGCCGGAACGGCGAGCGCGACCAGGAGGAGAAAGCAGAGCCGCGCCGCCGACATGCCGCCGATTTTCGCCCGCCGACGGAGAGCGCGCAAGCCGGGCCTCACGAAACCAGTCGGGCGGCGCGCGCGACCACTGCCGCGAGCCCGGGCGTCGTGTCCATGGCGGCGAGCCCGTCGGGCGCGACCCAGGCGATCTCGGCGGCTTCGGGTCCGATCTCGCCGTCTCCCGAACGCCAGCGCCCTGCGAAGGCGATCACCGCCACGTGCCGCTCGACGGCGCCGGAGCCGTCGAGCGCGATCACGTCCACGGCGTCCGCGAGTCCCACGATCTCCGCCGTCACGCCGGTTTCCTCCTCGAGCTCGCGCAGGGCGGCGGCCGCCAGCGTCTCGCCGAGTTCGACCATGCCGCCGGGGAGCGACCACAGCCGGTCCGACGGCGGTTTGCCGCGGCGGGCGACCAGCACCTTGCCGTCGCGGAAGCAGGCGATGCTGGCTGCGAGCAGGGGACGCGTGGGGTGAAGGCGGTCGTCGGAGCTGGTCATGCCGGCCCGGCCGCAAGCGCGGCCTCGTAGGTCGCGCCGTGGATCAGCGCGTCGGCGCGGGCGAGCAGCGGCCGGACCTCCGCCGCGCGCGCCGACGCGATCAGGGCGACGGCCGCTTCGTCCGCATCCGCAAGCGCCTCCTGCGCCGCGACGAGGCGGGCGTCGATGGCCGCGACGGTTCTCTCGAACGCCGTCCGAATCGGAAGCGGAGCCGCGGCGTAGGCGGCGATGGCGACGGCCCGGCCGCTGAAGCCCGAACGCTCGAAATGCTCCTGATAGGACGCCGGCGCCCATGCGAGCACGTCCTCGCGCATCTCCGGCATGTCCGCGAGCATGTCGAGCAGCATCACCACTTCGTTGAAATGGTTGAGATAGTCCGTCGCGAGACCCGTGACGGGATCGACGTTCGCGGCCTTGAGCGCGTCCGGCGAAAGCGCGAGCCCTTCGGGCGCGGCGGCGTATGGAAATGGCGCGGCTGTCATGGAAGATGGGCGTCGCGATACGGTCGACGTGGACGGATTGCGATGATCATGGGCATCCGCTTTCGCGGCGGTTAACCTTGGCGCGCAGTGACGTAGGGGAAATTTCGTATGTGTGGTCGCTACGCCCAGACGACGGACGTGAAGGCGCTGGAGGCTCTGCTGGGCGCGGTCGCGGTCGCCGACATCGCGCCGCGCTTCAACATCGCGCCGACGCAGCCTGCGGCCGTGGTGCTGATCGAAGATGGCGAGCGCCGCATCGCGCTGCACCGATGGGGGCTGGTGCCGGGCTATGCGAGCGACGAGCGCTCGACGCCGCTGCTGTTCAACGCGCGCGCCGAAACGCTGGCGCAGAAGCCGGCGTTCCGCTCCGCGCTGCAGCGCCGCCGCTGCCTCGCGCCGGCGGACGGGTGGTACGAGTGGCGGTCGGTCGGCCGCTTCAAGCAGCCCTACCTCGTGCGGCGGCGTGACCGGGCGCCCTTCATGTTCGCGGGGCTTTGGGAAAGCTGGACGAGCCCAGAGGGCGCGCAGCTCCGGTCGATGACCATCGTCACCGTAACCGCGAACCAGGACCTCGCCGCGATCCACGAGCGTATGCCGGCGGTGCTGCCGCCCGAGGCGTGGGACGCCTGGCTCGACACCCGCGTCGACGGGCGCAGCCTCGCCTTGCGCGGTCTGCATCCGGCGCCGGTCGGCGATTTCGAGATGGTCGCGATCGGCGCGCGGGTGAACCAGACGTCCAACGACGATCCGCAGGTTCAGGAGCCGGTCCAGGAGCCCGCCGAGCCGCTGGAGCTGGCGCAGCCGCGCCTGATCTGACGCGCCGTTAGCCCTTGGCGGCGACCCCGGTCCGGTCGCGCCAGCGGATCTTGTAAGCGTCCTCGATCTCGCCGGGGCGGACGCATTCCGCCGGAACGCGCACGGCGTATTCGCGCTTCACCCAGCGGCACGCCGCGTAGCCATGCGCGCCGGCGTAGCAGATCTGCTCCTTGTAGGGCGCGGTGACGATCTGCGCCGGCGCGCAGTCGCCTTCGTGGAGCGAGCCGGCCTTCGCGCCTCCCGTCACGATCAGCTGAAGCACGATCGCGATCATCATACGTCCGGCGAGACGGCTCATCGGGCTACTCCTGTACACAAACGCGCCCGATAGTGGCCTTTCGCCGTTAAGAGCGCGTTTCCGCCAGCACGACTCCCGGATTGAAGACGCCCTTGGGGTCGAGCGCGCGCTTCACGGCCCTCATGAGGTCGAGCTCGACGTCCGACTTGACGTCCTCCAGCAGGCCGCGCTTCAGGCGTCCCACGCCGTGTTCGGCCGCAACCGAGCCGCCATGGGCGGCGACGACCGCATGCACCACGCGGTTCATCGCGTCCCAGCCGGCGAGGTACTGCGCCTTGTCGGCGCCGATCGGCTGCGAGACGTTGAAGTGGATGTTGCCGTCGCCGATGTGCCCGAAGGCGACCACGCGCGCCCCCGGCAGATGGGCCTCGACCGCCGCCGTAGCTTCCTCGATGAAGGCGGCGACGCGGGCGACCGGCGCCGAGACGTCGTGCTTGATCGAGCCGCCTTCGTGCCCCTGCACCTCCGACAGGCCGAGCCGCAGCCGCCAGAACGACGCGCTCTGCTCGCCGGACGCCGCGATCGCCGCGTCGTCGACGACGCCCGCCTCGAACGCCTCCGCGAGGATCGCCTCCAGCGTTTCGCCGAGGCCCATGGCGAGCGGCGAGGACAATTCCAGCAGAATGTACCAGGGGTGAACCGCCTCGAGCGGGTCGCGCGCGCCGGCCATGTGGCGCAGCGTGAAGTCGATGCCGATGCGGGGCATGATCTCGCAGCCGGTGAGCGCCGGACCGGCGTGGTGGCGAGCGATCTGGAACAGGGCGAGAGCCGCCTGGGGCGACGAGAGGCCGACGAAGGCCGTCGCCGTTTCCCGCGGCGCCGGGAACAGCTTGAGCACCGCGGCGGTGACGATCCCGAGCGTGCCTTCGGATCCGATGAAGAGGTGCTTCAGGTCGTAGCCGGTGTTGTCCTTGCGGAGACGCCGCAGGCCGTTCCAGACGCGCCCGTCCGGCAGCACCGCCTCGACGCCGAGCACGAGGTCGCGGGTGTTGCCGTAGGCGAGCACCGCTGTGCCGCCGGCGTTGGTCGCGATGTTGCCGCCGATCGTGCAGGTGCCCTCCGAGCCGAGGCTGAGCGGGAACAGCCGCCCTGCGGCCTCCGCCGCCTCCTGCGCGCGCTGCAGTGTGACGCCGGCTTCGACCACCATCAGATTGCCTTCGGCGTCGACCTCGCGGATGCGGTCGAGCCTGGCGGTGGAGAGCAGGATGGCGCGGCCGCTCTCGTCCGGCGTCTGTCCGCCGACGAGGCCAGTGTTGCCGCCCTGGGGCACCACGATCGTCCCCGTCTCATGCGCAAGCCGGACGATGGCCGCGACCTCGTCGACGCTGCGCGGGGTCAGCACGAAGGCCGCGCGGCCCTGGTAGAGCCCGCGCGGCTCCACGAGCTTCGGCGCGGCGGCTTCGGCGTCGAGCTGGTCGCGTTCCGCCACCAGCGTCCTGAAGCGCGCGGCGATGTCGGGCGGCATGGTCTCGGGCATCGCGTTCTCCTAAGGCTCTCTCGTTTCTTGTTGTCTACGGCGTGGTTCTGGGCGCTGAGGCTCGGACCAGCCGGTCGCGGATAGCTTCACCGAGACCGGTCGACGGGATCGGGGCCACGGCGATCGTAGGCGCGCCGCTCGCGTCGAGGGCGCGCAGCGCCGCGAACAGCCGGGCGGCCGCTTCGGCGAGATCGCCCGACGGGCTGAGGTTCTCGATCGCGGCCGCCTGATCCGCGCCGCCCGGAAGCGGCCCGAAGGCCAGCAGGGCTTCGCCGGGGCCGACGCTTCGGGCGTCGAGCCTGACCGCTGCGTTTGGCGCGTAATGCGACGCCAGCAGGCCGGGCGCGATCGGGCGCTCGTTCTCTTCCACGGTCACAAGCGGTCTTCCGAGCACGGCCTCGATCGCGTCGCGCGCCAGGCCGCCGGGCCGCAGCAGCCGGACCTCCTCGCCGAGGCACGCGACGATGGTGGATTCGACGCCGACGGCGGTCGGCCCGCCGTCGATGACCGCGTCGATCCGGCCGTCGAGGTCGTCCAGAACGTGGGACGCCGTCGTAGGGCTGACGCGGCCCGAAAGATTGGCCGACGGGGCGGCGATCGGCCGGCCGGCGGCGGCGAGCACCGCGCGGGCGAGGGCGTGGTCCGGCACCCGCAGCGCGAGCGACGGCAATCCAGACCGCGCGATGTCGCTGACGGAGCCATCCGGGCTCGTCGGCACCACGATCGTCAGCGGTCCGGGCCAGAACGCCTCCGCCAGCCGCCGCGCGTTGGCGTTGAACAGGCCGAGCTTCAGGGCGTCGTCCGCCGACGCCGCATGTGCGATCAGGGGGTTGAACGACGGGCGTCCCTTGGCGGCGTAAAGCGCCGCGATCGCGAGCCCATCCGTGGCGTCCGCGCCGAGGCCGTAGACGGTCTCGGTCGGAAACGCCACGAGGCGGCCCGCCGCGAGCAGCCTGCCAGCCTCAATGGTCTCGTCCGGACCCAGCCGGCGGGTGGCGCGTTGGTGTTCGGCGTGTGACACAGCTTCTCAACTCGAAAGTCGCTGTGGTTTTGAGCCGAGCGGCGTCGCTCCGCAACCCTCGGCCGCGGTTTCGCCGCCACGATGCGCCCGAGTCCCGTTCGAAGCCGCCCGGCGGCTCCCGCGAAGGCCCCCGTCATGATCCGGCCGCCGTCGATCTTCGCAAGCCGAACCCGCGACATGCGCCTCGCGCTGAAGGTGGCCGTAGCGGCGGGCCTCGCCTTCGTGCTCGCCACTCTGGCCCAACTGCCGCAAGGCTACTGGAGCGTGATCACGGCGGTGCTCGTTGTCCAGGGCAGCGTGGCGGGCACGATCGTCGCCGCGCGGG
Organism: Methylopila henanensis; assembly: GCF_042681025.1. NCBI lineage: Bacteria > Pseudomonadati > Pseudomonadota > Alphaproteobacteria > Hyphomicrobiales > Methylopilaceae > Methylopila > Methylopila henanensis. The sequence continues at coordinate 245,327 of NZ_JBHUER010000004.1, forward strand.
AGCGGGCGGCCGGCACGGTGGTGGGCGCCCTTTTCGGAGGAGCCGTCGCGCTGCTGCATCCGCAGACGGTGCTCTCCACGTCGCTCGCGCTGTCGCTCAGCGTCGCCGCTCTCGCTTTTCTCGCCGCCGGCCGTCCGGCGCTCAAGGTCGCGCCCGTCACGGCGGCGATCCTCATCGTCGCGACGGCAAGTCCCGGCGGCTCGTTCGATCTCGTTTACGAGCGGATCGCCGAGATTCTGCTGGGCTGCGTGATCGGCATCGCCGTCACCTTCGCGATCTTCCCGACCAAGCTGCACCACGAACTGACCGGCGAGGCCGAGGAGATCGCCCGCGAGATCGCGGGACTGCTCGGCGACCTGATGAACTGGGCGTCGAACCCGAACGACGCCCACAAGCTGCTCGGCGCCCATGACCGCATCCGTCGTCGGCTTTCGGCCTTCGAGCGCGCGGTTCTCGATGCGCGCAAGGCGCCGGGGTCGAGCGCGCTCGGCCAACAGCGCGGCGCTCTGGTGCGGGCGCTCTGGCGCGTCCGCAACGACAGCGCAGCCATCGGGCGGGCCTGCTCGGCGATCGCGAGCGCCGACATGCCCGACGTCAAGGCGGCCGCGGAGGCCGCGCTCGCCGACGCGTCGCAGCGTCTCATGGCGGCGGCGAAGGGGCCGGACGCCGCCGTTCCGCGCCCCGCGCCCGAGATTCGCAGGCGGCTCGACGAGGCGGTCCAGGCGTTGCGGGTCGCTGGCCCCGAAGCGGGGCGCGATCCGGCCCGCGCCATGGCGGCGCTCAGCCTCGCCTATTCGCTTGGCAACCTCGACGGCAACGTCGCCGCGCTGGCCGAACGCCTGAGCGAAGCGCGCGCCGCCTGAGGCGGCGTCAGAAGCCGAGGTCGAGCTTCTCGGTGTGCTCCACGCGCGGCGGTTCGGCGAAATGCGGCCCCACCAGCCGGCGCCACTCCTGAAACTCCTCCGAACCGCGGAACCCGACGGTGTGATCCTCGACCGTCTCCCAGTCCACGATCAGCCGGTAGCGGCTGGGGTTCTCGATCGAGCGCTGGATCTGCATGCCGTGGCAGCCCTTCGAGCGCTTGAACAGCGGCGCGGCTTCCGCCGCCGCGGCCTCGAACGCCGCCTCCGAGCCCGGCTTCACGTCGATCTCCGCGATTTCCCAGATCATCCGACCCTCCTCGATAGCCGATCTAAGGCTTCATAGCGGGCCGTGGGGCGGCGGTCATCATGCGTCGTGAGAGACGTCGTGCTTTCGTCGCAAACCGGAACTTCCGAGTTGAACGGGAGTTGTTTTGACGACACAGGAGACGAGACGCCGATCAGGCCCTCGGATCGAAACGTTATCAGGAGTTCGCGTGATGCATCCTCTTTCTGGAACGCCCATCGCATTTTGGATGACGGCTATGGCGTTTTGGACGGAAGCGCTTCGTCGCTGATATCGCGGCGGAACGACATCATTTCTTGATGCTTTAGTTGAACATGAACGGGCGGGGCGTTTCGACGCCTCGCCCGTTCATGCGTCTGGCTATGACAGCCATATTTCCAGCGTTCCCTTCCGGGGAGCGATCCGGCGGTTCCGGAAGTCCTGCGTCAGCGGCGCGGCGCTCCGACCGGACGCTCCGCGCATCGCGCGTTCGAGCGTCCCGACCGCGATCTGGTCGTCGTCGTAGAAGAAGCGGACCATGTCCTGCCGCACGGCGTGCGGCACGCCGCGGATGCCGGCGACCTCGACGCCGTCGTTCTGCAGGGCGCGCGCGATGGCGTCGGCGCGGGCGCGGGCCGTGGGATCGCCGGCGCGGACATGAATGAACACCCGCACCGGGCCCGTCGCCGCGGTCGCGATTGTTTCGGCGCCCGGCTCCGCGGTCGCGGTTTCCTCCACAGGCGGGGGCGCTCCGGACCGTTCCGGCGTGTCGGACGACGTCATGCCAGTCGCGGGCTCGTCGGCGACGTTCGACCTCTCGCCCGCCGGCGCGTCGCCTCTCGCCGCGGCCTCCGCGCGCTGGTCGTCCTCGTGGTCCTCCAGCGGCGCAGCAAGGTCCGCCACCTGCTTCTCGAGCGTCTTCCGCCGCTCCACGAGCTCGGCGATGCGCTTCTCCTGTTCGGCGATCTGCTCCGCCTGCGCTTCGCGCTCGCGCGACAGCCGCCGGACGTCCTCGTCGAGCTCCGCCCGAGGCGCGGCCGCCTGCGGCGTCGCGGTTTCGGCCGATCCCGCCGCGGTCGGGGCGGGCGCCCAGGCGAACGCGATCCAGCCTCCGACGGCCAGCGCCACGATTCCGGCTCCGAACAAGGCGCGCGCAGGACCGTGTCCGCGCTCGCGCCGACGGCGCTCGCGCTCCACGAACGCGGCGGCGCCGATCGGCCGCGCGGCGCTTCCGCCGCCGGACGCCATGCGCGCGGCGAGCGGATCGACCTTCGGTGCTTCGCTTCCTGCCACGTCTGAACCCTCCGGACCGCCGCGCCCTCGAGCTAAAACGCCCATCGACGCCAAAACAGGCGGACCCCGGCGGCTTTTTTTAGGCTTCCCGACGTTCCACGGGGTCGCCCGGCCTCGCCGGACGGCTGCGATGATCCCGCGACAACATGTCGGACGGCGCAAACGCATGCCAGCGATGCGTCGTGCTGCGTTGCAATAAAGATCGCGGGTGGGATACCGTCTCAATGTGCCCGACGGTTGTCGGGCGCAGCCCTCCTTGGGCGTTTCCTCCCTAGACTTGGGCCGGCGCAAGCCGGCCTTTTTTTCTTGGAGGCGCTTATGGCAAGCCCCAACCATATCTGCGCGGACGCCTTCGTCGAGCCCGGCTCCGGGCGCCCGGCCGAGACCGCCCCTTTCGGCGCTGCAGCAGGCCAGTTCGCGCTTGCGGTCGGAGGATTGGCGCTCGGCACCGGCGAGTTCGCCGCGATGGGCGTGCTGCCCGGCGTGGCGCGCGACGTCGGCGTGTCCATTCCCGCGGCCGGCCACACCATCAGCGCCTATGCGCTCGGCGTCGTGGTCGGGGCGCCCGTCCTTGCGATCCTGTTCGCCCGTACGGCACGGCGCGCGCTGCTGGTCGGCCTGATGCTGCTGTTCGCCCTCGCCAATCTCGCGAGCGCGCTCGCCCCAGGCTATCTGTCGCTCAACGCCGCGCGCTTTCTGTCCGGTCTCCCGCATGGCGCCTATTTCGGCGTGGCCATGCTGGTGGCCGCTTCGCTCGTGCCGCCGAACCGCCGCGCGCAGGCGGCCGGCAACGTCCTGCTCGGCCTGTCGATCGCGAACGTCGTCGGCGTGCCGGCGGCGACCTGGCTTGGACAGGAGTTCGGCTGGCGGGCGACGTTCATCGCGGTCGCGGGCCTTGGGCTTCTGACCGCGGGGCTGGTCCGCGCGTTCATTCCCGCGGTTCCGGCGGCCGCCGGCGCGAGCGCCCGGCGCGAACTCGGCGCGTTCCTCAGGCCGCAGGTCTGGCTGACCCTCGGCGTGGCGGCGATCGGCTTCGGCGGTATGTTCGCGGTCTACAGCTACATTTCTCCGACCCTGACCGAAGTGACCGGCCTCAACGTCGGCGCGGTGCCGTTCATGCTCGGCGTGCTGGGGCTCGGCATGATCGCGGGCAACATCGCGGGCGGCTATTTCGCCGACCGGGCGCTCAAGGCCGCCATACTCGGCGCGCTGGTGTGGAACGGCGCGGTGCTCGCGCTTTTCGTGGTGACGTCGTCCTCGGTGTGGCTCGCGGCCGTCAACCTGTTCCTGATCGGGGCCTGCATCGCGATCGGGCCCGCGCTGCAGACGCGGCTGATGGACGTCGCGGGCGACGCGCAGACGCTCGCGGCGGCGCTCAACCACTCCGCTTTCAACCTCGCCAACGCGCTCGGCGCATGGCTCGGCGGCGTGGCGGTGGCGGCCGGCCTCGGCTGGACCTCGCCGGGATGGGTCGGCGCGCTGCTCGCCGTCGGCGGCCTGGCCATCGCGCTGCTGTCGTTCTGGCTCGAGGCGCGCGAGAAGCGGGCGCTGCGGGCCGCCTGAGCGCCAGCCCGGCCTCACGCCGCGTCCAGATAGGGCAGGGCGCTTCTCAGATCGTCGACGAACCGCGCATATTCCTGCCGTTTGCGGGCCTCGTCCGGCAGGCGCAGCAGGTAGGACGGGTGGACGGTCACCAGCACCTCCGCGCCGTCGGCGCGCCGCAGGACGCGGCCGCGGGCCTCCCCGACCTTCACCGCCTTGCCCAACACCGCGCGCGCGGCGGTCGCGCCCATGGCGACCACCAGCTTCGGACGGATCGTAGAGATCTCCTGATCGAGCCATCGGCTGCAGGCGGCGATCTCGCCCGGCGCCGGCGTCTTGTGCAGCCTGAACTTGCCCCGCGGTTCGAACTTGAAGTGCTTCACCGCATTGGTGACGTAGACCTTGCGTCGCTCGAGGCCCGCCTCGACGGCGGCGCGGTCGAACAGCGCGCCCGCCGGACCGACGAACGGGCGGCCCGCGACGTCCTCCTTGTCGCCGGGCTGCTCGCCGACGACCACCACGGCCGCGTCGGCGGGACCTTCGCCGAACACCGCCTGCGTCGCGGGCTCCCAGAGCGGGCAGGCGCGGCAGCCGTCGACGGCGTCGCGCAGCTGGCCGAGCGCGTCCGTGTCGTGGTCGACGGTCGGGGCGTGGGAAGCCATGAGGCGCTGCCCTTTCTTGGGTTCAGGGGGCGGGGCGTCCACCATCTCCGCCGTCACGCGCGCCGCGGACGCGATCAGGGGACGAATGAGCGAGGCCTCCGGAAGGTTGCGCCAATACTTCTTCGGCATCTCGGCGCGCATGGCGGCGACCTTGAGCCGCGCCGGGTTGAAGATGCTGGCGTAATAGGTGCGCCACACGTCCTCCAGCGCGTCCTCGGCCGGGGCCTCGCTCCGGGACGCGCCGGCCGAGAAGGTCAGCTCCCGACCGTCCCAATGCGCCGAACGCTCCGGCGTGAGGATCGTCCAGCGCATGGCGGCGAAGCGGCGGACGAAGAACGGCGCGGTCGCCTCGACGATGTGATGCTCTGGCTCGAACCACGCCGCGAACCAGGAGCCGTCGTCGGTCGCGACCTCGCGGAAACGCACGAAGGCGGTCATCTTGTGCTTGTCGCGCCGCACGGCCTTCGCGAGCCCGCGCAGGCGCGCCACGTCCGGGTCGGCCTCGTCCTCGATCAGGTCGCGGCGGGCGACAACGCGCGTCAGGAGCCGATAGCCGAGGTCGAACCGGCTCGGGTCCGAATGAAGCAGCGCGGTTTCGGCAAGATCGAGAAACGCGCGGGGCACATGAGCGGAGCCGCTTGCCGGCGCGGCGGCCGGCAAGGGCTCGTCCTGCGCGAACAGGTCGCCGACGCCGTCGTCCGTGTTCCAGACGACCGCCTCCGGCGGCACGTCGGCTGCGAGCAGGCGTCGCGCCGCGGACCGCCAGCCCGCGACGTCCGCGGGTCCGTCTAGCGCGACCCGGCGCGGCGTCACAGCGCCAGCGCCATCTGGCGCGGTCGCGGCGCGAGGCGCTCGCGCAGACCGGCGCCGTCCAGCAAGCTGATCGAGGGACGGTGGTCCGCCAGCGCGATGAAGGGAAGCGCCTTTTCGACCGGCGCCCGCATGCGCCGGAGATCCTCCACCCGCAGCGCGCGGAAGCGGCGGGCGGACAGGATGCGGTCGACCACCGTCTTGCCGAGCCCCGGCACGCGCAGCAGATCCTCGCGGGAGGCGCGCTGCACGTCGAGCGGGAAGCGGTCGCGGCGTCTCAGCGCCCAGGCGAGCTTCGGATCGACGGCGAGGTCGAGCATGCCGCCGGCTTCCGTGATCTCGCCGACGGAGAAGCCGTAGAACCGCATGAGCCAGTCGGCCTGGTACAGCCGATGCTCGCGCATCAGGGGAGGGGCCGCGAGCGGCAGCCGCGCGCTGGCGTCCGGAATGGGGCTGAAGGCCGAATAGTACACCCGCTTCAGGCGGTACGACCCATAGAGGTTCGCGCTCGTTCCGAGGATGGCGCGATCGTCCGACCCGTCGGCCCCTATGATCATCTGCGTGCTCTGGCCCGCGGGCGCGAAGCGAGGCGCGCGCTTGTCCGCCTTCGCCTCTTCGATCCGGCTGCGGAGCCCGCCCATCGAGCGGCGCACGGCGCGCAGGTCCTTCTCGGGTGCGAGCCGCTTCAGGCTGGTCTCGCTCGGAAGCTCCACGTTGATCGACAATCGGTCGGCGTAGAGCCCGGCCTCCGCGATCAGTTCCGGCGACGCGTCCGGGATCGTCTTGAGATGGATGTAGCCGCGGAAGCCATGATCGACCCGGAGCGCCTTCGCGACCCGCACCACCTGCTCCATGGTGTAGTCGGGGCTGCGGATGATCCCTGAAGACAGGAAAAGCCCCTCGATGTAGTTGCGGCGATAGAAGTCGAGCGTCAGCTTCACCGCCTCGTCCACGCTGAAGCGGGCGCGCGCGACATTGCTGCTCGCCCGGTTGACGCAATAGAGGCAGTCGAAGGCGCAGGCGTTGGTGAGCAGGATCTTCAGCAGCGAGATACAGCGGCCGTCCGGCGCGTAGGAGTGGCAGATGCCGGCGCCTTCGGTCGAGCCGAGCCCGCGCGCAGGTTTGCCCGCCGCGCCCGCCGAATGGCGCTTGTCCGTGCCGCTCGACGCGCAGGAGGCGTCGTATTTCGCGGCGTCGGCGAGAATGGCGAGCTTGGCGGCAAGGTTCACGGGAACAGATCTCCGGCGACGTCTCTCTTACCGTATGTTCTTATTTTGTTCTTTTCAACCCGTGACGGGCTCGTCCCGGCGCGGCGTCGCGGATAGGTTGGGAGCGAGTGACCAAGCTGGAGCGAAGGAGGACCGGATTGGCGAGCGTCGAGACGCCGGAGCGCCGGTCGGCCGTCATGCGCGCCGTCAAGGGACGCGACACCGGGCCCGAAATGGCGGTGCGCCGCGCCGCCCACGCGCTCGGCTATCGCTTCCGCCTGCACCGGAAGGACCTTCCCGGCCGTCCCGATCTGGTTTTTCCCTCGCGGAGGAAAGCGATCTTCGTGCACGGCTGCTTTTGGCACGGGCACGATTGCGCCCGCGGGGCGCGGACGCCGAAGACCAACGCCGACTACTGGCGCGCGAAGATCGCCCGCAACATGGCGCGGGACGAGCGGGTGAAGGCGGAGCTTGCGGCGCTCGGCTGGGAGACGCTGACGATCTGGGAGTGCGAACTTAAGCGCGATCTTGCGGATCGCCTCGCCGTCTTCCTTGGCTGACAGCAGGTCCGCGCCTCGGCGCGGGCGTTTTTCCGCGGCTCACTCGTCCATCTTCAGGGCGGCGATGAACGCCTCCTGCGGAATCTCCACGCGGCCGAATTGGCGCAGCTTCTTCTTGCCGGCCTTCTGCTTGTCCAACAGCTTACGCTTGCGGCTGGCGTCGCCGCCGTAGCACTTGGCCGTCACGTCCTTGCGCAGCGCCCGGATGGTCTCGCGGGCGATGATCTTACCGCCGATCGCGGCCTGCACCGGGATGACGAACAGGTGCGGCGGGATCAACTCCTTCAGCTTCTCGCACATGACCCGGCCGCGGGCCTCGGCGCGGGTGCGGTGCACCAGCATGGAGAGCGCGTCCACGGGTTCGGCGTTGACCAGGATCGACATCTTCACGAGGTCGCCGACGCGATAGTCGGTGATGTTGTAGTCGAACGAGGCGTAGCCCTTCGAGATCGACTTCAGCCGGTCGTAGAAGTCGAACACCACTTCGTTCAGCGGCAGGTCGTAGACCACCATGGCGCGCTTGCCGACGTAGGACAGGTCGATCTGCAGGCCGCGCCGGTCCTGGCAGAGCTTCAGCACCGAGCCGAGATAGTCGTCGGGCGTGAGGATCGTCGCCCGGATCCACGGCTCCGCGATCTCCTCGATCTTCATCACGTCCGGCAGGTCGGCCGGGTTGTGCAGCTCGATCTCCTCGCCGTCCGTCAGCCTGATCTTGTAGACGACCGAGGGCGCGGTCGCGATCAGGTCGAGGTTGAACTCGCGCTCCAGCCGTTCCTGGATGATCTCCAGGTGCAGCAGGCCAAGGAAGCCGCAGCGGAAGCCGAAGCCAAGCGCCGCGCTGCTCTCCATCTCGAACGAGAAGCTGGCGTCGTTGAGGCGCAGCTTGCCCATGGCGGCGCGCAGGTCGTCGAAGTCGGCGGCGTCCACCGGAAACAGTCCGCAGAACACCACCGGCTGCGCGGGCCGGAAGCCCGGCAACATCTCTTTGGTCTGGCGCTTGTCCTCGGTGATGGTGTCGCCGACGCGGGTGTCCGCCACCTCCTTGATCGAGCCGGTGAGGAAGCCGATCTCGCCGACCCCGAGGCTCTCGACATCCGTCATCTTCGGCGTGAACACGCCGACCTTGTCCACGTCGTAGACCGCGCCGGTGCCCATCAGGCGGATCTTCATGCCTTTCTTCAGGGTTCCGTCGACGATCCGCACCAGCACGACGACGCCGAGATAGACGTCGTACCAGCTGTCGACCAGCATGGCCTTCAGCGGCGCCTCCCGGTTGCCCTTCGGCGGCGGCAGACGCTTCACGATGGCCTCGAGAACGAGGTCGATGCCGAGGCCGGACTTGGCCGAGATCGGCACCGCGTCGGAGGCGTCGAGGCCGATCACCTCCTCGATCTGCTCCTTCACGCGGTCGGGCTCGGCCGCAGGCAGGTCGATCTTGTTCAGGACGGGCACGATCTCGTGATTGTTGTCGAGCGCCTGATAGACGTTGGCGAGCGTCTGCGCCTCCACGCCCTGGCTCGCGTCGACGACCAGCAGCGAGCCTTCGCAGGCGGCGAGCGAGCGCGACACCTCGTAGGCGAAGTCCACGTGGCCCGGCGTGTCCATCAGATTGAGGATGTAGGTCTTGCCGTCCTGCGCCGGATAGGTCAGGCGCACGGTCTGCGCCTTGATGGTGATGCCGCGCTCCTTCTCGATCTCCATGGAGTCGAGGACCTGCTCCGTCATCTCACGCGCCTGAAGCCCCCCCGTCTGCTGGATCAGGCGGTCGGCGAGTGTCGACTTCCCGTGGTCGATGTGGGCGACGATCGAGAAGTTGCGGATGTTGTCTTGCGGTGCGGAAGCCATGGCCGCGCGGATAGCAGGGACGGGCGGAGTCGGCAAGGAGATCAGGAGGATACGAGCCTGTGGATCACCGCCGTCGCCGGCTTCGCCAACCCTTGTCGTCCTCCTCCTGGTCAGGTCACTTCTCTTTTAGGTTGTACGTGAAACCAGCGGGAAGCATCGTCGTGAGAGATTTTCGATTTTTGGTCCCCCTTTCGATCGCGGCCGCTCTGGGCGGATGCGCCGCGATGACGACGCCCGAAGCCTATTCGGCCTATCGGCAGGGCCTGGTCGGCAGCCCAGCCTTCCGAGCGCAGGAGATGGCGAAGTGCCTCAACGAGCAAAAGCGCCTCACCCCTGAACTCCGTCAAGCGGCGGCGACGCTATTGAATATTCCGGTCGAGAAATTCGCGGATGTCATTTGCGAACGGTCGATAAATGGTATCGTTAGCGGCCGTATAGATTATGAAGCATATAAAAAGATCCAAGCGAAAAAGCTGGACGCTGAGATCGTAAAGGTTTTTCAGGGGCGTTGATCTGTCGGCGGGGCGCCATCGGGACGACGCGTTCCTGAGGCCGCTTGTCGGTCTGTTCTTGGGGAGCGCGGCGGCCGCCGCCGCGCTCCCCGCCCTCCGTTCAGGCGCGGCCGGAGAAGATCGCCTTCTTCACCACGGCGTGGACGCCCCAGTTGCCGTCCACCACCTGCGTCACGCCGAAGTCGACGCCGATCGACATCAGCGACGTCGCCTCGTCCTCGGTCAGCTTCTGCGTGGTCATGAGGAAGTGGCGCATCTTGCGGAAGGCGTCGCGCATGGCGAGGTCGACCGACGACTTGCCGTAGATCGCGGACTGCGCCTCCGCGCCGAGCTCCTTCAGGTAGTTCGCGAACGAGAAGCCGTGGACGAGCCACTCGTCCTTCGTCTCCAGCATCGGGTAGTTCAGCTCCTCGAGCGGCGTGCCGGCAAGATCCGCCTTCTTGTGCAGGACGAGCTGGAACACGCCGGTGAGCGAGCACTCGATCGCCGTGCCGCAGAGCTCGCTGTCGCCCTGGCTCGCATGGGGATCGCCGACCGACAGCAGGCCGCCCTCGACCGCGACCGGATAGTACATCGTCGCGCCCTTGCCGATGCGCCAGTTGTCGATGTTGCCGCCGACATAGTTCGGCGGGATCGTGTCGACGAACTCGACCTCCGCCGGCGCGAGGCCGAGCGTGCCGAAATGCGGACGGATCGGCACCCGCACGCCCTTCAGCACGTCGAAGTTCCGGCTCGTCTTGGCGTGGTCGACCGGCACGCCGGGATAGTCGATGGTCTCGTGGACGACGCCGAAGGGGTCGGTCTGCGGGACCCATTTGAAGTTGTAGACCGCCTGCGCCCAGCTCTTGGCGCCCGCGGCGTCGACCTCGTAGATCGTCACCACCTCGCGCTTTTCGCTCAGCATGTCGTTGTAGTGGTAGCCCCACCAGGCGGCGGCGTTGGAGCCGAAGGCCTTGCCCTTGAACTTGGGGTTGGCTGAGGGGCGGGGGACGCAGTCGAGGATGCGCACCTCCAGCACGTCGCCGGGCTCGGCCCCGCGCACATAGACCGGCCCGGTCATGACGTGCACGCCCTGGCCCTCGCCGGAGCCCTTCTTGTAGACCTTCGGGTCGGTCGGGCCGGCGCCGCGGCGGTCGACGCCCTTCTTGTCCTTGGTCCAGAGAAACACGCTCTCGGCGCCCGGATCGCCCTCGACCATACGCTCGGCGTCGTCGTTGGCGTGGTGGGTCAGCGTCTCGATGGTGACGATGTCGCCCGAGTCCACCTCGACCCGCGGCTTCAGCGACTTCGAGAAATAGCCCCAGTGCACGGTGTCGGCGTTGGCCGGCAGGTAGTGCGACTTCGGGACCGCGGGCGACTTCGCAGCGGTCGCCTGGGCGAGCGCCGGCGTCACCAGCGAGGCGCCCGCCGCGCCGAGGGTCGCGAGCCCGCCGGCGGCGACGAAGGAGCTTTTCAGGAAGCCGCGGCGCTCGTGGTCGAGATCCTCGCGGAAGGCGCGGTAGTGCAGCTCGAATTGTGGGCAGTTCGCGTCGTCGCCGCGGCACATGGCGTGTCGTCCTTGCTCATCCCGCCGGCCCGGAACGCCGGCGGGAAAGACAAGGCAAGGGCGGCGCCACCCCGCCGGCGAAAGCTCTTGTCTGCCAGTCGGTTGGTTGCCCTTGCGCAGCAGCGCCCGCGGCGCGTGCGGCGGCCTTGGCCGTCAGCGCAGCAGCAGGGCGACCGCCGCCGCCGCGATCACGGCGAAGGTCGTCAGGATGCCGCCGCCGCGGCACACGAACTGGAGCGGCGTGTTGGGGGCTGCGAACATGCCGATCGGATGCAGCAGCCGGGCGACGACCAGCGCCAGCAGCAGGGCGCGCGTCAGCCCCGCCGATCCGCCGCCGGCCTCGTAGAGCCCGATCAGCAGCAGCGCGAACGGCACGTACTCCGCAAAATTGCCGTGTGAGCGGATGCGCTTTGAAAGCCCCTTGTGGCCGCCGTCGCCGTGCAGGGTCCGGTCGCCGACCCGGCCCGCGACCACCCAGCCCGACAGCCCGACGAAGATCAGCGCAAGCAGCGCGCCGTAGAAGGCGGTGAGGGCGGGAAAAATCATGCGCGGCGCTCCGGTGCGGTTGGCGGGGGCTCGGTCAGAACCAAGGCGCGCGGCGGTTCGTTCCGCGCCGCGACGGTCGTGGCGCCGACGCCCGCCGCCGGGGCTCGTCCGTCCCGACCGCAGGACATGGAACGACGGCGCCTGGATACCGTTGGTCAAGGCGGCGTGAGTGGTCGCGCCGCGCACCGGAGACGCCGCCTGATGTTCGAGACAATGTGGAAACTCGCGATGCTGACGATCGAATGCCAGCAGGTGATCGGCCTGCGGATGGCGATGGTCGCCCGTGGCGGCGCCGAGGTCGGCGAAGAGATTCAGCTGATGATGTCCGAAAAGACGGCGTCGGCGTTTCGTTGCGGTCCGGCACTGCTCGCCGGCGGATCGTTCGACCGGATGATCGACGACTACCGCGGCGTGGTGCAGGCGAACGCCCTGCGCCTTGCGGCCCCAGTCGCGTCATGAGCACGGCCAGCCAGGATCTCGCCGGGTTCCGCGCCACGCTCGTCGAGCAACGCGTTCGCCATGTCCGACGGTGCGCGAAAGCCGGGCGGTCGGGCGCGACGGCTTCGAACGCGGAACGGCTCACACAGATCCAGAACGCGATCGAGGCGATCGACCGCGCGCTTGCGGACGATCAGGCGCATGGCGAACTGGGCACCATAAACGCCAACGACGATTGAGGTCTTCCGAACGCCGCGCGGCTCCCGCCGGCGGAGCCATTTATGCCGTCATGCCCGCGCCCGCATGTGACGCCAAAAAATCCGGTCCCTCTTGCGGCATGATCGCGTGGCCGCCCGACGCGGCTCCCCCGCGCGGAAACGCGTTCCGCGAGGGCGCGGAAGCGTGTCTCTCGGGGCTTGTGGTCGGGACGGGCTTGGGATCGGACGGATGGAGACGCGGGAACGCCGCAACGTCGATGCTTTGGATTGAGTGAGGGACGCTGCGGCGCCCCGCGCACGGTTTTCTGCAAGTCGAGACGCTCTGGCCACGCCCCGGTCGTAGTGCCGGGGGTTTGACGTGTTGCCGACGGACCATTCGCGATCCGTCCCTCGAACAGGTTCCCGGGACAGGGAAGCCGGTCCCCCCTGGCGCAGGCTCCGCCCCCCTCCCGCGCCGGCGGACGGCCCGCCGACGCCTCCATGGTTGGGAGGAGGCAGGAAAAGAGTGGCTGAGGAGGGGCGAATGTCGAGGATTATATTCCTTGACCGGGTCATCAAGGCGCTGCGCGACCGGAGTGCCCACGCCCGTCAGGCCTGCGATCGCTTAGGTCCGCCGGCCGGGCCACATGTCCAAAAATGTCTCGGCGATCGCCCGCAACTCGCTTTCGCTCGCCCCGCTGCCGGCGGCGACCAGCAGGCCGTCCGTCGCGGCCTTGAGGGTCAGCGCCAGACTGCGCGGTTCGTAGGAGGGGGGAAAGTCGCCATCGCGGGCCGCCTGCTCGATGCGCGCGATCAGCCTGTCGCGCCAGTAGCGGCCGCGTTGGGTGACGAACTCCCGGATGCTTTCGTCCCCTGGCGCGTGGCTGAGCGAGTGGACGATGCCCATGCTGCCCTTGGGATCCGCCGCGCCGGTTTGAAGGGCGATCGTGCCGTGAAGCAGATGTTCGGCGACGCCATGCGCATCGGGCTGGTCCAGCGCCTCAAGCATGTACGCGGTCTTTTCCCGCTCATAGAGATCCATGACCTTCCGGAACAGGTTCTCCTTGTCGCCGAAGGACGCGTACAGCGTGGCGCGGCTGATCCCCATCGCTTCGATCAACGTGCCGACGCTCGATCCCGCATATCCGTGGCGCCAGAACACGCGCATCGCAGCCGCCAAGGCGGCGTCGCTGTCGAACTGACGGGGACGCCCCCGCGCCGCTGAGCCTCCCGTCGTCGCCGGCGTCGCATCCCGTTCGCTCATGACCACACACCCGCCGCCCCGCCATCATCCCGGTTGACTTTTGGAACGATCGGTATAGCTCTAATTCTGGAACGATCAGTTTAGCTGGCGCGCGCCGCCGGTCAAGGTCGTTCGACCCGGACTCAAAAGGAACTCGATATGTCTTACTCCGATCAGGAAAACGCGAACCGCCGCCTCGTGACCGAAGCGCTGAAGGACGCGTCCCAGGATTTCACTCGGTTCTTCGAAACGATTTTTGCGCCCGACGTCGAATGGACGATCGCCGGACATGGCCCGGTCGCGCGCACCTATCATGGCCTGAAGGATCTCTTCGACAACGCCGAGGAAGCGCTCTTCGCGCGCTTCGCGGAACCGCTGAAGATCACGACCCGTGGCGTCTGGGCCGACGGGGACAAGGTGTTCGCGCAGATCGACAGTTCGAGCCGGGCCATCGACGGCGAGCCCTACAGGAACGGCTACATGTACATCATGACGATCAAGGACGGGAAGGTCGTCTCAGGAATCGAATGGCTGGACCTGAACGCCTATTACGAGATCCTGAAACGCGTGCGGGTGTGACAGGCCACGGCACGCCTTACTCGCCCAGAACCACCTCCGCGACCGCGTTCTTTCGCGAGCGGATCGCGCCGAGCAGGCGGCCGGTGACGTGCCAGAAGCCGCGGTGGCTGCCCTTGTGATAGGGGCTGTCGGGCGGCAGCGTCGCGCAGAGGCGGGCGTGGGCCGCGCCTAGCGCGTGGTAGGGCAGGCGCGGCAGCAGGTGGTGCAGGCCGTGGTAGCGCAGGCCGACCGGCGCCCACAGCATCGGCAGGGTCGCCGGCGGCGGCACGTTCACGCTGTCGAGGAACTGCTCGGTCGCAGTCATCTCGGCGCCGTGCTCGTTCTCCCAGTGATGGGCGACGAGGGTGCGGAACTGGTTGACCACCGCGACCGCCGAGCCGAGCGCGAGCGCGGTCAGGAACACCGGAAGCGCGATCACGCCCGCGGCGGTGAGCGCCAGGAAGGCGAGCGCCCAGAGAGCGCAGAGCGTCTCCAGCAGCCGGAAGCGGCGGGCCTGCTCGCCTGCTGGCGTGTCGCGCTTGAACTCCGGGTTGATCGCAAGCGCCGAGCAGCGCTCGATCACGAAGGTCCGGAGCTTCGGCGAGGCCCAGGACAGCGGCGCGAGCACGGCGAAACGGATCAGCAGGCCGAGCGGCGCGAGCGCCGAGACAGCCAGGAACACGGCGACCTGCGCCAGCGCGCCGTTCGCAAGCGGCAGGTATTCCGGATCGAGCTTCGTGCCGTAGCGCGACTTGGCGTGATGCTGGTTGTGCACGCCCTCGTACATCAGCGAGGGCGTGAGGAACGGAACGCCGATCAGGGCGTCGTAGCCGGCGCGGAAGCCCGGCACGTCCTGCGGCCGGAGGTGGCTGACCTCGTGGATGAAGCTGACGCCGCGGTAGAAGGCGAGGGTGGCGACGACGAAGAACGCCGCCTTGAGGCCGAGGCCGGGCGCCAGCACGACGCCGGCGAAGCTCGCGTAGGCGACGGCGGCCGTCAGGATCAGGTCGGTCCAGTAGACCGCCGGCCGCGCGGCCGCGAGGTCGGCGCAGAGCTTGTGGGCGGAGGCGACGAGGTTCTGGTCGGGTGCGGACAAGGGGTTGCGCGCTCGCGTCGGGGGCTTTGCGCCGCCTGACGGCGGCGCTTCGGGCGCACCTTAGCATTTCGTCGGCGCTTCGTCGCCGCCGCGGCGCCCATCCCACGCGGAGGCTGTCATGCGCGGACCGGGCGGCCGGGCTTGGAACGCGCATTTTCGCGCAGGTTCGAACCGGCGGCCCGGACGCGGCCTGAGCGTCAGGCGCGTTCCTTCGGCTTGTGGCGGTCCCGGTCGCCGGCCTCGAGCGCGGCCGTCATGTGGCGGCGGATGGTGTTCTGCCGGGCGGTTGAGCTCACCTTCGCGCCGGTGAGGTCGGTGACGTAGAACACGTCGACCGCGCGTTCGCCGAAGGTCGCCACATGGGCGGAGGCGATGTTGAGGTTGAGCTTCGAGATCGCGGTGGTGAGCTCGTAGAGCAGGCCGGGCCGGTCGAGCCCGACCGCCTCGATCACGGTGTGGCGGTCGGACCAGGCGTTGGTGACGTTGACCTCGGGCGTGACCTGGAAGGCGCGCGGGCGCCCCTTGTGGCCCTTCACCTTCTGCTCGACGATGTCGAACAGCCAGATGTCGCCGGTCAGCGCCTGCTCCACGCTCTCGGCGATGCGGCGGGCGCGGCGCAGCTCGTCCTCGTCCTGCGGGAAGGCGCGGCCGATGAAGATCGAGTCGAGCGCGAAGCCGTCGGTGGTGGTGTGGATGTGCGCGTCCATGATGTTCGCGCCGCCGGCCGCGCAGGCGCCGGCGATGATCGACAGCAGGCGCGGATGGTCGGGCGCGAGCACGGTCAGCTCGGTCACGCCGCGGAAGGCGTCGGTCTTCACCTCGGTCGCGAGCTTGCAGCCGTCGGCGCAGGCCTCCTTCAGGAAGCGGGCGTGGGCGACGGCGCGCTGGGGCTCCACCTTGAGCCAGTAGGGCGGGTAGTGCCGCAGCGCGTAGGCCGCGAAGGCCTTGTCGGTCCAGTCCGGCAGGGCGGCCCGGAGCTCGCGGCGCGCCTGCTCGACCTGGCTGTTGCGGTCGCCGATCTCGCGGCCGCCGGTGAGCGCGTTCTCGGTCTCCCAGTAGAGCGTGCGCAGCAGCTGGCCCTTCCAGCCGTTCCACACGCCCGGCCCGACCGCCTTGATGTCGCAGATCGTCAGGATCAGCAGCAGCTTCAGCCGCTCCGGGCTCTGCACGATCTTGGCGAAGTCGGCGATGGTGCGCCGGTCCGACAGGTCGCGCGACTGCGCCACGATCGACATGGTGAGATGCTGCTCGATCAGCCAGGCGACCGTCTCGGTCTGCGCCGCGGTGAGGCCGAGCCGCGGGCACAGCCTGCGGGCGATGCGCGCTCCGGCGACGGAGTGGTCCTCCGGCCGGCCCTTGGCGATGTCGTGCAGGAACAGCGCGACATGCAGCACGACGCGGTCGCGCACCAGAGCGATCAGCTCGTTCGCCAGCGGGTGCTGGTCGCCGGCCTCGCCGCGCTCGATCTCCGACAGGATGCCGATCGAGCGCAGCAGATGCTCGTCCACCGTGTAGTGGTGGTACATGTTGAACTGCATCATCGCGACGATCTTGCCGAAGTCGGGGATGAAGCGGCCGAGCACGCCGGCCTCGTTCATCCGCCTGAGCGTCACCTCCGGCGAGCGCCGCGACGTCAGGATCTCCAGGAACAGCCGGTTGGCCTCGGCGTCGTCGCGCAAGCCGCCGTCGATCAGCTTGAGCGAGCGGGTGACGAGCCGGACCGCCGCCGGATGCAGCGCGAGACCGTGGGCGTCGGCGAGCTGGAAGAAGCGGATCAGGTTGACGGGATCGCGCGCGAAGGCCTGGTCGTCGGCCACGTTCAGCCGCTCGTGCTCCACGACGAAGTCGCCGAGCGGCTTCAGCTTGCGGCGCGGCTTCAGCCGGGTCAGGAAGCGGTCGAGCCTGGCCTTGGGCTTGGCCTCGCGCTCCTCCAGCGCGTAGCAGAGGATCGCGGTCAGGTCGCCGACGTCCTTCGCCACGAGGAAGTAGTGCTTCATGAAGCGCTCGACGTCACGCAGGCCGGGATGCTCGGTGTAGCCGAGCGCGATCGCGATCTCGCGCTGCAGGTCGAACGACAGCCGGTCCTCGGGCCGCCCCGTGATGAAGTGCAGGTGGCAGCGCACCGCCCAGAGGAAGTCCTCGCACTTGTGGAACAGCTTCAGCTCGGCGGCCGAGAACAGCCCGACGCCGACAAGCTCCTCCACGTCGTGGACGCGGTAGACGTATTTCGCGATCCAGAACAGCGTGTTGAGGTCGCGGAGGCCGCCCTTGCCCTCCTTGACGTTCGGCTCCACGAGGTAGCGCGAGCCGCCGGACTTGCCGAGCCGGTCGTCGCGCTCGGCGAGCTTGGCGGCGGCGAACTCGGCGCCGGTGCCCTCCACCACCTCGGCGTCGAAGCGGCGCATCTTCTCGGCGAAGATCTCCTCGTCGCCGCAGAGGTAGCGGGCCTCGAGCACCGCGGTGCGGATCGTCATGTCGGCGCGCGACAGCCGCACGCATTCGTCGATCGAGCGGGTGGCGTGGCCGACCTTGAGGCCGGCGTCCCACAGCACGTAGAGCATGGCCTCGACCACGCTCTCGCCCCAGGCGGTCTGCTTGTAGGGCAGCAGGAACAGCAGGTCGACGTCGGAGCCCGGCGCCATCGCGCCGCGGCCGTAGCCGCCGACGGCCGCGACGCAGAGCCGCTCGCCGGAGGAGGGGTTCTGGCGGGGATAGAGGTCCTCGGTCGCGTGTTGGAACAGGGCGCGCAACACCGCGTCCATCAGGCCGGACAGGCGCTGGGCGCACAGCATGCCGGCTGCGTCCTCCTCGAGCCATTTGCGCGCGGTGGCGCGCCCGCTCGCGAGC
The DNA here is from genome assembly GCF_042681025.1 of Methylopila henanensis. NCBI lineage: Bacteria > Pseudomonadati > Pseudomonadota > Alphaproteobacteria > Hyphomicrobiales > Methylopilaceae > Methylopila > Methylopila henanensis. The sequence continues at coordinate 263,376 of NZ_JBHUER010000004.1, forward strand.
GCTTCCTTCACCCGGGCCACGACCTCGTTGTGGCGCGTCTGGCCGTCGCCCTTCCGTTTCGCGGCGATCGCCGCGAAATCGGCCGCGAGCGCCTTGGCGTCGCAGAGCTCGCGGGCGTCGCGCGCGGCGCGCAGGCGTTGACGGACGGTGGACATCGGAGGACTCGCAGGCGTCGAAGCGGACGATCGGTCGGTTCGGGCGCGGAACATAAGGGGACAGGCGTTAAAGCGCCATGCGTGGGACCTCCAGCGAGGGTTGAACGCGAAGAAAGCCCCAAACCCGGCTGATCAGGACGCAGCCGAATCTTGCGGAACGAGATGCTCCGGCTCCAGCCAGATCGAGTGCATCGCAGGAGCGAGCCCGACGACTTCGCCGACCTCGAGTTCGTAGAGGTCGCCCTGCCTGCCGACGATCGGAAACACCCGGCCGACGCAGAGGTGAAAGATCGCGCGGCTGTCCGCGGGCAGTATTGCGGGGAGGATCGAGACCTTCATCAGATCGCCGATCTTCATCGCGGCGGTTTCCGAAACTGCGCCGCGCCCATCATTCCTTCCGCAGCGCCTTCAGCCTGTAGAGCGCCTCCAGCGCGCCCTTCGGGGTCAGCTCGTCGGGGTCGATGGCGTCGAGCGCTTCTGCGAGCGGGTCGGGGCCGGCCTCGGGCTTCGGCCGGGTCGCGGCGAACAGCGGCAGGTCGTCGATCATGCGTTCCACCGGCGAGGCGCGGTCGGCGGCCTCCAGCTCGTCCAGCACCGCCTTGGCGCGGCGCACGACGGAAGGCGGCAGGCCGGCGAGCTTCGCCACCTGGATGCCGTAGGAGCGGTCGGCGACGCCGGGGGCGACCTCGTGCAGGAACACCACCTCGCCCTTCCACTCCTTCACCCGCACGGTCGCGTTGCGCAGCCGGCTCAGGCGGCGGGCGAGCGCCGTCAGCTCGTGGAAGTGGGTCGCGAACAGCGAGCGGCAGCGGTTGACCTCGTGCAGGTGCTCGATCGCGGCCCAGGCGATCGACAGGCCGTCGAAGGTGGCGGTGCCGCGGCCGATCTCGTCGAGGATCACCAGCGAGCGGGGACCTGCGGTGTTCAGGATGGCGGCGGTCTCGACCATCTCAACCATGAAGGTGGAGCGGCCGCGGGCGAGATCGTCGGCCGCGCCGACGCGGCTGTAGAGCCGGTCCACCACCCCGATATGGGCGGCCTTCGCCGGGACGAAGGCGCCGGCCTGCGCCAGCACCGCGCACAACGCCGCCTGCCGGAGATAGGTCGACTTGCCGCCCATGTTCGGTCCGGTGACGAGCTGGACGAGGCCGGCGTCCGCCTCCGGCTCCGACAGCGCGACGTCGTTTGGCACGAACGGCTTGCCGGCGCTCTTCAAGGCCCGCTCGACGACGGGATGGCGCGCGCTTTCGAGCCGGAAATCGAGCGAGGCGTCCATATGCGGGCGCGCATGGCCGCAGTCGACCGCGACCTCGGCGAGGCCTGCGGTGACGTCCAGCACGGCGAGCGCCCCGGCGCAGGCGGCGAGCCCGTCCCAGCCGGCGGAGACGCGCGCGGCGAGCGTCTCGAACAGCTCGAGCTCCAGCTTCAGCGCGGTGTCGCCGGCCTCGCCGATCCGGCGTTCGAGATCGCCGAGCTCGGTGGTGGTGAAGCGCATGGCCCCGGCCATGGTCTGGCGGTGCACGAAGGTCTCGGCATGGGGGGCTTTGAGCAGGCGCTCGCCATGCTGCTGGGGGACCTCGATGAAATAGCCCAGCACGTTGTTGTGCTTGATGCGGAGCGTGCGGACGTCGGTCGCGTCGGCGTATCCGGCCTGAAGCTGGGCGATCACCTTGCGGCTCTCGTCCCGCAAGCTCCGGGCTTCGTCCAGCTCCCGCGAGGCGCCCGGCCGCACGAAGCCGCCGTCGCGCTTCAGCAGCGGCAGGTCGTCGGCGAGCGCGGCCTCGAGATCGCGCGCCAGCGCATGGTCGGCGCGGGCGAGCGTGGAGGCGACGCCTGCGATCTCCGCGCCTTCCTCGGCGAGGCCGTCGATGCGGGCGGCGAGCTGTTCCGCCGCTTTCAGCGCGTCGCGGATGGCGGCGAGGTCGCGGGGGCCGCCGCGCCCGAAGGCGATGCGCTGGGCGGCGCGCGCGAGATCGGGCGCGGCGCGCAAGGCGGCCCGCACCGCGCGGCGACGGTCCGGCGCCTCCACGAAGGCTTCGACCGCGTCGTGCCGGCGGGCGATGGCCGCGACGTCGGTGAGCGGTCCTGCGAGGCGGCTCGCCAGCAGCCGCGAGCCGCCGGCGGTGACGCAGGCGTCGATCACGCTGAGCAGGCTGCCCTCGCGATCGCCGCCGAGCGTGCGGGTGAGCTCCAGATTGGCGCGGGTGGCGGCGTCGATCTCCATGGTCGCGCCGCGCCCCTCCCGCACGGGCCGCGCGAGCGGCGGCCGGCTCGCGAGCTGGGTGCGTTCGAGATAGCCGACGACGGTCGCGGCGGCGGCGAGCTCCGCGCGGGTGAGCGCGCCGAAGGCGTCCGCCGTCGCGACGCCGAAATGGCCGGCGAGCCGGGCGTCGGCGCGGGCGGGGTCCGTCAGGTCGCGGGCGACCGGCGTCACCGCCGCGCGGGTCTCGGCCGTCGCGGGCTGAAGCTCGGCGAGAAGCGCCTCGGGAACCAGGATCTCCGCCGGATCGAGCCGGGCGAGCGCCGCGCCGAGCGTCTCCGCCGCCGTCTCGCCGACCGCGAAGGCTCCGGTCGAGACGTCCACATGCGCGAGCCCGAAGGCGAAGCCGCCGGTCTCGGCGCGGGCGCGCGCCACCGCGACCAGCAGGTTGGCGCGTCGGGGCTCCAGCAGCGCGTCCTCGGTCAGCGTGCCGGGGGTCACGAGGCGGACCACGTCGCGTCGCACGACCGACTTTCCGCCGCGCTTCTTCGCCTCCTTAGGGTCCTCGGTCTGCTCGCAGACCGCGACGCGGTGGCCGGCCGCGATCAGGCGCTGCAGGTAGTCGTCGGCGCGCTCCACCGGCACGCCGCACATCGGAATGTCCTCGCCGAGATGCTTGCCGCGCTTCGTCAGCGTGATGCCGAGCGTGCGGCTCGCGATTTCCGCGTCCTCGAAGAACAGCTCGTAGAAGTCGCCCATCCGGTAGAACAGCAGGCTGTCGGGATTGGCGGTCTTGATCTCGACGTACTGCTCCATCATCGGCGTCACGCGCGCGGGGGCGGTATCGCGGACTTCGGTCATGGAGCCTTCTTCGAGCCGGATGGCGGACGCCGATCCCTACCATGGCGCGAAGGCGCAGGACGAGGCGCAGGCCGGCGCTTACCCGCCGTCATCCCCACCTCTCACGCCCTGAGCAGCATGGCTCCGCCGGTCAGCCCCGCGCCGGCGGCGGCGAGCAGCAGCCTCTCGCCCGGCGCGATCGGCCGCGCCTCGGCGCTGAGCGCGAGCGAGAGCGGGATGGTGGCGGCGGAGGAGTTGCCGAACTCGGCGATCGACGAGACCATGGCCTCGTCGCGCACGCCGAGCCTCGCGCCGACGGCCGAGAAGATGCGGGCGTTGGCCTGGTGGGGGACGAAGCGGTCGACCGCCTCCGCCGCGACGCCGGCCTCGTCGAGAACCTCGCGCGAGCAGGCGGTCATCAGCTTCACCGCGTCCGCGAACAGGCCGCGGCCGTCGGCGATGGTCATGCGGGTGTCCTCGATCGGCGTGTCCGCCACGAACGGGCGCGCGCTGCCGCCGGCCGGTATGCCGACGAGGCCGTAGCCCGCGCCGTCGGAGGCGAGCGAGACCGCGACCGCGCCGCGGGTCGGGTCGGCGTCGGGCGCGAGCACGGCCGCGCCGGCGGCGTCCGCGAACAGCACCGAACTGCCGCGTTCGGCCGGATTGATGCGGCGGCTGAGCAGGTTCGCCGCGATCACCAGAACCGCCTGGCCGCGCGCCCGGACATGGGCGTCGGCGAGGCTGAGCGCGTAGAGGAAGCCCGCGCAGGCGCCCGCGAGATCGACCGCGCCGGAGCGTTCGAGTCCGAGGCGATGGGCGACCAGCGGGCCGCTCGGCGGCAGCAGGTGATCGGGGGTCGAGGTCGCGAGCAGGGTGAGGCCGATCGCGCCGCGGTCGATCCGGGCGCTCGCCAGCGCGCGCTCGCCGGCGACCGCGGCGAGGCCCGACAGCGTGTCGCCGTCGGAGGCCCAGCGCCGCTCGCGTATGCCGGTGCGGCGCTCGATCCAGCCGGGCTCCAGCCCGAGATCGGCCTCGATCTCCGCGCTCGTCACGCGCCGCTCGGGCGCGGCCCAGCCGAGCCCCGCGAGCCGGACGCCGGGCGATCTCATCGCGCAAGCCCCGCCACGTCCGCGGCCTCCTCGAAGGCGTCGAACACGCGGTCGAGCTCGGCTTCGGTGACGCAATAGGGCGGCATGGCGTAGAGCGTGTCCCCGAGCGGCCGCAGCAGCAGGCCGCGCTCGAGGAAGAACCGGCGCAGCTTCAGCCCGACCTCCGCGAGATAGCCGGGATCGGGCACCGCGAGGTCGACGGCCGCGATCGTGCCGCAGGCGCGCGGGTCGCGGAAGCGTGGATCGCTCTCGAAGCGGCGGACGCGCGCGGCTTGCGCCCGCGCCAGCGCCGCGATCCGCTCGGCGATCGGCTCATCGCGCCAGATCTCCAGATTGGCGACCGCCGCGGCGCAGGCGATCGGGTTCGCGGTGTAGGAGGAGGAGTGGAAAAAGGTCTTGGCGCGGTCGCTCGAATGGTGCGCGGCGAAGATTTCCCCGCTCGCGAGCGTCGCGGCGAGCGGGACGGCGCCGCCGGTGAGCCCCTTCGACGCGCACAGGATGTCCGGCGCGACGCCGGCCTGCTCGCAGGCGAACAGCGTTCCGGTCCGGCCCCATCCCGTCATCACCTCGTCGGCGATGAAGCACGCGCCGTGCTTTTCGGCGATGCGTTTCAGCTCCGCCAGAACCTGAGGCGTGTAGATACGCATTCCGCCCGCGCCCAGCACCAGCGGCTCTACGATCAGCGCCGCGACGTCGCCCGCGCGCGCCAGCGCCTCGAAGGCGTCGAGCGTCGCCTGCTCCCGGCCCGCGGCGGGGAAGGGGATGCGGCCGACCTCGAACAGCAGCGGGGCGTAGGGCGCGTTGAACACGCCGCGCTCGCCCACGCTCATCGTCCCGATCGTGTCGCCGTGATAGGCGCCTTCCATCGCGACGATCTTGGTCCGCGCTACCCCGCGGTTGGAGAACGCTCCGAGCGCCATCTTGAGCGCGACCTCGACCGCGGTCGAGCCGGAGTCGGAATAGAACACATGCGTCAGGCCGGCCGGCGCGAGAGCCACGAGCTCGCGCGCCAGCCGCTCGGCCGGCTCGTGGGTCACGCTCGCGAAGATCACCTGGTCGAGGCTCTCCGCCGCCTCCCGGATCGCCGCGACGATGCGGGGATGGCCGTGGCCGTGGGTCGTGACCCACCACGACGAAATGGCGTCGAGCAGCGCACGCCCGTCCGAGGTGTGCAGATACGCGCCCTGCGCGCGGACGACGGTCGGCGGGTCCGGTTCGAGCGCGTGCTGGAAGAAGGGACGCCAGACGGGGGAGGGGGACGTCATCGGAGCGGACGGATGTCGAACGCCGCCGCGAAGGCCGCCTTCAGCGTTTCGGGCGTCAGCGGGTCGAGCCGCTGCAGGCGTCCCAGGACCTTGACGCCGGAGAAGGCGGCGATGGTCGCGATCGTGTCGGGATTGTCGTCGCCCACGAAGGCGAGGCCGGCGATCGGGATGCGGCGCGCCTTCAGGGCCTCCAGCGACAGCAGCGCGTGGTTGATGCCGCCGAGCGCGGTGCGGGCGACGAGGACCACCGGAAAACCCCAGCGCGCGAACAGGTCGATGGTGAGGACGTCGCGCGTCAACGGGACGAGCAGCCCGCCGGCGCCCTCGATCACGAGTGGGCCGTCGACGGCAGGCGGTTCGAGGCGATCGACGTCGATCGCGACGCCGTTGAGCTCGGCCGCGAGGTGCGGCGAGGCCGGTGTCCTGAGCCGGTAGGCCTCGGGCAAAACGCGTTCGGGCGCGAGACCGGCGAGCGCCGCGGCGGCCTCGCTGTCGGTGGCCTCGTCGAGACCGGCCTGCACCGGCTTCCAGTAATGCGCGCCGAGCGCCGCCGCGAGCGCCGCCGCGACCACCGTCTTGCCGACGCCGGTGTCGGTGCCTGTCACCACGATCGGGGTCATGCCGCGGCCGCCGTCAGGGCCTCCGCGATGGCGTCGGTCAAGCCGGTCACGGCCGCCTCGTCCGCGTTCAGCGTGAGCGAGATCCGGAGCCGGGCCGTGCCCTCGGGCACGGTCGGCGGGCGGATGGCGCGGCAGTCGTAGCCCGCGGCCTGCAGCCGCCGCGCGATCGACGTGGCGCGGGCGTTGAGGCCGAGGATCACGGGCTGGATCTGCGTGCCCGTCGGCGTCACGCCGAGAACGCCCAGCCTGCGGCCGGCGAGTTCGACCAGCCGCGTCAGCGCCGCGCGCCGTTCGGGCTCGTCGGCGACGATCCTCAGCGCTTCGCGCACCGCCGCCGCCATCAGCGGGGAGGGCGCGGTGGCGTAGATGAAGGGCCGGGCGCGGTTGACGAGGAAGTCGACGATCGGCGCAGGCCCGGTGACGAGCGCGCCCGAGGCGCAGAGCGCCTTGCCGCAGGTGTGGACCGCGATCAGCGAGGAGCGGCCCTCGAACGCCTCGCCGAGGCCGCGCCCGCCCGCGCCGAACACGCCGGTGGCGTGGGCCTCGTCCAGCAGCAGGAAGCCGTCATGGGCTTCGGCCACGGCGAGCAGGTCCGCGACCGGGGCCGCGTCGCCCTCCATGGAATAGATGCTTTCGGCCGCGATGAACGGGGTCCCGCGCCCACCGGTCGCGCGCCAGGCGCGGATCGCGTCGTCGAAGCCTTGCGCGTCGTTGTGGGGCGCGCTCGCGACGTCGGCCTTGGTCTGCCTGAGGCCGTCATGCACGCTGGCGTGGACCAGCGCGTCGTGGACCACGAGGTCGCCGCGCTGCGGCAGCGCCGCGACCAGCGCGACGTTGGCGGCGTAGCCCGAGCCGAGGAACAGCGCGCGCTCGGCCCCGAAGAAGACCGCCGCCTCGGCCTCCAGCGCCTCGTGTTCGGGATCGTTGCCGCGCAGCAGGCGCGAGCCGGCCGCGCCGACGGCGACCCCGCGCGCGAGCGCGTCGCGCACGGCGTTGGCGAGGCGCGGCGACGCGCTCAGGCCGAGATAGTCGTTCGAGGCGAAGTCGACGCCTGCGCGCGGGATCAGCGCGCGGCGGCGGCTGCGGCGCTCCAGCCCGTCGAGCGCGGAGGCGTAGCGCGCCAGGCCCGCGGCGGTCATCCCGCGGCGCCCGGAGCCTCCGGCTTGATCCCGAGGCGGCGGAACAGGCCCGCGTCGTGGTCCTCGCCGGGGTTGTCGGCGGTGAGCAGGGTCTCGCCGACGAAGATCGAGTTGGCGCCGGCGAGGAAGCACAGCGCCTGGGTCTCGTCCGACATCTCGGTGCGGCCGGCGGAGAGCCGCACATGGCTCGTCGGCATCATGACGCGAGCGAGCGCGATTGTGCGGACGAAGTCGATCGGGTCGATCGGCGCGGCGTTCTCGAGCTTCGTGCCGGGGATCGGGATCAGCATGTTGATCGGCACGCTCTCCGGCGCCTCGGGCAGGTTCGCGAGCGTCACCAGCATGTCGATGCGGTCGTCCTCGGTCTCGCCCATGCCGAGGATGCCGCCGGCGCAGACCTTCATGCCGGCCTGGCGGACGTTGTCGAGCGTCTCGAGCCGGTCGGCGAAGGAGCGGGTGGTGATGATCTCGGAATAGTAGCGCTCCGAGGTGTCGATGTTGTGGTTGTAGTAGTCGAGGCCTGCGTCCTTGAGACGGATCGCCTGCGCCGGCGACAGCATGCCGAGCGTCATGCAGGTCTCCAGCCCAAGCGCCTTCACGCCCTCGACCATGGCGACGACCATCTCCATGTCGCGCTCCTTCGGCGAGCGCCACGCGGCGCCCATGCAGTAGCGCGTGGCGCCGCCGTCCTTCGCCTTCCGCGCCTCGGCGAGCACCCGCTCGACCTCCATCAGCTTGGAGGCGGACAGCTTCTCGCCCGGCATGCGGGCGGACTGGCTGCAATAGCCGCAGTCCTCCGGGCAGCCGCCGGTCTTGATCGACAGAAGCTGGCTCATCTGCACTTCGTTCGCCGGGAAATGGCGGCGATGCACGGTCTGCGCCTGCAGGATCAGGTCCATGAACGGCTGCGCGTAGACGCGCCGCGCCTCCATGCGCGTCCAGAGCGCCTTGAGGGGGGCCTGAACCGCTGTCGCCGTGGAATTGGAAAGCGCCATCGCCCGCCCGTCCGCTGATGATGTGACCGCACTGCAATATCGCCTTACACGCATCCGCGGCCGCTGGAAACGCCCTCCGAACGGCGTAAGGCCGCAGACGGTCAGGGCGCCGGGCGGCGCAGCACCAGCCGCGACCGGAACCAGTCGGACAGCAGCTCCTTCTCGTAAGGCCAGCTCGACAGCGACGAGCGCGCCGACGGGTTCGCGAGATAGTTCATGTCGCTCAGGGTCTCTCGCCCGCGGGCGAGCGTGCGGCCGCGCTCCTTGAGGACGTAGGACAGCGTCACCCGCGGCGGCGTGACGTCGCGCAGCACCCGCACGTCCTGGAAGTTCGTCCGCCACGGCTCGAACTGGCCGGCGGGCCGCAGATCGATCAGCTCGATCGTGACCGACTGGCCCGCGGGTAGCCGGGTTTCGGCCAGCCGGGCGAGATGCCGCGACAGCGCGGCGAACGCCGCGTCCCGCTCGCGCGCGGAGCGGAACGCCAGCGTGTCGACGCCGGGCTGGCGGGCGACGCGCACCACGGCCTCGCCCGCGGCCACCGGGGCGGGCGAGAGCGCGACGACGGCCGCCGCGGCGAGCGCGCCGGCGCCGCCGCGGACGATCGCCGCCGCTCTGTGGCCGAAAAGTGACTCGGGGTTCATGGGCAGGTCTCCAAGTTATGCCAAATGCCATCGGCGGCGCGCGACGCCTCGGCCCGGTCGTCGCCGCGGCCTCGTCTTTCGCGCAGGCCGTTCGCGAATCACGGCTCCGTGATGTCGCGCGGCGACATCATTCGGCGAGGCGGCGATGATCTTGTCGCGTCGCCACGGGAAGACAATAAAATAACCTCCTAATCCCTGATATGCCCGGCATATTTCCATGGATGGCGGATGAATTCGCCATAGATTTGAATTGTTCGAATTCGAATATTTTCGCGAGCTCTTGAGTGTGCTGCGGAGTCTCCTGTACGGGCGGCATTCGTTTCACGCCGGAGTTCCGTTTCATGTCCCGTATGTCGCACGCTCTGCTTGCGAGCGCCTCGCTCGCCGTTCTGTCGCTGCCGCAGGGCGCGCAGGCTCAAGGCGCGGCCGGCGGGACGACGGTGCTCGAGGAGATCTCGGTCGAGGGGCAGGCGGCGGGCGCTCGCGTCGACGGCGCGCCGGGCGTCGCCACCAATGACGGCTACGTCGCCAAGACCACGCGCTCGGCCACCAAGACCGACACGCCGGTGAACGAGGTCCCGGCGACGATCAACACCGTCACCCAGAAGCAGCTCGACGACCGCCGGCCGCAGAATCTTCAGGAAGCCCTGAACTACACGCCTGGCGTTCGCACGGGCGCCTACGGCGCCGACCCGCGCTTCGACAGCTTCTTCATCCGCGGGGTTGACGTCACCTACACCGGCGTGTTCCGCGACGGCCTGCGCCAGTTCAGCAGCCCAAGCGGCCTCTTCCGGCTGGAGCCCTACGGACTCGAGTCGGTCACGGTGCTCAAGGGGCCGTCCTCCGCCCTGTACGGCGCCGGAGCCTCTGTCGGCGTCATCGACCTGATCTCGAAGCGTCCGACCGACTACAAGTTCGGCGAGGTCGAGGTCCAGACGGGCTCTCACGCGCGCAAGCAGGTCAGCTTCGACATCGGCGGGCCGCTGAACGAGCAGGGCACGGTGCTCTACCGGCTGACCGGCCTCGCGCGGGACGCGAACACAGAGATGAGATACGTGCCGGACGACCGCTACTTCATCGCGCCGGCCGTCACCTTCCGGCCGAGCGACGACACCGAGCTCACCATCCTGACCGAGTTCATGCATGGCCGGACCGGCGGATCGGCCGCCTATGTGAACCATTACGACGCCGACTTTAACTCGATCGGTGCGGTGAAGACGCAGCTCGCCAACGGCAAGTTCAACAACTTCACGCAGGATCAGGGCCGGGTCGGCTACGAGTTCAAGCACAGCTTCAGCGACACGGTCAGCCTCCACCAGAACGTTCGCGGGTCGGCGCTGACCCAGCGCGAGGAATACAATGGCCGGTACAGCGAACTCTCGGAGGCGGGCGGCGCCGGTCTGGTCAAGGAGCAGTTCGTCGCTCTGGCGGCGGACACCTATCTGAAGACCGAGCTTCAGACGGGTCCGGTCTCGCACACGCTGCTGACAGGCGTGGACGTCAGCCTGCTGAAGTACTCGTCGAAATATGCGTTGAGTTACTATTCCGATCCCGACGACATCCAAGTCCCGGATTTCGGATCGGATGCGGCGACGCCGTTCAGGTCCAAGCAGGATCAGAGCTTGGTCGGCGTCTATGCGCAAGACGAGCTGAAGATGGACGCCTGGCGTCTGACGCTCAACGGCCGCTACGACTGGTTCGACAGCACGTACAAGTCCAGTCAAGTGGCTGGCGTCTACGACGAACTCGGTAATCTTACGGGTTATGCGACGACGAGGGGAACGCAGAAGCAGAACGACGGCAAGTTCACCGGCCGCGTCGGCCTGAGCTACGTCACAGAGTTCGGTCTCACGCCTTATGTCGGCTACGGCACGTCCTTCGTCCCGAATCCGGGCACCGTCATCGACGGGACCGTGACGAAGCCGACCGTGGGCGAGCAGGTCGAGGCGGGCGTCAAGTACAAATTCCCGGACGTCAACGCGACCATCAACGCCTCCGTCTTTAACCTGAAGCAGGACGACGGCATCGTCTACGCGGTGGTCACGGACTCGTCCGGCTCAAGCAACCGGCAGACCCAGCTCGACTTCCGGTCGCGCGGCTTCGAGATCGAGGCTGCGGCGACGCTCGTGAACGGCGTCAACCTGCTGGCCTCCTACGCCTATGTCGACACCAAGATCGGCAAGCCTGACAGCATCAAGGGCAAGAACCTCACCAGCATTCCCAAGCACTCGTTCTCGCTCTGGGGCGGCTATGACGTGCCGGACGGCGCGGCGAAGGGGCTGAGCCTCGGCGCCGGCGTCCGCTACACGGGGCGCAACTTCGGCGACAACGCGAACCGCTCGGTCATCGCCAACAAGGCCCGCGCCTTCGTCGACGCCAAGGCGTCTTACGAGCTCGAGAACCTGAATCCCAAGCTGAAAGGGCTGAAGCTGCAGGTGAACGCCACCAACCTGCTCGACAAGGTCGAACAGGTCTGCTCGTCGAACTACTGCTACTTCGATGAGGGCCGCAAGGTCATCGCCAGCCTGAAGTACCGCTGGTGAATCTGGCGAACGGCCCGCGGAGCGGGAGCGCATCGCCGGTCCGGCTTCTGGTCGGGCTCGGCGGGCTCTACACCGCGCAGAGCGTGATCGGCGGGGTGATCTTCACGGGCCTCCCCGCCGTGATGCGCCAGAGCGGGGGGTCGCTGAACGACATCGCGCTCGTGCTGATCACGGTGCTGCCGTGGTCGTTCAAGTTCCTCTGGTCGCCGGCGGTAGAGCGGTTCCGCTCGCCGCATGTGGGGCCGCGGCGGTCGCGGCTGGTCGTGGGCGTGGTCGGCGCCTTCGGCGCCGGCGCGATCGCCGCCTGCGCGCTGATCGGAACCTCGGCGCTGCTGCCGCTGATGGTCGCGATGGTGATCGCCTCGTTCTGCTCGGCGACCGTCGACATCGCCTGCGACGGCCATGCGGTCGAAAGCCTCGCGGAGAAGGACCGCGGCTGGGGCAACGCGGTCCAGGTCGGCGGCGCCTATCTCGGTGCGGCGATCGGCGGCGGCCTGTTCCTCGTGCTGATCGACCATCTCGGCTGGACGCCGTCGACGCTGGTCATGGTCGCGATCCTGGTCGGGCTCGCGCTGCCGTTCCTGCTGGCGCCCGATGGGGCGCGCGCGGCCCGGCCGGACCGGCCGCCGCAATCGATCATGGCGGCGCTGAAGCGCCCGGAGATGCGGTCCGGCCTCGCGCTGATCGCGTTCTACGCGCTCGGCCAGAAATGGGCCTCGGTGCTGATCGGCCCGTTCCTGATCGACGCCGGCCTGAGCCTGACGCTGCTCGGCGTTCTCCAGGGCGTCGGCGTCACGGTCGTCGGGCTCGCCGGCGCGGCCGGCGGCGGCGCGCTGGTGCGCCGCTACGGCGCCTTCGGCGTCATGGCCGCCGCGCTCGCGGCCCAGGCCGCGGCGACCGTGGGTTTCGCGCTGTGCGCCTACGCCGAGATCCATTCCCCGGCGCTGCTCTCAGCCATCGCCTTCGTCTCGGCGGGCACGCTCTCGCTCGGCTTCGTCGCGGTCTATTCGGAGCTGATGGGACGCGCCTCGCCCGATCAGGCCGGCGTGGACTTCACCCTGTTCCAGAGCATGGACGCCATCGTGGCGGTGGTCGGCTGGTGGCTCGTCAGCGCGCTCGGCGACGCCTTCGGCTTCACCGCCGGCTTCGGGGTCGTGGCGGCCGCCTCGCTGGCGGCCTGCCTCGCGCTGGGGCTGGGCTTCGGCGGGGTTCGCGCGCCACGCTGACGGCCCGCCTCAGGCGTGGCTCGGCAGCAGCCCGGTTACGCCGGAAGCCGCCGCCGGCGGCTGGGGCTTCGCGCGCGCAGGCTCGACCGGCCGGCCGTCTTCGGCCCGCACGATCGCGTCGGCGAGTTCGTCGAGCTTTGTGCGCAGTTCGAGCATGAGGTCGTCGTCGGAGGCGGGCGACGGGGCCGCGCCGCGCGCGCTTGTCGCCCGGGCCGCGACCAGCGCCGCGGTCTCCTCGACGAGGCGCTTCTCCGCCGCGAGCCGCTGTGCCTGCGCTTCCGCGAGCAGCGCGGTTTTCGAGGCGGCCTCGGCTTCGATCAGCGTCAGCGCGTTCTGGGTGCGGGCGAGCCGCGCCTCGGTCTCGGCGAGGCTTGCGCGGGCCGAGACGAGCGCGGCTTCGGCGGCGGCGAGGTCGACGCGCAGCCCCTCCGCCGCGGTCTGGGCCGCGAGCGCCTCCTTGCGGGCCACGTCGCGGCCGCGGTTCGCGGCGCGCGCGTCCGATTTGGCGGCGTCGAGCGCCTTGAGGGCGTCGGCGAACTCGGCGCTGGTGCGGTCGAGATCGCCGCGATGCAGCGCGTTCTGAGTCTCGAGCCGCTTCACCGTCTCGCGCAGGTCCGCCGCCTCGGCCTTGAGCGCGAGCTGCCCGGCGCGCAGCGCGCCGGCCTCCACCCGCTCGCGCGCCGCCTCCGCCAGCATCGTCTCCGCCCGCCGCTCGGTCGCGCGCAGGGAGACGGCGTGCTCGGCGCGCAGCCGGTCCTGCGCGGCGACGATCTCGGAGACGGAGACGGGCAGCCGGCCCGCGAGCCGGCGCGTGGTGAGGCGCACCGCGCGGTTCCAGAACAGCGGCAGGAACAGCAGCAGGATCAGCGTCGCGACGCAGGCGCCGAAGGCGGCGTACAGGGCTGGCTCGACCATTCAGGCGTGCTCGCGGAATGCGATGCGGGGCCTCCGCGCGAGCGCCGCCGCCCCGGCGAGCGCCGGTGGCGTTCGTCGCTGGAGCATGGCACAGGCGCCCCCCGAGGCCAAGCCGGGGGAGCGCCGGGCGCGGATCAGAATGGGTTCCAGGTCGAGTGCGGCGTGACCTTGAGGTAGCCGACGTTGACGCCAAGCCGGACGCCGAGGCCGGTGCGGATCGGCACCAGCACGGTGTTGTAGTCCTTCAGCGCCGTCATGCCGAGGCCGCCGACCAGATAGGCCGAGCCGTTGACGCCGGCGAAGCGGCTGAAGATCGCCTCGTTCGCCGGCAGGTTGTAGACCAGGATCATGGTCCGGGCGCCGTCGCCGCCGAAGTCGAAGCCGAGCGAGGGGCCCTGCCAGTAGACGCGCTGCTCCTGGCCGTCGCGGGTGAACAGCTTGCCCTCGCCGTAGCGCAGGCCGCCGACGAAGGCGCCGGCGGCTTCCTCGCCGAGGATGTAGCCGTTGGGCTCGCCCCACTGGCTGGTGGCCTTCTCGACGATGCCCGCGAGGCCGCGCGACATCGAGCCGAAGAAGGCGTGGCCCTTGTCCAGGATCTCCTGGCTCGAATAGGTCGGTCGCGCCCCGCCGTACTCGCCGTCGGAATAGGCGGCGCGGGTGGGCTCGGGTCCGGCGTACTGCGCCGAGGCGGCGTGCGGGAGGGTCATGCCGGCCACGAGCGCTGCGGCGGCGACGATCGCGTTCCACGACATCGCGTTCATCCTTCTCGTCCGTGGGCGCGCTCGATGCCGTGCGAATCACGGAAGACGCGCCGATGCGTCGAATTTGAGCGATCGGGTTTACTCAAAGGTGAACGGCGCGGATGTAGAAGGAGCGGAGACGGGGAGGCCGCGACGGCGCGGCGGGGGAGGTCCGGCGACGTGCGCAGCGTTCTCGCAGCCTTGGCGATCGCAGGTCTCGGCGGGATCGTTCCCGCCGCGGCGACGCCCGGCGTCGACGAGCGCTACGTGTCCGACCCCGCGAATGGCATCGCGCTCTACGGCTACGATCCGGTCGCCTACTTCACCGACGGCCGCGCCGTGCCGGGACAGCGCGAGCACGAGGCCGAGTGGAACGGCGCCGCGTGGCGCTTCGCGAGCGCCGCGAACATGGCGGCCTTCCTGTCCGCTCCCGAGGTCTACGCCCCGCGCTTCGGCGGCTACGATCCTGCGGCGGTCGCGAACGGCGCGCCCGCGGCCGGCCATCCGCTGATCTTCGCCGTGCGCGGCGAGCGGCTCTATCTGTTCCGCACGCCCGACGAGCGCGACGCCTTCCGCGATCCGCGCCCCGCCGAGAAGGCCTGGCCGCGCGTCGAGGCCCAGCTCGCGCGCTGAGCGCTCAGCCCCGGCGTCCCCAGGCGACGAAGCCGCCGTTGCGGAAGCCGGCCTCGGACTTGCCGTAGCGGAACGGCGAGCCGTCGGGGGCCGTCACGGCGCCGCCCGCGGCCGCGAGCACGGCGTGGCCCGCGGCGGTGTCCCATTCCATGGTCGGGCCGAAGCGGGGATAGACGTCGGCCGCGCCCTCCGCCACCAGGCAGAACTTCAGCGATGAGCCGGCCGAGCGGCGCTCGGTGACGCCGAGCCGTTCGAGGAACGCTTCCGTCTCGGCGTCGGAATGGCTGCGGCTCGCCACCGCGCAGAGCGCGCCGGTCGCCGCCTGCCGGACCGAGACGTCGTAGAACTCGGCCTCGGCGGGCGTTTCGCGGATCGCGGCGACCGCTTTGCGGGCGCCGAGCCCCTCGGCGCCGATCCAGGTCGCGCCGAGCGCGGGCGCGTGCACGCAGCCGCCGACCGGCCGGCCGTCGACCACCAGCCCGACATTCACGGTGAACTCCCCGTTGCGCGACAGGAACTCGCGGGTGCCGTCGAGCGGATCGACCAGCAGGAAGGAGTCGGGGGCCGCGGCCGGCACGCCGTCGCGCGACGCGGCCTCCTCGGCGATGACGGCGACGCCCGGCAGCAGCCTGGCGAGGCCGGCATGCAGGATGGCCTCCGCCTTCTCGTCTGCGTCGGTGACGGGGCTGCGGTCGTCCTTCTCGCGCACGGCCACCGCCTCGGCGTCATAGACGTCGAGGATCGCGCGGCCGGCCTCGGAGCACAGTCCGGACAGGGCCGCGAGCAGGCGCGCGTCGAAGGCGGGCTGGGACATCGATCGGGCTCCGGGGGGGAGGGGACGGCGTCGCCTTGAGGGCGCGCAACGTAGCGTGTATCAGGCTCCAAGCCGTTCGTGGACAGCTTTGAGTCGGCTCGGCGTTCAGGTCCTCTCCAAGCCTCGGCAGGAGCTCCCATGTCAACCTCCGACGCCTCGCCGCCCTCGCAGATCATCACGCTCGACGGCCTCGACCTCGCGGCGCTGATCGCGAGCCGCGTCTGCCATGACGTGATCAGCCCGGTCGGCGCCATCGTCAACGGCCTCGAGATCCTCGAGGACGAGAAGGACGAGGGCATGCGCGGCTTCGCCTTCGACCTGATCAAGAAGAGCGCGGCGCAGGCCTCCGCGCGCCTGCAGTTCTGCCGCATCGCCTTCGGCGCGGCGGGATCGGCCGCGGCCGTGCTCGACCTCGGCGACGCCGAGCAGGTGGCGCGCGGCTTCATCGAGGACCAGAAGACCAAGCTGGTCTGGGAGGCGAACCGCCAGCTTCTGCTGAAGAACAAGGTCAAGCTGCTGCTCAACCTCGTGCTGGTCGCGACCACGACCATCCCGCGCGGCGGCGTCATCGCCGTCTCCGCCGAGGGCGAGGGCGACGCGACCGCCTTCCGCATCGTCGCGACCGGACCGACCGCGCGCGTGCCCGCAAACGTGGTCGATCTGATCGCCGGCCGCGCGCCGGAAGACCGCGTCGACGCCCACGTCATCCAGCCGTTCTACGCCGGCCTCGTGGCCAAGGCCGCGAACATGGAGGTGACGATCGAGGCCGAGGTGGAGGGCGAGCGCATCGTCACGCGGGCGACGCCCGTCGCGGCCTGAGCGCCGCGCGAAGCATGGCGTTCAGCGCGTGATGACGATGCGCGAGCGCGCCATGCCCTTCTTCTGCACCAGCGCGTAGAGCGTCGCCGCGTTCGCGGTCTGCAGGCGCACGCAGCCGTGGCTCGCGGGCCGTCCGAGCGAGCGCACATAGGTGGTGCCGTGCACGGCGTAGCCGCCGCGGAAGAACACCGAATAGGGCATCGGCGACATGTCGTATTTCCGGGAACGCCACATCTTTTCCGTGCGGAACGGCCGGTAGCTGCCGGTCGGCGTGACGTAGCCGCGACGCGCGGTGGAAACCGGCCAGGAATAGGCCCGGACGCCGTCCACCATCACGTCCATGCGCTGCTGCGAGAGGCTGATCTGCGCCACCACGGTGGCCTGCGCGGGCGCCGCGAAGGCGAGCCCGAAACCGAGGGCCAGCAGGCCCATGATCCTGTTCGATATCATGATCTACGCCCTGTACATGCCGCCCTGGCGGGGGCTTGACACATATGTGGCGTAAATGCGGCGAACTGTCGAATCACACGCGCGGCGCCGGGCCTTGGTCCGCGCCGAAGGCGGGCGGGACGCGCGACGTCGCGCGCCCCGTCGCGGGCCCTCAGGTCACGAGGCGTCGGCGATCTCGTGGTTCGACATGATCTCGAGCGCGCGGGCGAGGCCCGAATGGTCCCAGGCCTTGCCGCCGTTCGCGACGCAGACCGAGAACAGCTGCTGCGCGACCGCGGTCGCGGGCAGCGCGAGGCCGAGCGACTTCGCGCCTTCGAGCGCGAGGTTCAGGTCCTTCTGGTGAAGCTCGATCCGGAAGCCCGGATCGAAGGTGCGCCTGATCATCCGCTCGCCGTGAAGCTCGAGGATGCGCGAGGTCGCGAGCCCGCCGGTCAGAGCCTGCCGGACCTTGGCCGGATCGGCGCCTGCCTTGGACGCGAACAGCAGCCCTTCGGCGACCGCCCCGATGGTGAGCGCCACGATGATCTGGTTCGCGACCTTGGTGGACTGGCCCGCGCCGGTGGGGCCGACGAGCGTGACGTTCTTGCCCATCAGCTCGAACAGCGGCTTCACCTTGTCGAAGGTCGCCTCGTCGCCGCCGACCATGATGGTGAGCGAGGCGTTCTTCGCGCCGACCTCGCCGCCGGAGACCGGCGCGTCGAGATAGGCGGCCCCCCTGGCCGCGATCTTCTCGGCGAAGGCCTTGGTGGCGATCGGCGAGATCGAGCTCATGTCGACGACGGTCTTGCCGGCCGACAGACCCTCGGCGATTCCGTCCTCGCCGAACAGCACGGCTTCGACGTCCGGCGTGTCCGGCACCATGGTGATGACGACGTCGGACTTTTCGGCGACCTCTTTCGCGGTCGCGCAGGCCGTCCCTCCGGCGGCGACCAGCTCGGCCGGAACCTCGCGGCGGGTCTTGAGGAAGAGCGTGTGGCCGCCCGCGATGAGATGGCCCGCCATGGGCTTGCCCATGATGCCGAGGCCGACGAAACCGACGTTCATGATGGTCTCCCGTCTGTGGGTAAGGCTGTGGAAAAGCTGTTGAGAGACGGTGGGCGAGGGAAGCCGTACTCCCCCGTCAGCCTTTGAACCGGGCCGCGAGCGCTTCGGTCGTCCGGGCGAGCAGCGTCATATCGGAGCCGACCGCGGTGAAGATCGTGCCGGCGGCCATGTAACGGCGCGCGAGCGTCTCGTCGCCGGTGAGGATCCCGCAGGCGCGTCCCGTCGCCGTGATGCGTGCGATGGTCTTCTCGATCGCGGCGACGACGTCGGCGTGGCCTTGGCGGCCGATGTAGCCGAGGCTGGTCGACAGGTCGCCCGGGCCGACGAACAGGGCGTCGACGCCCTCCACGCCCGCGATCTCCTCGATGTTGTCGAGCGCCTTCTGGCTCTCGATCTGCACGATCACGCAGATCTCGGCCTCGCAGGTGGCGTGGTAGTTCGGCACGCGCCCGAAGCGGGCGGCGCGGGGCGCCTGGCTGAAGCCGCGCACGCCGCGGGGCGCATAGCGCGTCGCCGCCACCACGCGGGCCGCCTGTCCGGCGTCCTCGACGTTCGGGATCATCAGCGACTGCGCGCCGGCGTCGAGGATGCGCTTGATCGCGATCGGATCGTCGCTCGGCATGCGGATCACCGCCTGCGTCGCGTTCTCCATCATGGCCTGGAGCTGGACGTAGATGTCGCCAAGGTCGTTCGGCGAATGCTCCATGTCGAGCAGGATCCAGTCGAAGCCTGAGCCCGCGATCACCTCGGTGGAGATGTTGCTCGCGAGGCTCGACCACAGGCCGATCTGCTGGCGGCCGGACGAGATCGCGGCCTTGAAGGTGTTTTTCGGCATGTCCATGGCGCGTCGCTCTTCTCTTGGTCGGGCCGTCAATCGGCGTCATGCCCGGCGAAGGCGGGTATGACGGAGGGGGCGTCGTCTCGTCTCAGCGCACCATCGCCGGGCGCTTGTTGTCGAAGGTCCAGTTCGGAATCAGGAACTGCATGGCGGCCGCGTCGTCGCGCGCCCCGAGGCCATGGCGCTTGTAAAGCTCGTGGGCCTTCTCGACGTGCGCCCAGTCGATCTCGACGCCGAGGCCCGGCCGCTCGGGCAGCGCGACGAGTCCGCCCTTGATCTGAAGCGGCTCCTTGATCAGGCGCTCGCCGTCCTGCCAGATCCAGTGGGTGTCGATCGCGGTCACCTTGCCCGGCGCCGCCGCCGCCGCGTGGGTGAACATGGCGAGCGAGACGTCGAAGTGGTTGTTCGAATGCGAACCCCAGGTGAGGCCGTGGTCGCGTGTGAGCTGAGCGACCCGGACGGCGCCTGCGAGCGTCCAGAAATGCGGATCGGCGAGCGGGATGTCGACCGAGCCGAGCTGGATCGCATGGCGCATCTGGCGCCAGTCGGTCGCGATCATGTTGGTGGCGGTCGGAAGGCCCGTCGCGCGGCGGAACTCCGCCATGATCTCGCGGCCGGAAAAACCCTGCTCGGCGCCGCACGGGTCTTCGGCGTAGGCGAGCACGTGGCCCTGGCCCTTGCAGAGCCGGATCGCCTCGTCGAGCGACCAGGCGCCGTTCGGGTCGAGCGTGACGCGGGCGTCCGGAAAGCGGTCCTTGATCGCGGTGACGGCCGCGATCTCCTCTTCGCCCCGGAGCACGCCGCCCTTGAGCTTGAAGTCGTTGAAGCCGTAGCGCTCCTTCGCGGCTTCGGCGAGCCGCGCGACGGTCTCGGGCGTCATCGCCTCCTCGTCGCGAAGCCTGAGCCAGCCGTCCGCGGCCATCGGGGCGCGGTAGGGCAGGTCGGTCTTAGTGCGCGGGCCGACATAGAACAGGTAGCCGAGCATCTCGACCGCCGGCCGCTGCACGCCTTCGCCGAGAAGGGCCGCGACGGGGACGTCGAGGTGCTGGCCGAGCAGGTCGAGGAAGGCGCTCTCGACCGCCGTCACCGCATGGATGGTAATGCGCAGATCGAAGGTCTGGAGACCGCGCCCGCCGCTGTCGCGGTCGGCGAAGGCGGAGCGCATCTCGTTCAGGACCGCGTTCCAGGCGCCGATCGGTCGGCCGACGATCAGCTCCCGGGCGTCCTCCAGCGTCTGGCGAATCTTCTCGCCGCCCGGCACCTCGCCGAGGCCGACGTGGCCGGCGCTGTCGGTCAGGATCACGAGGTTGCGGGTGAAGAACGGGCCGTGGGCGCCGCTCAGGTTCATCAGCATGGAGTCGTGGCCGGCGACGGGGACGACCTTGAGGTCGGTCACCACGGGGGTCGCGGCGCGGACCGAGGATTGCCGCTGGACGTCGTCTGCGAGGGTGGTCACGGGAGGGGCTCCGGAAGGACGGCGAAGGGCGGAGGTCTTCACCTCTCCCGGCCGGGCGAGGTGAAGCGTCGCGTCTGGTCTTACGGCGACGGGATGTTCCCCTTGGCCACGACCTCCTTCCAGCGGGCGATCTCGCCGGCCTGGAAGTCGCGGAACTCCTCCGGCGTGTTGGCCACGATCTCGAAGCCGGTCTTGGCGAAGGCTTCCTTGACGTGCGGCTCGTGCAGCGCCTTGATCATCTCGGTCGCGAGCTTCGTCCGCACGTCTTCGGGCATGCCCTTGGGGCCGCCGAAGGCCTGCCAGGAGTAGACCTCGCCGCCTTGGAGGCCGAGCTCGGCGAGCGTCGGGACGTCCGGCAGCAGCGGATCGCGCTTCTCCGAGGTGATGGCGAGCGCGCGGACCTTGCCGAGGTTCACCTGCGGATAGATGTTGCCGAGATTCGCGAACGAGGCGTCGGCGTGGCCGCCGATCAGGTCGGCGATGGCCGGTCCGCCGCCCTTGTAGGGCACGTGCACCGCCTTCGTATCGGTCTTCTGCCACCAGAGTTCGGCGGTCAGATGGTCCGACGAACCGCTGCCGGAGCTCGCGAACGTCACTTCGCCCGGATGCGCCTTCAGGTATTCGACGAACTCCTTGTAGTCCTTCGCCGGGAACTCCTTGCGCACCACGAGCACGTTCGGCGTGCGCACCGCGACTGTGAGGTGGTCGAAATCCTTGGCCGGATCGTAGGGCAGGTCCCGGAACAGCGCCGCGTTGATCGACCAGACCGACAGCGCGGCGCACAGCAGCGTGTAGCCATCCGGCGCGGCGCTCGCGGCGAGCCGGGCGCCGGTGTTGCCGGTCGCGCCGGGCTTGTTCTCCACGATGATGTTCTTGCCCAACTGCTTCTCGAGCTGCTGGCTGACGATGCGCGCCGCCGTGTCGGACGCGCCGCCGGGCGGGAACGGCACGATCATCGTGATGTTCCGTATCGGGTAGTCGGTCGCCGCCGCGACGTGCGGCGCGACGAGGGCGAGCGCGGACGCCGCCACCGCCAGTAACCTGATGATGCGCATCATGATGTGCCTCTCCCGGGCGCGGTTTCCTCATGGGCCGCACGGTCTTCACGCCGCATCGGCCTCACGCGAGCGACGCTAGTCGGCGTCGTCATTCCGGTCTAAGCTATAAGAGGCATCGATCGATGCTCATTGGGTATCGAGCGGGCGCATGTTCGAATTCACCCACCTGCGCTGCTTCGTGGCGGTGGCCGAGGAGCTGCATTTCGGCCGCGCGGCTCGTCGGCTGAACATGACGCAGCCGCCGCTGAGCCGGCAGATCCAACTGCTCGAGCATCTGCTCGAGGCGCGGCTGTTCGAGCGCTCCCACCGCCGCGTGGCCCTGACGTCGTCGGGGCGCACCTTCCTTCCCGAAGCGCGCCGTCTGCTGTCGCTCGCCGAGGGCGCGGCCATGTCGATCCGGCGCGTCTCGGAGGGCGACGCCGGCGCGGTGACGATCGGCTTCACCGCGGCCTCCGGCTACGGATTCCTGCCGGACGTGTTCCAGCGGCTGAAGCGGCGCCTGCCCGGCGTCGACGTGGCGCTCAGGGAGGCCGTCACCTCGGCCCAGCTGGACGCATTGGCGAACGGCCGCATCGACATCGGGCTGGTGCGCCCGCCGGTGCGCCATGCCGGGCTCGAGTTCCGCATCGTTCTGCGCGAGCCGATGATCGTGGCGCTGCCGCCGGACCATCGGCTGGCGGACCGCGACGCCGTCGACCTCGCCGAACTCGGCGGCGATCCGCTGATCAGCTATTCGCCCTTCGAGGCGCGCTACTTCCACGACCTCACGCTCAGGCTGTTCTCGGCCGCAGGCGCCCAGCCGACGATCGCCCAGCATGTCAGCCAGATCCATTCGGTGCTGGCGCTGGTCAGGATCGGGCTCGGGGTCGCGCTTGTGCCGGAGGCGGCGCGCCAGCTCCATTTCGAGGGCGTGGCCTATCGCGAGATCGCACAGGCCGGCGAGACCGCCGAACTCGGCGCCGTCTGGCGGCGCGACAACGAGAATCCGGCCTCCGCGCGGGCCCTCGCGATCATCCTCGGGGAGGAGCCTTAACGCGGGACCGATCCAATTTCGGCATCGATCCATGCCGGATTTGTCTTGGACGGCCATCGTCTTTGCAGGGACGGTTCTCCCAACAGTCTGCGAACGCAGCGTTCCCTGGGAGGAATCCATGACCGTCACCCGCCGCGCGGCCTGCGCGCTCGCCTGCGCCATCGCGCTCTCCGGCGCCTCTTTCGGCGCGGCACCCGTCACGGCGCAGACCTTCGATCGCCCGGTCCGCATCGTGGTGCCTTACGCTCCGGGCGGCACCTCCGACACCCTCGCCCGCATCATCGCGCCGCTGCTCTCGGAGAAGATCGGCCAGACGGTCGTCGTCGAGAACAAGCCGGGCGCCGCCGGCAACATCGGCGCGGACGCCGTCGCCAAGGCCGACAAGGACGGCCAGACCTACCTGCTGACCGACGTCGGCACCGTGGCCTCGGCTCCCGGCCTCTTCGCCGACCTCACCTACAAGCCGCTCGAAGACCTCGCGCCGGTGACGATGGTGATGTTCTCGCCTTATGTGCTGGCGGTGAACCCCAAGCTCGAGGGCGTGACCGACGTCGCGAGCCTGCTCGCCTACGCCAAGGCCAATCCGGGCAAGCTCGCGGTCGCGAACTCCGGCATCGGCGGCGTCAACCACATCACCGCCGTCGCGCTCGCGAAGGAGCTCGGCGTCCAGTGGAAAACCGTGCCCTACAAGGGCGGCGCGGCCGCGACCCAGGCCGTGGTCTCCGGCGAGAGCAAGGTGATCATCAACGGCGCCACCGCGACGCTGCCTTTCGTGACCAACGGCCAGCTCAAGGGCCTCGCGGTGACGGGCGACGAGCGGGTCGCCGCCGCGCCCGATCTCCCGACCTTCAAGGAGGCGAAGCTGCCGCAGCCCGACGTCGGCTCGTGGCAGGGCCTGCTGACCACCGCCGGCTCGCCGCCTGAGAAGATCGCCGCGGTGAACGCCGCGGTGAACGAGGCGCTGAAGCGCCCCGAGGTGATCGAGCGCATCAAGCAGCAGGGCGGCCGCGTGGTCGGCGGACCGGCGGACGACCTCAAGAGCTGGCTCGCGACCAACACTGAGAGCTGGGGCAAGATCATCGCCGACGCCGGGATTAAGGGCCAGTAAGGCCGTGACCACCCGCTTCGACCTGCAGGACGCGCTGTTCGGCGCGTTCCTCATCGTCGTCGCCGCGCTGGTGTTCTACGCGACGCGGACGTTGAGCTTCGGTTCGCCGGCGGACATGGGCCCGGGTTTCATGCCGCGTGTGCTCGCCGGGATCGCGATGGCCTTCGGGCTGTTCTTCGCCGCGCGCGGCTTCAGCCGCGGCGGCGAGCCGATCGAGCGTCCCCGCCTGCGTCCCTTCGTGGCGGTGTTGGGCGCGATCGCGGCCTTCGCCCTGCTCGGCGTGAAGGCGGGCTTGGCTCTCGCCGCCGTCGCGACGGTGCTGGTCGCCGCCGCCGGCAGCGACGAGACCCGGCCGGTCGAAGTCGTCCTGTTCGCGCTCGCGCTCGCCGCGGCCTCCGTGCTGCTGTTCGTGAAGGCGCTGGCGCTCCCCATTCCCGCCTGGCCCTGGTGACGGCATGGAGCTTTTTGACAGCCTGTTCCTCGGCCTGCAGGTCGCGGTCGAGCCGCAGAACCTGCTCTATTGCCTGTTCGGCGTCCTGATCGGCACCGCGATCGGCGTGCTGCCCGGCATCGGGCCGATCCCGACCGTCGCGCTGCTGCTGCCCTTCACCTTCGGGCTGGAGCCCGCGACCGCCTTCATCATGCTCGCCGGCATCTTCTACGGCGCGCAATACGGCGGCTCGACGACGGCGATCCTGGTCAACGTGCCGGGCGAGACCTCGTCGGTCGTCACCTGCATCGACGGCCACCAGATGGCGAAGAAGGGCCGCGCCGGGCACGCGCTGGCGATCGCCGCCATCTCCTCCTTCTTCGCCGGCACCGTGGCCACGATCGTCATCGCGCTGCTCGCGATCCCGCTCGCCGCGCTCGCGCTCAAGTTCACGGCGGTGGAGTATTTCTCCCTGCTGGTGCTCGGCCTGATCGCCGCGGTTGTGCTCGCCCACGGCTCGGTCGCCAAGGCGCTCGCCATGATCGTGCTGGGGCTGATCCTCGGGATCGTCGGCATCGACGTCTCCTCCGGCGCCTCGCGCATGACCTTCGGCATCCCGAACCTCGCGGACGGGCTCGACTTCGTCCCGGTCGCCATGGGTCTGTTCGGGCTGGGCGAGATCATCGCCAACCTCGAACGCCCGGCCGAGCGGCGCGTCGTGGCGCAGAAGGTCGGCAGCCTGATGCCGAGCTGGCCGGACCTGCGCCAGGCCTTCCCCGCGATGGTCCGCGGCACCGCGATCGGCTCGTTCCTCGGCGTGCTGCCGGGCGGCGGCGCGGCGCTGCCGCCCTTCACCGCCTATGCGCTGGAGAAGAAGGCCGCGCGCGATCCCTCGCGCTTCGGCCATGGCGCGATCGAGGGCGTCGCGGGGCCGGAGGCCGCCAACAACGCCGGCGCGCAGACCAGCTTCATCCCGCTGCTGACGCTCGGCATCCCGTCGAACGCGCTGATGGCGCTGATGATCGGCGCGCTGATGATGCACGGCATCCAGCCCGGCCCGCAGATCATGACCGAGCAGCCGGCGCTGGTCTGGGGCCTGATCGCGAGCATGTGGACCGGCAACCTGATGCTGCTGGTCATCAACCTGCCGATGATCGGCGTCTGGATCGCGATGCTGAAGATCCCCTACCGGCTGATGTTCCCAGCGATCGTGCTGTTCTGCTGCATCGGCGCCTACGGCATCTCCAACTCGATGTTCAACGTCTGGCTGATGCTGGGCTGCGCCGCGATCGGCTACTTCTTCATCAAGGTCGGCGTGGAGCCCGCGCCGCTGCTGCTCGGCCTCGTGCTCGGGCCGCAGCTCGAGGAGAACTTCCGCCGCGCCATGCTGCTGGCCGACGGCGACGTGACCGTGTTCGTGACGTCGCCGATCAGCGCGGCGATCCTCGCCATCGTCGCGCTGCTGCTGATCGCGATGTTCTCGCCGAAGATCGCCCGAAAGCGCGAAGAGGCGCTAGTGGAGTAGGGGGCGCCTCAGGATGAGGCGTCGTCCTCCGGCTTGACCGGAGGACCCATGGTCGGCTTAGCGCTCGACGTTTGACATGGATGGTCCGGTCAAGCCGGACCATGACGGCGCGGAGAGATCACCCCCGCTTGCCGACCTCGTGGCTGTCCACCACCCACGCGCGGGCCTGCTCGCTGATGGTCGCGCCGAGGCCCAGGCGGTCCGGCACCACCATGCGGCCGTCCCTGATCTCCAGGCTCTCGTCGAACAGCGGCTCCAGCCAGTCGAAATGCTCCACCCACGGCTCGCGCGGATAGCAGGCGCAGAGGTGGAGGTGGATCTCCATGGCGAAATGCGGGGCCATCATCAGGCCGGCGTGGTCGGCCATGTTCATAATCTTCAGGAACTGCGTGATCCCGCCGACGCGGCCGGCGTCCGGCTGGATGAAGTCCACGCTGTCGTTGCGGATCAGCTCGTAATGCTCGGCGACCGAGGTCAGCATCTCGCCGGTCGCGATCGGGGTCGCGAGATCGGCGGCGAGCATGGCGTGGCCCTTGGCGTCATAGGCGTCGAGCGGCTCCTCGATCCAGAACAGGTCGAAGTCCTCCAGCGCGCGGCCGACGCGCATGGCGGTCGGACGGTCCCACTGCTGATTGGCGTCTACGGCGAGCGGGAAGCCGTTGTCGAGGAGCTTTCGGACCGCCTTCACGCGCTCGAAGTCCTTGGACCAGTCCGGCTGGCCGACCTTGATCTTGATGCCGCCGATGCCCTTCTCGCGGGACGCGGCGCAGTTCTCCAGAACCTCGGGGAGGGGGGTCGACAGGAAGCCGCCTGAGGTGTTGTAGCAGCGCACGCTGTCGCGATGGGAGCCGATGAGCTTCGAGAGCGGCAGGCCCGCGCGCTTGGCCTTGAGGTCCCAGAGGCAGATGTCGATCGCGGCGATCGCCTGGGTCGCGAGGCCCGAACGGCCGACCGAGGCCCCCGCCCAGACGAGCTTGGTCCAGATCTTCTCGATGTCGTTCGGGTCCTCGCCGATCAGCCGGTCGGCGATCTCCTTGGCGTGCGCGAACATGCCCGGGCCGCCGGCGCGCTTCGAATAGGAAAAGCCCATGCCGCGGAAGCCGTCGCGGGTCTCGATCTCGCAGAACAGGATCGCGAC
The DNA here is from genome assembly GCF_042681025.1 of Methylopila henanensis. Classification (NCBI taxonomy): domain Bacteria; kingdom Pseudomonadati; phylum Pseudomonadota; class Alphaproteobacteria; order Hyphomicrobiales; family Methylopilaceae; genus Methylopila; species Methylopila henanensis. The sequence continues at coordinate 290,113 of NZ_JBHUER010000004.1, forward strand.
TTCGGTGAGCGGATTCTGGCGGCCCGTGAGAACCTTGGCGTCCGAGATCGGGGTCTTCAGCGGCAGGAAGCAGAGCGAGAGCTTCGCCCAGGCGATGCGGTCGCCGCCGGGGGCGGTCGCGGCGATCTTCAGGGCTTCGGGCTGATCGACGGCGGTCATCGGGCGTCTCCTCCTCGCGGGCCGGCTGTTCCGCGCCGGCGTCTCGGGGCGAGGGATACGCTTTGTCTTTCGTGCGCGTCCAAGGCTATGTTTTCATGAATTTCATGCGGGAAACGCATCAATGTTGGAGCTCGCCCAGGCTCGCGCCTTTCTGGTGGTCGCGGGCGAACTGAACTTCGGCCGCGCGGCGCGACGGCTCAATCTCACCCAGTCCGCGCTCAGCCGGCAGGTCCAAGCGCTCGAACGCGCGCTCGACGCGCGGCTGTTCGAGCGCACCACCCGCAGCGTGACGCTGACGCCGGCGGGCCACGCCTTCATGGCCGAGGCGCAGGCGCTGCTGCGGCGCGCCGAGGACGCGATCCAGGCCGTGCGTCGCGCGGCGGGCCGCGGCGCCGGCGCGCTGACCGTCGGGTTCATCGGCGCGACCTGCTACGGTTACCTGCCGCGGCTGGTCGCGCGGGCGCGGCGGGAGCTGCCGGACGTCGCGCTGACATGGCGGGAGCTCGATTCCGCCGAGCAGGTCGTGGAGCTCGAATTCGGCCGCATCGACCTCGGGCTCGTCCGGCCGATCCCGGAGACGCGGCGGGTGAGGTCGCGCTGCGTGACGCGCGAGACGCTCGCGCTCGCGATCCCCGCCGACCATCCGCTCGCCGCGCGCCGGCGCCCGCCGCTCGGCCTGCTCGCGGGCGCGCCCTTCATCGCCTATGCGCCGGAGGCCCGGCACCTCCACGACATCGTCGAGGGAGCGCTGTCGGAGGCGGGCGTCGAGCCGCTTCGCATCCAGCAGATGAAGCACGCCCAGGCGATCCTCGCGCTGGTGAGCGCCGGGCTCGGCCTCGCGATCGTGCCGAGCGAGGCGCGCAACGCCTGTTTCGACAATGTGGTCTTCCGCCCGCTCGAGCTCGGCGCCGCGCGCGCCGAGCTGCATGCGGTCTGGAGCGACGACAACCGCAATCCGGCGCTCGGCCCCTTCGCCGCGCTGCTCGACGACGGCGTCTGAACCGCCCGAGCCCGCGCCAGCGCGGCGCGTCCGCGCGTCACCGGTGACGGACCCACCGCGGGCCGTTTTCGCAGTCCGCCCGAGTCGCTCGTTCTACCTTCGGCCAGCGGGCCGGCGGATGGCTTGAAGACTCGCATGCAGACCTGTATGCAGGTCGCCATGCAGGATGTTTCGAGCCGCCCCGGCCCCGCCCCGACCCGCTACGAGCAGGCCTACGAGACGCTGCGCGAGATGATCATCTCGGGGCGCCTGCGCGGCGGCGACGTCATCTCCGAGGTCAAGCTGGCCGAAGAGCTCGCGATCAGCCGCACGCCGGTGCGCGAGGCGGTGAAGCGGCTGGTGGCGAACGGGCTGGTCGAGAGCACGCCGCGCGGCCTCAGGGTGTTCCGGCCGAAACCCCAGGACGTGGCGGAGGTCTATTTCCTACGCGCCGCCATCGAGGGCGCGATGATCCGCGCCGCGTGCTCGCGCGTCGCCCCGGACGAGATCGCCGCGCTGCGGAAGATCCACACGAGGACGCTCGAGGCCAACGGGCGCGACGACATCGCCTCGCTGGTCGCGCTGAACGGCGAGTTCCATTCGGCGATCGCGGCGGTCGCGGGGAGCGTCAGGGCCGAGAACAGCCTGATGGCGCTGGACCCTCTGGTCGCGACCTATCGCCGGCTGTCGCTGCTCGCGCCCGGTCATCGCGCCGCGTCGATCGGCGAGCACGGACGCCTGATCGACCTGCTAGACGCGCGCGACGGCGACCGCGCCGAGGCGCTGATGCGCGCCCACATCGCGCGCGCCGGCCGCCGCATCACCGACGCGGTGCTTCAGATCGACCCGGCGGGCGACGACGGCGAAGCCGCGCGTCAGCTCGCCAATCTCGAAAGCCTCGACGAGGACGCGCGCTGAGCGCGCGGCCCAGAAAAGCTGCGCAGGGAGACGCGTGACATGGACAAGATGACTTTCGACGTGGTGGTGGTGGGCGGCGGCGTGACCGGCGTCGCGGCCGGCGTCGCCGCGGCGCGCGCCGGCGCCAAGGCCGTGGTGCTGGAGCCGAGACCCTTCGTGGGAGGCAACGCCACCACGGGCCTTTGCCTCCACAGCTTCCTCACCCGCGACCGCCGCCAGACCGTGTTCGGCCTCGCGCAGGAGATGGTCGATCGGCTGAAGACGGTCGGCGCCGCGGTCGGCCACATCCCCTATGACGGCTTCGTCAGCGCGGTCACCCCGGTCGACGGCGACTGGTTCCGCATTCTTGCGGCCGAGATGCTGGCCGAGGCCGGCTGTCAGGTGATTTACGGCGCAAGCGTCGTGGGCGTGGAGCGCGACGGCGACGCGATCGACGCGCTGACCGTCGCCATGAAGGGCGGCCTGCGCCGCGTGGTCGCGAACTCCTACATCGACACCAGCGGCGACGCCGACATCGCGGCCCTCGCAGGCGCCCCGACCCGGAAGGGCGAGGAGGGCACCGGCAAGATGCAGCCGGTCTCGATGCTGATGCACTTCCACCGCGTCGACACGCGCCTGATCGCGAAGACTCTCGGCGAGGTCGCGCCGGCGATGGCGGACAAGCCCGGCGAGAGCGAGCCGATACCGGTCTATTTCAACGGCACGTTCAGCGCCTGGAACGACATCATCGCGGAAGAGAAGATCTTCCCGAACCGCGACCACAAGGTGTTCTTTAACACGGTCTGGCCGGACCGCATCAACGTGAACACCTCCGCGGTGTTCGGCGTCGACGGCACCGACCCGCTCGCCATGTCGCGCGCCTTCCAGGACCTCACCCGGCAGTGCGTGAAGGCCGGCGAGTTTCTCGTGAAGCACGTTCCCGGCTTCGAGCGCGGCTACTTCGCGCCGCAGGTCGTCGCCGGCGTCCGTGAGAGCCGCAACATCCTCGGGCGTTACGAGATCACCAAGGAAGACGTGCTCGAGGGAGCCAAGTTCGACGATACGGTCGGCCAAATCTGCTTCCCCGTGGACATCCACCACCCCGACACCGGCCAGGCCTATTTCGTGGACGTCGGCGGCGACGGCGCGTTCGACGTGCCCTATCGCTCGCTGCTGCCGCAGGGGATCGACAATCTGATCGTCGCGGGACGCTGCCTTTCCGCGACCCACTTCGCCCATGGGGCGACGCGCAACATGGCGCCCTGCATCGTCACCGGCCAGGCGGCCGGGACCGCGGCGGCGCTCGCCGCGCGCGGCAACGCGCCGGTCGCCCATCTCGACGTCGCGGACCTCCAGAAGCGGCTTGTCGCGGACGGCGCGTTCCTCGGCGAAACCGAGGAGCCGCGACAGCGCCGAACCGCCTGATCCGCGAGCTCAAAAAAACAAGAAGCCGAACATGGGGAGGACTGACATGAGGCGTAGAGAGTTTCTCGCGCTTGGGGTCGGCGCGCTTGCGGCGCCGGCCCTTCTGACCAAGGCGCAGGCCGTCCAGCCGGACTGGCCGACCAAACCGATCCAGATCACCGTTCCGTTCCCTCCGGGGAGCGCCTCCGACATCCTGTCGCGCGCCCTCGGCGCGCCGATGGGCGACATGCTCGGTCAGCCGATCGTGGTCGAGAACAAGCCGGGCGCCGGCGGCGCCATCGGCACCGGGGCGGTCGCCGCGGCTCAGGCCGACGGCTACACGCTGCTGATGGCGACCGCCGCGCACACCATCACCGCCGTCACGATGAAGAAGCTGGCCTTCGATCCGCGGAAGGACTTCATCCCCGTGATCGAGCTCACCACGATGCCGCTGGTGCTGGTGGTCCATCCGGACGTCAAGGCGAACTCCGTGCAGGAGCTGGTCGCGCTCGCGAAGCAAAAGCCCGGCGGCGTCAGCTTCGCCTCCTCCGGGCCGGGCACGACGCACCAGATGGCGAGCGAGCTGCTGAAGCTCACCGCCGGGATCGACATCGTCCACGTGCCCTATCGCGGCAGCGCGCCGGCGCAGCTCGACCTCACGACCGGCCGGGTCGACATGATGTTCGACAACATCGTGGCCTGCATCGCGAACATCCGCGCCGGCAAGCTGCGGCCGCTCGCCGTCAGCTCGAAGCAGCGCTCGTCGATCCTGCCGAACGTGCCGACCATGGCGGAATCCGGCTATCCGGATTTCGAGGTCGGCGCCTGGTTCGGGATCATGGTGCGGGCCGGCACGCCGCAGCCGATCGTCGATCGGATCGCGAAAGTCTCCGGCGACGCCATGCGCATGCCCAAGGTCTCCGACCTCTTCACCAAGGACGGCGCGGTGGTGACCGCGAAGACCGGGGCCGCGTTCGAGAAGCTGCTCGAGGCGGACTACAGCCGGTGGGAGACGGTCGCCCGGGAAAGCCGAATCCAGATCGAGTGACCGCACGCCCTGACGCGACCGCCGTTCGTGGCGAGGATGGTCGCGCCCGATAAAGGTCTCGGCGTCCGCGCCAGCCTCGTGAGGTCCGGCCGCCCGCTTAGGTTTTCGGGCAGGTTTCCGCCGCGCCGCGTCGACGCGGCGCGGCGGAAACGACGTCACTTCAGCTTGTTGAGCGAGGTGTCGAACGACAGGCTCACGACATAGCGGTCGCCGCACCAGTTGCGGTCGCCCATGTAGCCGAAGCACTGGCTCTTCTTCAGGTTGGTGTCGGAGTAGCGGAAGTCGAGCGTCATGGCCTTGTAGGTGAGGCCGACGCCCGCGTCCCAGTAGAGATAGTCCTTCACGAAGTTCTTGGTCGTCCACTGTTTGGAGAACGAGCCCGAGACGTAGGCGCCCACCTCCGGCATGGTGGCGAGCGGCGCGAAGGCGTATTTGGCGAAGCCGGTCGAGTGGACGATCTCGACGCCGCGGTTGATGAAGTCGTCGCCGTAATAGACGTTCGCGCCGACCGTGAAGGCCTCGGTCACGGCGTATTTCACGATGCCGTAGACCTTGCCGTAGTCGAGCCCGGGCGCCGTGTTGTTCTCGCTCGAGAAGTTCACCCAGACATAACCGACGTCGAGGGTGACCGGGCCGAAGCTGTGGCGGACGCCGCCGTAATAGTCGATCTCGGCCGCCGGATCGGTGCCGCCGAAATTGACGTTCGAGGCCCACACGCCGGCATAGACCCAGTCGAACGCCTGGAGTTCGACGTAGCCCTGGATGGCGGGATCGCCGGACGTCTGCGTGATGCCGCGCAGCACCCATTCGGACGCGCCCTTGACGCCGAAGGCGACGTCGAACGAGGCGGTGGTTGCGTCGATCACCTCCGGCATGTCGGCGGCGTTCGCCGCCACAGGTCCGAATGAGGCGGCCGCGAAGGTTCCGGCCGCGACGGCCAGTGTTCTGAGAGCGGACATTGCAGTTTTCCCCGGTGAATCAGATGTCTTATTAGACATGATTTCTGCTGATTCATAAATATAAAGAGGAAATCTGTTTAGAAAAATATCAGCTTATTGCAGAATTGCAACAGTGATGTCGTATTGATCATCTAAACTATATTGGCGCGTGAATTTTAAATTCAGGCCTCGATACCTGATGAAACGCTGCGCATAGCGCCTCTTTCTCTTAGTGGGAGATCATCCATGGCCGCGCCGACGGAAAACTCTTCATCGCGGCCGCCTTTTCGGCGGGCGCCTTGAGCTTACGACCGGAGCAGCAGCCGCAGCCGGGTCCGTGCTGTTTCGAGCTCTTCGGCGCGTTTGCGGAGCGCTCGTTGGTGGCGGCGGCGATCCGGCGCGCCGGGTCCATGCCGGCGAGGGCCGGCGCGGTGAGCAGCGCCCGCGGCGCGTCGCCGCCGCAGAGCGGACAGGCGTGCGGGTCCTGGAAGGCCGCCATCGGGCGCAGCGCCGTGAAGGGTCCGCAGTCGTCGCAGGCGTAGTCGTAGACGGGCATGTTCTGAACTCCATGGCGGAACAAGCGCCGATAGGTCCGCCGTCATCCCGGCCGAGCGGAGCGAGAGCCGGGACCGTCGTCGGAAAGAGGCGTTCTTTCCGGATGACGATCCCGGCTCGGCGGCTTCGCCGCCGTCCGGGATGACGCGTGGTTTCGCGGTCTCTCAGAGGTCCGGCGCGAGCGGCATGTCGATCGAGCCGTCCAGGAACTTGGTCGGCCCCGCCGCGCTCGGATTGATGTCGAACTCGAAGATCTTGGTCGGCAGCCACAGCGTCGCGCAGGCGTTCGGGATGTCGACGACGCCCGAGATGTGGCCCTGCACAGGCGCCGTGCCGAGGATCGAATAGGCCTGGGCGCCCGAGTAGCCGAACTTCTTGAGATACTCGATCGCGTTCAGGCAGGCCTGCCGGTAGGCGACATGGACGTCGAGGTAATGCTGCTGGCCGGCCTCGTCGACCGAGATGCCCTCGAAGATCAGGTAGTCGTCATACTTCGGCGTGATCACCGACGGCTTGAAGATCGGGTTCTTGATCCCGTATTTCGACATGCCGTCCTTGATCACGTCGACCTTGAGATGCAGCCAGCCGGCCATCTCGATCGCGCCGCAGAAGGTGATCTCACCGTCGCCCTGGCTGAAGTGCAGGTCGCCCATGGAGAGGCCGCCGCCCGGCACGTAGACCGGGAAATAGACCTTCGAGCCGCGCGACAGGTCCTTGATGTCGCAATTGCCGCCGTGCTCGCGCGGCGGGACCGTGCGGGCGGCCTCGGCGGCGGCCTTGTCGCGGCCCTCGCCCGAGAGCCGGCCCATATGCGCGGTCGGCGCGAACGGCACGGTGCCGACCGGCGGCACGCGGTCCTTGTGGGCCTCGACGAAGGGGATCTCGCGGTCGTTCCAGGTCTTCAACAGCTTCGGGTCCGGCAGGCAGCCGATCAGGCCCGGATGGATCAGGCCGGGAAAACGCACGCCGGGAATGTGGCGGGACTTGGTGAACATGCCCTCGAAGTCCCAGATCGATTTCTGGGCCGAGGGGAAGTGCTCGGTCAGGAAGCCGCCGCCGTTGTTCTTCGAGAAAAAGCCGTTGAAGCCCCAGTTGCTGTCCGGCTTGGCGCCGATGTCGAGAATCTCGACCACCAGCAGGTCGCCGGGCTCGGCGCCCTCGACGCCGATCGGCCCCGACAGGAAGTGCACGATGGTGAGGTCGATGTCGCGGACGTCGGAGGCGTCGTCGTTGTTCTTGATGAAGCCGCCGGTCCAGTCGTAGGTCTCGATGATGAAGTCGTCGCCGGGTTTGGTCCAGGCCACGATCGGGATGTCGGGGTGCCAGCGGTTGTGCACCATGTCGTTGTCGTAGGCCGACTGGGTGAGGTCGACCTTGATCAGCGTTTCGGTCATCTGACGGCTCCCTTCGAGTTTGTCGCGGCGTGAAAGCAGAGCCCGTCCGTCAAACGGACAGGTACTTGGAGACCTTGGCCTCATCGACCGCGGCTCTCGGCTCGTCGTGGACGATCTCGCCGTTCTCGACGACCAGGACCCGGTCGGCGACGTCGAGCGCGAAGCTCAGCACCTGCTCGGAGACGACGATCGACAGGCCGCGCTCGTCGCGGATGCGGCGAAGCGTGCGCGCCATCTCCCGGATGATGGACGGCTGGATGCCTTCGGTCGGCTCGTCCAGCAGCAGCACCTTGGGCTTGGTGGCGAGCGCGCGGGCGATGGCGAGCTGCTGCTGTTGGCCGCCGGAGAGGTTGCCGGCGCGCCGCCCTTTCATCTCAAGCAGAACGGGAAAGAGCTCGTAGATGTCGCCCGGCACGCTGCGGTCGCCGGAGGCGGTAAGCCCAGTCTCGATGTTCTCCCTCACCGTCATGGTGGAGAACACCATTCGCCCCTGCGGCACGTAGGCGACGCCCTTGCGCACGCGCTGGTGGCTCTTGAGCGCGCCGATGTCCTCGCCGCCGAGCCGGATCGCGCCGGCGGTCGAGGGCAGGATGCCCATCATCGCCTTCATCAGCGTGGTCTTGCCCATGCCGTTCCGGCCCATGATCGCGACGATCTCGTTGGCCGCGACCTTGAAGTTCATCCCGTGCAGGACTTCCGATTGGCCGTAGGCGACGTGCAGGTTCTCGACGTCCAGCATCGTCCGCTCCTCAATGCCCGAGATAGACTTCGACGACCTTGGGGTCGGACTTCACCTTCTCCATCGAGCCCTCCGACAGGATCCTGCCCTGGTGGAGCACGGTGACCTTGTGGGCGATGTCCTCGACGAACTTCATGTCGTGCTCGATCACGAGCACCGAGCGGTTCTTGATGATGGTGTTGAGCAGCTCGGCGGTCTTGATCCGCTCGCTCACGCTCATGCCGGCGACCGGCTCGTCGAGCATCAGAAGCTCGGGGTCCTGGATCAGCAGCATGCCGATCTCGAGCCACTGCTTCTGGCCGTGGCTGAGGAAGGCTGCGCGCTCGTGCAGCTTGTCCTTGAGGAAGATGATCTCCGCGACCTCGTCGACGCGGTCCCGCACCGCCTGGTCGCGCTTGAAGGTCAGCGCGCCCCAGACCGAACGACCCTTCGGGTACGAGATCTCCAGGTTCTCGAAGATCGTCAGGTCGTCGTAGATCGACGGCGTCTGGAACTTGCGGCCGACGCCGGCGAGCACGATCTGGCTCTCGCTCATCCGGGTCAGTTCCGAGCCGCGGAAGCGGATCGAGCCGCCGGTGGCCCTGGTCTTTCCGCAGATCAGGTCGAGAACCGTGGTCTTGCCGGCGCCGTTCGGGCCGATGATGACGCGGATCTCGTTCTCGTCGACGTAGAAGGAGAGGTCGTTGACCGCCTTGAATCCGTCGAAGGAGACGGTGAGCCCTTCAACCGAGAGCAGGTAGTCCTTGGGCTGCGAGCCGATCACCATGGCGGCCTCCTCACTCGGCGGGGGCGGTCGAGGCCGCCTGCTTGGCGACGTCGTGAGCGGGATCGGTCGGATCCTTGGACCGCAGTCGGAAGACGCGGTCGACGCCGGGCTGCACGTAGTCGCGCCAGAGGCCCGCGAGGCCGTTCGGGAAGAACAGCACCACCGCGATGAACAGGCCGCCGAGGCCCAGCAGCCAGAGCTCCGGGAAGCTCTCGGACAGGCTCGTCTTCGCGAAGTTGACCAGCAGCGTTCCGTAGATCGCGCCGAACAGCGAGAGCCGGCCGCCGACCGCGGTGAAGATCACCATCTCGATCGAGGGCACGATGCCGACGAGCGAGGGCGACATGAAGCCGACCTGCAGCGTGAACATCGCGCCGCCGATCGCGGCGAACACGCCCGCGAGGCAGAACACGAAGATCTGGAAGTTCGCGACCGAGTAGCCGGAGAACCGCACCCGGTCTTCCCGCTCGCGCATCGCGACCAGGATGCGGCCGAGCTTCGAGTCCCGCACGAACATCGCGAGGCAGATCACGCCAATGAGCAGCGCGGCGTTGACGAAGTAGAGGACGAACTTCGCGTGGTCGGTGCGGATGTCCCAGCCGTGGAGCGTGCGCAGGTCGGTGATGCCGTTGACGCCGCCGGTGTAGCCCTGCTGCCCGATGATCAGGATCGTGGCGATGGCGGCGAGCGCCTGGGTGATGATCGCGAAATAGACGCCCGAGACGCGCCGCTTGAACATCGCCGAGCCAATGACGAAAGCGACGAAAGCAGGCACGATCAGGATCATCAGGATCGTGAGCGGGAACGAATGGAACGGCTGCCAGAACAGCGGCAGCTCGGTGATCTGGTTCCAGTCCATGAAGTCGGGAATGCCGGGCGTCGACTGGATCTTGGTGTTCTCGACCGACGACGCCTCGAGCTTGAGGTACATCGCCATGCCGTAGCCGCCGAGCGCGAAGAACACGCCCTGGCCGAGCGACAGGATCCCGCCATAGCCCCAGCACAGCACCAGCCCGACCGCCACGAAGGCGTAGGTGAGGTACTTGCCCACCAGGTTCAGCCGGAACCCGTCGAGCGCGACGGGGAAGACGACCAGCAGGAGAAAGGCGACCGCCGCGAGCGCGAGCAGGTCCTTTCGGTCCATGAAGGAGGGAGCGCGCGTCATCGTCGTGGGCTCCTTCAGCGCCGGACCTTGAGGGTGAACAGGCCCTGCGGCCGCAGCATCAGGATGCCGACCACGGTGAGCAGCGTGATCACCTTGGCCATCGAGCCCGAGAGGAAGAATTCGAGCGTCGACTGCGTCTGGGAGATCGAGAAGGCCGAGGCGATGGTGCCGAACAGGCTCGCCGCGCCGCCGAAGACGACGATCAGGAAGGTGTCGACGATGTAGAGCTGGCCGGCCGTCGGACCGGTCGAGCCGATCATGGTGAAGGCCGAGCCCGCGACGCCCGCGATGCCGCAGCCGAGGCCGAAGGTGAGGCGATCGACCTTTTCGGTGTCGATGCCGACCGCGCCCGCCATCTGGCGGTTCTGCACCACGGCGCGGACCTGCTGGCCGAAGCGCGAGCGGAAGATCATGAGGAACACCGCGACCGTGATCAGCAGCGTGAGCGTCATCACGAACAGGCCGTTGATCTGCACTTCGACGACGTCGGTGACGGGGAGCGAGCCCATCATCCAGTCGGGCAGCGTGACGCCGACCTCGCGAGGCCCGAACACCGAGCGGTAGACCTGCTGCAGGATGAGGCTCAGGCCCCAGGTCGCGAGCAGCGTGTCGAGCGGTCGCTTGTAGAGCCGTCGTATCAGCGCCCATTCGACCGCCATGCCGAGCGCCCCCGACGCGCAGAAGGCGAGCGCCATCGCGACGAAGAAGTAGATGGGAAACAGGGAGGGCAGGTGGCTCGTGAAGAACTCGGCGGTGAGCCAGGTGACATAGGCCCCGAGGATCATGAACTCGCCATGGGCCATGTTGATGACGCCCATCTGGCCGAAGATGATCGCGAGGCCGAGAGCCATCAGCAGGTAGACCGAAAACAGGATCAGCCCCGCGAAGCCCTGCATCGCGAAGATCGATCCGAGATCGCCGAGGGAGTATTCGCCGAACATGTGGCTCTCCGCGGAGGGTCAGGCCGTCATCCCGGACGGCCGAAGGCCGATCCGGGATCGTGATGAGAAGGAACCTCGTCATCCTCCGGCTTGACCGGAGGATCCGTCTCGGGCGTCGAGCCTCCGGTCGGCATGGATGGTCCGGTCAAGCCGGACCATGACGAGCCTTGTCCTGAGACGATCCCGGCTCGGCGCGGCTGCGCCGCTTGGCCGGGATGACGCGTGTCGTCGGGTCGTCCGGCGCTAGCCGATCACTGGTATCCCTTGGGGAAGGGGTTCGGCTCGATCAGGTCCGGGCTCTCGTAGACCACCTTGAACTGACCGTCCTTCTGGGCGAGGCCGACGCGGGTCTTGGACCAGAGGTGGTGGTTCTCGTGGATCTTCACGTAGCCTTCCGGCGCCTTCGTGAATTCGATGCCGGCGGAGGCCGCCGCCACCTTGTCGACGTCGAAGGAGCCGGCCTTCTCGACGGTGAGTTTCCATAGCCAGGGGCCGAGATAGGCCGCCTGGGTCACGTCGCCGATCACGGTCTTCTCGCCCCACATCTTCTTGAAGGCGGCGACGAACTCGGCGTTGTTCGGATTGTCGAGCGACTGGAAGTACTTCATGCAGGCGTAGGCGCCCGCGATGTTGTCGCCGCCGATGCCGTCGATCTCGTCCTCGGTCACCGAGATCGTCACCAGCGTCTGCTTCGACATGTCGATGCCGGCGGCCTTGAGCTGCTTGTAGAACGCGACGTTCGAGCCGCCGACGATGATGGCGTAGATCACGTCGGGCTTGGTCAGCTTGATCTTGTTGATGACCGAGTTGAACTGGGTGTGGCCGAGCGGGAAGTATTCCTCGCCGACGACCTTCGTGCCCTTCATGAAGTTTTCGATGTGCTTGCGCGCGATCTTGTTCGAGGTGCGCGGCCAGATGTAGTCGGAGCCGAGCAGGTAGAAGGTCTTGGCGCCCTTCTCCTTCACCACCCAGTCGAGGCCGGCGATGATCTGCTGCGTCGCCTCCTGGCCCGTGTAGATAACGTTCTTCGACTGCTCGAGGCCTTCGTAGAAGGTCGGATAGTACAGCATGCCGTTGTACTGCTCGAACACCGGCAGCACCGCCTTGCGCGACGCCGAGGTCCAGCAGCCCATGACGGCCGCGCACTTGTCGTTGACGAGCAGCTTCTTCGCCTTCTCGGCGAAGGTCGGCCAGTCGGAGGCGCCGTCCTCCTGGATAAACTTGATCTTGCGGCCGAGCACGCCTCCGCTCGCGTTGATCTGCTCGATCGCGAGCTTCTCGGCCTGCACGGAGCCGGTCTCCGAGATCGCCATCGTGCCGGTGACCGAGTGCAGGATGCCGACCGTGACCTCGGTGTCGGTGACCGCGAGCCCCGTGGTGTTGACCGCCGACGTGGCCGGCGCCTGCGCGAACGCGACCTTCGGCAGGAGGCCCGCGAGCGGCGCGGCCGCCATGCCCATCAGCAGCTGGCGGCGCAGCCGCGACTGAAGATCCTCGTCCCGATCCGACATCGACCCCTCCGAACATCGCCCCGACATGGGCGTCTGACCGCAGGCTGGACCGGGTTTTGCGTCGCAACATATACGTCGGATGACGTATACCAGCGCCTTCGGAGGCGCTCCTATCATGCGCTACGCTCGCGCAGGCGCTCGTCTTTTCGGGATATCCGTTCAGGGACAAAAAACTGGCGCGGGGCTTGCTCGACGAGATGCGGGACGCCGAGCGGACAGGGGCGGGTATTGCGACGCAACGCGGGGACGAAGCCACGACGGGCGCGAGGCCGGCGATGACCGAGCGCCTGCGGATCGTTCCCACGCGCCGTCGCTACAACCAGTGGGTCGGCGACGAGACGCTCGAAGATTACGCGCTCCGCTTCACTGCGAAGAAGGCGCGGAAGTGGACCGCGGTGCGGGTCGGAAACACCGCGCTCGGCGCCGTGTCGTTCCTCGCGCTCGAGGCGATCGGCGGCGCGGTAACGCTCGCCTACGGCTTCGAGAACGCGCTCGTCGCCATCCTCGGCGTCTCGGCGCTGATCTTCCTGACCGGCCTGCCCATCGCCTATTACGCGGCGCGCGACGGGCTCGACATCGACCTGCTCACCCGCGGCGCGGGCTTCGGCTACATCGGCTCGACCATCACCTCGCTGATCTACGCCTCCTTCACCTTCATCTTCTTCGCGATCGAGGCCGCGATCCTCGCCTTCGCGCTGCAGCTCTGCTTCGGCCTGCCGCTGTCGATCGGCTACGTGGTGAGCGCGATCGTGGTGATCCCGATCGTGACCCACGGCATCGCCTGGATCAGCCGCTTCCAGGTCTGGACCCAGCCGCTGTGGATCGCGCTGCATCTCATCCCGCTGATCTCCATCGCGTTTCAGGACGACGGCAGCTTCGCGTCCTGGATCGGCTACGAGGGGTGGACCGCCCATGGCGGCGGCCTCGACCTGCTCGGCGTAGGGGCGGCGGGCGCCGTGGTGTTCGCGCTCGTGGCGCAGATCGGCGAGCAGGTCGACATCCTGCGCTTCATGCCGGAGCGGCGGACCTCGAGCCGCATCGCCTGGTGGGCGGCGCTGATCGCCGCGGGGCCGGGCTGGATCGTGCCGGGCGCCGTCAAGATGCTGATCGGCTCGTTCCTCGCCGCGCTCGCGATCTCGAAGGGCGCGCCGGCCGAACACGCCGGTGAGCCGACCCAGATGTATCTCGTGGCCTTCGGCTACGTGACCTCGTCGCCTGAGGTCGCGCTCGCGCTCACCGGCGCCTTCGTCATGGTCTCGCAGCTCAAGATCAACGTGACGAACGCCTACGCCGGCTCGATCGCCTGGTCGAACTTCTTCTCGCGCCTCACCCACGCCCATCCCGGCCGGATCGTCTGGCTGTTCTTCAACGTTGCGATCGCCGTGCTGCTGATGGAGGCCGGCATTTACAAGACGCTCGAGCAGACGCTCGGGCTCTATTCGGTCGTCGCGGTCGCCTGGGTCGGGGCGCTGGTGGCCGACCTCGCGGTCAACAAACCGCTCGGCCTGAGCCCGCCGCGCATCGAGTTCAAGCGCGCCCATCTCTACGACGTGAATCCGGTCGGCGTCGGCGCGATGACGATCGCCACGGCGGCCGCGGTCGCGGCCTTTCTCGGCGTCTTCGGCGCCTACGCCCAGGCCTTCGCCCCGCTCGTCGCGCTGTCGGTCGCCTTCGTCGCCGCCCCGCTGATCGCGGTCGCGACCCGGGGCCGGTTCTACCTCGCGCGAAAGCCCCGCGCGCAGTGGCGGCTGAAGCCCTCGCTCGTCTGCTCGGTCTGCGAGAACGCGTTCGAGCCCGAGGACATGGCCCATTGCCCGGTCTATGGCGGCGCGATCTGCTCGCTGTGCTGCTCGATCGACGCGCGCTGCCGCGACGGCTGCAAGCCGCACGCGCGCTATCAGGCGCAGGTCGTGGGCCTCCTGACCGCTCTCCTCCCGGCGCCGTGGATCGCGCGGCTCACCACGCGCAACGGCCATTTCTTCGGCGTGTTCGCGACGCTCGCCGGGATCCTCGGCCTCGCGCTGCTGCTGGTCCATTTCCTCGCCGCGCGCGCGGCGCCGGAGCAGTCGGCCGTCATCGCCGGCACGCTGTGGGCGGTGTTCCTGATCCTCACCATCTGCGCGGGCGTCGCCGCGTGGCTGTTCGTTCTCGCCCATGAGAGCCGCGAGATCGCGCAGGACGAGACCGCGAGGCAGACGTCGGCGCTGATGCGGGAGATCGAGGCACACCGGAAGACCGACGCCGCCCTCCAGCGCGCCAAGGAGGTGGCCGAGGCGGCCAATCTCGCGAAGAGCCGCTATGTCGTCGGCATCAACCACGAGCTCCGCACCCCGCTCAACGCCGTGCTCGGCTACGCCCAGCTGCTCGACGCCGAGTCCGGGCTCACGCCCGGCGCCCACAAGGGCGTGCGCGTCATCCGCCGGAGCGCCGAGCATCTCGCCGGCCTGCTCGACGGGCTGCTCGACATCGCCAAGGTCGAGGCCGGCCGGCTGAAGCTCGCGCGGGACGAGATCTGGACCCGCGACTTCCTCGAACAGCTCGCCGACATGTTCCGCCTGCAGGCCGCCGCGAAGGGCGTCGCCTTCGTGTTCGAGGGCGAGGGCGCGCTGCCGCCGGTGGTGCGCGGCGACGGCAAGCGGCTGCGGCAGGTGCTGATCAACCTGCTGTCCAACGCCGTGAAGTTCACCGACGCCGGAACGGTGACGTTCCGGGTCTCCTACCGCAGCCAGGTCGCGCGCTTCGAGATCGCGGACACCGGCCACGGCATTCCGCCCGAGGACCGCCAGCGTGTGTTCGAGCCGTTCGAGCGCGGCGCCGGACCGCTCGCCTCGCTGCAGCCCGGCATGGGGCTCGGCCTCACCATCACCAAGCTTCTGGTCGAGATCATGGGCGGCGAAATCTCGCTTGAGAGCGCCCCCGGCCAAGGCAGCACCTTCCGCGTGAAGCTGATGCTTCCGCATGTCGCCGACGCGCGGCGGCCCATCGCGCCGGCGCGGCGGACGGTCGGCTATCTCGGCCGCCGCCGCCGCGTCCTCGTGGTCGACGACGACGCCGATCAGCGCAATCTGATGCGCGAGACGCTGGAGCCGCTCGGCTTCGAGGTGCGCGTCGCGACCGACGGCCCTTCGGCGCTGTCGCTCGCCCGCGAACAGGCGCCCGACCTCGTTCTGCTCGACGTCTCGATGCCGGGCCTGTCCGGCTGGGAGGCGGCGAAGCGCCTGCGCGAGGAGGATCCGGGCGTCAGGATCGTGATGATGTCGGCCAATCTCGGCGACGCCAGCTTCGCCGCCGGCCGCCCGCCGGACCACGACGGCGCGATCGCCAAGCCCGTCGACCTCCAGGCGCTGCTGCGCAGCGTCGAGACGCTGCTGCGCGTCACTTTCGTGACCGAGAACCCCGGCGAGGCCGCGGCCGCGCCGGCCGGAGCTCCGGTCCGCCCCTCGGCCCGGCACCTCGAGGAGCTGACGCGGCTCGGCGAGATGGGCTTCGTCAGCGGCATCGAGGCGAAGCTCGCCGAAGTCGAGACCATGGAGACCGACGCGCGCGCCTTCGTGGCGGCGGCGCGCGAGAAGATCAGGGTGTTCGACCTCCGCGGCTACATGGCGCTGCTGGACGCCGGGCCGGACCGCCGCGATGTCTGAAGCCGCGCGCCGCACGGTCGTGCTCGTCGTCGACGACAGCCCCGAGACCCTCGCCATGCTGACCGCCGCGCTCGAGGGCGCCGGCATGATCGCGCTTGTCGCGACCGACGGCGCGGGTGCGATCGCGGCGGTCGGCCACGCGGCGCCCGACCTCGTGCTGCTCGACGCGGTGATGCCCGGCATGGACGGCTTCGAGGCCTGCCGCCGCCTGAAGCGGCTGCCCGCGCTCGCCGACGTGCCGATCGTCTTCATGACCGGGCTGAAGGAGACCGACCACATCGTAGAGGGGCTCGAGGCCGGCGGCGTCGACTACGTGACGAAGCCGATCGTGGTCGACGAACTCGTCGCGCGCATCCGCGTCCACATCGGCAACGCCCGCAAGTCCCGCAGCGCCCGCGCCGCGCTCGACACGACCGGCCGCTTCCTGTTCGCGGCGAACTCCGCGGGCCTGCTGGTCTGGTCGACCCCGCAGGCGAGCCGGCTGCTCGCGCTCGCCAAGGGGGCGGAGGCGACGGACGCCGAGCTTCCCAAGGCGGTGTCGCGCTGGCTCGCCGCCCGCGCGGAAGGCCGCAGCGACCAGAACGCCGTCACGCTGACGATCGAGGAGGGGCGGCGCACGCTCGCCGTCGCCTTCGTCGGCCGCGCCGACCGCGACGAGACGCTGCTCAGGATCACCGAGGAAAGCGGATCGGACCAGGCGGCGATCTTCCGGGAGAAGCTCGGGGTGACGGCGCGCGAGGCCGAGGTGCTGCTCTGGATCGCGCGCGGAAAGTCGAACCGCGACATCGGCGATATCCTCGGCATGAGCCCGCGCACGGTGAACAAGCATCTTGAGCAGATCTTCGTGAAGCTCGGCGTCGAGAACCGCGCCGCCGCCGCCGCGGTCGCGGTCCGCGCGATCCCCTGACGCCACCCGACCTTTCCGATTCCATTGGCGAGCCGCGCCGCCGCGCCCTACGCGTCGGTCTGGGCGGCCGTCGCGGCCTGCGTCCGGCCGAGGCGGGCCGCCTTGCGCGTGGCGTGGACGAAGGCCGCGACGAACGCGGCCGAAAGCGTCAGCACGATGGTCGGCGCGGGCGCGCTGTCGATGAAGAACGAGAGGTAGACGCCGGAGAAGGAGCCGACGGTCGCGACCGCCACGGCGACGATCAGCATCGCGCTGAAGCGGCGGGTGACCAGGAAGGCGATCGCCCCCGGCGCGATCAGCATGGCGATGGCGAGGATCAGCCCGACGGCCTTGAGCGCGCCAACGACGGTCAGCGAGATCAGCGCGAGCAGGCCGTAATGCAGCAGCCCGACCCGCAGGCCGACGGCCTTCGCCTGCGTCGGGTCGAAGGCGTGCAGCAGGAAATCCTTCCATTTCAGCCCGATGATCCCGGCCGTGATCGCCGAGACCAGCGCCGCCTCGCCGATGTCGCGCCACGACACGCCGAGCATGTCGCCGAACAGGATGAGGTCGAGATGCGCGTCCGGCCGGAGCTTGACGTAGAGGACCAGCCCGAAGCCGAACATGCCGGAGAACACGACGCCCATCACGGTGTCCTGCTTGACGCGGCTGTTGTCCTTGAGGAAGCCGGTCGCGACCGCGCAGAGCATGCCGGCCGCGAAGGCGCCGACGGCGTAGGGGAGGCCGACGACATAGGCGATCACCACGCCGGGGAAGACCGCGTGGCTGATCGCGTCGCCCATCAGCGACCAGCCCTTGATGACGAGGAAGCAGGACAGCAACGCCATCGGGATCGCGATCAGCGTCGCGATCACGAGCGCCGTCACCATGAAATCGAAGCGGAACGGCTCGGCCAGAAGTTCGACGACGCTCATCGCGCCGCCCCCGCGGCCTGCGCCGCGCGCCGGCGGGCGGCGATCATGCCGTGCTTGGGCGCGAGCAGGAACGCCGCGAGGAAGATCAGGGTCTGCAGCGTGACGATGACGCCGCCGGTCGCGCCGTCGATGAAGTAGCTGAGATAGGCGCCCGCGAAGCTGGTGATTGCGCCGATCGCGACCGCGATCGCGAGCAGGCGCGGGAAGCGGTCGGTGAGCAGATAGGCGGTCGCGCCGGGCGTCACCACCATGGCGATGACGAGGAAGGCGCCCACCGTCTGCAGCGCTGCGACGGTCGAGGCCGACAGCAGCGCGAAGAACAGGATCTTCAGCCGCGTCGGGTTCAGTCCGATCGTTCGCGCGTGGCTCTCGTCGAAGAACACGACCATCAGGTCCTTCCATTTGGCCAGCAGGATCGCGAGCGACACGAAGCCGATGACGGCGAGCTGCAGCGTGTCTTCGGGGGTGATGGCCAGCACGTTGCCGAGCACGATCGTCTGGATGTTGACCGACATCGGCGACAGCGACGCCATGAACAGGCCGAGCCCGAAAAAGGAGGAGAAGATCAGCCCGATGATCGCGTCCTCCTTCAGCTTCGTGCGCTGGTTCAGGAACAGCATCGCGGCGGCCGCGAGCCCGCCGGAGAAGAAGGCTCCGATCGCGAACGGCAGGCCGAGCATGTAGGCGCCCGCGACGCCCGGCACGATCGAATGGGACAGCGCGTCGCCGATCAGCGACCAGCCCTTCAGCATCAGGTAGCAGGACAGGAACGCGCAGACCCCGCCGACGAGCGCCGACACCCACATGGCGTTCAGCATGTAGCCGTAGGCGAACGGTTCGAGCAGGCCGGCGGTCACGGCCGGTCCGCCGCGGCGGTCTCGGGCGTGCGCGTGGCGGCCCGGCCCTGACGCAGGATCAGCGGCCGCTCGTCGTCGGTGAACACGCCGAACGGCGCCGACGCCCCGCCATGCGGCTGGTTCAGGACGAAATGCCTGAGCACCCCGCCGAACGCCCGTTCGAGGTTCGCCTGCGTGAAGGTCTCTTCGGTCGGCCCATGGGCCAGCACCGTGCCCTTGATGAGGACGACGCGGTCGCAGAACTCCGGCACCGAGCCGAGATTGTGGGTCGAGACCAGCATTACCCGGCCCTCGTCGCGCAGTTCGCGCAGGAGCGCGATGATCTGGTCCTCGGTCTTGACGTCGACGCCCGTGAAGGGCTCGTCGAGCAGGATGACGCGGCTCTCCTGCGCCAGCGCGCGGGCGAGGAAGACGCGCTTCCTCTGGCCGCCTGAAAGCTCGCCGATCTGGCGCTTGCGGAACGCGCTCATGTCGACGCGGGCGAGCGCGGCCTCGACCGCGGCGTGGTCCGCGGCGCGCGGGATGCGCAGAAAGCCCATGCCGCCGTAGCGGCCCATCATCACCACGTCCTCGACCAGGACCGGGAAGCTCCAGTCGACCTCTTCGGCCTGGGGCACGTAGGCCACCAGATTCTTCCGCAACGCCTCGGGCACCGACATGCCGAGCACGCGGATGTCGCCTGCAGCGAGCGTCAGGAATCCCATGATAGCCTTGAACAGCGTCGACTTGCCGGAGCCGTTGACGCCGACCAGCGCCGCGATCGCGCCGGTCGGGATCTCGAAGCTCGCGTCGCGGAGCGCGGTGACGCCGTTGCGATAGGTCACGGTCGCGCCGCGCACCGCGATGCCGGACCCCGCGTCCAGGCTTTGAGCCTGCGCGCCGACGTCGGCCGTCACTGCGTGAGGCCCTCCGCGAGGCCCTTCGCGATCGTGTCCGACGTGACGCGCAGCAGGTCGACATAGGTCGGGACCTCGCCACGGGCGTCGCTCAGCGAGTCGACATAGAGCGCGCCGCCATAGACGGCCCCGGTCTCGCGGGCGACCTGGCGCGCCGGCTTGTCGGACACCGTGCTCTCGCTGAACACCGCCACGATCTTCTGGGCTTTGACGGCGTCGATCACCTTGCGGACCTGCTGGGGCGCGCCCTGCTCGTCGGCGTTGATCGGCCAGAGATAGAGCTCCTTCAGGCCGAAATCGCGCGCGAGGTAGGAGAAGGCGCCCTCGCTCGACACCAGCCAGCGCTTGTCCTCCGGGATCCGGTCGAGCTTCTCCCGGATCGGTCCGATCGCGGCCTGAATCCTCGCCTTGTACGCCTCGGCGTTGGCCCTGTAGGTCGTGGCGTTGCCGGGGTCGTGCGCCACGAACGCGTCGCGGATGTTGTCGACGTAGATCAGGGCGTTCGTCGGGGACATCCAGGCGTGGGGGTTGGGCTTGCCCGCATAGGGTCCGTCCGAGATGCTCATCGGCTCGACGCCGTTGGAGACCACCGCTTCCGGCACGTCCTTCAGGTTCTGGAAGAACTTTTCGAACCAGAGCTCGAGATTGAGCCCGTTCCACAGGATCAGCTTCGCGCCCTGCGCCCGGCGGATGTCGCCCGGCGTCGGCGCGTAATTGTGGATCTCGGCGCCGGGCCGGGCGATCGATTCGACGACGGCCGCGTCTCCGGCGACGTTGCGGGCCATGTCGGCGATGATCGTGAAGGTCGTCACGGCCTTGAACTTCTCGGCGGCGGCCGCGGAGGGCCAGAACCCCGCCACGATCGCGCCCGCCATGACCGCTCCGACCCAGCGCCTCGAGCCCGTCAGCATGAAAGCTCCCTTATTGCGATTGACTTGCAGGTGCGACTATCGCGTCGCCTGGCCAGATCTGCAAGTGCAAATGATTTGCAATCCAATCACGGTGGCGATGAGGGACGGGCGGCGGCGAGCGAGGCTCTCGCCCCCGGTCGAGGACGCGGCGTCGCCGACGGCTGCGCGCGTTTCGACGGTCTGCGACATAGGTTGACGGCCGGAGCCTGCGCGCCTGTCTGAGGGCGTCGAGGTTCAGCCCTTCGCGCTCTTCAGGCCCGCGCGGCGGACTGAGGGGTCTGTGATTCTTCCGACCGGCGCCGCCACCACTTGAGAATTCGGAGCGCCCTTAGCGTGATCCAGCGCGATGGTTCGCCTTCGCCGTCGTCCACGGCGAACCAGACGCGCCCGCGCAGAATCTTGTCGAGGGGCCAACGGCCGTCCGGCAGGCGTCGGGACATCAGGTAGGAGATCGCCGGGCCGAGGCGCGTATCGGGCGCCGTTCCGTAGAGATTGGATGCGTCCCGGAAATAATCGAGCGCCCTCAGGACATTGTACCGCCAGCGATCCGGATGGATGGAGGCGAGGTAGTCCGGATTGGCCGGTTCGCCCGTGCTCAGGCGGCGGAAGAGGTCCCGGCGCAGCAGATACTCCTCCGCGGTCCTTCGCGCTTCGCGGGTTCGGTCGGACCCGCCGGTCGCGCGTTCGTGCTCGATCAGACCTTCCAGCACGGAGATGGTCGTGTCGAAGGACGACACGCGCGATCCGTTGGTCCGCTCGCAGTTCCAGCCGCCGTCCGGCTGCCGCTCGCCGAGCAGCCGTTCGACGATTGGGTCCACATCGACGCCGAAATAGGCGCCGGCGGCGACGGTGCGGCCGTTGATGCATTCCTCGACCTCGCCCTCCCAGTACGGCTGCCCGTCGTGCTCCCAGCGCGCGTTTTCGCCGATCAGGCGAACCGTGCGGCGCGCGCAGGCGCATGTCGGCGCTAGACCGAACTCGCGCAGCTGCGCGAGCGTCCAGCAGGTCGGCGTCCACGGCTGGCCCTCGGCCTGCCAGTCCTGCTGGGTGAAGCCCGCAGGCGCGAAGGCGCCTCCGTCCCATCGCCCGTCCGCGTCCTGCAGGGCGAACAGGCGCGCGCCCCAGCCCTCCGTCTCGACCTTGCCGCGCTCGGCTAGCCATTCCGCGTCCGGAGCGTCGAGGATGTCGCGCATGACCTGCCAGCGAAGGGCGGGGTCGGCGTCCAGCAGCCAGCCGATCACCGGCTCGGCGGCCTCCCAGGGTTCGCGGGTGATGTCCACAGCCGTCCGCGAAGGCCCTTGTTCTTTCTTTGTTCGCATGGAATCCATGTCCTCGATCGGACGCGAGGGCAGGGATGATGACACGACTTTTGGGGCCGCCCGAGTCGCTGGCGGAGCTGTTTCTGGACGAGGTCGCCGCGGCGGACGACGCGGCGGTCGACGACGTCATCCGCCGCGCGGGCGGCGAGCGCCAGGCGGTCCGCGCGCTGCTGACGCAGCTCGGCGAGACGGAGCACGCGCGGGCGCTCGCGGAGGCGTCCGCGTCGCTGGGCTATCGCCGCGGGCGGCAGCCCGGGCGGCCGGGGTGAGCGAGGCTCAACGCCGGCCGCCCTCGCGCTTCAGATCATCGATTTCGGCAGCATCATATGGATGCCCTTGTTGCCGTCCACGAGCTGCGTCACCCGCAGGTCGCCGGCGAGCGAGCACAGCATGTAGGCCTCGTTGCGGGTGAGGTTCGAGCGCAGGCAGACATGCCGCACCATTTCGCGCACCGCCTGCTTGGCGGCGTCGTCGAGGTCCTCGTCGAGGCCGATCGACATCAGGTGCGTCTCGCTCTCGGCGAAGGGGAAATCGACCGCCATGTCCTTGCGGACGGTGAGGCGGAACGTGCCCTCGATGCCCATTTCGAGCGCCGTGATGCAGACCTCGCCGTCGCCCTGCACGCCATGGCCGTCGCCGGCGAAGAACAGCGCGCCCTCGTTGAAGACCGGCAGATAGAGCGTGACGCCGGGCTTCAGCTCCTTGTTGTCCATGTTGCCGCCGAAGGCCCGCGGCACCGGCGACCCGACGCGGCCCCAGGCCGGGGGAGGGGCGACGCCCATGATGCCGAAGAACGGGTCGAGCGGGATGTCGACGCCCCACGGCATGGTGCAGACGTCGCCCTTGGGGCTGATCTTTGGATGGATGGTCTCGTAGTCCGTGAACTCGTCGGGCAGCGTGCCGAGCAGCGGCAGGATCGCCACGAAGCCCCAGTCCATGGTGGGCTTGGCTTCGAGGATGTCGACCTGCAGCGTGTCGCCGGGCTTGGCGCCCTCGACATAGACCGGCCCGGTGATGAAGTGCGGGCCGCCGCCTTGGCGGAGCGTGTCGAGCGCCGCCATGTAGTCGGCCGGCACGCGGCTCGCGTCCGGCGGAAGGCACTCTTTCCCGCCGGCGGGGAAGGAGGTCAGCGTGACGGTGTCGCCCGAGGCGATTTTGATGACCGGCTCCAGCGCCGAGTCGAGATAGCCCCAGACCATGTTTTCGGGCGCGGACGAGATCGTGTGATGGCGGGCCATGGGCTCCCCTCGCTTTTCTTCAGACGGACATGAACTTCGAGAGCCGCTCGCGGCTCATTTCCGCGCGCTCGCCCTGATCGACGAGCCGGCCGCGCGAAAGCACGACGAAACGGTCCGCGACCGCGGTCGCGAAATCGAGATACTGCTCGACCAGCAGGATCGAGAGCCGGCCCTTCAGCCCGGTCAGCACGGTCTCGATCAGCTGGACGATCGAGGGCTGGACGCCTTCGGTCGGCTCGTCGAGCGCGAGCACCCTGGGCTTCGTCACGAGCGCGCGCGCCAAAGCGAGCTGCTGCTGCTGGCCTCCCGACAGCGCGCCGCCGCGCCGCCCGGCCATCTCGCGCAGCACGGGGAACAGGCCAAAAACCTCGTCGAAGGCCTCGTCGGTCGCGGGCCCATGCGGGCGCGCCGCCGCCACGAGGTTTTCGCGCACGGTCAGCTCCGCGAAGATCTCGCGGCCCTGCGGCACATAGGCGAAGCCGGCGCGGGACCGGCGATGGCTCGGCGCGCGCGTCATGTCGACGCCGTCGAACGCGACGGCGCCGCCGGTGACCGGCAGCACGCCCGCGAGGCATTTCAGCAGCGTCGACTTGCCCGCGCCGTTGCGGCCGAGCACCGCGAGGCATTCGCCGGGCGCGATCTCGAAGCTGACGCGCCTGAGCGCCTGAGCCGATCCGTAATGCTGGTCGAGGTCACGGACGGAGAGCTTCATCGCCTCATCGCCCCAGATAGACGTCGACGACGCGGGCGTCGGCGCGGGCGCGGGCCATCGAGCCCTCGAACAGCGTGCGGCCCTCATGCAGCACGGTGACCCGATCCGCGACGGTCTCGACGAAGTCCATGTCGTGCTCGACCACGACGATGGCGCGCTCGGGGCTCTTGAGCGCCCGGATCAGCGCGGAGGTGCGTTCGGTCTCCTCGTCGGTGAGGCCGGCGACCGGCTCGTCCAGCATCAGCACCTTCGGCTCGGACACCACCACCATGGCGATCTCGAGCCACTGCTTCTGGCCATGCGCAAGCTCGCCCGCGAGACGGCCGGCCTCGGCGGAGAGGCCCACGGTTTCAAGCGTCCGGTCGACGCGCTCGCGGGCGGCGGCGTCGATCGCGCCGCCCAGCCCGATCTCGACATTGTCGCGGACGGTGAGCGCCTCGAACACGCTCGGCTTCTGGAATTTTCGGCGCACGCCCGAACGCGCGATCTGCGCTTCCGAGGCGCGCGTCAGCTCGAGCTTCTCGTCGAACAGGATCCGGCCCGTCTTGGCGCGGCTCACGCCCGAGATGACGTCGAGCAGCGTGGTCTTGCCCGCGCCGTTCGGGCCGATCACCGCGCGGACCTCGCCGTAGTCGATCGCGAGCGACAGGTCGTCTATCGCCCGGAAGCGTCCGAACTCGACGGTCAGCGCCTCGACCAGAACCGCGACCGTCATGGCTCGGCGTGCCCGGGCTGAAGGACGTCAGGGCGGGAGATCCACGTCGGCCGCCAGCGGCCGATGTCGAGCAGCCCGTTGGGGAAGATCAGCGCCACGAGGATCACGAGGCCCGCCAGCACGAAGGGCCAGAGCTCCGGCATGGTGGCGGAGAGCGAGAACTTGATCGCGTTGACTAGCACGGCGCCGATCACCGCGCCCGCGAGCCGCCCGCGCCCGCCGATCGCGCACCAGACCGCGATCTCGAGCGAGAGCTCGGGCGACAGCACCCGCGGATTGATGATGCCGACCTGCGGCACGTAGAGCAGGCCCGCGATGGCGGCGAGAACGGCGGAGAGGCACCAGACGGAAAGCTTCAGCCGCAGCGTCTCGTAGCCGAGCGAGCGCAGCCGCGTTTCGTCGTCGCGGGTCGCGACCAGCAGGCGGCCGAACCGGCCGATCATCAGCAGCCGGCAGGCGATCAGAGCCGCGAACAGCGCGACGAGCGACGTCGCCGCCAGTCCCTTGGCGACGCCGGGCGACTGAAAGGGCGCTCCGAAGATCGTCTGGAAGCCGGTCATGCCGTTGTTGCCGCCGAAGCCGGTGTCGTTCCGGAACATCAGCAGCATGGCGACGTAGACCAGCGCCTGCGTGATGATCGCGAAATAGACGCCGCCGACGCGCGAGCGGAACGACACCCAGCCGAACACGAAGGCGACCGCGAAGGACGCCGCGAGCGCGACGACGAGCGCGACCGGAAAGCTTTCGAGCGGTCCCCACCAGTCCGGGAGCGCCTTCCAGCCCATGAACTGGACGATGTCGGGCGTGACGCCCGTGGTCGCGACGGCATGCTCCAGCAGGTGCATGCCGATCACGTAGCCGCCGACGGCGAAGAACAGGCCGTGGCCGAGGCTGAGGATTCCCGCGTAGCCCCAGATCAGGTCGAGCGAGAGCGCGAGCAGCGCGAAACAGGCGAGCTGGCCCGCGATGTTGACTCGGTAGCCGGACAGGCCGGGGACCAGCGCCACGACGATCGCCGCGAGCGCGACCGCGGCCGCGACGCCGACGAAGACGCGATCCTCGAACGCGCGGCTGAGGATGTGCGGCTTGGCGGTCACTTCCGGCGCCCTTTCACGGCGAACAGGCCCTCGGGCCGCCACTGCAGGAACGCGATGATCATCAGCAGCACGATGACCTTGGCGGCGACCGCGCCGTAGAGCGGCTCGATCAGCACGTTGATCTGGCCGACGCCGAGCGAGGCGATCACCGTGCCGGCGAGCGTGCCGACGCCGCCCAGCACGACGACCATGAAACTGTCCACGATGAAGTTCGAACCCATCTGCGGGTTCACGTTGTAGATCGGGCAGAGCGCGAGCCCCGCGAGGCCGGCGAGCCCCGAACCGAGCCCGAACGCCATCATGTCGACCCGCCGGGTCGCGATGCCGAGGCAGCCCGCCATGGCGCGGTTCTGGGTGACGGCGCGGATGTCCAATCCGAGCGGCGTGCGTTTCAGCACGGCCCATGTGAGCACGAGCGTCGCGGCGGCGAAGACGATCGCGAACAGCCGGTTCCAGGTGACGATGAAGTCGCCCATCAGCAGATGGCCGCCGGACATCCAGCTCGGCGTCACGAACTGGAGGTTCTGCGTGCCGACGCCCACGCGGACGAGATTGACGATGAGGAGGCTCACCGCCCAGGTCGCGAGCAGGGTCATCAGCGGCCGCGTGTAGAGCCGCCTCACGAGCGTCGCCTCCAGGAACACGCCGACGCCCGCGGTCGCGAGAAACACGATCGGAATCGCGACGATCAGGTACCAGTCGAGCAGGCCGGGGGCCGCGGCGCGAAGAACCTCCTGCACCGCGTAGGTGACATAGGCTCCGATCATGATGAACTCGCCCTGGGCGAGGTTGATCACGCCCATGAGCCCGAAGATGATCGCGAGCCCGGCCGAGGCCATGAACAGGATCGAGGCGAAGGACAGCCCGTTGTAGAGCGTGTTCAGCGCGTTCGAGATCTGGAGCCGCCGCTCGATCGAGGCGACGCCGGCGTCGACCGCCGCCCTGAAGGCTTGATCTGTGGCGTAGGCCGGATCGGCCTTCAGCCCCGCGACCTGCGTGAGCGAGCGGCGGTCCGCGTTCGCGGAGATGCGCTCGATCGCGGAAATCCGCTTCGAGACGTCCGGCGAATTGAGCAGCGCGGCCTGGCCGACGCCGAGGATGCGATCCTTGAGGCCGGCGTCGGTTTCGGCTTCGGCCGCCTTCTCGAACAGGTCCGGCGGCAGCGAGCCCGCCCGGCGTTCCAGCGCCGACAGCGCCGCGCCGCGTTCGCCTTGGCTTACGCCCGCGAACAGCGTGGCGGCCGCGCGGGCGGTCTCGAACAGCGGCCGGTTCTTCAGGCTGAGCAGCGGAGAGGTCCCGTCGGCGGACGTCGCCGGCGCGAGCGTCGCGGCGTCGCGCGCGCCCGCGGGCGCGGCGATCACGGGCGGGGAGCCGCATTTCAGCGTCCGCTCGATCGCGGCGCCTGAGAGCGTCGCGGCCCAGGCGGCGTCGTCCTTCGACGCGGTCGCGACGCCGGCCGTCAGCGCGGCCGCGGCGTCCGTCATGCCCGCGGGGCCGCCGCACGCCTGCGCGACGATTGCGGCGCGGTCGAGGGCCGTGGCGGTCCCGCATCCGAGCATCGTCAAAAGCAGGCCGAGAATGGCCTCACGCCACCGCACGCGCCGACCGCGCCTCGCCGTCCTTGTCAGTACTGGCTCATCGGCACGGGCTTGGGCGTGTCCGGCGACTGCCACAGCACGTCGAAGCCCTGGGTTTCGTTGACAGAACCGATGAACACGCCGCGCGACACGTAATTGTTCTCGGCCGTCATGCCGATCTTGTAGCCCGAGGGGCAGTCGAAGCTCAGGCCGTCGAACGCCTTGCGCACCTCCGGCACGTCGAAGGAGCCGGCCTTCTTGGCGGCCATCGCCCAGAGATGGACGGCGTCGTAGGTCGAGACCATCGGGTCGATCGCGACGTCCTTCTTGAACGGCGCGCCGGTCTTGGTCACGTAGTCCGACCAGCTTTTAAGGAACTTGACGTTGGCGTCGCCCTTGGCCTGCTGGAGATAGGCCCAGCAGTTGAGGTGGCCGACCATCTTCGCCGTGTCGAGGCCCTCGAGATCGGCCTCCACCATGTCGAGGCCGAGCACCGGCACGTCGGACGACGAGATGCCCTGATTGGCGAACTCGCGCATGAAGTCCGGGATCGAGGAGCCCACGACCGTCAGCACCACCACGCACTTGCCGCCGG
Source organism: Methylopila henanensis (assembly GCF_042681025.1). Taxonomy (NCBI): domain Bacteria; kingdom Pseudomonadati; phylum Pseudomonadota; class Alphaproteobacteria; order Hyphomicrobiales; family Methylopilaceae; genus Methylopila; species Methylopila henanensis. Next base: position 317,988 of record NZ_JBHUER010000004.1, read on the forward strand.
GGGCGTCCGCGAAGGCGCGGATCTGGTTCACGATGGTCTGGAAGTTCGAGAAGGAGAACGGCACGTACTCCTCCTTCCAGGCGCTCTCCTCAATGCCCTTCGACTTCCAGTAGCCCTTGAGCTGCTTGTTGATGGTGCGCGGCCAGACGTAGTCCGAGCCGATCATGAAGAAGCGCTTAGCCTCCACGCCGTCCGGGCTCATGAGGTAGTCGACCGCCGGAAGCACCGAGCTCGCGGGCGGCGAATTCACGTAGACGACGTTCTTGGAGTTCTCGTCGCCTTCGAAATGAAGCGGGTAGAACAGCAGCCCGTCGTTTTGCTCGACGACCGGCAGCACCGACTTGCGCGAGACCGACGTCCAGCAGCCGAACAGCGCCGCCACCTTGGTCTCGGACAGCATCTGACGGCCGATCTGGGCGTAGAGCGGCCAGTCCGACGCGGGGTCGGACGTCACCACCTCGATGGTCGAGCCGTTGACGCCGCCCGCGGCGTTGATCTCGTCGGCCGCCATCTTGGCCACGAAGTTCATGCGGCCTTCGAGGTTGGCCATCGTGCCGGAGGAGGAGAACAGGCAGCCGAGCTTCACCGGGCCGGCCGCGCGGGCGGAGCGGATCAACGGCGGCGCGGCGAGGGGAAGGGCCGCGCCGGCCGCGAGGCCCGCGGTGGTCATGAGGAAGCTTCTGCGGTCGAACTTGCTCATCGCCAAACGCCTTCGGGAGAATTTCGGGCGCCTGAAGCTGAGAGCCGGACTCCTTGAGCGGCAAGGCCAAATAATCGGTCGTGGCGCGTGCGAATTGGGCGCCTCGGGGGCGTGCGGGTCGCAATGTCAAAATTGACAAAAGGCGCCCCCGCGACGATGCGCCCGGTCGTGACGGCCGCCTCGCGCCAAGCCTTGAATATGAGCGGGCTCGACTGCGTTCCGGCCTGGCCCGGTCCGCGCGCAAGGCGGTTGCCAGCGCCGCCGTTCCGGACCATCCTGCACCGAGATTGTGCATGCCTGTTCACGCGGCGCGACGCTGCGTGAAGAGCGTGGAGCCGCGAGGTTCACGAGATGGCCGCGTCGCGCCTGACCGACGAAGAGATCGCCGTCCTCCTGAGCGAAGTCTCGAACGGCGCGTCCATGGAGGCGGTCTGCGAGGCCGCCCACGTCTCGGTGCGCACCTTCTACCGCTGGAAGCGCAAGTTCGACGGGCTGACGCCGTCTGGCGTCCGTCAGCTCAAGGCGCTGCGTCGGGAAAACAGCGAACTCCGTCGGCTTCTGGCCGAGCGAAGCGCGCGTCCGCCGCTGAACGCGTCGCCGGCGGCCGATGCGTCCGAACGCCGTGCGCAGGAGGCCCGCCTGCGTGAGATGCACGGTGTGAATCTCGGCCGCTTCGCGACCGTGCGCGTCCACGGCGGATAGCCGGCGAGAGCGTCGGTCGGTCTCCGTTTTTGAGCCGCGAGCGCGTCAGCCGGGTCGGACGCAAGGTCGACGCCGATCATCGCGCAGCGTCGCCGCGCGGCCGGCCGGCGGGGAGGCGTCGGCGCGCGGATATGGCGCGACGGGAATGCGACTAGATCGATCGTTTGTCTGCGGCGAACATATTGGCCGTAATAATGAATTGGATCAAAAACCAGGGGATCGCGATGCTGCGCCTAACGATTGGAGATCGTCGTGGCCGCAGTCGCCGATTCGAATGGAAACGTGGTCCGAACCGACGCGGAGACGCGTCGTGGACCCGTCGCGACGCTTCTGCCGGGCGTCGCGCTTGCGGGTTTGATCGCGGCGGCGGCCTATGGCGTTCGCCTCGCCCCCGGCATGGGCTCGCTCAGCCCGATGATCCTCGCGATCGCGCTCGGCGCCGTGATGGGCAATCTGATCGGCGTGCCGGACGTCGCGCGGGCGGGGCTGGCGTTCGCCATGCGCCGGCTGCTCCGCGTCGCGATCGTGCTGCTCGGGCTCCAGCTCACGATCCTTCAGGTGATCGCGGTCGGGGCCGGCGGCGTCATCGCCATCGTCGTCACGCTGATCGCGACCTTCGCGGTCACGACCTGGCTTGGCCGCCTGCTCGGCGTCGACCGCGGCCTCACCCAGCTGATCGCGGCCGGCACGTCGATCTGCGGCGCCTCCGCGATCGTGGCGGCCAACACTGTGACGCGCGCCCCGGACGAGGACGTCGCCTACGCGGTCGCCTGCGTCACCCTGTTCGGCACGGTCGCCATGCTGGCCTACCCGCTGCTGCCGGGCGTGCTGAACCTCGATCCGCTGGCCTATGGGCTCTGGACCGGCGCCTCGATCCACGAGATCGCGCAGGTGGTCGGCGCAAGCTTCGCGCAGGGGCAGGCCGCGGGCGAGTTCGGCACGGTGGCGAAGCTCGCCCGGGTCATGATGCTCGCGCCCGTCGTCATAGCGCTCGGCCTGATCGCGGCCCGCGCGACGGGGGCGGGCCCGGCCGGCCGCGCGAGCGCGCCGACGCCGTGGTTCGCTCTCGGCTTCGTGGCGCTGATCGTCGTCAACAGCGTCTTCGCCATCCCGGTCGCGATGAAGGAGTTCGCGGCCCCCGTCACGACCCTCCTGCTGACCGTGGCGCTTGCGGCCATGGGGATCGGCGCGAACATCGCGGAGCTGCGCGCGCGGGGGCTGCGCCCGCTTCTGCTCGGGCTCTGCTCGTTCCTGTTCATCGCCTGCTTCAGCCTCGGGTTGGTCAAGCTCCTGGCCTGAGGCCCCTGCCGTGACGCTGGAGCAGCTCCGCATCTTCGTGGCGGTCGCCGAGCGCGAGCATGTCACCAACGCGGCCGCGGACCTCCGCCTCACACAGTCGGCGGTCAGCGCGGCGGTGTCGGCGCTCGAGGCGCGCTACGCCACGAAACTGTTCGACCGGGTCGGTCGCCGCATCGTGCTGAGCGACGCCGGCGCGGCCTTTCTCGGCGAGGCGCGCGCGGTGCTGGCGCGGGCCGCGGCGGCTGAAGCGGTGCTCGCCGACATCGCCGGCCTGAAGAAGGGCCGCCTCGCGCTCGCGGGCAGCCAGACGGTCGCGAGCTATTGGCTTCCGCCGCTCATCCACCGGTTCGCGAGCGCCTATCCCGGCGTCTCGGTCGCGGTCGAGATCGCCAACACCGAACGCGTGGCGGCGCTGGTCCACGACGGCGAGGCCGACATCGGGATCGTCGAGGGCGAGGTTGACGACCCGGCGCTCGCGGCCCTCACCGTGGCCGAAGACGAGATGACGCTCGTGGTCGGCAGGAGCCACCCCTGGGCGGACGGGCGGACGATCCAGGCCGCTGACCTCACCTCCACGCGCTGGGTGCTGCGCGAGCTCGGGTCCGGCACGCGGTCGGTGCTGGAGGCCGTCATGAGGGCCGTGGGAGGCGGCCTTTCGGACCTCGACGTCGCGATCGAGTTCTCGTCGAACGAGGCGGTGCGGACCGCGGTGGAAGCCGGCGCCGGCGCGGCCGTCATGTCGCGGCTCGTGGCGTCGTCGTCGCTGTCGTCCGGCGCGCTGGTCGAAGTCGCGATGGAGCTGCCGCGCCGCCGCTTCACGGCGCTCCGGCGCAAGAGCCGCCACGCCACCAAGGCCGCGACGGCCTTCCTCGACACGATCGCGGCGGGCTGAAGCCTTTAGACCGGCGTCAGGCCATGGAACGCGCCGTCGCCATAGACGAGCGGCGCGCCCTCGTCGGTCTCGGCGCGCACCACCCGGCCGACGAAGATCGTGTGGGTGCCTTCGTCGTGACGGCTTTCGCCGTGCGGCGCTCTTCGGCGAGCGTACGGGTGAAACGGCGATCGTGGGCGGCGACGAGCAACTCGGCGTCCGCCTCGGCCCATCCGCCAGTCTCTGGCGTCGCGGGACGGCGCATCGGATGAGCGCCTCGTGAACGATCCGAGAGCGCGCGGGCGACGAGCGGCCTTTCGCCCTCTATGCAGGATTCGCTAATATGGCGGCGGCAGAAGAGGGACATTTCAGTGGCGGGAGCGCCGAACGAACCGTGGCGCGTCGGCGTGCTGTTCTCGCGAAGCGGCGTGAGCGGCGTGACGGAGACCGAGCACTTTCTCGGGACGGCGCTCGCGATCGAGGAGATCAACCGGGAGGGCGGCGTCCTCGGCCGGCAGATCGAGCCGGTCTGCTACGATCCGGCCGGCGACGTCGACGCCTACAGGGTGGCGGCCCGCCGGCTGCTCGTGGAGGACGGGGTCGAGGTGGTGTTCGGCTGCTCGCTGTCGGCGAGCCGCAAGGCGGTCCTCCCCACCATGGAGCGGCACAACGGGCTGCTCTGGTACCCTTCGATCTACGAGGGCTTCGAATATTCCGAGAACGTCATCTACAGCGCGGCGACGCTCAACCAGAACGTCTTCGCGCTGGCGGACTTCCTGCTCGGCGAGTACGGGCCGCGGATCTTCATCGTCGGCTCCGATTACATCTATCCGCGCGAATCCAACCGGATCATGCGGGATCTGATCGAGACGAAGGGCGGCGTCGTGGTCGGCGAACTCTATGCGCCGCTCGACGCCGACCAGGCGGCCCACGACCGGATGATCGAGGAGATCGAGCGCGCCGCGCCGAACGCGGTGTTCTCGACCGTCGTCGGCCGCGGGGCGGAGCGGCTTTACGCAAGCTACGCCGCGGCCGGTTTCGATCGATCCCGCCGCCCGATCGCGAGCCTCACCATGTCGGAGGGCCAGATCTGGAAGATCGGCCCCGAGGCCTGCGCCGGGCATGTCCTCGCCGCCCATTACTTCCAGTCGCTTGACGGCGACGACAACGCCCGCTTCGTGGCGGCGTTTCGGGCCCGGTTCGGCGCGGAGCAGGTCACGAGCATCTGGTCGGAGACCGCCTACGCCCAGGTCCATCTGTTCGCCCGTGCGCTCGCGAAGTCAGGCTCCCTCGACGCCGACAAGCTGAGCGAGGCGGCGATGCGGCAGAGCTTCCATGCGCCGGAGGGCGAACTGAGCTTCGACGTCGAGAACCGGCACGCGTGGCTGACGCCGGGCATCGGCGTCGCCCGCGCCGACGGCCAGTTCGACGTCGTCTGGCGGGCGCCGCGCCCGGTGCGGCCCGACCCCTATCTCGCGGCCTCGCGGTTCGAGGCGAACTGGCTCGAGGAAGGCGCGCGCTCTTGAGCGGTCAGGCCCGCAGGATGCTCGACGATCTCCGCCGGGCGCGCACGCTCGTCGTTCACCCGCGCGACGAGGAGGGGACGGCGCTGGTCGACCAGCTCCGCCGGCTCGGCTGCGAAGTCTCGATCGCATGGCCGCCGCCGGCGGCGCTGCCGCCCGACATCGACACGCTGTTCATCCAGCTCGACGATCTCGACGTCACGCATCTGCTGGCCGGGATCGAGGAGATGCGTCCGGCGGTCATCGCGATCGTCACCTACGAGAGCCCGACGTCGCTCAAGGCGCTGGTCGATTTCGACGCCCATGGCGTGTTGAGCAAGCCGATCAGGCCGCGCGGGGTGCTCAGCCAGTTCGCGTTGGCGCGCTACCGGCGCGGCTACGAGACCCGGCTCGCCAACAAGATCGAGAAGCTCGAGGAGACGATGAAAGGGCGCCGGACCGTCGAGAAGGCCGTGCGCGTCATCACCGAGATCAACGGTCTCGACGAGGACGCCGCATACCGGATGCTGCGCGACCGGGCGACCGCCGCGCGCATGACGCTGACGAGCGTGGCCGAGAGCGTCGTCTCGGCGCACGAGGCCATGAGCGGCCTGGGTCTGCACATCTCTTTGGCTGATCGCTCATAACAACGGCAGCCTTTGCTGCGAATGTATGCTTGCCTCACATGAAATCAGTGGTAGCGTGACGCCATAGGGCAAGATTGCCCTGCAGCGGTATTGCTGCATTACATCTCGGCTATGAAGCCTCTGGATTGCGGATAACCTCCGCGGCCAGGGGCTTTTTTGCGTTTTGGAGCTTCCATGATCCAAGCGAACGGACCCGCTCGCCCGCGATTACAGGTCTCTTGCATCCAGTTCGAACCGGTGTTCGGCGATGTCGACGGCAATGTCGCGCGGTCGTCGGAGCTGATCTGGGACGCCGCCCGCTCCGGCAGCAGGCTCATCGTGCTGCCGGAGCTCGCGAACACCGGCTACGTGTTCGAGAGCGCCGAAGAAGTCGCGGCGCTCGCCGAGGAGGTCCCCGCCGGGCCGACCTCGAAGGCCTGGGGCGCGCTCGCGAGGGAGCTGGGCGTCCACATCGTGGCCGGGATCGCCGAACGCGCCGGCGACGCGCTGTACAACTCGGCGCTCGTCACCGGTCCCGACGGCTATGTCGGCGTCTACCGCAAGGCCCATCTCTGGGACCGCGAGAACCTGTTCTTCCGGAAGGGCGACGTCGGCTTCCCGGTGTTCGACACCGCGCTCGGCAAGGTCGGGGTGGCGATCTGCTACGACGGCTGGTTCCCCGAGACCTTCCGGCAGCTGGCGCTCGGCGGCGCGGAGATCGTGTGCGTTCCGACCAACTGGGTGCCGATGCCGGGCCAGCCCGAGGGCGAGGCCGCGATGGCCAACACGCTGCATCGGGCGGCGGCGCATTCCAACGGCGTCTTCATCGCCTGCGCCGACAGGGTCGGCGTCGAGCGAGGGCAGCCCTTCGAGGGCCAAAGCCTCATCATCGGGCCTAAGGGCTGGACGATCGCCGGCCCCGCGAGCCGCGACCGGCCGGAGACCATCACCGCCGTCATCGACCTCGACCAGGCCGCCGCCAAGCAGCTGAGCGCGTTCAATTCGGTTCTCAGCGACCGCCGCGCCGACGTCTACGGCTGAGCCCACGCCAATCCATCAGTCGACCTCGGGGAGTTCCCACATGTCCAAGAGCCGTATCCTCGTTCTCGCCGCAGCGCTCGCCGCGAGCGTCGCCGCCGCGTCGGCGGAGGAGAAGCCGATCGTGATCGGCGTTCCGGTCGGTCTGTCCGGCGCCAACAGCGTCGTGGCGCCGTCGGTCGTTCAGTCGTCGGAGCTCGCGGTCGAGGAGATCAACAAGGCGGGCGGCGTGCTCGGCCGCAAGCTCGCGCTCGAGATCGCCGACGACGGCTCGGGGGCCGCCGGCGCGCAGAAGGCGTTCGACTCGCTGATCTACTCGAAGAAGGTCGACGTGCTGATCTCGATGGAGACGAGCGCCGCGCGCAACGCCGGTCTGCCGGCCGTCACCAAGGGCCGCAAGCCGTACATCTACACCTCGTTCTACGAGGGCAAATCCTGCAACAAGAACATGTTCGTCAACGCCTGGGTGCCGGAGCAGCAGGTGCCGCCGGTGGTCGACGCCTTCGTCAAGGACAAGGGCGCCAAGAGCTACTTCCTGATCGGCAGCGACTACGCCTTCGGGCGCGGCATGCTGGCCTTCGCGAAGGCCTATATCGAGAAGACCGGCGGCAAGGTCGTCGGCGAAGAGTACCTGCCGATGGACGGCAGCGACTGGACCTCGATCATCTCCAAGCTCAAGGACGCCAAGCCGGACGCGCTGATCACCTCGACGGCGGGCGGCGCGCCCAACGTGACCCTCACCAAGCAGCTGCGCGGCGCCGGCGTCTCGCTGCCCTTCGCCAATCTCGCGGTCGATGAGGGAACGGCGAAGAGCATGGGGAAGGACGCCGAAGGGGTCTACCTGTCGGCCTCCTACGTCACCGGCATCGACAGCGCCGAGAACAAGGCCTTCCTGGCCGCCATGAAGGCGAAGTTCGGCGACGCCCTGCGGACCCCGAACGATCTCTCGGTCCCGCAGTACGAGGCGATCTACCTCTACAAGGCAGCCGTCGAGAAGGCTGGCGGAACCGAGACCGCCAAGGTGCTCGAGGCGCTTCCGACCGTCACCTTCACCGGCCCGCGCGGCGCGATCGGCATGAGCAAGCAGCACCACGCGCCGCTGACCATGTATCTCGGCCAGGTGCAGGGCGACGGCACGGTGAAGGTCGTCGGCACGTTCAAGGACGTCGATCCCGGCGAGCAGTGCCCGAAGCTGAACTGAGCCCGGGCTTGAGCCTCGGCCGGCCCGCGATCCACAGCGGGCCGGCCTTCCTCTTGGACATCGGGAGAGCGCGATGCTGCTGATCCTTGACGTCGCGACCACCGCCGCGATCCTGTTCGTGGTCTCGGTCGGCCTGCTCGCCATCTTCGGCGTGCTTAAGATCATCAATTTCGCCCACGGGGCGTGGCTCACCATCGGCGCCTACTGCGCCGTCGTCACGGCCCAGCTCGGGCTCAACCCCTGGCTGGCGCTGCCGCTCGCCCTTCTGGTCGGCGGCGCGCTCGGCGGGCTCGCGGAGCTCGTCATCATCCGCCCGCTCTACCGGCGGCCGCTCGACGCGATTCTTGCGACCTGGGGTCTCGGCATCGTCATCGGGCAGCTGATCACGCTCGGTTTCGGCCGCGACGTTCAGATGACGCCGAACCTCCTGTCCGGGACCGTGAACCTCCTGGGCGCCGATTACTCGGCCTATCGCCTTGCGGCGCTGGCCGCGGCGGTCGCGATCGGCGGGGCCTTCGCCGCGACGATCGAGGGCACGCGGCTCGGCCTGTCCGCGCGCGCCGTCATCATGAACGAGACGCTGGCGCGCGGGCTCGGCATCGACACCGCCAGGGTGCGGCTGATCACCTTCATGATCGGCGCGGGGCTCGCGGCGCTCGCCGGCGTGCTGCTGACGCCGCTCACCAGCGTCGACCCGAACATGGGCGTCGCCTGGCTGATCGGGGCCTTCATGCTGGTGATGGTGGCGAACGGCTCGCTGCTCGCGCTCGCGATCGCGTGCCTGGTCTTCGGCGCGGCGCAGGTCCTGATCAGCACCTTTGTCAGCCCGATCCTCGGAAACATCGCCATCGCGATTCTCGCCGCGCTCGTGCTGCGCGTCAGCCCGAAGGGATTCGCCCGTGCGTAACGACGCTCACGTCATCGGTCTGGCCGCGCCCGGCGTCCGTCGCCTCTCCATCGCGGCGCCTGTCGTCGCCGCGGTCCTCGCCATGGCGGCGCTCTGGATCGCGCCGCTCTACCTCGACCCGTTCGCCGTCAACGTGCTCACCCGCTCGATGATCTACGCGGTCCTCGCCATCACGGTCGACCTGCTGTGGGGCTACATGGGGGCGCTCACGTTCGGGCAGGCCGCCTTCTTCGGCGTCGGCGCCTATGCGACCGCGATGACGCTCGGCCAGTTCGGCGGAACGCCGCAATGGATGGCCGCGGCGCTCGCCATCGCGGTCGCGGCGCCGGCGGCGCTCGGCCTCGCGGTCGGCTGGCTCTCCTTCTACCGCCGCTCGACGGCGCTCTACGCCTCGGTCGTTTCGCTGGTGGTCCCGATCGTCGTCGTCCAGCTGATCTATTCCGGCGGCGAAGCGACCGGATCGAGCAGCGGCCTCGTCGGCTTCGACGTGCTGCCGTTCGAGATCGAGGGCTTCTTCCGGCTCGCCGCGGCCGTGCTGGTCGCCGCGACGCTGGCCGCCTGGATCTTCGTCCGCTCCGACGCCGGTCGCGCGCTGGTCGCGGTCCGCGACAACGACGCGCGCTGCGCCTATCTCGGCCTCAACCCGCGGCGCATCCAGATCGTGATGACGACCGCGCTCGCGGGCGTCGCGGGGCTGGCGGGCTTCGTGTTCGCCAATGCGAGCGCCGTCGTCGCGCCCGAGAACGCGGGTTTTCTGTTCGGCACCGAGCTCGTGATCTGGGTCGCGCTCGGCGGCCGCGGCACGCTGCTCGGTCCGGTGCTCGGCACGATCGCGATCGACTATCTCGGCGCCAACCTCTCCGGCGACCTGCCGTTCCTGTGGCAGCTGTTGCTCGGCGCGACCTTCGTCGCCGTGATCATCCTGCTGCCCGGCGGCCTTGCGGAGATCGCCAGACGCGGCCTCGCTCTGCTGCCGTCCGGGCGCGCGGAAGGCTTCGCCCCGAAGCTCGCCGCCCGCGCGCTGAGACCCGCCGAAACGGCCTCCGATCGCCCGCTGCTGAAGGTTTCAGGCCTCGCGAAATCCTATGGCAGCCTCAAGGTGCTCGAGAACATCGACCTGGAGGTCCGGGCCGGCGAACTCGTCAGCCTCGTCGGCCCCAACGGCGCCGGCAAGACGACCCTGATGCGGTGCCTCAGCGACGGAACCGAGCCGATCGACGGCGCGATCGCGATCGGCGAAGTCCCGATCTCCGGCCTTTCGCCGAACCGGATCGTCGCGCTCGGCGTCGGCCGCAAGTTCCAGGTCGCGAGCGTGTTCGAGAGCCTCACCGTCGCGGACTGCCTGCTGCTCGCCCGCGCCTCGCAGGACGGCCTCAGCCTCGTCGGACGGCGCGCGACGCTGAACCTGCCGCAGGCCGCGCTCGACGTCATGCGCATGACCGGGCTCGACCGTATGCTGGCGACCCCCGTGCGGCTGCTCTCGCATGGCCAGAAGCAGGCTCTCGAACTCTCGATGGTGGTGGCGCTAGAGCCCCGCGTCATCCTGCTCGACGAACCGACCGCGGGGCTCACCAAAGCCGAGCGCACCACCATCGGCGCGGTGCTGAAGTCGCTCACCAAAGACTTCGGCGTCGCCGCGGTGCTGGTCGAGCACGATCTCGACTTCGTGCGCGAGATCTCGTCGCGCATCGTCGTGCTGCACCAGGGCCGGCTCGTGCTCGACGGCACGGTGGACGAGGTCGTCAATTCCGAGCTGGTGAAAACCATCTATTCCGGAGGCGGCCATGACTGAGGCGGCTCGCAAGCTCGCGCCGCAAGGCGGCGAACTCGAACTTCGGGACGTCGCGAGCGGCTATGGCGCGATCACGGTGGTGAAGGGCGTGTCGCTGCGCGTGCGCCCGGGAGAGATCGTGGCGCTGCTCGGCAAGAACGGCATGGGCAAGACCACCACGCTGAAGACGATCCTCGGCATGGTCCCGCTGCGCGGCGGCTCGATCGCGGTCGACGGCGTTTCGGTCGCGGGTCTTACGCCGACGAAGCTGGCGTCGCTCGGCGTCGGCTACGCGCCGCAGGAGCAACCGCTGTTCCAGGACATGACGATCCGCGACAATCTCCGTCTCGCGGTCGCGAGCGACAGGCGGCTGCCGGCGGCGCTCGACGCCGGGTTCGGCTACTTTCCGTTCCTGAAGGACCGGCTGGCGCAGCGCGCCGGGACCCTGTCGGGCGGCGAACAGAAGATGCTGATCCTCGCCCGCGCGCTGATGCTGAAGCCGCGCCTGCTGCTGATCGACGAGATCTCGGAAGGGCTGCAGCCTTCGGTGATCGACAGGATCGCCTCCGTGCTTCTCAGCGAGCGCGACGCCGGCGGCGCGAGCATCCTGATCGTCGAGCAGAACCTCGACTTCGCCCTCCGCGTCGCGGACCGCTGGGCGGTGCTGAAGCTCGGCGAGATCGACGACGAAGGCCCCGCCGAGCCGCAGGCCCGCGACCGGGTTCTGCGGCACCTGAGCGTGTGACCCGAGCGCGGCCCCGATCGACGATCCCGCGCTCGCAGGCCCGGTTTCGAAGATCAGGGCGGCCACCGCCGGAGGCGCGCCCCTCCATCGCCGATCACGCCGCTCAGGGACCGCGCGTCGCGAAAGCATGGCCGTGCCTCGTAGGGTCCGACGCCGTTCTGGCCGCCCCCGCGCCCGGCGAGGCGCCGAAAGACCTTGGATTTACGAACGACGCGCGGTTGTGGAAGCCTTGGACGGCTGCGCGGCGCGGACGCCGGCCAACCCGCGATTGTTCGTAAGGATCTGACAGATAAGGGAAGTGCTGGCGCACCCGAGAGGATTCGAACCTCTGACCTCTGCCTTCGGAGGGCAGCGCTCTATCCAGCTGAGCTACGGGTGCATGAGCCGGCGCGGAAACTAGCCGATCGCGACGCGCGGGGCAATCAGGGAAGCGCGCCGACGGGGACGAGGCGGGCGCGCCGTGGACCGATCGTGGGCGCGCCGCGCAATAGCGATGTGGACGAGGCGTGGACGCGACCTAGCGGTATCCACCATTATCAGCCATCGACCTACGTGGACGGCCAAGCAAGGCCAAAGCTCGCGATCGACAGTTCACTCAAAAATTTCTCATGGGGATCGGCGAGATCGACCGACTCGAAAACGATGCGGGCAAGCGTTTCCGCGATGATTTGGCACTCGTTGACGTTGCCCCAGCTAGACGAGCGGTTTCCAGTGTGAATAGTCTGAGAACGAAAGCCGTAGAGACGCTTAATTGATTTGGCGACCTGCGCTCGCATCTCCATATCATTTGTCCACAAAACGGCTACGTTCCGCGCCATATTCTGAACGACCGGTGCAGATGAGTCGTTTCCTGTTACCAGTGCTTCAATTGCGGTGAAAAAGAACATTAAACGCTCTGATCGATCATCGGCCTGCCGGCCTCTCGTCAGCCAGCCTAAACATTGGCCCAGGCGCTCCGCCATTGTGCCGCTCTGTTGATCCAAAATCGCACCAAATTTTGGAGCCAGCTCAGCGCTCTCTATTCGAGCCTTTTCCTTTTCGTTTATGGTATAAAATGCCTTAGTGTAATGGTCTCCAAGCGTTAGACCCTTCTCGTGGAATATAACTCTGGGCTTAATATTCCGAGGTGGATTTATTGGGTGCCATTCTAGCGTTCCGAATGATGGAAAAAAAGGTTCACCATCCTCGACGGCCAAGCGAATAGCACTCGTAGCAACGTCGATAAGCCATTTTGCCTCCTCATCCACATTTTCTTTCAAAGCATTGACGCGCACTAACCAGCAAACTGGATGAAGAGACACAATCAAGGGATCAGAAAATTCAACAGAGAAGCCGGTCGCGCAAACGAGTTTTACCCTCGGATCGATTGGCCTTGCAGAAAGTTCCGAAATAACCTTGTCGCAGTCATAGATACTGACGGATCCAATTTTCAATTCGCTAACGCCGTTTGAAAGCACAATCAAATTATTTGGAGCAAGATAATCGTAATTCTCATCGGCAATCGAGAAAAGTGATTTGGCCAGATGATCGGCTACTTTGTCTGGATTTTCTCCTAGATGCTGCTGCGCTATAGACAGCGCGCGGTCTCTGATTGCTTTATCATGTCCATGCTTAGGGCCAAGGTGCTTGGAGAAAATCCGAAAGCTCTTTGAGCGATCGCTGTAATTCATCATTAAAATCATAGACTGTTGAATTTATCATTGCAAAAACGCCATTATCAAATATGCGCCTCGCGTCCTCTGCCGTCTCAGCCGCTGACGAACTAAAAACATCAAAAAATGCTATTGTTAACCGTCGTCCATTTTTAAAATTTTCTTTATTAACGTTCAAGGGAGGTCTCCACGAGTTTTTTTCATAGAGGTTGGTCGTGTCTATTAGATGAAACCATCAATCGTTACCCCTCGCACGACGGCGGCCAACCTGAGCCTCGTCCTCACATCAGGGCTAACCGGGACGATCATATAGCCAGTCTTGAGGTCCCCGATCATGACCGAGCCCGCGCGCGACTTCACAAGCCACTGGTAGCCGACCAGCGCGCAGATGACCGCGTCGAGCTTGTCCTGGTCGGCCTTCCGCGGCTTCTCAATCGCCGTAGCCTTCTCGGCCCAGTTCGCTATGCCCGCGAGGCCCTCGACCAGCGCAAAGCGCGAGACTGCCGCCAGCACGCCTCGCCAATGCTCAAGCTTGAACGTCTTGCGCCGGTCAGGATTGTAGCGCGGCCCAAGCTTGTAGCCGAAGTAAGCCGCCTCGAGCGTCGGCAGCGCCATGGCGGGGAAGGCCTCAATCAGGAACAAACCGTAGGCCGCCGACCGGGCGCCTTCGGGATCTTCGATCGCGCCGAGCGCCTCCTTGAAGCGCCAGATCGGCGCGGCGTCGTCGAACATGCCGATCTTCGAGCGGTTCGCCGGCTGCACGCCGCCGCCGAGCCATGAGATCAGCGAGCCGGCAACGCGGTCCACCGGCCTGCAGCTCGAGGCGTTGGGCACGATGGTCGGTTGGTCCAGCGCGACAAGGCAGCGTTCGCTGTGGCGCTGCTCCTCGCGGATGAACTCGAGCGCTTGTGCGAAGGACGCAAGTAGCGGCTCGATGAACTTCAAGCGCCCGCCATCCGTCAGCCGGATCGCGCAGACCGCGCCGGGCGCCGTGGGTTTGTCGACCCACGCGGAGTCGAAGCCGATGATGCTCGTCGTCGCTGCAACCATCGTGTCGCCTCTCCGCACTACCCCCCTTGGCCGGTCCCTTCTAGCATCCCGCGCGAATGGCATAACTGAATCGGGCGACATGGCATGCTAACGGGCGAACTCAGGTCCAAGATCGACGCCGTCTGGAACGCGTTCTGGTCGGGCGGCATCGCCAATCCGCTCGAGGTCATCGAGCAGATCACCTACCTGCTGTTCATCCGCGGTCTCGACGACGTCCACACGCTCGCCGAGAACAAGGCCAACCGGCTCGGCAAGCCGATGGAGCGGCGCGTGTTCCCGGAAGGGCGCGACGACATCGGCAAGGACGGCGGCCTCCCTTACGAGGAGATGCGCTGGTCGCGGTTCCGCAACAAGGCGCCGGCGCAGATGTTCGAGATCGTCGCCGACCACGTCTTCCCCTTCATCCGCGTAATGGCCGGCGCGGACACCTCGCATGCGGCGCACATGAAGGACGCGCGCTTCACCATCCCCACGCCGGGACTCTTGGCGAAGGTGGTCGACCTCCTCGCCGACATCCCCATGGAGGACCGCGACACCAAGGGCGACCTTTACGAATACATGCTTTCGAAGATCGCGAGCGCCGGCCAGAACGGGCAGTTCCGCACGCCGCGACACATCATCGAGCTGATGGTCGAGATGACGGCGCCAGGTCCGAAGGACGTCATCTGCGACCCGGCATCGGGCACCTGCGGCTTCCTCGTCGGCGCCGGCGAATATCTGCGCGAGAACCACCCAGAGATCTTCCGTGACGAGACGCTGCGCAGGCACTTCCACGAGGGCATGTTCCACGGCTTCGACTTCGACGGCACGATGCTGCGCATCGGCTCGATGAACATGCTGCTGCACGGCGTCGAGAAGCCGGACATCCGCTACAAGGATTCGTTGGCCGAAGAACACGGCGGCGACAGCGACCGCTACTCGCTCGTCCTCGCCAACCCGCCCTTCGCCGGCTCGCTCGACTACGAGACGACCGCCAAGGACCTGCAGAAGATCGTCAAGACCAAGAAGACCGAGCTGCTCTTCCTCGCGCTGTTCCTGAAGCTTCTGAAGCCGGGAGGGCGTGCGGCCGTCATCGTGCCGGACGGCGTGCTGTTCGGCTCCTCCACGGCGCACAAGGCGATTAGAAAAATGCTGGTGGAGGACCACCGGCTGGACGGGATCGTGAAGCTGCCGTCCGGCGTGTTCCGGCCCTATGCGGGCGTCTCGACCGCGATCCTGCTGTTCACCAAGACGAACTCCGGCGGCACGGATTTCGTGTGGTTCTACGACCTCAAGGCCGATGGCTTCTCGCTGGACGACAAGCGCACGGCGCTGCTGCCGGCAGAGAAGCAGGGCGTGAACCCGGGCAAGCGCGAGGGCTCGACCTGGGTGAGCCTGACGCTCGACGACGCGGAGGCCGCGAAGAACGACCTGCCGGACGCCGCACGGCGCTGGGCGGAGCGGGCGGGGACGGAGCGCGAGCGGGCGCGCACCGAGCAGAGCTTCTGCGTGCCCAAGGCCGAGATCGCGGCGGCCGACTACGACCTCTCGCTCAACCGCTACAAGGAGGTGGTGCACGAGGCCGCCGAGCATCGCGCGCCGAAGGAGATCATCGCGGAGCTGCGCGCGCTGGAGCGGGAGATTTCGGAAGGACTGGATGAGCTGGAGGCGATGCTTTGAGCTTCGTGTCGCTTGGTGATGTCGCCGACGTCTTTAATGGCAAAACGCCGGC
This sequence comes from Methylopila henanensis, assembly GCF_042681025.1. Classification (NCBI taxonomy): domain Bacteria; kingdom Pseudomonadati; phylum Pseudomonadota; class Alphaproteobacteria; order Hyphomicrobiales; family Methylopilaceae; genus Methylopila; species Methylopila henanensis. The sequence goes on from NZ_JBHUER010000004.1 coordinate 333,763, forward strand.
TAAATCAGAACAACGCGAAGCGGGGCATCCGGTGCTGAAGATACGGGATGTCGACGATGGCGGCCGCTTTAGAGAAAAATTTGGATCGTTCGTCGACCAAGACTATGCGTCTCAATTCAGTAAGAAACAGGTTCTGCCTGGCGATACCCTAATTCTAAATGCGGCTCATAATGCTGATTACGTCGGTTCAAAGAGCTTTTTTGCCACGGAAGACGTCAGGGGCGCTTTGGCAACGGGCGAATGGTTGCTCGTTCGCCCCAATCACCGACGACTCGATCCCGGCTTCGCCCACTACTGGCTGACGAGCGCGGCTGCTCAGGCAGCCATCCGCGATCAAGTCAAAGGAATCCATCTTTACCCAAAGGATGTCGCACGGCTCAACATCCCGCTCCCGCCGCTCGACGAGCAGCGGCGGCTCGCGGCGATCCTGGACAAGGCGGACGCGCTGCGCCGGAAGCGTAAGCGCGCGCTGGAGTTGCTCGACGGGCTGACGCAGTCGATCTTTCTGGAGATGTTTGGTGACATCGCCTGTGGCGGGAACTCAATCAAAAAGAAAGCGGAGTTCAATACTCATGATTGGCATGAAGGTATCATCGGAGACCAAATTGTGCTTCAGCGCGGTAAGGACATAACTAAAAAGGAGGCAATTTTTGGAGATGTTCCAGTAATTTCTTCCGGCGGAATCTCGTTTTACCATAACGAAAAAATTGCTCCCGGCCCAGGCGTCTTACTTGGAAGAAAGGGTTCCGTGGGAAATGTTCATTTTACAGACACCGATTTTTGGCCCCACGATACCACACTCTACGTTAAGGAATTCAGAGGAAATTTGCCGGAGTTCGTATACTGTTATTTCAAGCGCTTTCCTATTGAAAATTATGAAGCTAGCGCTGCGAATCCTAGTCTAAATCGAAACAATATTCATCCTGTCAAAACTTTATGGCCGAAATTGAATTTACAGGAACGTTTTTCATCGCGGCTGCGAAAGGTTTGGCTCGGAATAAATAATGCAACCGCACAATTGGCCAGTTCTGAAGCCCTCTTTGCCTCCCTCCAGCACCGCGCATTCTCCGGCCAGCTTTAGCCATGCTCGAAGACCTGGCCGGCAGCGACTGGACGAACGAGCAAGTCGACCTGATCGTCGCCGACTACTTCGACATGCTGGGGCTGGAGCTGAGCGGAAAGCCCTTCGTCAAAGCGCAGCGCAACGCCGCGCTGCAGGCGCTCACCGGGCGCAGCCGCGGCTCGATCGAGTTCAAGCACCAGAACATCAGCGCCGTGCTATTGCGGCTCGGCATCCCCTGGATCCAGGGCTTTAAGCCAAGGGCGAACTTCCAGCGCGCGCTGGTCGACGGCGTCGAGCGCCATCTTGCCGCCAGGCCGGCGCTGTTCGAAAACCCGGTCGCGACCGTCGCGCCGACAGGGCTGGCCGAACAGACAAGCCTGTTCTTCGAGGCGCCGCCGACGCCGGGCTTCGAGCCGACGCCTGCGCCACTGGAGCGGATCGTGAAAAAGTTCGATTCGGCGCTGCGGGACGCGCGCAACCGCGCGCTTGGCCGGCAGGGCGAGGAGCGCATCTTCTTCCACGAGCAGGCGAGCTTGCGCGCCGCCGGCCGGACCGATCTCGCGCGCGCCGTGCGCTGGGTTTCCCAAGAAGATGGCGACGGCGCCGGCTTCGACATCCGCTCCTTCGACCTCGCCGGGCGCGAGCGGCTGATCGAGGTCAAGACGACGGTGGGGCAGAGCACGACGCCGTTCTTCCTCTCCGAGAACGAGCGCGCCTTCGCCGAAGAGCGACCCGACGCCTTCCGAATCGCACGGCTCCACGACTTCGCACGCCAGCCCCGCGCCTTCGAGCTCGCGCCGCCGCTCGACACATGCGTGATGTTGCGCGCCGCGACGTGGCGTGCGGAGTTTTAAGTTACGAGATACCTTGCAACTTGCGATTTCAGCGACCGCCGGGCAGCCTGACGCCATGTCCAATTTCGCCTTCCTCGCAGCCGAGTTTCCCCACGTCCACGAGGCCGCGGCCGAGGCCGAGAAACAGGCGGCGGCCTCGCCCACCGCAGCCGCGTTTTTCGCCGGCAAGGCGGTCGAGGTCGCGGTCAAATGGGCCTTTCGCAACGACCCCGGCCTGACGCTGCCCTACCAGGACAACATCTCGGCGCTGCTGCACGAGCCGAGCTTCAAGCGGCTCTCGGGGCCGGCGGTGTTCGCCAAGGCGAAATACATCAACACGCTGCGCAACCGCGCGGTGCACGAGGAGAGGACGATCTCGCCCGGCGACGCCGCCGGCGCGGTGAAGGAGCTGTTCCACGTCTGCTTCTGGCTCGCCCGCACCTATGCGCGGGGTAAGCGCCCCGCCGACGGGCTCGCCTTCGACTCCGGGGCGCTGACCCGCAAGGACGACGTGGTCAAGCGCGCCTTCGCGCACATCCAGCAGCAGCAGAAGGCGCTCGAGGACAAGGACGGCGAGCTCACGAAGCTGCTCGCGAGCCGGGCGGAACTCGACGATGAGCTGAAGCGGCTGCGCGCCGAGGTCGAAGCGGCGCGCAAGGCGAACGCCGCGGTTCCGGACTCGCACGACTACAAGGAAGCCGAGACCCGCGACCGCTTCATCGACCTGCTGCTGAAGGAGGCCGGCTGGACGCTGGAGAGGCCCGAGGACGTCGAGTTTGAGGTTTCCGGCATGCCGTCCGCGAGCGGCGTCGGCTTCGTCGACTACGTGCTGTGGGGGCTCGACGGCAAGCCGCTCGGCCTCGTCGAGGCCAAGGCCACCAAGCACAGCGCGCAGAAGGGCCGCCAACAGGCGAAGCTCTACGCCGATGCGCTCGAGGCCCGGTTCGGCCAGCGGCCGGTGATCTTCCTCTCCAACGGCTACGAGCACTGGATCTGGGACGATACGCGCTCTCCGCCCCGCGAGATTGGGGGCTTCTACAAGCGCGATGAACTCGAGCTCGCGATCCAGCGGCGAACGAGCCGGAAGACGCTCGCCGAGACCAAGCTGAACCTCAAGATCGCGGGCCGCCCCTACCAGCAGCGCGCCATTCGCGCGATGGCGAAGAGCTTCGAGGAGCACTCCGAGCGCAAGGGCCTGCTCGTCATGGCGACGGGCTCGGGCAAGACCCGCACGGTGGTCTCGCTCATCGACCTGCTGATGCGCGCCGGCTGGGTGAAGCGGGTGCTGTTCCTCGCCGACCGCGTCAGCCTGGTGCGGCAGGCCGTCAACGCCTTCAAGGCGCATCTGCCGGACTCGGCGCCCGTCAACCTCGGGACCGAGAAGACCGTCGAGGGGCGCGTGTTCCTGTCGACCTATCCGACGATGATGAACCTGATCGACGGCAAGGCCGACGGGAAGCGAGCCTTCGGGCCGGGCCACTTCGACCTCGTGGTGATCGACGAGGCGCATCGCTCCGTCTACCAGCGCTACCGCGCGATCTTCGAGTATTTTGACTCGTTCCTCGTCGGCCTGACCGCGACGCCGCGCGAGGACGTCGATCACGACACCTACGCGCTGTTCGACCTCGAGGACGGCGTGCCGACCGACGCCTATTCGCTCGACGAGGCGGTGCGCGATGGCCATCTCGTGCCGCCCGAGGCGATCTCGGTGCCGCTGAAAATCATCCGCTCCGGCCTTCGCTACGACGACCTCTCGGACGACGAGAAAAATCAGTGGGACATGCTGGAATGGGGCGAGGACGAGATCCCCGACAGCGTCGAGGCGGCCGAGATCAACAAGCGGCTCTTCAACGAGGACACGGTCGATCAGGTCATCGCGCACTTCATGGAAAAGGGCGTGAAGGTCGAGGGCGGCGACCGGCTGGGCAAGACCATTGTGTTCGCTAAGAACCAGGCGCATGCCGAGTTCATCGAGGAGCGGTTCAACGCAGCTTACCCTGAGCATGCCGGCCATTTCGTGCGGGTCGTGACCTACAAGACGGACTACGCCCAGAGCCTGATCGACGATTTCTCCGAAAAGTCGAAGGCGCCGCATGTCGCGATCTCTGTCGATATGCTCGACACCGGGATCGACGTGCCGGAGGTGGTGAACCTCGTCTTCTTCAAGGCGGTGCGCTCGAAGACCAAGTTCTGGCAGATGATGGGCCGCGGCACGCGGCTCTGCCCGGACCTGTTCGGCCCCGGCGAGGACAAGTCATTCTTCCGCGTGTTCGACTACTGCGCGAACCTCGAATTCTTCGGCGCGGACCCGGAGATGAAGGATCCCGGCGCCGCGCCCTCGCTCTCGGAGCGCTTGTTCGCGGCCCGGCTCGATCTCGTGCGCGCGCTCGACGAGAAGCGCGCGAAGGTGGACGGCATGGCCGAGGAGCCGGCGCCCTATGACGCTGGCGACGGCGCGCCGCCGACCGAGGACGAAGTCCGCGCCGATGCGGTCGCACAGCTGCGCGAGACCATCGCCGGCATGAACTTAGACAACTTCGTCGTGCGTCAGCGCCGGCGGACGGTCGAGAAGTATCTCAAGCTCGACGCCTGGATCTCGATCGACGCCGACGCGCGCGAGGAGCTCGTCGATCAGGTCGCGCCGCTGCCGACCGCCAAGCGGCACGGGACCGATGAGGCGAAGCGCTTCGACCTGCTGATGTTCCAGCTCGAGCTCGCGCTGCTGAAGGGCTCGAAGCGGTTCGCGGCCCTGAAGACCCAGCTGCTGGAGATCGCCTCCGCGCTCGAAGCGCAGACCGCGATCCCAGGCATCGCCGCGCAGGCGGCGCTGATCGAGGAGATCCAGACCGATCCGTGGTGGGAGGGCGTCACCGTCCCGCTGCTCGAGCTGGTGCGCCTGCGCCTGCGAGACCTGATCCAGCACATGGAAAAGCAGAAGCGGAAGATCGTCTACTCCGACTTCGCCGACGAAATCGGCGAGGGCGTCGAGCACGGCCTGCCGCAGGTCGGCGAGGTCGACTTCGTGCGATTCAAGGCGAAGGCCCGCGCCTTCCTGAAGAAGCACGAGGACCACATCGCCCTGCACAAGCTGCGTCAGGGCAAGCCGCTGACCGCGATCGATCTGGGCGAGCTCGAGGCCATGCTGCTCGACGCCGGGATCGGCGGCTCAGAGACGATCGAGCGAGCGCGCGAGACGAGTTCAGGTTTCGGCGGCTTTGTGCGCTCCTTGGTCGGCCTCGACCGGCAGATTGTTCAGCAGGCGTTCGCCGAGTTCATCGCGGATGGCTCGTCCTCGAAAGAGCAGATCGAGTTCATCGGCCTCGTGGTCGATCACCTGACCGAGCGCGGCACCATGGAGCCGGGCCTGCTCTACGAGAGCCCGTTCACCGACGTCGCGCCGCAGGGGCCCGATCAGGTGTTCGACGGCCCGCGCATCGACCGGCTAATTAAGGTGATCGAGGATCTGAACCAAAGCGCGGTGGCTTGAAATCGGTCAGATCCAAGGATGGCGCGCAGAGCCGATGCGAAGAATGGGTTCGCGCCAATCTGCCAAGCTATCCAGAGGCTTTCAGAACTATCGTGATTATCGGGCAAACGTTCATTTCCCAACGATTTGAACGCCCAAGCCTCGGTCATTGTCCGCGGCGGTGTTGTCCAGGTCCGAGTTTTTGATGAGACTGGGTTGATACTGGAGTGGCCCTCGCTTGGTCCTCAATTGATACCGCCCACCGGTCCCAAGGATGATTGCCTCGCGTCGCGAGCCCGTTATCGACTCCCTACGTAGCCATGAACGCCTTCTAGGACTTCGCTTCCCACGGGCTTGCCCATGCCCAGATTGCGGCTGACTGTCCGGGAGGTGGCAGCGATTGTGCGCCGGAGTTGAGCGACCGCCTCTAACTGGGCAGCCCATTAGGAGACTCGTAGGCGGCCGCCTGGCTCGAGAGCTAGGGTTTTCGCTGAAAGACTTGAAATCGCTGTCAGTGAGCTCCTGAGCGTCGCCAGTGAGTATGCTGTGGCTCGGGCGAGGGCAGAGGACGTCCGAAGCGAGCGGCAGGGTGCCTCGTGGCGAATTGGACGTGCGGATCCGAGGATCAAAAAGCTCTTTCGATAGCCCAGGCTATACCAAGCCGGAGCAGATCTCTCTGGTTCGGAAGTTAGAGGCTTCCACCGCCCGGCATCATCAGCGCGCGTTCTATCCGTCTAAACGTTATTACTCTTACTTACATATCTCATATATAGGGGATCTGATGACGCTTTGTGGTGTAACCCTCCGGCTTGGATAGCTCCTTGAAGGGGTGTCAATCGTCTGATTTTACAGCAGTTTGCCTTCTTGGATCTCCGATGACGCGCGGCGAGGGTTCCGCACCGCGCGTCATTTCGGGCTCCTGGCGTCAAGGATAGGTTTCAGTCCAAGGGCCTTCGGGTCCTTCGAGGCGTCGAATAGCATTAAGTCGCGTCCGCGCGGCCTCCTTAGACCATTCGCCCCCAACGATCCGACTGAGGTAGTGCGCGAAGTGACCGTAGCCCGGGTCGCTTCCGAGCTCGCCACGCGCCTGGAGCAGAGCAACTCGACTCCGCATTAACTCACGCCGACGGCCAGCCAGCTGCCGTTGCACCGTTCCACCGAGATCGAGCCACTCCGAAAATAGGCGCGCCTCGTTGAGAAGCATATCTTTGGCAAGCGCCACCCTGGGCACGGGGCCAAGGGCGTCTAAGAGGGTAGATACCGCCATAGAGCTTCGATCGCGCTCGCGTTTCCTCGCGCGGTAGTTCGCTGAATTGCGGCGTTGATCGTCTTTTCGCTTCTGCTCATAGATCCGCCGATCCCGCTCTTCGATGGCGCGATTGAGCTCGACATCCCGCAGCCGAGCGCGATCTTTTTGGGCTCGCTGCCGAGCCTGAAAGCGCTCCAAATGCGACAGCGGTCGCGGTTCGAATTCCCCGGTTTCAGTCATTGGTCGATCGAGCCTCCTGCGGAAAGGTGGCCTTGAGCTCCGCAACCATTTCAGCGACCTCCGCGGCGCTTCGATCCCTATCTCGCTGAACACGCTCGGAATCGGAAAGGTAAGCGTGCTCCGCTGACAACAAAGCATTGTAACGCTTCGCGCCTTCTATGCGCGCGCGTTCATTTTCGCTGTTGAAGTAATTGTGGACCATTTTTCTCATTTCTGGCCGGAAAGACATGGGCATAAGTTCCTTTATACGTGCGTTGTTCGAGGGCGCAGGGATGCTCATTGCGCCCTTTTGAGCGGTTGGGTTCGTTTACGAACTTTTGAGCCGATTAGCCCAGGCGGGGCCACACGACGCTGCGACGGTTGAAATCGGTGACTTTGTCGATGACGAAGTCGCGGTCGGAGAGGTCAGCGCGCAGGACATTGCCGAACGCGAGCTTGATGTCCTCAATCAGATCCGCATGGAGCTTTTCAGCGTCGATGGCCTTTTTGAGTAGGCGGCCGACGACGCTCTTGTCCGGCGCCTTTTTGTAGACCGCGTAGTAGTCCATCGCGATGCGAGCCAGCGCCGCGTCGGCTTCATTAACGAAATACTCGGGCTTGATCAGACCTCCGACACGCTGTGCAAACGCGCTATCGCGTAGAATAAAAGCGACGATCGTCGTCTGGAACGCCTCGGCGAAGTCGAACTTCGCTTTGGTCGATAGGCCGTTCTTAGCAAATCGCAGAGAAACAGACGCGTTACTCGAAAGAATGCGTGGTTGTCCAACGTCGACGCCGAAGTGGTCAGCGCGGTCATAAAGTCTGCGGAGGCGGTCCCGCGCCGAGCGCCTGGCGCGCGTGAGTTCGCGTTTGGTTTGAGTGGAAGCGACGTTCAGCCCCTCGTTGACGCGAGGCGCGATGGCATGGGCAGCTTCACGGTAAAGAATAGTAGCATGTGAATTGAGAGCAGAGCGTCTGCAAGCGTCGTCGAGCCGGGAGAGGTAGGAAGCGGAGGGAAGCGGGGCGATTAAGCGCTTAAAGGACATTTCTATACCCGTATTTGGAGCGATTGCTCGGATGCATTGGTAAATCGGAAGACAAGGGGCCTCGTTCGCGCTCTTGCGAGCGCGGCGATGCTGTTACCGATTGCGGACGTGCGCGCTGTTCTTGCGCTTACGTGAATATGAATGTAGCGAGCAGCAGACGGACAAGCTCAAGAAAATTTCAAAAAAGAATTCTTCAATAAAATCAATACATTATAAATAACTTGAATTTTCTGTTATATCCGCATTGGCACTCTTGGAGTGTGCCGTCCTTCAGGATTAGCCGCTAGGATTGTGGCCCCGGGCTGCTGCTATCAACCGAGCCGAGCTACCAGATCGTCAGCCCGCAGGTGCGTGTAGCGCGCGAGCATCCGCAGTTCCTTGTGGCCGGAGATCGTGCTGACCTCGACCACATTGAACCCGCGCTCGAACAGTCGAGACACCGCCTCGTGGCGCAAATCGTGAAAATGCAAGTCGGGCACGCCAGCCCGGCCGCGAAGGTGGTCCCACGCCTGAAATACAGCCGTCTCCGAGACCGGGAACACCTTTCCCTCACGGGATCGATCGCTCGAGGTCATCGCCGCCACCGCGCGGCTCGACAGTGGCACGTCGCGAGGCTCGCCGTTCTTGGTCATTGGCAGGTGCGCGACCCGGCGCTCGAGGTCGACGTGCTCCCATAGAAGATTCACGATCTCGCCGCGGCGCATGGCGGTCTCGATCGCGAAGATGATGATGGCGCGCATGTGCGGATTGCGGCCCTTGTCGGCCGCGCCCAGCAGCTTCTGCTCCTCGCCGGCCCGTAGGCGCCTGTTGCGCCCCTTGGGCGCCACGGGCCGCCTCACGAGCTTGCAGGGGTTGTCATAGATGACGATGCCCCACTCCTTGCGCGCGATATCGATGCAGTGGCTCAGGGTGTTGAGTTCGCGGATCACCGTCGCCGGCCCGACTGTCTTGAGGCGCTCGTCACGGTAGTTCGCGATGTCGTTCGAGGAGAGCAGAGTGAGGGTCCGGTGCACGATCGGGCGCCGGAGCAGGGCGTTCAGTCGCTGGTGCTCGCTCTTGGCGCTGCGCTTCAGAGGCGTGATCTCCTGCTGATAGCGCTTGATGATCTGCGCGACGGTCGTCGAGGCTGCCACCCGCGTGTCGGGTAACGTGCCGCAGCGATCGACTTCGGCCTCGAGCTGACGCGCCCACTTCTCGGCGTCGGCCTTTGTGTCAAAGCTCTTGCAGCGCGGCGCGATGCCCTTGCGGCGGACCTGAGCAACCCACCGACCGCGGTATTTTCTGATGTTCGCCACGCCT
>NZ_JBHUER010000004.1:342984-383875 GCF_042681025.1 Methylopila henanensis
CGAGACGGGATGAAGGATAATCCCGGATTGTGGATTATTTAGCTAAAGGCCACGTCGACTTTGGCCGAGAATTGACCTCGTCTTTGTAAATGGCCTAGCTTCCCTAGCTTTTCTATCGTCCCATCACACTAAAAAATGGAAGCTTGAGCATGGTCGGTCAGGACGAAGAGCATCGATACGTCTGCCACGAGTGTATAGGCGACGCTTATTTAAAGAATGAAATTGAAAGAATTGGGGCGGTTCACACATGTATGATCTGCGATAAAAGACAAAAATGCACCGATTTTGAGGAGCTTTGTGATCGCATCCACGTCATCATGACAGAAGACTTCGAGAGGGTAAGCTCAGATAGTTATTCTTATTATGGCGGTGGACTTGATTTGGAGCGGTCTGGAGATGGTCTCTATCAGATATTTTATGAAATAATTGAATCTGAGGGTTATTTATTAGACGAAATTAAAGAGTATTTGTCAAATTGCCATTATTCATATGACGACGCTGCTATGGGCGAAGAGAATCCATATGGTGACGAAACAAATTATCGGTATCGCAAACCTTCGATCAATGAAGCTTTAGGTGAATGGGCTGCGTTCGAAACTGAGATACGGTCCCGGTCACGTTTTTTCAACCGACGAGCCGAAGTAATTTTAAATGGAATATTTGCACCGCTTGCTCGATTTAAAAATAGAGAGCGAGATATCATAAGGGATGCGGGTCCAGGCACAAACTTATCGAAGATTTTTCGAGCGCGACGCGCCACAACAAATGCGGAGATAGCGAGGATTGTGGAAAATCCCATTGCCGAACTGGGGGCCCCACCTTCTAGGCACGCCGGTAGTGGCCGGATGAACCCTCGTTGGATACCGATGTTTTATGGTGCCCGAGATGCAGAAACATGTGTTGCTGAAATTCGGCCACCAGTTGGTAGCGCTGTCGTAATAGGACAGTTTGATATTATTCGGAAGCTTCGCTTGCTGGATTTGACTGCGCTCCAAGACCTGTATGTCGAGGAAGCTAGTTATTTTGATCCTGTGTTTAGAACACTAAAGAGTAAAGCGGACTTTTTGGGAAAGCTAGTCGGAATTATGAGTCAGCCGGTGACGTCGGCTGACAATGATTACGAATATCTACCGACACAATTTGTTGTCGAGTTCCTCTCTGAGAAATTTGACGAAAATTTAGATGGTATAATTTTTCATTCTTCTCAAAGCGGAGGCGAAAAACAAAACATAGTTTTATTTCAAGATTCCGCGCTCGTTGAGGCGGCCGAATATTTAGAAAAAGAATTAGAGACAGATTTTGGATGGGCAACCGACGACGATTTCGACGACTCTATAACGGTATGGTTTAGGAAGGCAGACATTTCGCCTCAGGCGCAGAAATCAAGCGCGGACGAGTGGATAGATTTGCCTGTAACACCGCAGTTGCCACCGACATTGCGACTCGAATTAACTTCGATTGAAGTTAGGAAAATCGTTGCTGTCGCTTATGACGACTCAATTCGAAGGAGAGTCAGTCGCTTCCAAAAAACTGAAGGCGACGACCCGTTTTAAGAGCCTGTGATAGCTGACTTGGTGTCACACCCTTTTCAGTCCATGGGTAAATGTGCTCGGACGTTTCTAAGCCCGATCGGCGCAACTGACCAACGCCTTAAGACCCAGCGGCCCCTGATTGACGCAGCCCGTAACTGTGCGTGGTTTCCGGTTTGGATTCGTCACGACATGCAACTTGGCCAGAAAGCCTCCAGCGCAGTTCCGCGCTATTATGGTAAAGGCGGCCATCGCGGCGGTCCGGCATGCATCGAGGTGGCCCGGAGGTGGAGATCCGACGCCCGGAGTGGAAGGAATGTGGACGCCGACGCGATCCACAGCGCGGATCGCTCTCGGGAGATTCACACTCCCCAAGGTCCACAACGTCCCGATTTTGTTGAACTTTTCGACCCGGACACCCTTCGGAGGGCAGCGCTCTATCCAGCTGAGCTACGGGTGCCTGAGCCGGCGCGGAAACTAGCCGATCGCGACGCGCGGGGCAATCGGGAGATGGCGACCGGCGGCGGGCTTTGGCGCAGAGCGCCCGCCGACGGCGGGAGGCCGCTACCGCCGGGCGGAAGCGCCGTTCGTTCTTCGGTTGAGCCAGAGGGCGCCGAGGGTGCAGGCGGCTCCGGAGAGGAGGTAGAGGCCCACCGACGTCAGTCCGAAGGCGCTCGCCAGCAGCAGGGCGACCAGCGGCGCGAAGCCGGCGCCGATGAACCACGCGGCCGTCGCCGTCGTGCCGGCGCCGGTGTAGCGGCGCTTCGGGGAGAAGCTCGCGTTCAGGGCGCCGGAAGACTGGCCGAAGGCGAGCCCGAGAAGCGCGAAGCCCACCAGCACATAGGTCCATTCGCCGGCGGGGCCCTTGTCCAGAAGCTGCGGCGCGGTCAGGCCATAGACGCCGATCAGGACCGCCGAGGCGGCGAGCACCGTCCGGCCGCTGAAGCGGTCCGCGAGCACGCCGGAGAGCGCCACGGCCGCCAGACCGACGGCGGCCCCGACCAGTTCGATCACCAGAAAGCGCAGCGGCGCGTCGGCGGAGGTCAGCACCACCCAGGACAGCGGGAACACGGTGACGAGGTGGAAGAGCGCGAAGCTCGCGAGCGGCGCGAAGGCGCCGAGGACGACGGTGCGGCCCTCCTCGCGGAACAGCTCCGACACGGGCGAGGGCTGCAGCTCGCGGCTTTCGAACAGGCGTTCGAACTCGGGGGTCGAGATCAGCCGGAGGCGGGCGAACAGGGCCACCACGTTGATGACGAAGGCGACGAAGAACGGATAGCGCCATCCCCAGTCGAAGAAATCCTCCGGCTTCAGCGTCGCGAGGAGGAACGCGAAGATCGCGCTCGCCACGAACATCCCGATCGGCGCGCCGAGCTGCGGAACCATCGCGAACCAGCCGCGCCGCGCGGGAGGCGCGCTGAGCGACAGCAGCGCCGGCAGGCCGTCCCACGCGCCGCCCTGGGCGAAGCCCTGGCCGATCCGGAACAGCGCCAGGATGACCACGGCGAGGTCGCCGACCTGCGCGTGGCCCGGCAGGAAGGCGATGGCGGCGGTCGATCCGCCGAGCAGGAACAGCGCGATGGTGAGCTTCGCCCCGCGGCCGTGCCTCCGGTCGATCCACATGAACAGCAGCGCCCCGAACGGCCGGGCGACGAAGGCGAGCGAGAAGACGGCGAAGGAGTAGAGCGTGCCCGTCAGCGCGTCGGCGTAAGGGAAGATCAGCGACGGGAACACCAGCACCGACGCGATCGCGTAGACGAAGAAGTCGAAGAACTCGGACGACCGCCCGATGATGACGCCGACGGCGATCTCGCCGGGCCGGATCCGGTGCTCCCTCGCGTTGAGAAGCCGGGCGTCGCGCTCGAGCTCAGTCGAGCTTGCGGGGCGTGCGGATGTGGCGGCCATTCGTGCGGTCCTCTGAGCCGGTCCGTCGGCGGCCCGCGCTCCGTGCGCCCGCGCCGCCATCGACCTTGCCGAACGCCATAGCGGCAAAGTTTCGAACCGGACTTGATCGGGATCAAAGCCGGCGAACGGGCGGGCGCCTATTCCGGGGCCATGGTCAGATCAGGATCCCGCCTCATGAAACGGGCCGCCGCCCTTCCGCTCGTCGCCCTGCCGCTCCTGCTCGGGGGCTGCGACATGGTCACGATGAACCCCACGGGCGACATCGCCCTCCAGCAGCGCAACCTGATCCTGTTCTCGGTCGGCGTCATGCTGCTCATCATTGTGCCCGTGATGGTCCTGACGGCGCTGTTCGCCTACCGCTACCGCTGGAGCAATCCGCACAAGATCTACGATCCCACCTTCGACCACTCGACCAAGCTCGAGCTGGTGATCTGGTCCTGCCCGCTGCTCATCATCATCGCGCTCAGCGCCGTGACCTGGACGAGCACGCATCTGCTCGATCCGTTCCGGCCGCTCGACCGGATCGCGCCGGGACGGCCGGTCACCGCCGACATGACGCCGCTCAACGTGCAGGCGGTCGCGCTCGACTGGAAGTGGCTCTTCATCTACCCCGACCTCGGGATCGCGACCGTGAACGAGCTGGCGCTGCCGGTGGACGTTCCGGTCCGCTTCGCGATCACCTCGTCCGACCAGTTCAACACCTTCTACGCCCCGACGCTCGCCGGCATGATCTACGCCATGCCGACCATGCGGTCTGAGCTGAACGCCGTGCTGAACAAGCCCGGCGAGAGCTGGGGCTATTCGGCCAACTACACCGGCCGGGGCTACTCCCACATGCGCTTCAAGCTGCGCGGCTTCGAGACGGCGGAGTTCGACCGCTGGGTCGCCGACGCGCGGGCCGCCGGCGGCGTCCTCGACCGCGAGAAGCTCATGGAGCTGGTCAAGCCCAGCGAACGGGAGCCGGCGGCCCGCTTCGGCGACGCCCGGCCTGGCCTGTTCGACCTCGTGCTCAACCGCTGCGTGGAGCCCGGAAAACCCTGCGTGGCCGACGTGATGCGGCGCGACATGGAGGCGGGCGGCGGTTCGCATGGCGGCCACACGGGGGCCGCCGGCCCCGACGCGCGGGCGGGCTCGGGTCCGACCGCCGCCCACGCCGTCCACGGGCGCTGACAGCCGCGCTTCCGACGATCCTCATCCGGCCCCCGGCGCGCCGCGCGTCGAACGGGCAGGACCCCTCGCTTCCAGGTCCGTCATGACTGAAACGCTCTCCCAAACGATCTTCGGCCGTCTCGGCTGGGACTCGTTCCCGATCCACGAACCGATCCTCGTCGGCACGTTCCTTGTGGTCGCCCTTCTCGGTTTGGCCATCGTGGGCGCGATCACCTACTTCCGGCTCTGGAGTTATCTCTGGAAGGAATGGTTCACGAGCGTCGATCACAAGAAGATCGGCATAATGTACATCGTCCTCGCCATCATCATGCTGCTGCGCGGCTTCGCCGACGCGCTGATGATGCGCCTCCAGCAGGCGATCGCCTTCGGCGCGAACGAGGGTTACCTGAACTCCCACCACTACGACCAGATCTTCACGGCCCACGGGACGATCATGATCTTCTTCGTTGCGATCCCGCTGGTGGTGGGCATCATCAACTACGTGATGCCGCTGCAGATCGGCGCGCGCGACGTCGCGTTTCCGTTTCTCAACAATCTGAGCTTCTGGCTGACCGCCGCGGGCGCCGTCCTCACGATGGTCTCGCTGTTCGTGGGCGAGTTCGCCCGCACCGGCTGGCTGTCCTACGCGCCGCTTGCTGGGATCGCCTACAGCCCGGACACGGGCGTCGACTATTACTTGTGGTCGCTGCAGATCGCGGGCGTCGGGACGACGCTGTCGGCGATCAACATGGTCGTCACCGTCATCAAGATGCGGGCGCCCGGCATGACCATGATGAAGCTGCCGGTCTTCGTCTGGACCGCGCTGTGCTCGAACGTGCTCGCGATCGCGATCTTCCCGGCGCTCACCGCCGCGTTCTTCCTCCTGATGCTCGACCGCTACGTCGGCACCGCGTTCTTCACGAACGACAACGGCGGCGCGCCGATGATGTACTGGAACATGGTGTGGATCTGGGGCCACCCGGAGGTCTATGTCCTGATCCTGCCCGCCTTCGGCATCTATTCCGAAATCACGTCGACGTTCACCGGCAAGCGCCTGTTCGGCTATTCCTCGATGGTCTACGCGACGGTGGTCATCACCATCCTCGCCTACCTCGTCTGGCTGCACCATTTCTTCACGATGGGGGCCGGGCCGACGGTGAACTCGTTCTTCGGCATCGCCACGATGGTGATCTCGATCCCGACGGGCGCGAAGATCTTCAACTGGCTGTTCACGATGTACCGCGGCAACATCCGGTTCGAGCTGCCAATGATGTGGGTGGTCGCCTTCATGCTGACCTTCGTGGTCGGCGGCATGACGGGCGTGCTGCTGGCGATCCCGCCGGCGGACTTCGTGCTCCACAACTCGCTGTTCCTGGTGGCGCACTTCCACAACACCATCATCGGCGGCGTCGTGTTCGGCCTGTTCGCGGCCATGGTCTACTGGTTCCCGAAGGCTTTCGGCTTCAAGCTCGATCCCTTCTGGGGCAAGGTCGCCTTCTGGGGCTGGGTGATCGGCTACTGGATCGCCTGGACGCCGATCTACGTGGTCGGCCTCATGGGCACGGTGCGGCGCGTCAACCACTTCGCCGATCCGAGCCTGCAGCCCTACTTCGTCGTCGCGACCATCGGCGCGGCCATCATCCTGGTCGGCATCCTCGGCTTCGTGATGAGCATCGTCATGGGCTTCGTGAAGCGCGAGCAGCTGCGCGACACGACCGGCGACCCGTGGGACGGCCGCACGCTCGAATGGGCCACGTCCTCGCCGCCGCCGCCCTACAACTTCGCCTTCACGCCCGTCGTCCACGATCTGGACGCCTGGTACGACATGAAGGCGCGGGGCTACCAGCGCCCCACGGTCGGCTTCCGGCCGATCCACATGCCGAAGAACACCGGGGCGGGCGTGATCCTCTCCGGCCTGGCGCTCACGCTCGGCTTCGCCATGGTCTGGTACATGTGGTGGCTCGCCGCGTTGAGCTTCCTCGCGATGCTCGCCGTCTCGATCGGGCACACCTTCAACTTCAAGCGCGATTACTTCATCCCGGCCGACGAGGTCGCGGCGATGGAAGGCGAGCGGCGGTCGCTGCTCGGCATGGGGGCCTGACATGACCGATCGCGCTCTCGCGCCTCACGGCGACGCCGTCGTCTGGCATCACGCCGAGGAGGACGCCCACCACGACCACGGCGGAAGCGCCACGGTGCTGGGCTTTTGGATCTACCTGATGAGCGACGCGCTCATCTTCGCCTCGCTGTTCGCGATGTTCGGCGTGGTGAGCACGGCCTACGCCGGCGGGCCTACGCCGCGGGAAATCTTTGACCTGCCGCTGGTCGCGCTCAACACCGCGCTTCTGCTCGCCTCGTCGATCACCTTCGGGCAGGCCATCCCGCATATGGAGGCCGGCCGCGTCGGCCCGGTCCGGTTCTGGCTCGCGGCGACGGGCCTGCTCGGCGCCGCCTTCCTGGGCGTCGAGCTCTACGAGTTCCACCACCTGATCGCGGAGGGCGCGACGCCCCAGCGCAGCGCGTTCCTGTCCGCGTTCTTCACCCTGGTCGGAACCCACGGCGCCCATGTCGCCGCCGGCCTGATCTGGCTCGTCACGCTGCTGGTCCAGCTCCGTCGACACGGACTGACCGGCGAGATGAAGCGCCGCCTCATTTGCCTGTCCATGTTCTGGCACTTCCTGGACATCATCTGGATCGGCGTCTTCACCTTCGTTTATCTCTATGGAGTGATCCGTTGAGCGCCCCTCTTCAAGCCGCGCATCACGCCGGCGACCGCCGCGGCTACCGGATCGGCGTCGCGCTGGCGATCGTCCTGACCGTCATCCCGTTCTGGCTCGTCATGTCGGGCGCTCCGGTCGGTCCGGGCGCGACGGCCGCGATCATCTTCGCGATGGCCTTCGTCCAGATCGTCGTGCACGTCGTCAGCTTCCTCCACCTCGACACGCGGTCGGAGGGCGGCTGGACGCTGCTCGCCTTCCTGTTCACGGCGGTGATCGTGGTGCTGACGATCGGCGGCTCGATCTGGGTGATGCACCACATGCACGCCAACATGATGCCGGCGATGAACGGCTACGTTCCGCCCGCCTCCTGACGGCGGTCCGCGCATGCGAAAACGCCCGCGGTCTCCGCGGGCGTTTTCGATTTGGCGAGACGATCGATGGCGCCGCGCTCAGGCCCTCAGGCGGCGGAGCGCGGCGCGGTCCTTCAGCACGACGCCGCGGCGGTTGGCCGGCAGCGAGATGACGCCCTGACGCTCGAGCTGGGTCAGCGTGCGCGACACCGTCTCGATGGTCAGGCCGAGATGGTCGGCGATGTCGATGCGCGCCATGGGCAGGTCCACGGCTCCTCCGCTCGTCATCCTCTCGGCGAGGCCGAGGAGGAAGCTGGCGATCTTCTCGACCGCGCTCTTGCGCCCGAGCAGCAGCATGTGCTCCTGCGCGCGGGCGAGCGAGGCCATCGTCGCCGAAAGCACCTCCCGCGCGAGGTCGGGATCGTCGAAGGCGAGGACGTCGATGGAGCGCCTGCGGTAGCCGATCAGCGAGACCTCGCCGACCGCCTCCGCGGTGAAGCGATGCTCGCCTCCCGCCTCGGCTCCGAAGATCTCGCCTGCGAGGTGGAACGCGTCGATCTGGCGACGGCCGTCGCTCAGCAGCTTGTAGGTCCGCACCGCCCCGCTGACGACCTTGTAGAACACGTCCGCCTCGTCGCCCTCGGCGAAGATCTCCTGATCCTTCGAGAAGACCTTGAGCGGGACATGCGCGCGGAGCGGCTCGACGCGGCTTTCGGCGTGGCGGCGGAAGGGTGCGGGTTCGAAGGCGGCGAGCATCTGGCGGACTCCATCGGCCGCGTCTGGCGGCGATCCAGAGCTACGGCCGGCGGGCGCTCCGCAAAATTCAGATAGGCCCCTAAGGGGAGTTCCTGAGTTGCCTTCCGCCGCCGTTCAGCGGGGGGCGAGCGCGCGGTGGATGCCGTCCATCAGCACGCCGTCTCCGAAGGGTTTTTCGACGACCAGCTCCGCCCCGGCCGCGCCGGCGCGGCGGCGCAGCTCCTCGGTCGATTTCGCCGTCATGAGGATGACCGGCAGCAGCACGCGACGCTCCCGCAGGCGGGCGATCAGGTCGACGCCCTCCATGCCGGGCATCCACTGGTCGATCAGCAGGCACCCCGTCTCGGGCAGTTCGCCCGCGGCGAGCAGCGCGGCGCCGCCGTCGTAGAGGCGAACGTCGAGCCCCTCGAGTTCGAGCGCGAAGCGCATGGAGGCCCTGACGGCCTCGTCGTCGTCGACGACGATCACGACGCCGGTGTTCGCGGACATGACTTCACCTGACGCCTCGGCAAGGGCGTCGGACCTTATCGCCGGTCCGCGGGCTCCGGCTTGATCTTCGTCAACCGCGCGGAGGCTCCTTGCGGTCGACGTCGAGGCCCGCCGCGACCGCCATGCGGACCAGCTCGGACAGGCTTCTGGCCTGCATCTTGGTCATGACGTTCGCCCGGTAGATCTCGACCGTGCGGGCGCTGATCCCGAGCTCGAACGCGATGACCTTGTTGGCCTTGCCGTCCACGAGCCCGTCGAGCACCTCGCGCTCGCGTTCGGACAGATGCTCCGCGCGCTCGCGCATCTCGGCCGCGCGGGCGTGCTCGCGCGCCTCGGCGGCGCGGCTCGCGAGCGCGGACCTGACCGCGGCGAGGAACAGGTCGTCGCTGAACGGCTTCTCGATGAAGTCCACGGCGCCCTGCTTCAGGGCCTCCACCGCCATCGGCACGTCCGCATGGCCGGTCATGACGATCACGGGAAGCGCCAGCCCCTCCTGCTTGAGCCGGCGGAGGAAGGCTATGCCGTCGGTGCCCGGCATCCGCACGTCCGTCACGACGCAGCCTTCCTGGACGCCGTCGATATGCGCGAGAAAGGCGTCCGCCGACGTGTGCAGCCGCACGGGCAGGCCGTCCGACGCCAGCAGGAAGGACAGCGAGCGGCGCACCGCGTCGTCGTCGTCCACCACGTGAACGACAGCCTCATTCGCCATTCGCGAGCTCCCGTTCGTCGACCGCGCGCAGGGTGAACGTGAACTTGGCGCCGCCCCCCGGCGGCGAGGACATGTCCAGCCTGCCGCCGTGAGCCTCGACGATCGTCCGGCAGATCGAAAGGCCGACCCCCATGCCGTCGTCCTTCGTGCTCACGAAGGGTTGGAACAGGCGTCCGGCGATCTCGGGCGCGACGCCGGGGCCGGTGTCGGTCACGCTCACCGCAAGCAGCCCGTCGGGCAGCGCCTCGGTCGCGATCTCGAGTTCGCGGCGCGGCGCGCGCTCCATCGCCTCGACGGCGTTCCGGATGAGGTTCAGCAGCACCTGCTGGATCTGGATACGATCGGCCAGCGCCAGCCGCGCGGCCGGCGCGAGGCGGAACGAGACGCGCACGCCGCGCTCCTTCGCGCCGACCAGGGCGAGGGCGCTTGCCTCCTCGATCAGCCGGGGCAGGTCTTCGATGTGGCGCTCGGTCTCCCCGCGGGCGACGAACTCGCGCAGCCGGCGGATCACGGCGCCTGCGCGAAGCGCCTGCTCCGCGGCTTCGTCCACCGCGCTGCGGAGAATCGAGGCCTGCTCGCCCTCCATGCGCTCCAGCATCCGCCGCGAGCCCTTGAGGTAGTTCGTGATCGCGGTCAGCGGCTGGTTGATCTCGTGCGCCAGGGTCGACGCCATCTCGCCGAGCGCCGTGAAGCGCGACATGTGGATGAGCTCGGACTGGATCTCCTGCAGCCGCGCCTCGGCCTGCCGCCGTTCCGTCAGGTCGCGGATGAAGCCGGTGAAATAGCGTTCGCCCGCCGAGCGCATCTCGCCGACCGCAAGCTCCATCGGGAAGGTCGAGCCGTCCTTGCGCTCGCCGACGACGACGCGGCCGAGGCCGATGATCCGGCGCTCGCCGGTCGCGAGATAGCGGGCCATGTAGCCGTCATGCTGCGTCCGGTAAGGCTCGGGCATCAGCATGCTGATGTTGCGGCCGACCACCTCCTCGGGCTGGTAGCCGAACTGGCGGATGGCCGCGGCGCTGAAGGAGCGCACGATCGCCTGTTCGTCGATCACGATCATCGCGTCCGGGATGGTCTCGAGGATCGAGCTGAGATGGGCCTCGCGCGCCCTGAGCGCGGCCTCCGAGGCGAAGCTCTCGCCGACGTCGCGGACGGCCTGCGCGTAGCCGCCGTCCGGAATCGCGGTCGCCGCGACCTCGGCGAGGAAGCGCGAGCCGTCCGACCGCGCCAGCTCGGTGAGGCCGCCGGCCAGAGTCGGGGCGCCGACTTCCGAATCCGACGCCGCTGCGAGGATGGCGACCGGCCGGCCGACCACCTCGTCGGCCCGCCATCCGCAGACCCGTTGGGCGGCGTCCGGCCAGGTGAGGACGCGTCCGGCGGCGTCGAGCGTGAACACGGCGAGCCCGCCCGCGCCGCGCGGCGCGCTCGTCGTTTCGTCCGTCTCAGCGTCCCGCGTGGCGCTCATGCGCGACGTATAGCGGCTCGCAGCCGATCCCGAAACGAGCGCGCCGCTTGAGCAGGATCAAAGCGCAGCCGCGGCTTTCGTCCGACCGTCGCCGGACGCCCCTGAGGGGAGGAGACGGACCATGACACGACCGACCGCAGCCGCGCCGTCCTATGCGAGCGTGCTGGCCCATTTCGACCTTTCGCCCTACGCCGCCCCGCGCGGCCGTCTCGCCGCGTCGCTGGCGGACATGTTCGGCGCCCGGCTGACGGGCGTCGCAGCGGAGCAGGCCCTGCTGCTGTACGACGACGGCCTGGGGGCCGAGGCGGAAAGGCGTCGGGTGGAGCGCGATCTGGAGCTTGCGCGCCAGACCTTCCTCGACGTGGCCGGCTCGCGGAACGACCTCGAATGGCGCTCCGGCTTCCTCGCCCCGGACCGCCATGTGGTCGAGCAGGCGCGCGCCGCCGACATCGTCGTCGTCGGACGCCGCGCCTCCTACGATCAGATCGATCCCATGCTCGGCGTATCGCCGGGCTACGTCGTCATGGAATGCGGGCGCCCCGTCCTGGTCGCGCCGCCCGAAGTCGACGACCTCTCGATCAGGGCCGTCGTGGTCGCGTGGAAGGACACGCGGGAGGCGCGCCGGGCGGTCTATGACGCGCTGCCGCTTCTCGTGCGCGCCGGCGAGGTGGTCGTGGTCGCCGCGACCCCGTCCTTCCGGGACGAGGGCGCAGAGGACGTCGCCGCGTGGCTCGGCCGTCATGGCGCAAACAGCCGGCCGCTGGTGAGGGCGGGAGAGCTGTCGTCGGTCGCGGAGGAACTGCTCGACGTGGCCGACGATCTCCGCGCGGGGCTGATCGTCTCCGGCGCCTACGGCCACAGCCGCACGCGGGAATGGATGTTCGGCGGCGTCACCAAGGACCTGCTGGAGACAGCGCCGGTTCCGCTTCTGCTCTCGCACTGAAGCCTGCGCGGCCCGGCCCAGTCCCGATCGCGAACGGAGACCGACCCATGATTTCGCTTCGGCTTTCGGAGCTCGTGCGCCGCTCCGCGCCGCGCTACACCTCCTATCCGACCACGCCGCATTTCGGGGCGGAGGTCGGGCCGCAGGACTACGACGGCTGGCTTCGCGGCCTCGCGGGCTCGAACGTCTCCGCCTCGCTCTACCTTCACGTGCCCTTCTGCCGGTCGATCTGCCACTACTGCGCCTGCGCCACCAAGGCGGCCCGGCGCGACGAGCCGATCGTCGCCTTCGCCGACAGGCTGCGGCGCGAGATCGAGCTCGTCGCGGACCGCGCTGGGCCGCTGCGCGTCGGCCAGATCCACTGGGGCGGCGGCACCCCGAACCTGCTGCCGCCCGACGTGTTCGACAGCCTCGTGACCGAGCTGTGCGACCGTTTCGACGTGGCGTCGGAGGCCGAACACGCCATCGAGCTCGACCCCCGCTGGGTGACGCGCGACAGCGCGCGGCGGCTCAAGGCGAGCGGGGTGACGCGCGCCAGCCTCGGCGTGCAGGACTTCGACGACGACGTGCAGCGCGCGATCGGGCGCGCGCAGCCGTTCGCCGTGGTCCGCTCCGCCGTTGCGGCGCTGCGGGCGGCGGGCGTGAGCGGGCTGAACCTCGATCTGATCTACGGCCTGCCGCGCCAGACGATGCGCTCCATCCGCGACACGGCGCGGCTCGCGGCCTCGCTCGAAGCCGACAGGATCTCGCTGTTCGGCTACGCCCACGTGCCCTGGTTCCGGGCGAACCAGCGGCTGATCGACGAGGGCGAGCTGCCTGATTCCCCCTCCCGGTTCGATCTCGCCGAAACCGCGCGCGAAACCCTGCTCGCGGCGGGCTACGGCGCGGTCGGCATCGATCATTTCGCGAAGCCGGGCGACCCGCTGGCGCGGGCGGCGCAGGACGGACGGCTGCGCCGCAACTTCCAGGGCTATGTCGCCGACCGGGCCGACGTCCTCATCGGACTGGGGCCGTCCGCGGTCGGCAGGCTGCGCGAGGGCTACGCCCAGAACGCGGCCGACGCGGCGGGCTGGGCGCGAGCGATCGACGCAGGCCGCTTCGCGACCGCGAAAGGCCGCGCGCTGACCGCAGAGGACCGCCTGCGCTCGGACGTCATCGAGGAGGTGATGTGCGGCTTCGCCGTCGATCTCGACGCGGTCTGCCGCCGCCACAGCGCCGACCCCTCGATCTTCGCGCAGGACCTCGCGAAGCTGCGGTCGCTGGCGGAGCAGGGCTTCGTCCGCGTCGACGGGAGCCGGGTCGCGATCCTCCGCGACGGGCCGGCGCTGGCCCGCATCGTCGCCAGCGCCTTCGACGCCTATCTCGGCGCGGGCGCGCGGCATTCGCTGGTGGTGTGACGTCTGCGAGGGTCATGCGTTTGACGCAGGTCAACGCGCGGCGAACGCTGCCCGCCTATCCCTGAGGACACGGCTGTCGGCCGTCCATTCAGGGGATCAGAAGGTCATGAAGTCGCTCTACGCATTGTCGCTCGCGCTGCTCGCCTCGGCGCAGGCCTTCGGCCCGGCCCGCGCGGCGGACCTCGGGGGCACGCCGAGCTTCGCCGCCGCGGCTCCGACGGAGTGGAGCCGGTTCATGGTGCGCGTCCGCGCCATCGGCGTGCTGCCGGACTCGTCCGCGAAGCTCAACATACCGGGGAGCGCCCGCGTCTCCAGCGACGTCATGCCGGAGATCGACTTCAGCTATTTCTTCACGCCCAATCTCGCGGTCGAGGTGATCTGCTGCGCCTCGAAGCACGCGATCAAGGGACGCGGCGCGATCAACGGCCTCAGGATCGGCGACACGTGGGTGATCCCTGCGACGGTGACGGCGCAGTACCACTTCACCAATTTCGGGGCGTTCAAGCCCTATGTCGGCGCCGGCGTGAACTACTCGATCTACTTCAACGAGGACGGCGGCCCGGCGATCTCGCGGCTGAAGCTGAAGAACTCGGTCGGCGTCGCGGCCCAGATCGGCTTCGACTACATGATCGACGAGCACTGGGGCGTGAACGTCGACCTCAAGAAGATCTATATGGAGCCGAAGATCAGGCTGACGGCCGGCGGCGCCGACGTGCGCGGCAAGGCCAAGATCAACCCGTGGGTCACGGGCGTCGGCGTCACCTACCGATTCTGAGCCGGGGAGGGGGAGGGGCGTGCCGGCGGTCCCGGGCCGCCCCCTCCGCCTCAGAGCAGCTTGTCGATCGTGATCGGCAGCTCGCGCACGCGCCTGCCGGTCGCGTGGAACACCGCGTTCGCGATCGCGGCGGCCGCGCCCACGATGCCGATCTCGCCGAGACCCTTCACGCCGAGCGGATTCGCCTTGTCGTCCTCCTCGACGAAGATGACGTCGATGTTCTGGACGTCGGCGTGCGCCGGCATGTGATACTCGCCGAGATTGGCGTTCACCACGCGGCCGAGACGCTTGTCCCACAGCGTCTCCTCGTGGAGCGCCATGCCGATCCCCATCACTACGCCGCCGAGGATCTGGCTGCGCGCGGTCGCGAGGTTCAGGATCCTGCCGGCCGCGATCGCGCTGACGACGCGGGTCACCCGGATCACGCCAAGCTCCTCGTCGACCTTGACCTCGGCGAACACCGCCGAGTGCGTATAGGCCGCGAATTTCTTCGAGAAGTCTTCGTCGGGCGCGAAGTCCGCCTTGGCCGTCACCGCGGCCTCGCCCGAGGCGCGGACCGCGTCGGCGAAGCTGACCGACTGGCTTTCGTCCGAGCCGAGCGCGATCCGACCGTTCGCGAACGCGACATGGTCGAGCGAGGCGTTGGCGAGCGGGCTGCCGTCGAGCCCGCGGGCGTGCTTCAGCAGGTTCTCCTTCAGCGCCTTGCACGCGACGCGGACGGCGTTGCCGGCGGACGCGGCGGCCCAGGAGCCGCCCTCCACCGGGGCCATCGGCAGCGTGGTGTCGCCGACCCTCGCCGTCACGTCGCCGATGTCCAGACCGAACTCGTCGGCGGCGATCTGCGACAGGATCGTGTAGGTCCCGGTTCCGATGTCGGCCGTGCCGCAGGCGACTTCGAGCCTGCCGTCTGCGGAGAGCGTCGCGCTCGCCGAATGCGGCTGCATCATCGCCTCCCAGCAGCCCGTCGCCATGCCGAGCCCGACGAGCTCCTTCCCGTCGCGCATCGATCGCGGTTCGGGGCTCCGCTTCGACCAGCCGAAACGCTCCGCGCCCTGGGCGTAGGCCGCCCTGAGCTCCTTCGACGAGAACGGCTTGTCGTCGTTCCTGTCCCTCTCGGCGTAGTTCTTCAGCCGAAGCTCCAGCGGATCGACCCCGAGCTCGTAGGACAGCTCGTCCATCGCGGCCTCAAGCGCATAGACCCCGAGCGTCGCGCCGGGCGCGCGCATGTCGGAGGGCGTGGCGGTGTCGATCTTCGCGAGTTCGTACTTGAGGCTGACGTTCGGGCAGTCGTAGAGCAGGCCCGACCAGTTCACGATCGGCTCCTGATAGTCCTCGTAGCGCGAGGTCGCCTGGATGGCGTGATGGCTGATCGAGCTCAGCGCGCCGTCCCCGTTCGCCGACAGCGCCACCGTCTGCAGCGTGTCGGGCCGCCAGCCCATCGTGTACATCTGGGCGCGGGTCAGCACGAGCCGCACCGACCGTTCGAGCTTCAGCGCCGCCATGGTCGCAAGCACCAGATCGTAATGCGGCCGGAGAGCCATGCCGAAGGCCCCGCCCACGAAGGGCGAATTCACCGTGACGTTGTCCGGATCGAGCCCGAACACCGCGCAGATGTAGTTCTTCGGGTTGATGACGCCTTGGGTCTTGGTGTGGATCGTCAGGCGTCCTTCTCCCTCCCAGACCACGGTCGTCGCCATCAGCTCCATCGGATTGTGATGTTCCGGCGCGACCCGGTAGTCATTGCGGAGGCGGATGGCCGCCCCCTCGAACGCCGCCTCGGCGTCGCCGCGGGGCGGCGGGGGCGGGGGGATGCCGTCGCGGGGCTCGAACGTGTCGTAGGCCTCCCCGCGCGCCGCGGCGACGTCGACGACGGGCGGCTCCGCCTCGTACTCCGCCGCGACCAGCGAGGCGGCGTGGCGCGCGTTCTCATGGGTGTCGGCGATCACCAGCGCGATCGCCTGACCGCTGTAGACGATGCGGTCGTCCTTGAGCGGCCGGAACGGGCTGCCCGGCACCGCCACCATGTCGTTGAGGTAGGGCTCGTCGCTCTCGGGGATGTCGGGACGGTTCTCGTGGGTCAGGATGTCGATGACGCCGGGCGCGGATCGCGCCTTTGACAGGTCGAGCGAGACGATCCGGCCCTTTGCGATCGTCGCCGGCGCGGCGGCCGCGTAGACCATGTCGTCGGCGCGGAACTCGGCGGCGTATCGCGCGCGGCCCGTGACCTTGAGCGCGCCGTCGACGCGCGGCTGGGCGCGGCCGACATACGGATGGACGTTGGACATGTCTTCCCGTCCCTTCAGTTGACGATCTTGTTGGACTGGACCTGCGGGGTTCCGGCGGCGGCCTGGGACAGCGTCCGGATCACCGCGCGGCGCGCGAGCTCGATCTTGAAGTCGTTCTCGCCCTGGCCGACCGCGCCTTCCAGCAGACGGTCCGCCGCCTTACCGAACACGTCCGAGGACGGCGTCTCGCCCTTCAGCAGCGCCTCGGCTTCGGGAACGCGCCAGGGCTTGTGCGCGACGCCGCCGAGCGCGACGCGCGCCTCGGCGATCCGGTCGCCGTCGAACTCGATCGCGGCGGCGACCGAGACCAGCGCGAAGGCGTAGGACAGCCGGTCGCGGAGCTTGAGATAGCTGTGGTTCCGGCCGAACCGCGGCGCCGGCAGCTCGACCGCCGTCACCATCTCGCCATGCGCGAGCGTGTTGTCCTTCTCCGGCGCGTCGCCGGGCAGGCGGTGGAAGTCCTCGAACGCGACCGTCCGCGCGCCGTCCGGTCCCTCGACATGGACCGTCGCGCCGAGCGCGGCCAGGGCGACGCACATGTCCGAGGGGTGGGTGGCGATGCAGGACGAACTCGCCCCAAGGATCGCGTGAATGCGGTTCACGCCGCCGATCGCCGAGCAGCCGGAGCCGGGCTCGCGCTTGTTGCAGGGCGCCGCGGCGTCGTAAAAATAGTAGCAGCGGGTGCGCTGGAGCAGGTTGCCGCCGGTGGTGGCGGCGTTTCTGAGCTGGGCCGAGGCGCCGGCGAGGATGGCGCTCGAAAGCAGCGGGTAGTCGCGCACGACGCGGGCGTCATAGGCGAGGTCGGAGTTCGGCGCGAGCGCGCCGATCTTGAGCCCGCCGCCCGGCGTCTCCTCGATCGCCTTGAGCGGCAGCCGCGTGATGTCGACCAGCCGTCCGGGCCGCTCGACGTTGTATTTCATCAGGTCGACGAGATTGGTGCCGCCCGCGATGAAGCGCGCCTGCGGATCGCCCGCCACCGCCTGGATCGCGTCGCTGATCGTGGCGGCGCGCGTGTAGCCGAAGTTCATCATTCCGCAGCCTCCAGCGAGGGCGTCCCCAGGGTCGGCGCCTCGCGCCCACGGCGCGCGTCCTCGATCGCCTCGACGATGTTGGTGTAGGCTCCGCAGCGGCAGAGGTTGCCGCTCATCAGCTCGCGGATTTCCTCCTGCCCGTGGGCGTGGCCCTCGTCCAGCATGCCGACCGCCGAGCAGATCTGGCCGGGCGTGCAGTAGCCGCACTGGAAGGCGTCATGGGCGATGAAGGCGGCCTGCATCGGGTGCAGACGGTCCGGCGTCCCGAGCCCTTCGATGGTGGTGATCTCGGCTCCGTCCTTCATGACGGCGAGCTGGAGACAGGAATTCACCCGCCGGCCGTCGACGAGCACCGTGCAGGCGCCGCACTGGCCCTGGTCGCAACCCTTTTTTGATCCGGTGAGGTGGAGCCGCTCGCGCAGCAGATCGAGCAGCGTCACGGACGGCTCGACGGACAAGGTGTGGGTCTGGCCGTTCACGGTAAGCGTGACGGACACGGGCTCGGGGGCCGAGCCGGATTGCGCTGGCGACAACGGGACATCTCCCAAAACTGGAACGCCGCGCCGTCCAACCCGCGCGGCAGGCGGTCTTGGGATGAGAACAATTCAAATCGGCGGTCGTTCCCCTTCCGCGACAATTGAGGCGCCAGACGATCCCCTCGCCCCTCGCGCAAGGCGCGGACGCTGCGCTCGATGCTCCTTTGGCGTCGGGAGGCTGATGAGGCGGACGAGGCCGTCAACGGTCGAAGTCGCGTCCATGCGTGAGCGCATATGGCGTGCGAACATAAGGCGAGGAGCCGCGCCGGTTTCCCGAACGTCGCGATTTCCCGAACCTCCGGAGGTCGCCCTGTCACCGTCGTGAACGAGGGCTCCGCGGCAGGAAGGCGGCCTCAGCCCTCGCGTAGCCGGCTTCTGTGACCGCTTCGGGCGAGGTGGGGAGGCTTGCCGAAGTATTCGATCAGGAGGTCGGTCAGGACCCGCACCTTGCGTTCGGGGTGCTGTCCTCTCGGGCGAACGACATAGGCTCCGGCCGAAGGCGGCGGATAGCGCGTCATGATCGGGACGAGCTCGCCCGAGACGATGTAGTCGTGGGTGACGCAATCCGGCAGCCGGGCGACGCCCAGGCCCGCCGCGGCCGCCGCCGCGAGCGCCGCGCCGTTGTCGGCCTTGAAGCGTCCCTGCGGGTGGACCGTGACCACCTCGTCTCCATCCTCGAACTGCCAGGTTTCCGTCCCCTGCATGAGGGCCTGATGCTCGAGGATGTCATCCGGCGTCTCGGGGGCGCCGTGAGCCTTGATGTAGCTGGGGCTCGCGACGAGTTTTCCGTACATCGGCCCGACGCGCCTGGCGATCAGGTTGGAGTCCTGCAGGTAGCCGACGCGGATCGCGCAGTCGTACCCTTCCGAAACCAAGTCGACGAAGCGGTCGCTGTAGCAGGCGTGGACGTGAAGCTGCGGGTGCCGCCGCGCCAGCTCCGCCAGCGCCGGCGCGAAATGGGTCGGTCCGAAAGTCAGCGGCGCCGCGACCCTTAGCCGGCCGCGAAGGTGTCCGTTCGGAAGGATGGTCTCCCGCGCCACGTCGATCTCGGCGCAGACCCGCGCCGCGTGGTCCCGGAACGTCGCCCCGGCCTCGGTCAGCGCGGCGCCGCGGGTGGTGCGGGCGAGAAGCTGGACGCCGAGCTCGGTTTCCAGCCGGATGAGCCGCCGGCTGACGATCGACTTCGAGACGCCGAGACGCCCTGCGGCCGCCGTGACGCCTCCGGCGTCGGCCACTTCCACGAATGTCCGCAGATCTTCGATGTCCACGTCGGCGTTCCCCGTTGCGCGACACAGTTTAGCTCAGACCGACGCTACCGCCTCGTCTTCTGAGACGGCAACGTCTCGCCCGGCGTTCGGCGACGCAGTCGGCGGATGTCCATGCAAATAAAACTCATCAATTCGATATCTAAGGATGTAGTCGTGACGTTTCGAAACGGACTTGAATCGCTTTTGCGCCCCGAAGAATCGGTTGTTGTGCTGATCGACCACCAGCCTTTCCAGCTCACTAATCTGAATAGCCATGACCCGCATATGGCGATCAACAACGCGGCGGCGCTGGCCGCGACCGCGAAGGCGTTCGACGTCCCCGTTGTGCTGACGAGCGTGCTCGAAGCTCAGGGCGGCGTCATTTTCCCCCAGATCACGAGCCAGTTCCCCGGTCAGGAGGTGATCAATCGCACCTTCATCAACACCTGGGAGGACCAGAAGGTGGTCGACGTCGTCAAGGCGACGGGCCGCAAGCAGCTGATCATCGCCGGCCTTTACACCGAGATCTGCGTCGCCATGCCGGCCATCCAGGCCGCGGGCGAAGGCTGGGACGTCACGGTGGTCACCGACGCCTCCGGCGGCGTGTCGCTCGAGGCGCATCAGGTCGCGATCCAGCGCATGATCGCCGCCGGCGTGAACATGATCACGTGGATGGCCGTGCTGGGCGAATGGCAGCGCGACTGGGCGCGGACGGAAAAGCTGCCCGCGGCGGTCGAGGTGATGAAGCAGTACGCCGGCGCCAGCGGCATCGCCTTCCTGTGGGAGCAGCAGCTGCTCAACACGCCGGTTCCGTCCAAGGCCGTGCGCTGATCGAAGCCTGATGGCAGGGTAGCGCTTGATCGAGGGGCGTCGCCCGGATGGCGACGCTCCTCACCGTGGCGCGGGCGCAGGCGACGGCGGTCCGCGGCCACAGACTCTGCAAGGACATCGCATGGAAATCGGCATCGACAGCTTCGCCGCCATCCTTCCCGATCCGGCGACGGGCCGGCCGCCCTCCGCGACCGACCGGATGGCCGACCTGCTCGGCGAGGTCGAGGTCGCGGACCGGGTCGGGCTGGACGTCTTCGGGATCGGCGAGCACCACCGCGCCGAGTTCCTGGATTCCGCCCCTGCGGTCGTTCTCGCCGCCGCGGCCGCGCGCACGAACCGGATCCGGCTGACGAGCGCCGTGACGGTGCTGAGCGCCGCCGACCCGGTGCGGGTGTTCCAGGAATTCGCGACGCTCGACCTGATCTCGAAGGGCCGCGCCGAGATCGTCGTCGGCCGGGGGTCGTTCGGCGAGGCCTATCCGCTGTTCGGCCTCGACACGCGCTCCTACGACGCCCTGTTCGCCGAGAAGCTCGACCTGTTCCTGAAGCTGAGGGAGCAGACCGAGATCACCTGGGAGGGCCGTTTCCGACCTCCGCTCACCGGACAGGGCGTCTTTCCGCGCCCGCACCAGACGCAGCTGCCGGTCTGGATCGGCGTCGGCGGCACGCCGCAGTCCTTCGCACGCGCCGGCGCGCTCGGCCTCCCGCTGATGGTCGCGATCATCGGCGGCACGTTCGAGCGCTTCCGCCTGCTGGTCGACCTTTACCGCGAGACCGGCCTGCGGGCCGGGCACGACCCGGAGGCGTTGACGGTGGGCGTTCACGCCATCGGCTTCGTCGGCGAGACCGCGCAGGCGGCCAGGGACGCCTTCTTCCCCGGCTGGGCGCATCTGATGTCGACGGTCGGGCGCGAGCGCGGCTGGCCGCCGCCCACGCGTCAGCAGTTCGAAGCGATGGCCGGGCCGGAAGGCGCGTTCCTGATCGGAGATCCGGCGACCGTCGCGGCCAAGATGCTGCGGGCGAGCGAGGCGCTGGGCGGCGTTTCGCGGATCACCTTCCAGATGAGCACGGCCTCGCTTGAGACGGCGGCGATGAAGCGTTCGATCGAACTGCTGGGCGTCGAAGTCGCGCCGATCATCCGCGCCGCCCGGCCCGCGCCATGAGGGACGCCGCAGACGCGTCGCAGGACGAGGCGCCGGCGGTCCCCGGCGGCGCCTCGTCGTTCGATCCCGAGGAAGCAGGAGGGAAAGGATGATCGAGCTGATCATCGAGCAGCGGCGCCGCAACCTTGGCGGCTTCGAGGTCGGGCGCGTGCTGCCCTTCGCGAAGCGGCGCATGGTCGGGCCGTTCATCTTCTTCGACCACATCGGACCGCTCGATCTCGCGCCCGGCGTCGACCGCGGCGTCGACGTCCGTCCGCATCCGCATATCGGCCTGTCGACCGTCACCTACCTGTTCTCCGGCGAGATCATGCATCGCGACAGCCTCGGCTACGAGCAGGCGATCCGCCCGCAGGAGGTGAACTGGATGACCGCGGGACGCGGCGTCACGCACAGCGAGCGGTTCGAGCATGCGCGCGTCCATGGCGACCGCCTGCACGGCGTCCAGGCCTGGGTGGCGCTGCCCACAGAGCATGAGGAGGTCGCCCCGTCCTTCTCGCACCACGCCGGCCTCGATCTGCCGCAATGGAGCGACGCCGGCGTGCACGGCCAGCTCATCGCGGGCGGCGCGTACGGGCTGACGGCCGGCGCCGAGACCCACTCGCCGCTGTTCTACGCCCATCTCGACATCGAGCCGGGGGCGACCGCCGAGATTCCCGGCGGCCACAAGGAGCGCGCGCTCTACGTCGCGACCGGCGCGGTGGAGCTCGACGGCGCGCGCTACGGAGCCGGCGTCATGCTGGTCCTCGGCGCGGCCGCCTCGCGCGTGCGGGCGGTCGAACGCTCGGCGGTGATGATGCTCGGCGGCGAACCCGTCGGCGAACGTTTCATCCACTGGAACTTCGTGTCGTCCTCGAAAGACCGGCTCGCGCAGGCGGCTTCGGACTGGAAGGCCGGACGGATGAAGCTACCGGACGCCGACGACGAGGAGTTCATCCCTCTGCCGGACGAACCCTCGCCGCCGGCTCCCCCCATGTCGTGAGGCGGGGAGGCCGCGCCGTCACGCAACGGGCGCGAGCGCGGCCTATTTCGGACGCGCAAGCGCGTCGGTCAGGTCCGCGACGTTTCGCTCGACGACCGCGACCGGGTCGCCGGCCGCCGTCTCCGCCTGCTCCATCACGACCACGCGCGCGCCGGAGGACGAGACGGCTTTCGCGATCTCTTCCGACGGCTCGGCGTCGAGCAAGACGACGGCGGCCTTGCGCGCCTTGATCAGGGCGGCGAGCCTCTCGGCGCGCTCCGGGGTCCATTCGCCCGGCGCCGCGGTGATCGAGGCGAGGAGGTCCAGCCCGAGATCGTTCGCGAGATAGCCGTAGCGCCCCGACAGCGCGAGCACGGTCACGTCGGGCGCCGCCGCGAGCCCGACGTCCGCCTTCGCCTTGACGGCGATCAGCCGGCGCTTCATCGCGGCGAGGTTTCCGGCGATCGCCTCCTTCGCCTCCGGAGCGAGCCGTTCGAGGTCGGCGGCCACGACGTCGGCCATGCGCCCGAGCGCCGTCGGCGACAGCCACGGCGCCGCGCCTTCGCCGGTCGCGGGCATCGGGCTGAGGTCGAGCGCCGCGTAGGCCTGCGCGTCCTCCTGCGGCGCGAGCAGGGCGATGCCCGGCAGCGCGCCGTCGAGCGGCCGGCCGGCGTCGATCTCGACAATGCGGATGTTGGCGCGGCGCGCATGCGGATAGAGCGGATCATCCGGCCAGAAGGAGCGGAACGTCACCACGGCGTCGGCGGTCCCGGCAGCCGCGCGCAGCGTCGCGGCGCCCCGGCCCGCGAGATAGGAGGCGAGCCGCGTCGCCGGCAGTTTCGCTGGCTGGACCGGCCTCACGTCGATCGGCGACCCCGCGGCGAGCGCGGCCGTGATCGCCTGCGCGGCCGGATGGGCGGTCAGGACGACGGTCTTGTCCTCGGCCCGGGCGGCGCCGAGGGTGAGGGCGAGCGCGAGGCCGGCCGCGAGCAGGCGCAGCGCCGTCATGCGGCGGATCCTTTCAGCGCGGGGACGACGGCGCGGGCGAGCGCGGCGAGCAGGAACAGCAGGCCGGCCGTCAGGATGATGGCCGCGCCCGAAGGCACCGGCAGGTCGAGCTCCATCGGCGCGACGACGCCGATGACCGCGCTCAGTGTCGCGATCGCCATCGACAGGAACAGGAAGCCGCGGAGCGACGTCGCGACCGTGCGCGCCGCCGCCGCCGGGATGACCAGCAGCGCCCCCACAAGGATCGCGCCGATGATCTTCACGCTCGCGACCGTGACCACGGTGACGAGGATCACGAACAGGTAGTCGAGCGCCTTGACCCTGACCCCGCGCACGCTCGCGAGCGCCGGGTTGAAGCTCGCCAGCATGAAGCGGTTGTAGAACGCGAAGGTGAGCGCCAGCGTCGCCGAACCGACGACGGCCAGGATCGCGATGTCCTCGCCCGCGACGGTGAGCACCGAGCCGAACAGCACGTTCTCGAGGATGTGGATGTTGATCCTGCCCGCGAGAACCAGCAGCACGCTGGCCCCGAGCGCCAGGGACATGGACAGCGCGACGCCGATCAGCGTGTCGGCCGAGAGCCCGGTGCGGTTGCGCAGGTAGTTGAGACCGATCCCGAACAGCAGGCAGTAGCCGAACAGCGCGCCGTAGGGGCCGGTATAGGGCTCGCCGATCAGGATGCCGATCGCGACGCCGGTCAGCGCCGCGTGGCCGACCGCCTCCGAGAAGAACGCGTGGCGCTTCACCACGACGAGCGTTCCGAGTCCGCCGAGCACGGGGCCGACGATGAGGCCGGCGACGAGCGCGTTGACGATGAAGCCGTAGGCGAGGGAGGGCGGCAGGAAGCCGGCCGCGGCCTGCGCCTGCACGAACGCGCGGAACGCTTCGAAGGCCTCGCTCACAGGCCGCTCCCCGCCCGGCGCAGCGCGGCGACGCTCGTTCGCGCGGCGGCCGCCGGGTGGTGCGAGAACAGCGTGAGCAGGCGCTCGGGCGTGAGCTCGGCGGCCGGCGGCCCGTCGAACAGCACGCTGCGGTTAAGCCCCGTGACGCGATCGGCCAGCCGGCGGACCGCGGCGAGGTCGTGCTCGATCCAGAGCACGGTGGCGCCCCGCGCCTTGAGCTCCGCGATCAGCGTTTCGAACGCCGCGACGCCCGCCTCGTCGAGCGCCGCCATCGGCTCGTCGAGCACGAGGAGGTCGGGCTCCGGGATCAGGGCCTGGGCCATCAGGGCGCGCTGCCGCTCGCCGCCCGAGAGCGCGCCGACGAGCCGTCCGGCCTTCTCCGCCATGCCGACGCGGGCGAGAGCCGAGACGATGGCGTCGCGGTCGCGCGCGGCGGGCCTCAGGAAGGCGGGACGGCGCGCCGTCATGGCCGCGAGCGCGTCCGTCACCGTCATCGGCAGGCCGCGGTCGAAGTCGAGCGCCTGGGGCACGTAGGCCGTGACGCCGGGCGCGCCCGGCCAGTCGATCGCGATCTCGCCGGAATGCGGCGCCTGGCCGAGCAGCGCGCGCACCAGCGAGCTCTTGCCGCCGCCGTTCGGCCCGACGATCGCGTGGACGTAGCCCGCCGCGATCTCGAGGTCGACGCCGCGAAGGATTTCGGCGCCGCCGAGCGTCAGCCCCGCGCCAAGGAAGGAGACCCTGGGCCCGGTCACCGTCCCGCCTCCGCGGCGGCCGGGCCGCCCATCTCCTTGATGGCGCGCACGACGGTGGCGAAGTTTTCGGCCATCTCGACCTCGAACTTCTCGGGCGCGTACTCGCCGTAGATGATGTGGCTGAGCGGGTAGAGCCTCACCCCTGTCTCGCGCCGGATGGTGTCGACATAGGCGGACGGGAAGTTGAGCTCCGAGAAGATCACCTTCACGTCGAGCGCCCGGATCTGCTCGATGGTCTTGGCGAGCTGCGCCGGGCTCGGCTCGACGCCGTGCGCCGGCTCCACCACGGCCGTCACCTCGAGGCCGAACTCGCGCAGCAGGTAGTCGTAGGCGCCGTGGATGGTCGCGACCCGGAACGAGGCGCCGGGCGCCTCCGAAATCTGCGCGAGCGCCGCGGCGCGGATCTTCCGCAGGCGCTGGGCGTAGGCGCCGGCGTTCGCCGCATAGAAATCCGCGTTGTCCGGGTCGAGCCGCGCCAGCTCGCGCGCGATGGTCTGGACCTGGGTGATGGAGCCGGTGATCGACAGGAAGGTGTGGGAGTTCACCACCTTGCCGGAGATCGTCCTGCCCCGGGACTGCGCCATCTGCCCGACGGCCGCGAGCAGGGCGACGTCGCGGTTCGCCTCGACGATCGCGACGTTCGGGTTCTCGGACGCCCGGATCATGCGTTCGGCGAAGTCGTCATGGCCGATGCCGTTCAGCACCACGACGTCGAGCGTCCCGAGCCGCTTGATGTCCTCGCCGCGCGGCTCGTAGGCGTGCGGGTTGAAGCCGACGGGAATGAGCGGAACGACGTCGGCGCGGTCGCCCACGATGTTGGCGACGTAAGAGTAATAGGGATGGAGCGTCACGCCGATGCGGAGACGCTTGCCCGCGCGAAGGGGCGGCGCGAGGACGACGGCCGCGGCGGCGCCGAGCAGAAGGCCGCGCCGCGAAGGGGAGGGGGCGCTCATCTCGTCTCCCGCGTCACGCTGGCGTCGTAGCGCGACGTCACCTGTCTCCAGCCCGCGGCGATCAGGCGTTCGTTCGAGAGTCCTTCGACGGACCCCGCCGCGACATGCGCCCAGACGCTGGAAACGGGCTCGCCGTCATGGCCGTGCGCGTCCGGCGACGGCTGTGCGATCCGAAGCAGCAGCGAGCGCGCGGTCGCGGCGTCGCCGGTCGCGCCGAGATAGGCGACCGTCGCGCCGTCGCGCGTGAGGCTCCAGGCATGGCCGCCGCGCTTGGCGGTCGTGACGTCGCGCGCGAACGGCGGCAGCGCTTCGGCGGCGAGCGCTTCGGGCGTCGGGAATTCGTCGCCCACGGCTGCGGCGCGAATGTCTTCGGCGGCCGCCAGCAGGTCGGCGTTGAGGCCCTGCTCGGCGGCGTTCAGCCCGTCGCGCGCGTCGATGCGCCAGGCCGCAAGAGTCGTCTCGTCGGCCGGCCGCGCGCGGATCAGCGCGGTCGCGCCCGCCGCCGCCACGATCGCCGCGCAGAGCGCCGCGACCAGAAGCGTTTCGCGACCCGCCCCCGCCGGCCGGACGACGACCCGCGTCACGGGATGTCGTTGTGGTCGACCTCGACCACATGGCCCGGTCCGGCGTCGAACAGCACGTAGAACTCGCCCGAGGGCGGCTTGAACTCGACCACGCTGTCCTTGCCGAACTTGCCGGGGATCAGCACCGACTCGTCGTAGCCGATGACGTCGAGCTTCACGCCTTCCGCGCCCGTGCCGTCAGAAAAGCCGCCCTTGCAGCGGATCGTCTCGCCATGCTTCTCGCAGGCGCAGAAGGGGTAGTGCGCCTGGGCAGGCGCCGCGAGGCACACGAGCCCGAGGGCGGCGGCGAGCGCGCCGGGACGCAGTCTGTTCATGGCTTTCGCCCTCCGTTGCGCTTGAGCCAGTCCGCCGTCACCGGCGAGACGTCCGTGAGCTTGAGCGGCGCCTGCTGCATCGAGCCGTCCCATCCTTCGAGCGTGAGCCAGACCTCGGCGTCCGGACTCGTGCGCTCCGGCACGGGCAGGCCCGCCGTCTGGCGGTAGGGCGTGCCGAAGAAGATCGCGCCCGTCGCCCGCAGCGACCGCGGCTTGCCGACCTTCAGATAGGCGGCGCGCACCTCGGTCAACGCGCGGCCCGTCAAAGCCAGCGAGAACAGCTTCACCGGCCCCGCCGGCCCCTGGACCTGAGGGGCCATCAGGTCGAACTCGGCGAGCCTGACCGTCCACGGCCCGACCTGCCGTTCGCCGATCTCGCGCGCGCCGAGGCCCGACGTTCCGGCGAACATCGCGACCTGCTCGAAATAGAGCGGCGTCAGCGCGGCGGGCACGAGGACGACGAGCGCGCTCAGGTGAAAGCGCCAGCGCAGCCACCAGCGCTTCAGCGTTCCGGTTTCGATGGTCGCGACGCTCATTCCGCGGGCTCCGGGAACGGGGCCGGCATCGGCTCGCCGCGGGCGACCGAGACGGTCGCCTGCGCCGTCCGTTTCGTCCAGATCATCACGCCGCTCAGCGACAGAGCGGTCAGCATCGCGCCGAACAGGAAGTAGACGAGCTTCAGCGACAGACCGACGAAGTCGCCGACATGCAGCGGCCGCATGCTTTCGGTGACGAGCTCGAGCGCGTTGCGGTCCGACACCCGCCGGGTCCACTCCACGCCGTAGGTGTAGGGATTGACGGCGGCCTGCT
Source organism: Methylopila henanensis (assembly GCF_042681025.1). Lineage (NCBI taxonomy): Bacteria > Pseudomonadati > Pseudomonadota > Alphaproteobacteria > Hyphomicrobiales > Methylopilaceae > Methylopila > Methylopila henanensis. The sequence continues at coordinate 370,545 of NZ_JBHUER010000004.1, forward strand.
CGAAGATCAGCGGATAGGAGCCGCGCCCCCAGACGCTCACATGGCTGAAGGCGTTCTGGGGCAGCATGATCAGGCCGGGCTCGAGATCGGGAAAACTTTCCTTCGCCGCCGCCACCGCGCGGTCGACGCTGACCTTCGGAGGCGCCTCGCCGGCCTTGAGGTTCGGCGCATGCTCGCGCGCGACGATCGGCGGGGCACCCGCCGTCGAGATCGAGATGGCGTTGTCGAACAGGATCGCCTGGATCAGGAACCAGCCTGCCGTCACGGACATGATCGCGACGAAGGGGATCGACCAGATCGCGACCAGCCGGTGCAGGTCGCCCCAGAACGCCCGCGGCCCCTTGGACAGCCTCAGCCTCGGCCTGAGATAGGCCCGCCAGAACTTCTTGTAGACAACGACGCCGGTGATCAGCGAGCCGAGCAGCGGGATCGACAGCAGCGAGACCGCGTACCAGCCGATCGCGAATCCGTTGGTGAACGGGGTGAGCAGCCAGCCGTGCAAAGCGCGCGTGAACTGCTGGAAGTCGAACGCGCCCTGCTCGCCTTGGATCTCGCCGGTGTAGGGGTTGACGAACAGCTCGACCGTCGCCCCGTCCGGCCGCGCGACCTCGACGCGAAGCGCGAACTGCGACTTCACTGAGCGGACGATCTGCGTCGGGACGACCCCGGGCCGCTGCCGCTCGACCGCCGCCAGCGCCTCGTCATAGCCGAGCGGCGTGGCGTCGGCGGACGGCGCGTTCGCGCGAACCGCCGGGTTCGCCAGCCAGACGATCTCCTGGCTCACTGTCGCGATCGTGCCGGTGAGGCACACGAAAAACAGGAACGCCCAGATCGGCAGGGCGAGCCAGGAATGGGCCAGGAACCAGATGCGCGCGGACGAGCCGCTCTTCTTCGCCATGCCGGACAGTTTCTCCTCGGCTCGCCTGTCTCCCGAGCCTTCCTTGCGCGGGCCTACCTATCAGGCCCGACCGGGCGACCGCACCCCTTTTCCCGCCCCGGCGCCTTCACGCGCCGGCGTCGAAATCCCGGTCACCGTCGCGCTTCGCGGAACGTCGTGAGTCCGCCCGCGAAGGCTAGAAACCACCCGCTGGAAAATCGAGCAAGATCAATATTCTAGACTTGTTCTAAGCCATGGCGATTTTCGCTGATCGAGGCGGCTGAGCCCGCCCCGATGCGCCGCGCGACGCGTTCCGCCCTTCGTGTGGATGTCGCCGCCGCTGAACGACACAGCCTCGCCGCGCCAACGCGGATTTAACGCCCGCAGGCCTTCGCCCTCATCGATCCCCAACGCGCGCCGGGGCCAGTCTCCATGCGGAGATCAACCCCCGTGGGACCCACTGACGATGATGGACTTGCTGATGCTGGCGGCCGGCCTGGCGGCTTTCGTGGCGCTCGGTTCCTATGCGCTCGCCTGCGAGAGGCTTTGAGAGCCGTGACGCTGCTCGGTCTTCCGTTTCTCGACGCCGCCTTGGGCGGAGCCGCGGCCGTCATCACGGCCGCGGTCTTCGTCGCGGCCCTCCTTCGCCCCGAGCGCTTCTGACGCCGCCGGCGCATATTCCCGGACATCCGACATGACGTTCAACGGCTGGATGCAGATCGCGCTGTTCTGCGCGCTCGTGCTCGCGCTCGCCCGCCCCCTCGGCGGCTTCCTGACCCGGCTCTACGCGGGCGAGCGCACGTTCCTTCATCCCGTGCTCGCGCCGGTCGAGCGCGGCTTCTACCGGCTTGCGGGCGTCAAGCCCGACGCCGAGCAAGGGTGGGCGGCCTACGCGCTGGCGATGCTCGCCTTCAACGCCCTCGGCTTCCTCGCGGTCTACGACCTGCTGCGCCTTCAGGGCGCGCTGCCGCTGAACCCGCAGGGCTTCGCCGGCGTCGCGCCCGATCTCGCGCTCAACACCGCGGTCTCCTTCGCCACCAACACCAACTGGCAGTCCTATGGCGGTGAGACGACGCTGTCCTACGGCTCGCAGATGTGGGCGCTGACCGTGCAGAACTTCGTCTCCGCCGCGACCGGCATGGCGGTCGCGGTCGCGTTCGTCCGCGGTTTCGCCCGGCGGTCCGCGAGCGGCGTCGGCAATTTCTGGGCGGACCTCACCCGCTCCACGCTCTACCTGCTGCTGCCCGCCTGCCTCGTGCTCGCGCTTGCCTATGTGGCGATGGGCGTTCCCCAGACGCTGTCGTCCTACACGACCGCCCGGACGCTCGAGGGCGCCGAGCAGACAATCGCGCTCGGGCCGATCGCGAGCCAGCTCGCGATCAAGATGCTCGGCACCAACGGCGGCGGCTTCTTCAACGCGAACTCCGCCCATCCGTTCGAGAACCCGTCGGCGCTCGCGAATCTCGTCCAGATGGTCTCGATCTTCGCGATCGGAGCGGCGCTGACCAACCTGTTCGGCCGCATGGTCGGCGACGAGCGTCAGGGCTGGGCGATCCTCGCGGCGATGGGGGCGCTGTTCCTGACGGGCGTCGCGCTGGTCTACTGGGCCGAGGGCTCGGCCAACCCGATCCATGCCGCGCTCGGGCTCGATCCGGCGGGCGGAAACATGGAGGGCAAGGAGGTCCGCTTCGGCGTCGCGCTGTCGGCGCTGTTCGCGGCGGTCACCACCGCCGCCTCCTGCGGCGCCGTCAACGCCATGCACGACAGTTTCTCGGCGATCGGCGGGCTGATCCCCATGATCAACATGCAGCTCGGCGAGGTCGTCATCGGCGGCGTCGGCGCGGGACTCTACGGCGTGCTGCTGTTCGCCGTGGTCGCGGTGTTCGTCGCCGGGCTGATGGTCGGGCGGACGCCGGAGTACGTCGGCAAGAAGATCGAGTCCCGCGAGGTGAAGCTCACCATGCTGGCGCTGCTCTGCTCGCCGGCCGCCACGCTGATCGCGCTCGCCGCGGCGTCCGTGAGCCCCCTCGGGCTCGCCGGGCTGCAGGAGAGCGGTCCGCACGGCTTCTCGGAGATGCTCTACGCCACGACCTCGGCCGCGGCCAACAACGGCTCGGCGTTCGGCGGGCTGACGGCCAACAGTCCCTTCTGGAATCTGCTGCTCGCCGCCGGGATGATGATCGGCCGCTTCGCCCTCATCGTGCCGATGCTGGCGGTCGCCGGCTCGCTCGCGGGCAAGCCCGCCGTTCCCCCCTCCGCCGGCACCTTCCCGACGCATGGCGGCCTGTTCGTCGGGCTGCTGGTCGGCGTGATCCTGATCGTCGGCGGCCTCACCTACCTGCCTGCGCTGACGCTCGGGCCGGTAGCCGACGCCTTCGCCACGGCGCAGGGGAGGACGTGGTGAGGCCTTGCCTTCTTGTCCCGGCCTTGCGCCGGGACCCAGAGCCTCGACGCTTCCAGAAGACCTCCACCCTCGCCGTCATACCTTGCGAGCCCCGCGCGTCTGGGTCCCGGCTCAAGGCCGGGACAAGACGGCGGCGCCAATCCGAGCCAACACCATGTCCGCACAACCCCGCTCCCTGCTTGACCCCGCGCTGATCGTCCCGGCGCTCGGCGCGGCCGCGCGCAAGCTCGATCCGCGCGAGATGATCAGCAACCCCGTGATGTTCGCGGTCGAGATCGTGGCCGTGGTCGCCACGCTCCTGTTCGCCCGCGATCTGGCCGCCGGCGGGGAAGCGGGCTTTTCGGGGCAGATGGCCGTCTGGCTCTGGGCGACGGTCTATTTCGCGACCTTCTCCGAGGCCGTGGCCGAAGGGCGCGGCAAGGCGCAGGCGGACGCGCTCCGGCGCACCCGGTCCGAGACCATGGCGAAGCGCCTCCTCGGCGACGGCGACCGGGTCGAGGAGGTGGCGGCCGCGTCGCTCAAAGTGGGCGACCACGTCCTGGTCGACGCCGGCGACCTCATTCCCGGCGACGGCGAGGTGGTCGAAGGCGTCGCGACGGTCGACGAGAGCGCGATCACCGGCGAAAGCGCGCCCGTCATCCGCGAGTCGGGCGGCGACCGCTCCGCCGTCACCGGCGGCACCAAGGTCCTGTCGGACCGCATCCGGGTGCGCATCACGGCGGCGGGCGGCTCGAGCTTCCTCGACCGGATGATCGCGCTGGTCGAAGGCGCCGAGCGCGCCAAGACCCCGAACGAGATCGCGCTCACGATCCTGCTCGCGGGCCTCAGCCTGATCTTCGTGCTGGCGGTCGCCACCATCCCGTTCTTCGCGTCCTACGCCGGCGGCGTGGCGTCGGTGATCGTGCTGGCGGCCCTGTTCGTCACGCTGATTCCCACGACGATCGGCGGCCTCCTGTCCGCCATCGGCATCGCGGGCATGAACCGGCTCGTGCGCTTCAACGTGCTGGCCATGTCCGGCCGCGCGGTCGAGGCGTCCGGCGACGTCGACGTGCTGCTGCTCGACAAGACCGGCACCATCACCCTCGGCAACCGTCAGGCGTCGGAGTTCATCGCCCTGCCGGGCGTCGCGCCCGCCGACCTCGCGGCGGCGGCGCAGCTCACGAGCTTTTCCGACGAGACGCCCGAGGGCCGCTCGATCGTCGTCCTCGCCAAGGAGGCGCACGGTCTGCGGGGCCGCGAGATGGGGCGGCTCGACGCGACCTTCGTGCCCTTCACGGCGCAGACCCGCATGAGCGGGATCGACGTCGGCGGGGTCAGAATCCGCAAAGGGGCGGCCGACGCGATCATCGCTCACGTGAAGGCGCTCGGCGGGATCGTTCCGCCGGAGCTGCCGGAGATCGTCGAGCGGGTCGCCAGGTCCGGCGGGACGCCGCTCGTCGTGTCGCGCGACGCGCAGGCTCTCGGCGTCGTCCATCTGAAGGACATCGTGAAGGGCGGCATCCGCGAACGCTTCGCGGAGCTGCGGGCGATGGGCATCCGCACCGTCATGATCACCGGCGACAACCCGATGACCGCGGCGGCGATCGCGGCGGAAGCCGGCGTCGACGACTTCCTCGCCGAAGCCACGCCCGAGATGAAGCTCGCCCTGATCCGCAAGGAGCAGGCCGGCGGCAAACTGGTGGCGATGTGCGGCGACGGGACCAACGACGCCCCGGCGCTCGCCCAGGCGGACGTCGGCGTCGCGATGCAGACCGGCACGGTCGCGGCGAGAGAGGCCGGCAACATGGTCGATCTCGACAGCGACCCGACGAAGCTCATCGAGATCGTCGGCATCGGCAAGCAGCTGCTGATGACGCGCGGCGCGCTGACAACCTTCTCGATCGCGAACGACGTCGCGAAGTATTTCGCGATCCTGCCGGCGATGTTCGTCACGCTCTATCCGTCCCTGAGCGCGCTGAACGTCATGGGGCTGGCCTCGCCGCAGAGCGCCATTCTCTCGGCCATCATCTTCAACGCGCTGATCATCGTCGCGCTGGCGCCCCTCGCCCTGAAGGGCGTCGGCTACCGGCCGTCGAGCGCGGCCGCGCTGCTGCGGCGGAACCTCGCCGTCTACGGCCTCGGCGGCCTCGTGGCGCCCTTCGTCGGCATCAAGCTCATCGACATGGGCGTCTCGGCGCTCGGGCTCGCGTGACGCGGCCATCCATTTCGGACATCCCAAAATGCTCTCGCATCTCCGCCCCGCCTTCGTGCTGCTCGTCCTGTTCACGCTCGTCACCGGCGTCGCCTATCCGCTCGCGGTCACGGGAATCGCCCAGGCGGTCGCGCCGTCGGCCGCCAACGGCTCGATGGTGGAAAGGAACGGGACAGTCGTCGGCTCCAGCCTGATCGGCCAGGCCTTCACGAGCCCGCGCTACTTCCATGGCCGGCCCTCGGCCGCTGGCGCGAACGGCTACGACGCATCCGCCTCGTCGGGCTCGAATCTCGGCCCCACCTCGAAGGCGCTCGCCGAGCGGATCGCCGGCGACGTCCAGAAGGCGAGGGCCGAAAACAGCATGACGGGTCCGGTCCCGGCCGACCTCGTGACCGCGTCCGGCTCCGGCCTCGATCCCGACATCTCGCCGGCCGCCGCCTTCGCCCAGGTCCAGCGCGTCGCGCGCGAGCGCGGTCTGCCGGAGGCCGACGTGCGGGCGCTGGCGCAGCGGGCGGTCCAGCCCCGCGCGCTCGGCCTGCTGGGCGAACCCCGCGTCAACGTGCTCGCGCTCAACATGGCGCTCGACGCGCTGAAGCCGTGAGGCGCTGCGGCGGCAAGGGCGTATAAGGCGGCCCATATGGTCGCCGACGCCCGCCCATCGCCTGACAGCCTTCTCAGCCTCGCCAGCCGCGAGGCGCGAGGGCGGCTGAAGATATTCTTCGGGGCGGCCCCCGGCGTGGGCAAGACCTACGAGATGCTGTCGGCGGCGCAGGCCGCGAGACGCGAAGGGGTCGACGTGGCGGTCGGCGTCGTCGAGACCCACGGCCGCGCGGAGACCGACGCGCTGTTGAAAGGCCTCGAGGTCGTTCCGCGGCGCGACGTTCCCTACCGCGGCCGGACGCTCGCCGAGATGGACATCGACGCGGTGCTGGCCCGCGCGCCGAGGCTCGTGCTCGTCGACGAGCTCGCCCACACCAACGCGCCGGGCTCTCGCCATCCGAAGCGCCATCATGACGTCGAAGAGATCCTCGCGGCCGGGATCGACGTCTTCACGACGCTGAACGTCCAGCACCTCGAAAGCCTGAACGACGTCGTGGCCCGCATCACGCGGGTCCGCGTGCGCGAGACCGTGCCGGACCGCATCTTCGACCTCGCCGACGAGGTCGAGGTCATCGACGTGACCCCGGACGCCCTCCGCAAGCGGCTCTCGGACGGCAAGGTCTATGTGCGCGAACAGGCCGAGCGCGCGGTTCGCCACTTCTTCCAGCCAGGCAACCTCACCGCGCTCCGCGAGCTCGCGCTCCGCCGCACCGCCGAGCGGGTCGACAGCGACATGCGCGGCTACATGGCCGCGAACGCGATCGAGGGGCCGTGGCCCGCGGCCGAGCGCGTGCTGGTCGCGATCGATGAGCGGCCGGGGGCCGCGTCGCTTGTGCGCGCGGGCAAGCGCCTCGCCGACCGCGCCCGTGCGCCATGGCACTGCGTCGCGGTCGAGACGCCGCGCCACGTCCGACTGTCGGAGCTCGAGCGCGACCGGATCGCCGACACGCTGCGGCTCGCCGAGGCGCTCGGCGCGGAGGCGCTGGTGCTGCCCGGCGGCCGCGACGTCGCCGACGAGCTTCTCTATTTCGCCCGCAGCCGCAACGTCACCACCATCCTGGTGGGCAAGGCCCGGCGCTCGTTCTGGTTCGCGCTGACGCGCGGCTCGGTGGTCGCCGACCTGATCGACCGCGCCGGCCCGATCGCCGTGCAGGTCGTCTCCGGCGACGGCGAGACGGCGCCGCCGAAGACGGTCGAGACGCGCGCGGCGGAGCGCGGGCCAGGCGGCGCGGCCTATGCGCTCGCCGCGGCGGGCGTGGCGCTTGCGGGCGGCGTCGGCCTCGCGATCGATCTGACGATCGACCTGCCCAACATCTCCCTGATCTTTGTGCCGCCGGTGCTGCTCGTCGCGGTCCGCTATGGCTTGGCGCCGTCGCTTGCGGCCTCCGTCATGTCGGCCGTCGCCTACAACTTCCTGTTCCTCGAACCGCGGTATTCGCTGACCGTCGACGATCCCGAAAACGTGGTCGCGCTGGTGTTCTTCTCGCTGACCGCGCTGCTCGCGAGTTCGGTCGCGGCGCGCGCGCGGGCGCAGACGATCGCCGCGCGGACCCAGGCGCGCGTGACGGCCGAGCTCTACGCGTTCTCGCGCAAGCTCGCCGCGGTCGGAACCGAGGACGACCTGCTGTGGGCGGCGGCCCATCAGGTGGCGCTGATGCTGAAGGCCGACGTCGTGCTGTTGACCGCCCAGTCCGAAGGGCTCGCGATCGGCGGGGCCTATCCGCCCGAGGACGAGCTCGACAGGGCCGAGCTCGCCGCCGCGACCTGGGCCTATGAGCACGACGAACCGACCGGGCTCGGCGCGCCGACGCTTCCCGGCGCGACGCGGCTGTTCCTTCCGCTGAAGACCAGCCGCGGGCGGCTCGGCGTCGTGGGCGTCGCGCGCCGCGTCGACGGCGCTGTCCTGACGCCGGTCGAGCGCCGGCTGCTCGACGCGCTCGTGGACCAGACCGCGGTGGCGCTCGAGCGTGTCCGGCTCGGAGTCGATGTCGACCAAGCGCGGCTCGAGGCGGAGACGGAACGGCTGCGCGGGGCGCTGCTGACCTCCGTCAGCCATGACCTGAAGACGCCGCTCGCCACCATCATGGGGGTCATCACGAGCCTGAGGAGCTTCGGGACTCGCTACGACGACGCCACCCGCGACGAGATGCTGGCGAGCGCCGAGAGCGAGACCGAGCGGCTGACGCGCTTCGTGGCGAACCTCCTCGACGTGGTGCGCCTCGACGCCGGCGGCGTCGCGGCCAAGCGCGAGCCGATCGACGTCGAGGACATCACGGGCGTCGCGCTCCGCCGCGCGGCGGGCGCGCTTGGGCCACGCGCCGTCGCGCTCGACTTTCCGGAGCAGCCTCTTACGGCGCTGGGCGATCCGGTGCTGTTCGAGCACGCGCTCACAAACCTGCTGGAGAACGCCGGAAAGCACACGCCCGCCGCCGCCCGCATCGAGATCCGCGGCGCGCGCGCGGGTGGCGAAATCGCGGTGAGCGTGACCGACGACGGGCCCGGGATCGCCCCGCAGGACATGCCCTACATCTTTGACCGCTTCTATCGCTCCGCGGGCGGCGATCGGAAAACGCCGGGCGCTGGCCTCGGCCTCGCGATCGCCCAGGGCTTCGTCGAGGCGCTCGGCGGCTCCGCGACCGCGGAGCCCGCCCCGTCGGGCCGCGGCGCCCGCTTCACGCTGCGGCTTCCGGCCGCGGAAGAGACCGGGAGCGCGTCCTGATGGCCTCGAGCGCGATCACCGTCCTGATCGTCGACGACGAGGCGCCGATCCGGCGCTTCCTGAAGGCGACGCTCGTGGTCAACGACTACCGGACGTTGGAGGCGGACACCGCCGCCGAGGCGCTGCGCCTGCTGCGGCATGTCGCGCCGGAGCTCGTCCTGCTCGACCTCGGGCTCCCGGACATGGACGGGCTCGACGTCATCCGGGAGATCCGGACCAGGAGCCCGGTCCCGATCGTCGTGCTGTCGGCCCGCGGGGAGGAGGCCGCCAAGGTCGCGGCGCTCGATCTCGGCGCCGATGATTATGTGACGAAACCGTTCGGGACCGACGAACTGATGGCCCGCATGCGCGCGGCGCTCCGCCACCGGCTCGCCGACCGGGGCGCGGAGCCGATTTTCGTCGCCGGCCCGCTGACGGTCGATCTCGCGCGCCATCTCGTGACGCGCGACGGGGCCGAGGTGAAGCTCAGCCCCAAGGAGTTCGCGATCCTGCGCGAACTCGTCGTCCACGCGGGCAAGGTGCTGACCCATCGCCACCTGTTCCGCGCCGTCTGGGGCCAGGACGACGGCGACCAGACCTCCCTGCGCGTCTTCGTCCGCCAGCTCCGCGTCAAGCTAGAGGCCGATCCGGCCCGCCCCGCGCTGCTCCTGACCGAGCCCGGCGTCGGCTATCGCCTGACGGCGTGACGGCCTCGACGCCCACCCCACGAGCCTGAGCGGCGGCGTTGACCGCCCGGCGCGCCGTGTTGACCGGGCTGAATCTCGCTCTGCTGGCGGCCCTGCGCTGGTGCTGCAGCCGAAGGTTGAAGACCAGCCGACGGCTCCCGACGTCCTCTCGCGCCCGTTTACCGCGCTTGATGTCTGCTGGCGGCTTGGGGCGCGATCGGGCAGGTGCCGCAGTAGCTGATGTTCGGCGCCAGATAGCGCAGGCAGCAAACCCTGCGAATTCGTCCGCCGCCGGGTGGATAGCTCACGGTGGCGTAAAGCGGGTTCGGGCGTCCGGCCTTCCTTCGCTTCGCCATGAGCGCGAGCCCCGCGTCCGAACCGGTCGTCGACGCGGCCAGGCGGCGCGTCTCACGCACGACGTAGTCGAACACGTTGCCGGCGTTGCTCCAGAACACCTTCGTCGAGGCTCCGCTGACGGAGGCCAGCGCCGCGATCAACGGCGCCACGTGAGCCTCTATCAGGTCATCGAAGCGATGCTCGGCCAAGCCGGCGGACAGCGGCTCGCCGGCATGCTCAAGGACGATCTGCTCGGTCCGTCCCATGTCGTCGCTGACGATTCCGACCCGGTCGATCGCTATCGGAAGATCGATGTCGAGCAGGAGGTTCGCCGCGAGCGCGCTTGGCATCAGCGTGCTGAAATGGCTTTTCGACCAGATGGACGCGACGGCGCGGCGGTCGCCGTCGCCATAGTTCGGCGCGAGCCTTTCGATCAGCTCTCGCAAGACTGCGCGGTCGAGCAGGTCTGCGCCCGGCCTCGCGTTCTCGATCGGCCCGAGCGTCAGGGCGTCGGCGAACGGCTCGAGTGGTCCTTTGAAGAGCGGGGCTAGCGCCGGGATGGTCATCTGCGGCTCCGCATGGCCCACGTGAAGTACAGACCGCCGATCACCGTCGCCACCACCCCGGCCGGGACCTGCCAGGGAAACGCGATCGTGCGGCCGAGCCAATCGGCCAGCACCATGATAAGCGCTCCGATGAGGCCCGCCGCAATCGTCTCGGCGAGCGCTCCGCGCACGCCGGAAAGCCTGGCCAGGTGCGGCGCCATCAAACCGACGAAGCTCAACGGTCCGACGAGCAGCGTCGAGGCTGCGGTGAGCACGGCCGCGACGCTTAGGAGGATCAGCCGAATGCGGCCGACGTGAAGCCCAAGCGCAAGAGCGCGCGGATCGCCCAGCGGCAGGATGGCGAGCCAGCGGGTCAGCAGCGGCAGCGAAAGCGCCGTCACCACGGCGAACGCACAGGAGGCCGCCGCCTGCGCCGACGACACCGAATAGGTTGAGCCTGCGAGCCATGTGAGGAACTGGGCGACGCGAGGGTCCCCGGTCACCAGCGCCATTTCCGAGACCGAGCCGAGCAGCGCCGTCAGGCCGACGCCGACGAGAAGCGTCTGCGTCGGCGCGAAGGCGGACCGCTTTCCGAGGACAAGCACCACCGACAGGCTCACGAGGGCGCCGGCGGCCGCAAGCGCCAGCGCTCCGCCATAGCCGAGGCCGGGCGCGAGGAAGGCGGCGGCGAGCAGCGCGATCGCGGCGCCGGCCGAGACGCCGAGCAGCTCGGGGCTCGCCATAGGGTTGCCGCTGACCCGCTGCAGCAGCGCGCCCGCGACGGACAGCATGAAGCCGGCCGCGAGCGCCGCGGCGACGCGTGGGCCTCGCCAGGGCGCAAGCGCCGAGAGATCGGCGCCGGTCGCCCAAACCCAGCCGTTCGGGACGCGGCCAAGCGACATCGCGACCAGTACGGCGAGCACGAGCGCCGGGAGGATCATCATGGGAAGCCACCATGAGGCGCCAATCCGGGGTGAGGCCCCTGTCGTCACCCGCTCGCCTGCCGCCGTCGATCGGAAGCGCCAGACCAGCCAGAGAAGCAGCGGCGCGCCAAGGAGCGCCGTCACGGCGCCGGTTGGCGGCAGCATGCCGCCGGTGAGCGCCACCAGCGCCTGATCGGTCAGCGTCAGCAGGCCGGCGGAAACGACCGAGCCCCAGACAAGCCGCTGCGAAAGCCGGAGTGCGCCTGCGGCCCGAGCGATCGCGGGTCCCGCGAGCCCCACGAACGCGATCGCGCCGACGCTCGCCACGACGGTCGCGCTGACGAAGACCGCGATCGCGAGCGCCATGAGCCGGGTCAGTCCGAGCCGCGCGCCCAGGCTGCGCGCGCCGGCGTCGTCGAGATCGAGCAGCGCGAGCGACCGCGCCGCGAAGGCGGCGGCCATGCCCGCGACCGCGATGCGTGGCGCAAGGCCAAGCGCCGTCGACCAGTCGTTCTGCGCGAGCGAGCCGGCTTGCCAGATCATGAGGTCCGACAGCAGCTCGAAATTGCCGATCGTCAGCATCTTGTTCGCGGCTTCGAGCGCGAGAGAGACGATCATGCCCGAGAGTATGAGCGCCGCAGGCGCGAAGCCTCTGCCTCGGCTGAGCAGCAGGACGATCGCCATGCTCAAGGACGCGCCGGCGAGCGCAAGCGGCTCGTACCCGTAGGCGAGCAGTTCCGGGGCCCAGAGCGTCGCGGCGAACAGGGCGAAGCGCGCGCCCGCGAACACCCCGAGCGTGCCGGGTTCGGCGAGCGGATTTCTCAGAACCTGCTGCAACAGCGCGCCGGACAGACCGAGCCCGAGACCGCAGAGAAGCGCGACGGCGATGCGCGGCAGAGCGCTGTAGCGCAGGACGAGTTCGCGCATGTCGTTCTCATCGGGCGCGACCAGCGCCTCCAGCCAGCGCCCGGCGGGCGCAGTCGACGACAGGTTGAAGGCCGCGAGCGCGAGCCCGAACGCCAGCAAGCCGATCGCGACCGCGGCCGCGCCGACGACCGGCCGGCGGGCGGCGTTCGGGGCCTTGGCGGACGACGCCGTGTCCGACCGGGCCGTCATGCCCGCGCCTTCGAGCGAGCGAACACGACCTCGACGTAGGGCGCCGCGGTCTTAACGCGTGGATGCTCGCGCCGCCGCGGGGGCATGACGGCGTCGGGCAGGTCATATCCCGGCACGGGTCTAGCCATGAGCGCCGAGCGCCGTGCGGAGCTGGTCGGCGAGGCGCGCGGCGGAGGCGAGGCCGCCGTTCGGATGGACGACCGGCATGGCCGTCACCTCGCCGCGCCGGACCGTGGGGAGCGCCCGCCACAGCGGGCTGCGCTCCAGCCGCGCGATCGCCCGTTCCGTCTCGGAGCCGCGGTGGAAATGCACGATGCGCGCGGACGGCATGGAGGCGAGCGTCTCGACCGACGCGAGGGAGGCGCCGAAGGCGTTCTGCCGGCCCGTCCACGCATTGACCACCCCGCAGCGTTCCGCGACGGCGCCCAGCACGCTCTTCGTGCCGAACACCGCGAGGTGCCGCCCGTCCTCGAAGAAGCGGCAGAGCAGCGTCGGCTGCGGCGAGACGGTTTCGCGCGCGAGGGCGCAAGACGCCCCGAGGGCAGCGACAAGGGCGCCGACCTCGGCCTCCCGCCCGACGATCGTGGCGAGCCGGAGCGCGACCGCCTCCAACCGTTCGAGCGGCGGCCGGGGCGAGAGGTCGCCCAGAACCTCGATGGGCGCGACGCGCGCGAGCGTGGCCCGGTTCGCGTTCGCCTCCCAGGCGGGAACGACCATGAGATCCGGCGCAAGGTACTGCAGGAACTCGAGGTTGGGTTGCTGGATCGGACCAAGGTCCAGCACGTCGGCCGGCAGCTCCGGCCGGCCGATCAGGCGGCGATAGAGCGGGTTGTCAGCGGCGGCTATCGGCGGCGCGCCGAGCGAGACCAGGATTTCAGTGAGTTGCAGTTCGAGCGAGACCACGCGCAGCGTCGCCGCCTGCGCAGGCGTCCGAACGCCGACGGCCGCCGAGGCG